>CAVUKT010000054.1:0-63719 GCA_963742055.1 uncultured Actinomycetes bacterium | reverse complement strand
ACCGAGGCCCTGCGCCGTCGAGTCGCCGAGCACGACCCACAGCGGCCCGGACTCGGCGGCGATGCGGTCGTTGTGCTGTTCCCAGTGGCTGGCGAACGCGACGCAATCGCCGCGCATGGCCACCACCCCGTCGGTCCACCGGCCGAACCACCCGCCCCGCAGTCCGGACAGATCCGCGACGGGCGTCCTGGTCAGATAGGAGGCCATGTTGGCCACGATCTCGACCGGCGACCGGCGCACCCCCTCGCCGTTCCCGGGGAACACCTTTATCCAGGCCGGACGCGAAACCTCAGGTGTCCGGTGCATGCTCGCTCCCCGCCCCGGTCACCCGGCACTTTATTGACATAAAGATGAACGCAGATAGGCAAGCAAATCTACAGCAGTCAAAGCGGGGGTATACGACCGCTCGCGGCCGGCCGTTCCGGAAGCTGCCGGGCAGCCTCAAGGGGCCGGCCGCACAGATCGGGCGGCATCTATTGTGCGGCCGGGACATGGACAGTACCGGGGTTGTCCATGATGCTGGAGTGGTGCCTGTCCTGACTTCCGCTGGAGCCCCGGATGAGTCCTTCTCCCCGCACTGACGCCACTGACTTGATCGCCTCGATCGGCGGGCACTGGATCTGGCTGCTGGCCTTCGGCATCCTCACGCTCCTGGCCGGCGTGGCCGCCGTGGCCTGGCCCGGCCCGACGGTCGTCGCGATCGCGGTGCTGTTCGGGATCCAGCTGGTCGTGGTCGGCATCTTCCAGTTCGTTAGTGCGTTCGCTGGCGACGGCGAGTCCGGTGGCGTCCGGGTGCTGAGCGCCGTGCTGGGGTTGTTCGCCTTCATCATCGGCCTGTACGCGATCCGTCACGTGCTCGTCTCGGTGGTGGCGCTGGCTCTGCTGCTGGGCATCTTCTGGATAGTCAACGGCTTCTCGGAGATCTTCAACGCGCTGGCCCACCGCGACTACCCGAACCGGGGCTGGACCGGTTTCATCGGGGTGCTCAGCATCGTGGCCGGGATCATCGTACTGGCCGAACCGGGCATCTCGCTGGTGACGCTGGCCCTGGTGCTCGGCATATGGCTGATCATCTACGGCGTGATGGAGATCGCGGTGGCGTTCCGGGTCAGGTCAGCCGTCGGCCGGGTCCGGCACCGGGTTGCGGCCGCCGTGTGATCACGCCCCGGCCGCACTCCCGGGGACAGGAGAGCCGATGAGCAGCCTGCCCAGCGATATCACCGTCCCGGGACGGCCCGAGGTGCACGAGGTGTCCGCCGGCATCTACGCCTACATCCAGCCCGACGGCACCTGGTGGATCAACAACACCGGCTTCCTGACCGGGCCGCAGGGCGTCATCAGCATCGACTCGTGCGCGACCCACCGCCGGACCCGCGCCTACCAGGCCGCCATCGCGGCCATCACCCCCGCGCCGGTGCGCACCGTGGTCAACACCCACCACCACGGCGACCACACCTTCGGCAACTGCCTGTTCCCGGCCGCGGCGATCGTCGGCCATGAGAGCGCGCGGGCCGAGGCCCTCGCCTTCGGGCCGCCGCGCGAGCTGCCCTTCTGGGACGGCCCGGACTGGGGTGAGCTGACCCTCGACCCGCCCTTCGTCACGTTCACCGACGAGATCGCCGTGCACGCCGGGGACCTGCGGGCGTCCGTGCGTCACGTCGGGACCGCCGCGCACACCACCAACGACTCGATCGTCTGGATCCCGGACCGCTCCGTGCTGTTCTGCGGCGACCTGATCTTCAACGGGGGCACGCCGTTCCTGCTGATGGGCTCGGTGGCCGGCGCGGTCGAGGTGCTGGAGCAGGTCGTGGCACCGCTCGGCGCCCGGCTCATCGTGCCGGGCCACGGTCCGGTGTTCGAGGGGACCGGGACCCCTCGACGCGACGCTGGACTACCTCCGGTTCGTGCTCGAGGTCGCGGCCCGCGCCCAGGCGGCCGGGGTGACCCCGCTCGCCGCGGCCCGGGACACCGACCTGGGCCGGTTCGCCGGCTGGGCCGACCCCGAGCGGATCGTCGGCAACCTGCACCGGGCCTGCGCCGAACTCGCCGGGACCCCGCGCGGCGGGCCCATCGACGTGCCGGCCGCGCTGGCCGACATGGTCGCCTACAACGGCGGCGCGCCGCTCACCTGCCTGGCGTGATCCACCCGGCACGGGCCGCCCGGTCCGCACCACGGATAATCGCTCCTGATTACGGATCGGCGCCCGGCACCCGGCAATGGCCGCGCGGCATTACGGCTGACCGCTACGCGGGGCATGTGTTCACAGCGTGACCTCTCACCCGTGCGCAATTACGATGGGTAGGCGCACGATAGCGGCTGGGGGGCTTATGACCGCGATCAGCGGAGCGATGCCTGCCGACCTGGCCGAGGCGGTACGCAGCCTGGCCTGCGGCGCCTGCCAGGCTCCCCGGGGCGAGTACTGCCCCTGCGACGGCACCCACCTGGCCCGCTGGGAACTGGCCGCGGCCGCGGCGCTGGTGTCCGAGCGGGACTACCACGCGGCGGCCGAGGCGGCCCGGCCTGCCCCGCCCGGCTTCCCGCGGGGCCTGTCCGTGGTCCCCGAACTGTCCGGCGTGGTGTGCACGGCCGGTCATCCGTTGCGGTGGTCGGCGGACGTCCCGCCGCGGCAGTGGGTGCACCTGGACCCGGTGGCCACCCCGTCGTGCCCGGCCCCGGCCGTGCCCCGGCCCGCTCCCGGGGAACCGTGCCGCTACCACCGCCGTCACTGGTTACTGGGAGTCCCGGCCGTGGCCATCGCGGGCACCGTGCCGGCCTGCCGGCGCTGCGCCCGCAAGCACGCCCGCCAGGCCCGGAGGCGCCCTGACCCTGATCACGGGCAATTTCTGACAGCCCGCCCCCCTTCTTGACCGTGATCATTGGAGGGATGCCCGGGCGGGGCCGGGCGGGTCGGGACCGCTGGGGTCCGTGGGGTCGGTGGTGGGGGCGTTAGCCGGGCGGGGGCCGGTGATCGTGATCTGGGCGGGCGGGCCCAGGTCGGGGGCCACGGCGGACAGTGCCCACCCGTCCCCGGCCGGCGCCGCGGCCAGGACGAACCGATCCCAGCAGGTACCCAGGCCCCGGGCCCACACGTCGCTGATCCAGCCGAACGGCAGTTCCACCGCGATCCCGTCGCCGTCGCGGGCCAGGGCGGGCCGGCCCGATTCTCCGATCATGGTCAGCGCGACCTGGAGGTCCGGCCGCCCGGTCCAGGCCCGCAGGGTGGCCACGACCCGGCCGTACAGCGCCGCGTGCAGCGCCGGCCGGGCCGCTTCGATCGCGGCCGCGGGGCGGTCGCATCCGCAGGTCCGGTCTCATCCGCAGGCGCAGTCGCTGCATCCGCGGGCGCGGGCCCGTCGCGGAGCCGCTCCCGCCAGGCCGCGGCGACCGTGGCCGTCAGCCGGGTCTGCATCGGGCCGCCCAGGCTGAGCAGCACGGCCAGGGGGTCCTCACGTTCCCGGGACGGCCGGCGCCCCGCCGCCCAGCACCGCGGTCACGGCCGCCCGGCGGCGCTGCATCCTGGCCACTGCCGACCGGCCCGTCCTGCCAGTCCAGCCTGCGGACCCAGGCTCGTCGAGCCGGACCGCCACCGGATCGGCCGGCCCGCGGCTGGCCAGGACCAGGACACGCAGGTCGTCGGCGTGCACCTCCCACGCCTCCAGCACGTCCAGGCAGGCGTAACTTTCCCCGGCCAGCGCCCTGCAGGATCTTCTCACTCTCGAGGTCGGGGTGGCCGGGAGCCTGCAGTTCCCCGGCCGCCCAGCGCAGCTGGTGCTCCCGGCCGCCACAGGACACCCGGGCCACGGCCGGCGGCACGCCCCGCCACCACGGCGTGCTCATCGGTCTTCATCCCAGTGCAGCGGCACCCGGATCACGGCCCGCGCGGTCATCGTGGTGGGCATGATGTCGAGCACCTTCGCCGCGGGGTCAAGCGCAGGCCAGAACTCGATCTGCCCGCCGCCATGGTCCGGGCCTGAGTGCCAGCTGCCGGCCGGCCGAGATAGTGGTGGCCACGGTCGTCCGCGGCCCACCAGGCCAGAGTCGGCTCGTCGACGGCCGTGCGGAACATCCGCCAGTGCCGCAGGCCGGGCACGGTCTCGACGTCGGCAGAGAACCCCTCCTCCGCGGACCGCACGGCCAGCACCGCGACCGTGATCCCGTCGAACTCCGGGGCGGTCACGCCCGCCACCACGAGCCCTTCGGGGCCTCCGGCATGGCCGCGCCGGGCCAGCAGGGACCGCCACGGCTCGGGGAGCGGGCCCGGGCGGACCGCCGCGCGGGCGCGGCCCCCGCGGCGGGCCAGTTGGGCCGCCACGTCCCGCACCTCCGCGAGGGCCGGGTCGCCGGGAGCCAGCGAGCCTGCCGCGACGAGCGCGTCTATCGACGACTCGATGTTGGGAGCCGCGTGGAACTCGGTCATGGCCGCGATCCTGGCCCATAGGTAGGCCAGGGCGCGATCCTGGCCGCCCAGGGGCTCGACCCAGGCCTCGGCAGGCGGGGAAGGCGCAGCCGGCAGCTCGACCCGCTCGCCGAGCACCTCGATCCAGGCGGTCTCCTCGGCGAGCCCCGGGCTGGCCTCGAACTCGCCGTCCCACTCACTGTCGTTGCCGCCGCCGGACAAGCTGGCGGACACCGTCGTCGCGCGGTCGTCGGTGAGGGAGAGCTGCTGGGGAAAGCCCGGGCCGCTGACGCGGGCACCCGGGCCGGGCCGAGGAGGGCCGGGACGCGGGCCGGGCGGGGCCGCGGCGGCGCGCATCTCCACGTGCAGCGAAGTTGACCCGGACCGCAGGACCAGATAGCGCAGGAACAATTGGCCCCACGGCTGCTCGATGAGCCGCCAGCACGGCACCGCCCGCAGCGTGGCCAGGCTGGGGCGGGGGCTGCCTCCGGCCGCGGCCGGACGCCGCGCCCGCACGTGATGATGAGGATGCTCACCCCGGCGGTAGGCCAGGGCCAGGTCGTAGTCGTCCACGACCGCCTGGGCCGCACCGGCAGTGATCGCCCGCACCGCGACCAGCGCGTGCCCGGCCACGTCCAGCGGCGAGCCCCCGGCGTGGCCGTCATCGCCCGGGGCGTCCAGCAGCGTGCGCTCCGCGGCCAGCCGCAGGTACAGCTCCGCGTCGAACTCCGTCACCCGCTCATGCTGTCACGTATCCCGGCTCATCCCGGGCCGCCTGCCCGGCACGGCTGAGCGGCTCGCCGCCCGGGAACGAGAGCTGCCGGACTGGCCACCTCATTTTGATTCATTCATTCAGCGTAGGCCGCCTACCCCTCTTGAATGAAAATAGCCGCCCGGCCATCTTATTTCATTCACTCAGCGTAGGCCGCATACCCCTCTTGAGCGACCCACAGGGGGGAGGCGCCTGCGACAGTCGAAACAACGTAAGGAAATGCGCTAGGCGTCAGGGAATTTCCGCCTAGCCCGAGCCCCGGAGGCACAGTGGCTGAGCAGCGGTTTTCACTCTCGATCAATGGGCGGGAGAGCCAGCTGCACACGAGCCTGGTTACCTTTGAAAAGCCAGGACACCCAATTCGGATACAGTCGGCGAGCACCGGGTCAGCCGCCGTTGCCGGCCCGGGATGTGCCGGGCCGCCGGCCGCGGTGGATCTGCCTGCGGCGGCATCATGATTGCCGGGGCGTACTTCTGGGCCACAGCGTACAACTCGGGTGCGGCCCCGACGAGCGCGTCGGTCAGTTTCTACGCCCGCCCCGAGGCGACGTCCGGGAACGACCACTCACTGACTGAGATGCTGGTCAAGGGCAGCCGCGACCGGACTTACGAGGTGGGCGTGATGACGGACCCGGCCTACTACGGGGACACCGGCCAGCACCTGTTCGTATCATCGTGGGACGCCAGCGGGTTCCTGGGCCTGAACACGAACTTCAAGCCCACGAGCGCCACCCGTCCCGGGTCCACGGTCAAGAACCATGCCTATACCAGCTACGGTTTCACCGTGGCGCACGGCCAGGTCCGGATCACGGTTGACGGCCGGACGGTTGGGCACTATGACGCACCGGGCTTCCGGCCGTCGTCTGTGTCGGTTTACGGCGAGGCTTATGCGGAGGGCAAGCCGCTGCCGCAGATGAGTGGCTCGGTCCGGAATTACCACACCAGCACGCATAGCACGCTGACCGCTCCCGCCGCGTCCCGCCCGTACAAGATTACCGGGCACAGCCCAACTGGGTTCTCGTTTAAGTAAGCCAAATGGCGGGACGGTCAATAAGACGCAGTGCCGGGTCGTGCACCGCTGCCCGGGCCAGCGCCGGCCCGGGCAGCGGCGGAAGACATGAATAGCCGCGGCTAATTCAGCCGCCAGCTAGTCCTCCTCGTGGGAATGCCGAGGGCCCGGACGATCTCGCCGATCGTGCCGAACTTCCGCCCGGCCGGCAGGCGGCCGATGGCGGCGACCACATCGTCGGGCGCGCCCTCGTGCTGCAGGAATTCCAGCAGCGCGTCGCGGTCCTCGGGCAGCTTGTGCGGCGGGAGCCAGCGGGCGATGTCAGACCGCAGTTCCACATCGGCGGGAGTCATCCCGCGCGGCGCGGCCGGTTCCTGGTCCGCGGGCAGTTCCAGGTCCAGGTGCTCCGGGTCGAACGGCTCGGGCTCGCGCCACTCCTCGGTATGGGCCGGCTGGCCGGTTCGGAGGATCGACTCGTCCTCACGCTCCATTTGCTCGTCAAGCTCTGGACCGTGCTTGGAGCTTCCGCGTTCCATGTCGCGCCTTTCGTTGCGTGCCTTTGATCTTGATCTTGATCTCAGCTGGCCGGGGCGCGGTACCTGCTGGTCGTGTGCGGTGAAGGTCAGCTGGCCGTCCGCGACGTCCACGGTGACCTCCTGGCCCGGGCTGATCTGCCCGTCCAGCAGCAGCCGCGAGAGCTGGTTGTCCACCTCGCGCTGGATGGTCCGGCGCATGGGCCGGGCCCCGAACTCCGGCTGGTACCCGTGCTCGGCGATCCAGTCCACCGCGGCCGGGGTGAACTCCAGCGTCACGTGCTGGGCGTGCAGCCGCCGCCGGGTCTCCTCCAGCAGCAGCTGGGTGATCTGCCGCAGCTCGGCCTCGTCGAGCTGGCGGAAGATGATGATCTCGTCGATCCGGTTCAGGAACTCGGGCCGGAACGACTCGCGGAGCCGCCGCATCAGCTGCTCCTGCAGGTTGTCCTGGGTCCCGGAGCCGCCCGAGGCCGCGCTGCCCGCGAAGCCGAGCGGGCCGCCGCGCCGGGTGATCAGGTCCGAGCCGAGGTTGCTGGTCATGATGAGGACCGTGTTCCGGAAGTCCACGGTCCGGCCCTGGCCGTCGGTGAGCCGCCCGTCGTCGAGCACCTGGAGCAGGATGTTGAACACGTCCGGGTGGGCCTTCTCGATCTCGTCGAGCAGGATGACGGAGTAGGGCCGCCGCCGGACCGCCTCGGTGAGCTGCCCGGCTTCCTCGTAGCCGACGTATCCGGGCGGCGCGCCGACCAGCCGGCTCACCGTGTGCCGTTCCTGGAACTCGCTCATGTCCAGCCGGATCATCCGGCTCTCCGCGCCGAACAGCGCCTCGGTCAGCGCGCGGGCCAGCTCGGTCTTGCCCACCCCGGTCGGGCCGAGGAACAGGAAGCTGCCCACCGGCCGGTTCGGGTCGCCCAGCCCGGCGCGGGACCGGCGGACCGCCTCGGCCACCGCCGCGACCGCCTCGTCCTGGCCGATGATCCGCTCGTGCAGGTGCTGCTCCAGGCGCAGCAGCCGGTCCTTCTCCTCCTCGGTGAGCTGGCGCACCGGGATGCCGGTGGCCCGGGAGACGACCTCGGCGATGTCTTCCACGGTCACCTCCGGCACCGCGGACTGGTCCCCGGTGAGCTGGTCGATCTGCCCCCGGACCTCGCTGATCTCGTCCCGCAGCTGGGAGGCGCGCTCGTATTGCTCGCTGGCGATGGCCTGGTCCTTGTCCCGCTGCAGTTCCTCGGCCCGCCGCTCCAGGTCGCGCACGTCCCGGCGCGGCGTCTTGGTCCGCAGCCGGACCCGCGCGCCGGCCTGGTCGATGAGGTCGATCGCCTTGTCGGGCAGGAAGCGGTCGGTGATGTAGCGGTCGGACAGCTCCGTCGCGGCCACCAGCGCCTCGTCGGTGTAGCGCACCTGATGGTGGGCTTCGTAGCGGTCGCGCAGGCCGCGCAGGATCGCGATCGTGTCGTCCACGGTCGGCTCGGGCACCAGGATCGGCTGGAACCGCCGGGCCAGGGCCGCGTCCTTCTCGATGTTCTTGCGGTACTCATCGAGCGTGGTCGCGCCGACGATGTGCAGCTCGCCGCGGGCCAGGGCCGGCTTGAGCATGTTGCCGGCGTCCATCCCGCCCTCAGCGCCCGCTCCCGCACCGACCAGGGTGTGCAGCTCATCGATGAAGATGATCAGCTCGTCCCGGTGCTCGCGGATCTCGTCGATGATCCGCTTGACCCGCTCCTCGAAGTCGCCGCGGTAGCGGGTGCCGGCCACCACGCCGGTCAGCTCGAGCTGCACCACCCGCTTGCCCGCCAGCGTCTGCGGCACGTCGTCGTCCACGATGCGCTGGGCGAGGCCCTCGACGATCGCGGTCTTGCCCACCCCGGCCTCGCCGATCAGCACCGGGTTGTTCTTGCCCCGGCGGGACAGCACCTCGACGGTCTGCTCGATCTCCTCGTCGCGCCCGATGACCGGGTCGATGTGGCCTTCCCGGGCCAGGGCGGTCAGGTCGCGCCCGAATTCGTCCAGCGTCGGCGTGGCCGACCGGCCGCCCGGACCACCTGGACCGCTGGGGCCGCCCGCGCCGGCGCCCTGACCGATCAGGGCCCGCTGCAGGGTCTCGGGGGTGACCCGGGCCCCGGACAGGATGCGGCCCGCGCCGGACTCGGGGTTGGCGGCCAGGGCGAACAGGATGTGCTCGGGCCCGATGTAGGTGGAGCCGACCACGCGGGAGATCTGGTGCGCGTCCAGCAGCGCCCGCTTGGCGCCCGGGGTGAGCTGCGGCGGCTCGCCGCTGGGCCCGGCCCCGGCTTCCTGGCTCTCGATCTCGCGCACGAGCGCGTCGGGGTCAGCGCCGGCCCGGGCCAGCAGGGTGCGGGTCGGTTCCATGCTGGCCGCGGCCCACAGGAGCTGCTCGGTGTCGAGGTCCCGGCCGCCCTGCTCGGCGGCGTGGGTCGCCGCCAGGCTGAGGAGTTCGCGGGCCGGGGCGCTCATCAGCCGGGTGATGTCGACCCGGTGCACGGGCTGGCGCGGGCCGCCCGTGCCGTAGATCCGCGCGAGGAAGTCATCGAACGGGCTGGACCCGGAGTCCTCCGGTCCGTAGAAACCGCTGGTCATCGCAACTTCTCCTGGTATTCCCGACGATTGGTGCCCAGAAGGCACCCTGGTCCCTACCCGCGATCGGTGGCGCGACCCGTGGGCGCGTCCGTCTCACCGGGTGTTCGTGCGCCGGCCCTGAGGCCGGTCCGTGAGCCGCGCCGCTCCCGGCCGGGGGAGGCGGTAGGCGACGTGGGGCCGGAGCGGATGACCGGCCGCCACCCCCGGGTGGTCGAAGTGGGCGTGCAGGGTCATCCCCAGCCGCCGCATCACCGCCTGCGACGGCTCGTTCGCGACGGCGGTCATGGACCAGAGCTCCGCCAGGCCCGCTCCCCGGAAGGCCACGCCGGCCGCGGCGGCCGCGGCCTCGCTGGCGTAGCCCTGATGCCACGCGCCGCGGGCCAGCCGCCAGCCCACCTCCATGCCGCCCGCGCCCGGGACACCGCCCGGCATCGGGTTCAGGCCGGTGAACCCGATGAACTCCCCCGTCGCGGAGACCTCGAGCGCCCACAGCCCGAACCCCTGCCGCCGGAAGAGATCCTCGATCCGGTCCACCATGGCGTCGCTGGCCGCCCGGTCGAGGGGCGCCGGGAAGTAGCGCATCACCTCGGGGTCGGCGTTCAGGGCCGCGAACGGCTCCCGGTCCGCCTCGCGCCAGCGCCGCATGATCAGGCGGTCTGTGCGGATGACATCGAACCGGGGCCCCACCTGGTCAGCCTAAGCCGCCCGTCACCCGGGCCTACGCCGGCTCCCCCGCGGGCCGGTGACCCGGCTCCGTGCTGCGCCGCGCCACCTGGCCGCCGGCACCGCGCGCGCTCGTGCCACTGCGCCAGGCCGCTGGACAGGGCAGACGTAAGCTGTAACCGCGAGTGGCCCAGGGTCTGCTGATCAGGCCACCTCAGCCGCAACGGTCGGGAACAGCGTGCCAGAGTACGTCCTTGATCATCACCAAGATGGTGAGCGCCGCCGGCTCAGCCTCATGTCGCGGCTGCTCGATCCGATGCACCGCCGCCACATTGACCGGCTGGGCATCGGGCCGGGGGCGCGGACGCTCGAAGTTGGCTGCGGCAACGGCTCCATGTCGGCCTGGCTGGCCCAGCGGATCGCCCCCGGTGGCCGGGCGGTGGCGGTGGATCTCGATTTGTCGCTGGCCAGCGCGGACCCGCCCGGGCTCGAGTTCCGCCAGGCCGACATCCTGGCCGGGCCGGTCGAACCGGGAAACTTTGACCTGGTGACGGCCCGCGCCGTGCTGCACCACGTGGGCGACGCCGAGGCGGCCGTGGCGAACCTCCTGGCCAGCGTGCGGCCGGGCGGGGCGGTCCTGCTGATCGAGCCGGATTTCCTGCCGGTCAGCGTGGCCGAGCCGCCTGAGGTCCGCGCGTTCTGGGCAGGCTGGCTGGCCTGGGCGCACGAGCAGGGGATCGACTACTTCATCGGCCGCCGGCTGCCGGCGATGCTCTCCAGGCTCGGGCTGGAACACGTCGGGGCGACGGCAGAAACCGCGCTGTACCGGGGTCGCTCGCTCTGGGCCCAGTACTGGAGGCAGACGGTCATCGAATTGCGCCCTCGCCTGACGGCCTCGGGCCATCTCGATGACCGCTCGATCGACGCGTTCCTGGCCCACTGCGCCGATCCGGCCTGGTGGACGCAGACGATCGCCTTTACCGCCGTGGACGGGCGCGCTCCCCGCCGCTGGCGAGGGTCAGCGGGCGCCCAGGATGGTCTGCACGGCCCGGAGCGTGGCCGGGGCCCCTGACGGGCCGAGCGTGCGGAGCGTGGGCCCGGCGATGGCGTCGAGTTCGAGCTCGTGCCCGGCCAGGCGGTCCTTGAGCATGGAGGAACGCCCCCCGCCCGGCAGGCCCCGGATCTGGGTCTCGACCGCGGCCGGGTCGATCCGGGCGCCGTGCACCGCGGCCGCGGCGCAGGCCTCGCGGACCAGCGGGCTGATCCACTCCGCGAACCGCTCGCGGGCCGGGCCGATGGGCTGCCCCGCGGCCGTGGTGAGCAGCGCGTAAGTGGCCAGGAAGGTCAGCTTCTGCCACAGGACCTGCGCCTCGCCAGGACCGGTAGCCACCTGGAGGCCAGGCACGTCGAACAGCTCCGCCGCGGCCGCGGCGGCCGGCGACCCGGGCGGGGTGGCCACGGTGACGCGGACGTCCGGGAAAACCTGCTCGATGGTGCCGTCGGCCAGCCTCGTGGCCTCCACCACGATGGTCGCGGCCACCGTGTCACCCGGATAGACCGCGCGGAGGTAGGGCAGGTGGTTGACGCCGTTGAGGAAGGGAACCACGGTGGCGCCCGCCAGCAGCGCCGCGGGCACCCGGGCGGTGGCGTCCACCAGCTGGGTGGCCTTGACCGCGACGATCAGGACATCGACGGGCTGGGTGAGATACGGGCGGGAAGCGGGCGTGGTGGTGATGGGGTCTTCCCCGGGCGCGGTCAGGGTCAGGCCCGCGGCCGTCACCCGGTCGGGGTGCCGGCCGATCAGGGTCACCTCGTGACCGGCCTGCCCGAGCCGGACGGCCAGCAGGCCGCCGACGCCGCCCGGGCCGAGGACCGCGACCGCGGTCATGACCGAGCCCGGGAGCCAGGACCCGGCCCAGGAAGTCGCGCATCAGCCGGGCTATCTCGGGGGCCTGGTCCTCCAGGGCGAAGTGCCCGGTGTCGAGCGGGTGGAATTCGGCCCCGGGCAGGTCGGTGAGGATCTGCCGCTGGACTTCCCCGGGAAAGATCTCATCGTTGACCCCGGCGGCGACCAGGGTCGGCGGCTGCCGGTCACGGAGGAACTGTTGCATGGCCTTGAATGTAGGCCCGGTGCCGCGGATGTCGTAGCGGAGATCGAGCATGATCTCGCCGACACCCGGGCGATCGAGCGTCTGACGGTCCCGCTTCCCGGTAACGACCCCGACCCCGTTGACGGCTGCGGTTCGATAGGGCGTGGTGCCTTGGTCGTCATGACGTCTGGTCATCGTGCCTCCGTCGGCGGCCGGGCCAGGCCGGCCTCGTTAGTTCAACCAATGAACTAAAGGACACGCTATCGGTTCATTCAACGAACCGGCCAGGCAGGTCCCGCGGACCACCGAAGGGGCGGCCCGCAACCGCTTCCCCCGCGGATCACTAAAGCGGGTGGGCCCGCAGCCGCGCGGAGTAGATCGAGTACCCGTCGATGTGCCGGGCGACCGCGGTGGCGGTGACCGTGGCCAGGACCAGCGGGATCATGATCGCGAAGCCGCCGTGGGTGAGCTCCATGATCAGCGCCAGCCCGGCCAGCGGCGCCTGCATGGCTGCTCCCAGCATCGCCGCCGCACCCACCAGGGCATACGCGCCCGCCGGGGACCCCGGCCAGAGCAGGCTCCACGCGATACCGGCCGCGCCGCCCAGCACCGCCCCGGTGCTCAGCGTCGGCGTGAACAGGCCCCCGGACGCACCGCTGCCCAGGCACAGCGCCGTGACCAGCGGCTTGAGTGCGAACAGGGCCACCAGCAGGACCAGGCCGTCCGAGCCCAGGAAGGCGTCGTGCGCCATATCCTTCCCGTTGCCGAAAAGCTGCGGATAGGCGAACCCGATGAGGGCGAGAACCCCGAAGGCGCCACCGGAGCGATCAGCGCCCACCGGCCGCTGGCCTGATGATGGGACACCCAGCCGATCAGCCGGATGTATCCGGTCGCGATGACCCCGATCAGCGGGCCGGCGAGCAGCGCCCAGGTCAGCAACGGCACCGTGACGTGATAGCCGGGCACGTCCAGGTAGGTGGCGCGGCTGGGCAGGTACAGCCACGCGGTCACGGTGGCGATCCCGGAGCAGGCCAGCGCGGGGAGGACGATCGGCAGGCTGATGCTGCCCATCATGACCTCGGCGGTGAACAGGGCGCCGCCCAGCGGCACGTTGTACACCGCGGCCAGTCCCGCTCCCCCGCCGCAAGCCATCAGCAGCCGGCGCTGGGCCGGGGAGAGCCGGGCCCAGCCGGCCAGGATGCCCGCGGACGCCCCGCCCATCAGCTTGGGCGCGGCCTCCCGGCCGATCGACGCACCCATGCCGATGACGATCTCCGAGATGACCGAGGTGCCGAGCGACCGGCGGAAGGACAGCCGGGCCCCGTCGCCCCAGACCACATCGTCGAGTTCCGACTTCTCCCCGCGGGTGCAGCGGCGCAGCAGGAACCAGGAGATCCCGCCGAACGCCCCGGCGATCAGCAGCACGACGAGGCGCCGGGTATCGGAGGCGTGCTCCACCCCCGACTCCAGGGTGCCGGTGTGGTACCCGAACGCCAGGTGCTGCACGGTGAACAGGATCAGCATCATGAGGTCACCGAACAGCCCGGCGGCCACGCCGGTCAGCACGACCATGGCCCAGAACCGGGGGGTGAGCGCGGCCTCGCCGTCGCCGGTGGCGTTCGGCTGCTCGGTGGCGCCGCGGCCGGACGGGAGCCGGTAGCTGATCAGCGGGGGCGGGACACGCACCCGGCCAGCCCGGTCCGCTGCGGCGAGGTCGCTGGCCATCAGAAAGCACGCTTCCTGCGGGATCGAGGACAGCCCGCCAGCAGCTCACCAGCGAGCTCATAAAACTTCTGGAACAGAAGTATATCGCCGGTTACGGCCCGGGACCCGCGGGGCACCAGCCCGCGGCAGTACCGTGACAGGCACCGGACGTGACAGGCACCGGACACGCCTCGGGGGTGATGAGCGCACGTGACTGACGAGGAGACACGCAGGCCGTCGTCGGAGACCGGGTCGGCGGCGCTGCGTGCGGGATGGTCGCACGGGCACCGCGACGTATCCGGCGGCTGGCTGCGGCCGACCGTCTTCGGCGCGGTGGACGGGCTGGTCACCAACGCCTCCCTGATCGCCGGGCTGGGCGGGGGCCAGGCGTCCACGCACACGATCGTGCTGACCGGCGTGGCCGCGCTGGTGGCGGGGGCGTTCTCGATGGGCACCGGGGAGTACATCTCGGTCACCAACCAGAACGAGCTGGTGCACGCCGAGGTGGCCCTGGAGCAGAAGATGCTCGCCCTGTTCCCCGTGGCCGAGCAGGAGGAGCTGGCGGGCTACTTCCGCGAGTACGGGGCCGACCCGGAGACCGCGGACCGGATGGCGGCCGCGGTGTCCAAGGACCCGGGGACGGCCCTGCGGGTGCACACCCGGGAAGAACTCGGCATCGATCCGGCCGAGCTGCCTTCCCCCCTGCTGGCGGGTTTCGCCTCCCTGTGCGCGTTCTCGCTCGGGGCGCTGGTGCCGCTGCTGCCTTACCTGGTCGGCCTGCCCAACCTGGCCGCCACCCTGGTCATCACGGCCGTGGCGCTGCTCACCGGCGGGATGGTCGTGGGCCGGCTGACCGGGCGGCCGGTGCTGCGCTCGGGCGCCCGCCAGTTCCTGCTGGGCGGAATGGCCATCGCGGTGACGTTCGGGATCGGCAGCCTCATCGGTAGCGGGCACGGCTGACCCGGTGAGCCCGGTCGGCACCTCCCCCGCGACGTCCGCCACGTAAGTTGGTGGGCATGCCGACTGCGAAGCGTTCTCCCCAGCCCCGTTCCCACCCGGGTCCGACGATCTTCGTGCTATTTGGCGCCACCGGCGATCTGGCTAAGCGCCTGGTGCTGCCCGCGTTCTACAGCCTCGCTACGGAAGGGCTGCTCCCCAAGGAGTGGCGGCTGGTAGGCAACGGCCGCGGCGACGTCGCGCACGAGGATTTCCGCGAGCCATGTCCATAACGCGCTCACCGAGTTCGGCTCGAAGCCCGAGCCGGCGGCGTGGAAGTCATTTTCCGAGCGCGTGTTCTTCGCCGGCGGCGGTTTCAACACCGACAGTCCCGGCAGCCTGCTTGACGCGCTGGGCAAGGCGCGCAGCTCGCTCGGCGCCGAGGCGCAGCTCGTCCACTACCTCGCGGTGCCCCCGGTCGCCTTCACCGAGCTGACCAAGGCGCTCGGCCAGCATGGGCTGGCCAAGGACGCCCGCGCCGTGTACGAGAAGCCGTTCGGCACCTCTCAGCAGACGTTCGAGGCGCTGGACCGGGTCGTCCACTCGGTGCTCGACGAGCAGCAGGTGTACCGGATCGACCATTTCCTGGGCAAGGAGGCCACCCAGGACCTGCACGTGCTGCGCTTCGCCAACGAGCTGTTCGCCGCGATGTGGAACCGTAAGCACGTCGAGTCGGTGCAGATCGACGTGCCCGAGAAGCTCGGCGTCACCGACCGGGCCGGGTTCTACGACGCCACCGGCGCGGTGCTGGACATGCTGGTCACCCACCTGTTCCAGGTGGCCGCCGAGGTGGCCATGGAACCCCCGGCCTCCCTCGGCCCGCTCGACCTGCAGTCCGCCCGGGAAGAGGTGATCAGCTGTTTCCGGCCGCTGGACCCCTCCGAGGTGGTGCTGGGCCAGTTCGACGGGTACCGCGACGTACCGGGATAGCCGCGGACTCCACCCGGGACACGTACGTGGCCGCGCGGCTGTGGATCGACAATGACCGCTGGCGCGGCGTGCCGTTCTACCTGCGTACCGGCAAGCGGCTGGCGGCCACGGAGCAGCAGGTCAGCCTCATCCTGCGCGAGCCGTCCGGGCCCCTGGCCGGGCAGTTGCCCGCCGACACCAACGTGCTGTCGTTCTCGCTGGCGGGCAACGGGGAGATCAGCCTGTCGCTGATGGCCAAGAAGCCCGGTCCCGTACTCGACCTGGAGAGCGCGCAGACCTCGATCCCGCTCGCGAATCTGAAGGGCGCGGATCCGCTGCCGCCCTACGTCCGGCTGATCCACGACGTGCTGCTGGGCGACCGCTCGCTGTTCACCCGCCCGGACGGCCTGGCCGCGGTGTGGGATGTGGCTGGACCGCTGCTGGCCAACCGGCCCGCGGTCGCCCCGTACGCGCAGGGATCGTGGGGGCCGGCCGAGGCCCGCGAGCTCATCGCACCAGGACGCTGGCTGCTGGGCCAGTAAGCGGCCGACGTCAGGAGATGGTCAGGCTGGTAGCCGGGGCAGTCAGTCGGTGGCCCACGCCGGCCCCGGACCAGCCGACGCCGGCAGCAGCCTGCGGCAGCGGCCAGCGGCAGGGCGCCCCCGGCAGGGCGCCCGCAGCGGCGGGTCACCTGCGTGCGGCAGCGGGCAAGTCGCGGCGGCCCACTGGCCCAAGGCCAGAGCGGCTCGGCGCGCTCAACCAGGCGAGGGCCTACGTCACGTGCCATCGCGGACTGCGGACCTCATCAGCCGCTCCGGGTTACTCGCGCCGCTTAGACGGGCGACCCGATCCCCATCATTGTCCGGGGAGAGGGCTTTCGAGGGTGAGCCAGCCACCGGGGTTGGTGAAGTAGAGGGTGCCGTTGGGGTCGCCGGTGATGGTCCAGCCGAGGATGTGGATGAAGTAGTGGTGGTGCAGGTGGCAGAACAGGGCCAGGTCGTCCAGGCTGGTGGCGCCGCCCTTACTCCAGGGGCGGATGTGGTGGGCGGTGGCCCAGGCGGCCAGGGCGCCGCACTCGAGTCCACCGGCAGCCGCGGTCGCGGGCTTCCAGCGCGCGGCGCAGGCCCGGCGGCTCGGTCCGGGCGGTCCGGCCGACATCGAGGGGCAGGCCATCGCGCCAGCGGATCGCGCTCACCTGGGCGCCGCAGCAGAGGGCGAGGACCTGGCGGGCGGTCAGCATGGTGCCGTGCCCGGTCTGACCCGGCGGCGCTCCCGCTAACGGGGCGGGTGCCGCGGCCGGGTGGCGCGGCCGGACGCGCCGGGCGTCCCGTCGGCCGCCGGCTGCGCCGGCTAGCTGCCGCGCCTGCCTGCCGGGCTCGTGCCGGACCCGCCGCGGAGCCGGTGCCGCCCTGGCGCTGGGCCGCGGCCGCGCTGGGCCGCGGCCGCGTGGGCCGCGGCCGCGTGGGCGGCGGCCTGGGCCAGGGTCTCGTCCTTGACCAGGACGGTGATGTGCGGCGCGCTGCCATGCCGTTCCGGGGCGCTCCCCCGTCCAGGGCGGCCTTGCAGGCGGCGACCAGGCCGTCCATCCGCCGCTGCGCCGCGGTCCGGGTATCGGCTTGCCCGCCGGGCGGGCTGAACGCCTCCGCCGCGGTCCGCACGATCTCGTAGGAGACCGCGTCGCCGCAGGCGCCGGACAGCACCCCGGTGTTGTCCAGGGTCAGCCCGAACGACAGGTGCCGCTTGTCCCAGCGCTTCTTCTCCCGCTCCTCTGCCGCTTCGGGATCCGCGCGGTAGGCGACCTCGTCCGCGAACTGCCGTAACCGGGCGGTGTCCAGCCCGGGCGCGTGATCGAGCAACACCTGCTCGGCCGGGCCGGCGGCCTCCCCAGGCTGGTGGCAGCCTGGACGATGATCTGCGCCTGGTCGAAGGAGATCACCCCCGCCTGCAGGGCCTTCTCCGTCGCCTCCAGCTCCCGTAAGCCCCGGGCGGTGGCCACCACCGCAGCGGCCCGCCCCGGAGCCAGACCGCACCGCGTCCGCAGGAACGCCGACGCGGACTTGTGCCCGGCCTCGGCCGCCCCGCCCGTGGTATCCAGGGTGGCGGTCAGCCGGGTCAGCTGTCCTTGTGCCTGGCTGATGAAGCGTGGCCAGATCCGTGATCTGGCCCATCAGCGCGGCCGCATCCAGCGCGGTCGGGTCGAGGCGGGCCAGCTCGGCCAGCGCCGCGTCCCTCGGTGACTGCTCTGGTAAACACATATTCGAATCATCGCACTCGCCACCGACAAAACGACCGTCGTGACCGGCGCTCGACGGTAGTCCGTGGGCGGCAGAGCCCGTGCCGGCCACGAGCCAGCCGTCAGCGCGGGCCTGGGTGCAGCCGCCGGGAGGCTGGCCGCGCGGCGGCGCTAGCACGGGCCTGCGCGCCGCCGCCGGGACCTGGCGGCGCAGGTCACCGGTGCCGGCCACGAAGCCGCGCCGGGTCAGCCACCCGGTGATCCGGTCCGGGTCCGGGTGGCTGGCCGGGACCACGTTGTAGATGTAGTTGAGTCCCCGCGCGGCGGCCTCATCCTCCAGGTGGTCCAGGATGAACTCGCCGATGCCCGCACCCCGCCGGGCCGGGTTCACCCAGAACGTGATCTGGGCGTCCCCCCACTCGGAATCCAGCCAGCCATACGCCGGCGACCTGGCCGTCGTCGCCGGTGACCTGCCACCACTCGTCGGCCACCGGCGCCCCGGCCGCGGGCGGGTCAAGATCCACGGCGGCCAGGTCGTCCGGGCCGAACAGCCGCTGCTTGTCAGCGTCCCAGCGCGGGTCGTCTTCCTTGGTCCAGTGCAGGGTCATGGCGGCCTCCGCGTGCTCAGGCGGGCAGTTTCAGGTTGTAGACCTGGGCAGCGTTACCGGCCAGCACCAGGCCGGCGGTGGCCTCGTCCGGGCACAGCGCCGCGACCGCCCGGGCGTTCCTGGCGATGCCGGGCACGCCGGGCCAGTCGGTTCCGAAGATCATCTTCCGGGTAAGCCGGTTCCAGCTGTGCCGGGCGTAGTACTCGCGCAGCCGGGAGGGCGGCAGCCCGGACAGCTCGATCCACACATGGTCGTTGACCAGGGCCAGGAACGCGGCCGCGTCGTACCACCAGCCGCGCCCGCCGTGCGCGAGCACGACGTCGAGGCGGCGGAATCCGAGTCGCGGAGCACGTCATCGAGCAGGACCGGGTCGGCCAGCGCGTTGCTGGATCCGGGGAACGTGCTGGTGCCGCAGTGCACCACGACCGGCAGCCCGGCCGACTGGCAGATCTCGTAGGCGGGATAGAGCGCCCGGTCGTTGACGGCCGCGCCCGCGTGCACCGGGTGGATCTTCAGGGCGACCGCGCCCAGGCCGAGCTGGCGCTCCAGTTCCTCGTCCACCGGGTAGTGCAGGTGCGGGTTGATGTTGGCGATGATCTTGAGCCGGTCCGGGTTGTACGCGGTGAGCGGCAGCAGGTCCTCGACGGGCTGGATGCCGGTCGCCTTGGGGCTGTACTCGGCCAGCAGCAGCGCGGTGTCCACGCCCTCCCCGGCCAGGTAGGCGTCGAACTCGGCGGGCATCATCGTGCCGGCCGCGTCATAGACCCGGTCCAGCACCTCGTGGTCGCCGAAGTCGTGGGCCCACTGGGTCCACGACGGCTTGAGCGTGGGCAGCCGCGCGGCGTGCAGGTGCACGTCGATGAGCGGACGGCCGTCGAGCATCAGCCACTCTCCCCCGGCAGCACGGTCTCCCCCAGCACGGTTTCCCCAGGCACGGTTTCCCCAACCACGGTTTCCTCAACCACGGGCGTCCCGGGGACCAGCACGGTGGCGGCCATCCGGCGCAGCTCGACCCGGCGGATCTTGCCGGTGGCCGTGGTCGGGTAGCCGCCGACGAACACCACCTTGCGCGGCCGCTTGAACGACGGCAGCGCCTGGCGGCAGAACTCGATCAGCTCGTCCTCGGTGGCCGCCTGCCCGGCCGCCAGGATCACGTACGCGACCGGTTTCTCCAGCCCCTCGCGGTCCGGGGCCGCGACCACCACGGCCTGGGCCACCGCCTGGTGGGCCAGCAGCCGGGCCTCGACCTCGGCGGGCGACACCCAGATGCCGCTGGCCTTGAGCATGTCCCCGGTGCGGCCGAGGCAGGCGTAGTACCCGTCGTCGTCCTGGACGTAGGTGTCGCCGGTCCGCAGCCACTCGCCCTGGAAGACCTGGCGCGAGGCGTCGTAGCGCTGCCAGTACCCGGTCGCGGTGGAGTCCCCGCGGACGAACAGGGTGCCGGGCGTGCCCCGCGGCACCTCCTGCCCGGACTCGTCCAGCACGCGCAGGTCGTAGCCGGGCACGGCCATCCCCGTGGTGCCCGCCCGGACCTGCGCCCGGGCGGTTGGACAGGAAGATGTGCAGCATCTCGGTCATGCCGATGCCGTCCAGGATGTCCACCCCGAAGTGCGAGGTCCACCGCTCGTACAGCGACGCGGGCAGCGCCTCCCCCGCCGAGGCGGCCAGCCGCACCCCGGCCAGCGCGTCCGCGGCCAGCCCGGCGCCCGAGCATGTTGGCGAAGAACGTCGGCCCGGCGAAGAACAGGGTCGCGCCGTGTTTCTGGGCCGCGTCCGCGATGAGGCCGGGCCGGGACGGGGCCGGCTCCAGGACCGCGGAGGCGCCCACCGACAGCGGGAACAGCAGCGAGTTGCCCAGGCCGTAGGCGAAGAAGGCTTTGGCGGCGGACAGGCACCGGTCGCCGGGGCGGATCCCGAGGACCTGGAGGCCGTACGTCTCGCAGACCACCTGGATCGCTCCGTGCCGGTGCATCGCGGCCTTGGGCTGGCCGGTCGTGCCCGAGGTGTAGAGCCAGAACGCGGGCGAGTCGGCCGTGGTCGGGTACACCGTCGTCGTCGGGGGGACCGGCGGCCAGCGCGCCGAGCAGGTGCACCGGGACCGGGCTGCCCGGCTGGTTCTCCCCGGCCAGCGTTCCCCCGGCCACGGGCCTCGGCCCGGTCAGGGCCTCGTCGGCCAGTATCCCGGTAGCTCGGGCGCCTCCGCCGCGGCCGCGGCCGCGGTCGCCGCGAACTCCCGGGTCACGGCCAGGAACCGGGCCCGCGAGTCCTGCAGCAGCTCGGCCACGCCGTCGGCGTGCAGCATGGTGGACACCGGCACCGGGATCGCGCCCATCCGCATGGCGGCCAGGTACACCACCACGAACTGCGGCGAGTCGGCCATCAGCATCAGCACCCGCTGCTCGGGCTGCAGCCCCAGGGCCCGCAGCGACGCCGCGGTCCGCCGCACCTGGTCATGCAGGGCGGCGTAACTCACGTCGCCGGCCACGCCGGTCAGCGCGGTGCGCGGCCCGTCTCCCTCGGCCAGCCGGCGGTCCAGCAGGTACTCACACGCGTTGAACAGCTGCGGCATTGCGGCTGCCTCCCGGTGGTTGACGCGCTCGGTTCAGGCGAGGTGGACGTAGTCGTAGTCGAACGGCTGGCCGTTGATCCCGTTGCGCGGCGGGGCGATCCACGCGGCGATCTTGCCGCGCTCGTGGACCGGCTGCATCAGCGACCGGACATGGGTCTTGTCCACGTCGGTGGGCAGCCACCGCCCCTTCTGCTCCGCCCACTCCCGCTCGGTCAGCAGCTCGCCGTCCGGGCTCACCTCCACGCTAGCGAACGCGCCTACCTTCCGGTTGAACGCCACGTGCGGCAGCTTGAGGCGCTGCGGCAGGCCGGCCCGGTCGAGGATCCGGTTCCACCGGGTGACTCCGCTCTCGCAGTCGGAGATGTACTCGCGGCGCAGGTCGGTGTTGAGGCCGACCAGCGCGGACACCTCGGTCTGGCCGATGCTCTTCGGCCGTTTCCGGCGTCGATGAGCGCGTCCACCATGAACGAGTCGTCGGTCAGCCGGTGGTCGTCCTTGCGCCGTTCCTCCAGCCAGCGGCCCTTGATGCCGGCGGTGTAGTAGTTGGCGACGTTCGTGGAGGTCTCCCCGCCGAACAGGTCGAGGGACACGCTGTAGTGGAAGTTCAGGTACTTCTGGATGACGTTCAGCGGGACCGCGCCGTAGCGGCCCGGCGTCGTCGGTCTCGTGCTCCACCATGAGCTGCGCGGTCCGCTCCACCACCCGGTCGATCCCGGTGGTGCCGACCATCATGTGGTGGGCCTCTTCCTTGAGCATGAACTCACACGTCCGCGACAGCGGGTCGAATGCCGACTCCTTGAGCGTGCCCAGCTGGTACTTGCCGTCCCGGTCCGTGAAGTACGTGAACATAAAGAACGACAACCAGTCGGGCGTCTCCTCGTTGAACGCGCCGAGGATGCGGGGCGACTCCTCACTGCCGGAATTGCGGTGCAGCAGTTCCTCGGCCTCTTCGCGGCCCTCGCGGCCGAAGTAGGCGTGCAGCAGGTAGACCATGGCCCACAGGTGACGGCCTTCCTCCACGTTGACCTGGAACAGGTTGCGCAGGTCATACAGGCTGGGGGCGGTGGCGCCGAGGTTGCGCTGCTGCTCGACCGAGGCCGGCTCGGTGTCGCCCTGGATGACGATCAGCCGCTGCAGGTCGGCCCGGTACTCGCCGGGCACCTTCTGCCAGGCGGGCTCGCCCTTGTGCTGGCCGAACGCGATCTGGCGCTTCTGCGTTCCGCTCGGCCAGGAAGATGCCCCACCGGTAGTCCTTCATCGGCACGTGCCCGAAGTGGGCCCAGCCCTCGCGGCCCACGTTGATCGCGGTGCGCAGGTAGACGTCCTGGGTGGGCAGGGTCGGGCCCATGGACTCCCACCAGTTCAGGAAGTTGGGCTGCCAGGATTCCAGCGCCCGCTGGAGCCGGCGGTCGTCGCGCAGCTCGACGTTGTTGGGAATCTTCTCGCTGTAGTCGGGTGCCGAGGTCATGCGGATCAGACTCGCTTTCGGTCGAAGTCGGCGCGCTGCCCGGTGCCGTACTTGCGCAGCGCGCCGTCGGGGCCCGAGGCGTTCGGGCGGTAGAAGATCCAGTTCTGCCAGGCGGTCAGCCGGCCGAAGATCTTGGTTTCCATGGTCTCGGGACCGGCGAAGCGGTAGTTCGCCTCCAGGCCGGTCAGGGCGTCCGGGCTGAAGCTGGCCCGCTCCTCGACGGCGATGCGGACCTCCTCGTCCCAGTCGATGTCGTCGGGGGCGAACGTGACCAGGCCCGACCTGGTCCGCGTCTTCCGCCTCCAGCGCCTCCCCGGCCCGCTTCTCGGCCGCGGCCAGCGCGTCCGGGTCGCCCAGGAACCGGGTCTGCAGCCGGGTCAGGCCGTTGCCCATCGGCAGCGGGCCGAGGTTCATCGGGCCGACCGTGATCGTGGCCGGGCTGGGCGTCCGGGTCGACCTCCTCGAACACGCCGAACAGCATGTAGGAGCGGTCCGCGGCCAGCGCGAGCTCGAGCAGCGAGCCCGCGAAGCAGCTGCCCGGCTCGATCAGGGCCAGCAGGCTGCGGCTGGTCACGTCCAGCCGCTTGAGGGTGCGCTTGAGGTAGAGCACGATCTCGCTGGCCAGCCAGTCGTCGTGGTGGTCGGCAGGAACTGGTCGTAGGCCAGCACCCGGGCCGGGTCGCCCTGGGTGCGCAGCACCCAGGTGCCCAGCTCCAGCTCGTTGGTGCGCAGGTCCAGGATCAGGTCGTCGAGTTCCCGGGTGACGGCCAGGGTCCAGAAGCCGGCGCCCTGCTCGTGCAGCCCGGCCAGGCTGGCCGGCGGTCGCTCGCTGTCCGGTCCGGCCGCGACACGGTGATCTCGGCCACCCCCCGCGCCGGGTCGAGCCGGGCGCGTCACGTGGTCGTAGGTGATCTCCTCGTCGGTGCGGGTCTTGGCCAGCGGGGCCAGCTCGATGCCCGCGCGTCCGCTCGGCCGGGCGGCTGGACCGCGCGGCCAGTTCCCCGGCCCGCTGCCGGACGACCTCGTCCCACTTCGCCCGGGGCACGGCCTCGTCGACCAGCCGCCAGGCCACGGCCTTCTTGCCGCCCAGGCCCTCGGACTTGGTGGAGAAGTAGTCCGCGCGGTCGCGGCGCACGTGCCGCTTGTCCACCACCCGGGTCAGGCCGCCGGTGCCGGGCAGCACCCCGAGCAGCGGCAGTTCCGGCAGCGACACCGCGGACGAGCGGTCGTCGATCAGCATGATGTGCTCGCAGGCCAGCGCCAGCTCGTAGCCGCCGCCGGACGCGGTCCCGTTCAGCGCGGCCAGGTACGTCTGGCCCGAGTTCGCGCTGGCGTCCTCGATGCCGTTGCGGGTTTCGTTAGTGAACTTGCAGAAGTTCACCTTCCAGGGATGCGGCGAAGCGGCCAGCATCCGGATGTTGGCCCCCGCGCAGAAGACCTTGTCCTTGCCGCTGGTCACCACGACCGTCGCGGACCTCGGGGTGCTCGAACCGCAGCCGCTGCACCGCGTCGTACAGCTCGATGTCCACGCCGAGGTCGTAGGAGTTCAGCTTGAGCTCGTAGCCCGGGACCAGGCCGCCCTGCTCGTCCACGTCCATGGTCAGGGTGGCGACGGGGCCGTCGAAGGCCAGCCGCCAGTGCCGGTACTGCCCGGGATGCGTGCGGAAGTCCACTCTGGCCTCGCCGGTCATGATCATCCTTCCGCTGGGCCGCAGGTACCTTCCATGTTCTACGTTAGATGGCGATTACGTCAACCATTCGTAGCATATTTTTGCCTGGCCGTCGTCTGGCGTACCCGGTGCTGGCTCAATCGGTGCTGGCTCACCCGGTGACGGGCAGCAGCAGCGCCGAGGCGCCCAGGTCGATCTGGTACGCCGTGGGCACCAGGTCCCGGGCGGGCGCCTCGACCTGGCCGGTGCCCGGGTTGCGGGCGAAGCGCGGGTGGGCACCCCCGCTGACCTGGAGCCGGAGCCGGTGTCCCGGGCCGAAGCTGTGGGCCGCGCCGAGGAGCGAGACCCGCACCACGCCGTCGTCGGGGTCGGCGGCGGTCAGCCGGACGATCCCGTCGCAGACGTTCCGCGACCGGCCCTTCTCGTCCACGTCGCAGAGCCGCACGAACAGGTCGGCGTGCGGGTTGTCGCGGGCCACCGACAGTTCGGCGGCCACCTCGCCGAGTATCTCGACCGGCCCGGCCAGCGGTTCGCTGGTGAAGACGAGGACGTCGGCGCGGGCTTCCAGCGCCCGGTTGTCACGCACTCCCGCGGACGGGGTCATGGTGGCGCCGCCGACCGAGGGGGTGGGGTCGGCCGGGTCGTAGCGGAACCGGGCGGGCGGGGTCCCGGCGGCCGCCGGGACTCCGGCGGTCAGGCTGCCGTGCGGGCCCAGGTACCAGCGCTGCTCCCGGGGGCCCGCGGGCGGCCAGCCGGAGACCTCGCGCCAGCCGGCGCCGGCCGCCTTTCCCGCCCACCCAGACGCGCACGGAGTTCTCGGCCGGGGTGCTGGCATCCGGGGCACCGGTGTCCGGGGCGCTGGCATCCGCGGTCGCCCCCGGGCCGGCGTAGCGGTCGAGCCAGGCCAGGCTCTCGGTCATCGCGGCCCCGCCCTTGGTGGCCACCTCGACATGGGTCCACGGCCCGACCAGCAGCCTGGTGGGCACGCCCCGGCCGGACAGGACCTGGTACTGCTCCAGGGTCTGCTCCAGGAACAGGTCCTGCCAGCCCCCGACGAGCAGGGTCGGCACCGCGATCCGCTCCAGCGCGGCCCCGCACTGCAGCGGGGCCCAGAACGGGTCGGCCAGATCCGGGTGCTCCAGCCAGCCCTCGAACCACGGGGCCCCGGTACCGAGCAGGTCCCGGCCACTGGCCGTGACCGGCAGCCCGTTCAGCGCGGGACGCAGCCTCCGGTCGGCGGTGGCCATCCGCCACAGGCCGGCCGACCGCCTCCGGTGGTCTCCTGATGCGCGACCATGTCGCTCCAGCCGAGGAAATTCTGCAGATCAAACGCCCCGTGGTGGTAGGCGGCCTGGCTGAAGTCATGGGGGCCGACCTGGATCACGGCGGCGACCAGTTCCGGCGGCGGGTCCTGGGCCAGCGCCCACTGCACGAAACCGAGGTAGCTGAGCCCGTAGGTGGCCAGCCGGCCGTCGAACCAGTGCTGGCCGCGCAGCCAGGCCACCGTGTCCTGGCCGTCGGCGGCCTCGCGGCGCATCGGGTCGAAGTCGCCGCCCGAGCCGAACGTGCCGCGGCAGCTCTGCAGCAGCACGTGGAAGCCCCGCTCGGCGATCAGCTGGGCGCTGGACACGTTGTAGGGGAACCCGCGCCCGTAGGGGCTGCGCACCAGCACCGTGGCCACCCGGCGGTCGGTGACCGGCAGGTAGTGATCGGCCCGCAGCACCGTGCCGTCGGACATCGGCACGGCCACGTCCCGGACCACGGCGACGCGATTGCGCCGGGGCGGCAGGGACCAGGCCCGGCTGAGCGCCTGCCCGAGCGCGGCGGCCGCGGGGCCCGATCAGCCGCGGAGCCTCGGTGTCCTGGTCTGTTTCTCGGCGGCATCTAGAATGTGCTCCTCGACTACACCGGTTCGGGCGGATCACCGCGCGAGCAGCCAGTCAGCCCAGGTCGTTGAGCCGCTTCCACTCCAGCCGGGCGTCGCCGGACCAGCGCTGATGGCGGTCCGCGAACAGCCGGGCCGCTTCCAGCCCGCTCCAGCGGGCGGGCAGCAGCTCGCGGGGCAGCGCCGGGTCGATCGACGGGAACCGCCGCCAGGCGTGCACCAGCTCGACCTGCCGGGCCAGCACGTCGCCGGGCGCGGGGTCGCGGAACTCCTCGATGAACTGCTCGTACTGGTCCTCGACCGCGGCCAGGTCCCACGCGGCCGCCACCATCACCCGCTCATCACCGAGACCGGACCGGGTGGCCACGAACACGTGGGCGTCCCCGTCGATGCCGGCCGCCCGGAGCACCTCGATGGCCTCGGCCTCACGGTCCGGGTGCGGGCTGATCCACAGGCCTGCGCCGAGGGATCCGAACCCGGCCCAGCTGAGCCTGCTGCGCACCACGTGCCGGGCCCGCCGGTCACTCTCCGGGATACGCGCGTACACCAGCAGCCAGCGGCCGTCCCAGTCCGCGGCGGGCCCGGTGAAGGAGTAGATGCGCTCCGCCCCGTCGGTGAGCAGCCGCCGCGCGCTGCCGGTCAGCCGCCACCGGGTCCGGCGGCCCAGCTTCTCGGCCTCCAGCCAGCCCGCCGCGGCGGTGCGCATCAGCGCCTGCCGGGTGGCCTTCTCCTCGATACCCAGCCGGGCGAAGGCGGCGAGCACGGCCGACGTCCAGGCCGTCCCGTCGGTGGTCAGCACGAACTCGCCCAGCAGCGTGAACAGCAGCCCGCGGGCGCTCGGGGCCCCGGCCGCGTGCCGCCGGGACAGGGTCGGCGCCGACGGCGGAGGCGGCCGCCGACGGTTTGCTGGCCGGCATGACAACCTTCCCCGGGTAGCGCCGGCGGCGCTGCGCCGCCGGATATGCCGATGCTCCGTATTGGTTGGTGCAGGGTATCAAGCGGACGAGCCGGCCCGGCCCGCTGAGCTGGCTGATTCCAGGCGGCCGGCTACTTCCAGGCGAATACGGGCTGCTCGAAATGCGCTACCCGGATCATGTTCCCGTGCAAGCCGGCCTGGCAGAACTGGTAGATGATCGCGGCGGTCGGCGCGTGCACGTAGCGCCCGAGCAGCGGCAGCTGGATGACGGGTGCCTCCGACTCGGGGATCCGCAGCAGCCGGGGCGGGACGTCGAAGTCGGCCAGCGGGATGACGTGGATCTGGGCCACCTCGGACTCCGGGCCGTTCATCCCCGGGCTGACCGGGCCGCCCCAGACCACCACCGGGGTCATCAGGTACCCCGACCGGGTGACGTAGTCGTCCAGCAGGCCGAGCACCGCGCCGGGCGCGACCTCGACGCCGGTCTCCTCGCGCAACTCCCGCAGCGCCGCGTCCACGGCGGACTCCCCCGCGTCGTGGCGTCCGCCGGGCAGCGCCCACTGGCCGGCGTGGTTGCGCAGGGTCGGCGCCCGCCTGGTGATCAGCAGGGCCGGCACGTCCTGCTGGAGCACGACGCAGACCGCGACCGACGCGACCTTGAGGCCGTCGGCGGGGGCTGCCACCCGGGGGAAGCGGCCCAGGTTCGCCGCGATCGCGCTCCTGAGCTCCGCATCCATAGGCAGCACTGTAACGTGCGCTTCCGGCCGTCCCGCAGCGCACCTGAGGCCCGGCCTCCGTGGCCGGGCCCAGGCGTACGGCCCTTACGGCTGGGCGACCAGAACACCTCCGGCGGGCTCCGGCTCGGTGGCCGGTTCCGCCTGGGCCGTGCCGGGCTGGCGCCGGGCCGGGACCCGGCGGAGCAGGATCAGCGCGTAGGCCAGCACCGCGAGCCCCACGGTCACCAGCGCTCCGGTCCCGCCCAGCGCGCCCACCAGGAGCGGCGCGACGAGCGAGCCCACGACGATCCCGGCCAGCGAGGCAGGCAGCGCCAGCCCGTAGGCCCGGCCGAACACGTCCTCGTCCAGCATCCGCTGCAAGCCGGTGTCGGTGAGGATCTCCACCAGGACCGCGCCCATGCCGGTGGCCGCGACGAGCGCGATGGCGGCGGCGGGCACGTGCACGATAGCCAGCAGCGGCATGGGCAGGCCGACGACGCAGAGCGCGGCGGCGAGCACGTACCGGGTGTGTCCCCAGCGCTGCACCCGGCTGGCCAGCGCCGTGCCGGCCAGGGCCCCGGCCCCGACGCCGGCGAACAGGTAGCCGTAGCCGTGCGCACCCATCCCGAGCGACCGGGACACCAGGAGCAGCAGCACCGTCTGGGCGCCGTAGATCGTGCTGCACATGATGTCCGCCCCGACCAGCCGCAGGGCCCCGGGACAGGAGCGCAGCGCCGCCGCGCCGGTGGCTATCCCGCGGAGCAGTCCTTCCGTGTCCCCGTCCGGCCGGGCCGGCCGGTAGGTCTGGCCCGCGGGAATGGCCAGGACCGCGAGCGCCGCCAGCCCGAACGTGACCGCGTTGAGCAGGAAGGCCAGGGCCGGCGCGCCGAGCAGCAGGAGGACACCGCCGAGGGCGGGCCCGGCGATGATGCCGAGTCCATTGACCGCTGACCGGGCGGCGTTGGCGCCGGGCAAGTCGGCGTCGCCGACCAGGCGGGGTGTGACGCCGGCCACGCACGGCAGGTACGGGGTGGCGAAGGCGGTCGCCACCGCGGCGAGCACCGGGGCCACCACGATCGGCGCGCGGGTGACCACGAAGAGGGCCAGCAGGACCATCAGGACGATCCGCGCGACGTCGCAGGTGATCATGATGCGGCGCCGGTCGAAGCGGTCGGCCACCACCCCGCCCAGCGGGCCCAGGGCCACGACCGGCACGACCCGGGCGGCGGTGGTGATCCCGGCCCACAGCGCCGAGTGGTGTGCGCTCATAGACCAGCGCGATGAGGGCCAGGTTGTAGAGCCAGTCGCCGAGCTGCGACACGGCGAGCCCGCCGAGCAGCCAGCGGAACGCCGGGTAACGCAATGACGCCCGGATCGTCCCGGGCTTCGCCTGCTGGATGTTCATCGTGCCGTCCCGTCCGCCGTGATGATGTCCCTTCCGACGGTCGGGCTAAGGGGCCGGGAGCCACATCGGCCGGGCTGCCCTAGCGGGCGCTCCGGGCCGCCTCAGATTTCGCGGCGCGGTGCTTAGCCGAGCCGGGCGGGCGGCTCAGCACGGAGCACCCAGGTCCTTAGCCGCCCGTACCGGGTACCGGCCTCAGCCGGCGCCCATCACCCGGGGCCGGGTACTCCCAGGCGGTGGACCACCGCGGCGGCTTCCACCCGGCCGCCGACCCCCAGCTTGGCCAGGATGTTGGAGACGTGCACGCTGGCCGTCTTGGGGCTGACGAACAGGGCCTGCGCGATCTCAGGGTTCGAGCGGCCGTCGGCCAGCAGCAGCAGCACCTCGCGTTCCCGGTCGGTCAGGCCGAACCGGGCGAGTTCGTCCGCGGGCTCCGGCCCGGTCAGGCCGTCGCCCAGGTCCAGCCGGGCCCGGCGGGCGAGTGCCGCCGCTTCCGCCATGATCGGGTCCGCCCCGATCCGGCCCGCCATCACGTCAGCCTGCGCGCGCGCAGTGGGTGGCGGCCTGCCGGTCGCCCAGCGCGCGGACTCGGATTCGGCCCGCCGCAGCCAGGTGTAGGCCAGGGGGTAGGGCTCCTGCGCCGCTTCCCATTCCGTCACCGCCGCCGACCAGAACCGCGGGTCGTCCTGACCGAGGAACCGGCCCTTTTCGGCCTCGAACAG
Organism: uncultured Actinomycetes bacterium; assembly: GCA_963742055.1. Lineage (GTDB taxonomy): Bacteria > Actinomycetota > Actinomycetes > Streptosporangiales > Streptosporangiaceae > RYN-230. Next base: position 33,859 of record CAVUKT010000054.1, on the reverse strand, counting down.
GGCCCGGTACCCCCGGGCGGTCGAGGTGGCGGCGAGAAGGCCGGCCGCCAGTTCGGCCAGCGCCTGGTGGCGGGCCACGCTCTGCTCCGGGACCGCAACGCGGCGGTCCCGGGCCCGGACCGCCTCGTCGGCCTCGATCCGGATGCCCAGCCACAGCAAGGGCCAGATGTACCGGGCCGCCCACGCCAAGGGCTCATCGGGCAGGCACCCGGCGACGGCCGCCCGGGCCGCGGCCAGGTCGCCCCGGCCTAGCTCGGCGGCGGCCGTGACGTAGCCCAGCGGCAGGACGAACTGCAGGTCGGTCGTGCCGGCCAGGGCCCCGCGCGCCGTGCGCAGGTCCGCCTCGGCGTCGGCGTAGCGCCCGCTCATGGCGGCCCGCTCGGCCCGCAACTGAAGCACGGTGGCGGCGAAGACGCCCTCCGGCACTGTCGACAGGGCCTGGGCCAGCAGCCTGTCCACCTCAGCCCAGCGGCCCAGCCGCAGCAGCGGCTCGGCCAGGTTGCCGATCAGGTAGGCCCCCAGGGCCCGGACCATCCCCACCTGGTCGGCCAGGCGGAGCCCCTCCCGGGCCACCTCCGCCGCCTCGGCGTGCCGGCCCCGGAGTTCCAGCACGTCGGAGAGGTTCACGTAGCCGCGCAGGGCCGTGGCCGGGACATGGTGCGCCAGGGCCAGCGCGAGGCCGGACCGGATCGCGTCGGTGCCAGCCTCGGCCGTCCGCAGATAGCAGTGCGCCAGCCCCAGGCTGATCGAGGCGTCCGCCTCGACCTCCGTGGCCCCGGTCGCCCGGGCGGCCGCCACGGCGCGCTCGGCCGCCTCGCCGGCCGCCTGCATCCCGGTCGGACGTGCGGAGCAGGGCGCCCGCCAGCGTCGCGAGGACGACTGCGTGAGCGCGGGTCACCTCGCCGGGAGGCAGCAGGGCCAGCGCCCGCTCCAGTTCGGCGATGGCCTCCGTCTCCCGGCCGCTGTCCCGCAGGGCCAGCGCACGGCGCTCGATGACCAGCGCCCGCCGTACGGAGTCGCCCTCGGCAGGCAGGTCGGCGAGGGCCTGGTCGAACAAGGACACCGACCGGTCCACCGCGCCCGCCTGGTAGGCCGCGTCCGCCGCGAGCCGGATGACCCCGACCTGGTCGAGGCCGGTACGCTGCTCGGCGTCCGGCACCCGCGGCCAGATCTCCAGCGCCCGCTCCAGATGACGCTGGGCCTCGGCCGGTGCGTAGGTCATCATGGCCTGGCCGGCCGAAGACCGACGCGGGCAGGGCGCGCGGCAGGTCGAGGGCGGCGTACCAGTGATGGGCCAGGGCAGCCGGGCCGCCGGTGTCGTCGCCCGCCAGCTCCGGGTGGGCGGCCAGCGTCTCGCCGTAGGCGGCATGGAGCCGGACCCGCTCCCCCGGCAGCATGTCCTCGTAGACCGCGTCCCGGGTGAGCGCGTGCCGGAACTCATACCCTGGCCCGCTCTGGTCGACCACGAGCAGGTGAGCTTCCACGGCCTCGCGCAAGGCGGCGAACAGCTCCGGCTCGGACAGGCCCGCCACCACGGCCAGCAGCCGGTCGGGCACCTGCTTCCCGGCGACCGCGGCGGTGCGCAGCAGCCGCTGGGCGGGCTCGCTCAGCGAGTCGACCCCGCTCAGCAGGACGTTAACCAGCGAGGGCGGCAGGTTCGCCGGGTCGCCGCCCCGGCGGACCACCCCGGCGAGCTCCTCCACCAGGTAGGCGTTGCCGCCGGACCGGTCGTAGACCAGGTCCACCAGCCCGGGCCGGGCTCGGCGGCCAGGATCGCGGCCAGCTGGGTGGCGACCTCGTCTCGCTGAACCGGACCAGCTCGATGCCGGTCGACTGTGCGGATCCGCTCCCAGCCGGACAGCAGCGGGCGCAGCGGATGACGCCGGTGCAGCTCGTCGGAGCGGTACGTGGCGGCCAGCAGTACCCGCATCCCGCGCAGGGCCCGGATCAGGAAGGCCACCAGTTCCAGGGTGGACTGGTCCGCCCAGTGCAGGTCCTCCAGGATCAGCAGGACGGGCCGGGCCGCTGACAGCCGGCCGAGCAGCCCCAGCACCAGCTCCATCAGCTGGCTGGCCTGGATCCCGTCCGCCGTCTCCGGGACCGCACGTCCGGGGCGAGTTCGGGCAGCAGCCGGGCCAGGCCTGGCCCAGCCAGCCCAGCACGCCGGCCAGCTCGCCGGGCGGGACCGAGCGGGCCAGCGCGCGCAGCGCGTCGATCAGCGGGGCCAGGGGCAGTCCGGCCGCACCGAGCTCGATGCAATGGCCCAGCAGGACAGTGAATCCGGCGCTGTCCGCCCGGGCGGCCAGCTCGCCGACCAGCCGGGTCTTGCCCACTCCCGCCTCTCCGCCGATGACGGCGAACGCGGGCTCACCGCGCTGGACCCGCTCCAGCAGGGCCGCGAGCGCGGCGAATTCCTCCTGGCGCCCGACGAAGACCGGGCTGACCACGCTCGTGCTCATAGCCAGCACGCTGTCACATCAGGCCTGTTCCCGGGAACACCACCAGGTTGACCGGCCGCCCACCGTGCCGTGCTTCATCTCCGCGCCGTCGCGCGGGCACCGGGCGCCCGCGTGCCGGAACGGGATGATCTCGCCGGTGTGCGCCCCGCCGTGGATGGCGGCGGACTTCAGCGCCGCCTGCACCGCCCGGTAGAGGCGGTCGACGTCCGCCGGGCCGCAGGCTGCTGACCGGCGCCGCCGGAGAGATCCGGGCCTGCCAGAGCGCCTCGTCGGCCAGCAGGTTCCCGACTCCGGCGAGCTTGGACTGATCCAGCAGCCGGGCCTTGACCGCGATCGTCCCCTTGCTGAACACCTGGCGGAACTGCTCCGGGGTGACTTCCTCCGCGTCCGGCCCGAGCAGGCTGATGTCAGGGTTCAGCCGGACCCGGCCCAGGCGCCGCTTGTCGAACAGGGCCAGCCGGCCGCCGTCGGCGAACTCGAGCGTGAAGCGGTCCCACTCGGGCTTGCCCGGCCGCGGGCCCGGCGTTACCTCTCCAGGCGGGCTGCGGCTCGCCGGCCTGGGCCGCCTCCCCGCCAGGCGCGGTGACCACGATGCTGCCGCTCATGCCCAGGTGGACACCGAGATCCGGGCCCCGCGTGGCCGGCTCGTCCAGTCCGGAGGTCTCGATCCAGATGGTCTTGCCCCGCCGCCGGGCGGCCGTTAGTGAACGTCCGACCAGTGCGTCACGCAACTGCCCGGGGGTATGCGGCCGGGTCACGTAGGTGTCCGCGTCGTCCACCGCCACGATCCGCCGGTTCAGCGCCTGATCGGCGATCAGGCGGCGGGCGGTCTCGACCTCGGGAAGCTCCGGCATTCCCCCGTTCTACCCGATCACGCCCGGCCCGGTCAGCAGGGCGTAGACCGGCGCCGCGGCCCGCCCGCAGCCGCAGCCGTCCCCCGGACCCGGGTCCCGGATCCGGGGGACGGCGCGCCGCCCGTGGGCGTTAGTGGACGATGACCCGCTTCACCGGCTTGAACACCCGGTGGAACTGGTTGCCGTGCAGCGTGGCGTGCACCGGACGGCCCACGCCCTCCAGGAAGATCCCGAAGTGGTTGCGGGAGATGCGGTTGCCGCTGATCAGGACGTGGATCGCGCTGGCCGAGCCGACCAGGATGCCGGTGGTCCGGGTGTCCGGCACCGCGACGTTCTTCTTCGACGAGGGCGAGGTGGCCAGGTCGATCGGGTCACCGAGGGTGTTGTTGGTGCCGATCACGTTGCCGGTGATCCGGTTCCCGTTCAGGTTCTGGCCGGGGAGGTGGGCGTGAATGGTGACGCCCGCGAGCCCGTTGCCGTAGATGAGGTTGCCGGTCACCGTGTTGCCGGCCACCGTCTCGCCCGGGACCTCGGTGGCGATGACCACCCCGGCGCCGCCGCCCGTGGACTTGAGCGTGCCGTTATAGGTCAGCACGTTGTGCGCCACCAGGTTGTCGGTGACCCCGGCCGTGCTGTGCCCGGCCAGGATGACCCCGCAGCCGCCGGGGTTGTCGCTGGCCACGTTCCAGGCGACCACGTTGTGGCTGTTCGGGCCCACGTCGTCGGCGACCAGGAAGCCGCCGCCGGTGTTGTCCTCCGAGACGTTCCCGGTGGCCTGGGACCAGGACGAGCCGTTCAGGTCCACGCCCACGTCACCGTTGTGCTTCAGGAGGTTATGGGACACCGAGACCCTCGAGCTGAGCGCGACCAGGATGGCGTCGAAGCCGGCGTTCCTGACCTTGAACCCGCTGACCCGCACGTTCTTGGTGCCCAGGACGCCGATCCCGATGCTGCCCGGCAGCTTCGTGGAGCCGATCTTCAGCGGTTTCTGCCCCTTGGCGTCGATCACGGCGCCGGGCTGCCCGGCCAGGGTCAGCGGCTTGCTCACCACGACCTGGGCCTTGTAGACCCCGCGGCAGACCACGACCGTGCCGCCGGCGCTGGCCGCGTTCACGGCCTTGCCGATGCTCGCGTAGCCGGCCGTGGCGCACGAGGTGTCCGCGCCCGACGAACTGCCGGACGGCGAGACGTAGGCGGTGCTGCCCGTGGAAGCCTGGGCTACTGACGTCCCGGCGGCGCTGGCGCCGAACGCCAGCAGCGTGGCCACGGCACCCCGACGGCGTATGGACTCTTGCGCATCTTCTCTCTCTCCTTTGGGAGGTTTCGCCGTGCCCACCGGCAGCGGCGACCCACGCATGGCATGCGGAGAAGACGCACGTCGTGAAACCCCCTGAAAGACGCCCCCTCCCCGGTTGCGTCCCCCCCACCGTCTCGGACGCTACGCCGCGACCGTCCCGGGAACGTTACGGCTGCGCAGCCGCACTGGCCTCCCGGAACTCTTTCGGCCCGAACGGCCAGACCCGGGTGACCCGCGCCCACACCAGGAAGGCCACCACCCCGGCGGCCACCCACGCGACCGACAACTCGATCGGCACCCGGCCGGCGGAGGAGTAGACGTAGATCCAGCCGGCCAGGGCGGCCAGGCTGGGCAGCGGGTAGAGCCACTGACGGTACGGCCGGCGCAGGCCGGGCTCGCGGCGGCGGAGCACGGTGAGCGCCACGACCTGCGCTACCGCCTGGACGATCACGATCACGGCGGTCAGCATGGCGATGATCGTGGTGAGCGTGAAGAAGGAGCCCACCGCGGTGATCACGCCGAGCGCGATCAGGGCCACGTGCGGGAAGTCACCGCGCGGGTGCAGCCGCCCGAACGCGCGGAAGAACACGCCGTCCCGGGCGGCCTGGTAGGGCACCCGCGACCCGCCCAGCAGTCCGGTGAGCACCGAGGCGAACGCGGTGATGAGGATGAGCACCGTGACCACGTCGGCCGCGCCGTGACCCCAGTTCCTGGTCACCACCAGGGACGCCACCGAGGTGGACTGGGCCACCGTGTGCCAGGGCACCGCCCCGACCACGCCGATGCTCAGCGCCAGGTAGAACACCATGATGCCGAGGATCGAGAAGATGATGGACCGGGGCAGGGTGCGCCCGGGGTCCTTCAGTTCGTCGCCCATGTACGCGGTGGTGTTGTAGCCGAGGTAGTCGTAGATCGCGATGAGCAGCCCGGCGCCGAGCCCGGCGAAGAACGCGCCGCCGCCGCTGAACGCCCCGCGCGGGTAGGTGAACGCGAGCGACGGGTGGAACCCGCTGTAGGCGGCGGCGATGGTCAGGCCGACCGCCAGCACCATCACCACCCACAGCACGGTGGTGAGCACCTTGACCCGCTCGATCCGCCGGTACAGGGCCACGATGACCAGGGCGGTGACGCCCAGGCCGATCAGGTGACCCTGCCACGCCGACAGGTGCGGGAAGAAGAAGCCCAGGTAGCTCACCAGCCCGATCACGCCGGTGGACATGATGAGCGGGATGAACAGCATCGCGGTCCAGATGAACAGGAACGGCATGAGGTTGCCGGTCCGGTACCGGAAGGCCTTGCGCAGGTACAGGTAGGTCCCGCCCGAGCCGGGCATGGACGCCCCGAGCTCCGCCCAGACCTGGCCGTCCGCCAGGGCCAGGATCGCGCCCGCGATCCAGCCCAGCACCGCCTGCGGGCCGCCCATCGCCGCCACGATCAGCGGGATCGTGATGAACGGGCCGATGCCGCACATCTGGGTCATGTTCACCGCCGTGGCGGGCAGCAAGCCCAGCGTCCGGTGGAACCGGCCCGCCCCGTCACCCGTGTCCGCCGGTGCGGCGGTCTGCGGCCGTGCGTCAGTCATGGTCGCGGCCTCCTCGCTGACGGCTCATCATCGCAGGGCCGCCAGCCCGGCCGTTAAGGATTCATGGCTGCCCCGCAGGCCACAATTCATGCATGCCGCGTCACCACCGGGGCCAACGAGGCACTGAGCGGATGAGACCGCGTGAAGTAGCTGACCTGACGACTCCAGTCACACTGGCCACTCTCAGTCACATCCCGCGACGTGTGCCTTAACCGGACGCAGTGACCGCCTGGACGCACGTCACGCGGGTAGAGTCAGCGCGCGGGCCAGGCAGGCCGGGGTCAGCGCCTTGGCGGGCGTCAGCGGGCGGCTGGGGCAGGGTGGGCAGGTTGGGCAGCGGGCGGGCGCTGCTCGAGCGGGGGCTGGCGGTAGAGGCGGTCCAGGTCGAGCTGCTGCGCCTCCTCCAGCACCGTGTCCTGCTGCTTCTGCGCCCGCTCCGCGGTCTGCTTGGCCAGCGCCGACGCGAGCGCGCCCAGCTGCCGCACCCCGGTGTCGTCGACGAGCACGCGGCTGGTGGTCAGGATCGCGATGCCCTCCACCCGGCGCTTCCCCTGCCCGGGCCGCGCCAGCGCCGCCCCCACCTTGGCCGCGTCGAACGGGTCGGTGGGATGGGTGGTGAGCATGGTGCGCTGCGCGATGGCCCATTTGTGGAACGTCATGACCTCCCCCTCGAGGGGCAGGCTGGTGATGTCGTCGGCGCCCAGGCCGAACCGCTTGCCCTTGCTGAAACAGCGGGAGTAAGAGGCCAGGGCGGCCGACCACAGCGCCTGCGGCACCACCGAGTCCCGCTCTTCCTCGGGCTTGTCCAGCTCGCTGAGCAGCCCCTTGCAGCATTCCACGACGAATTGGAGATCCGAGACGATCGACGCCTGGTCGGCGAGGACCTGCGCGGACGGCAGGTCGAGAGCGACGGTCAGCATCGGTGGCTGCGACGATGCGGGTTTCGTGTCGCTCATGTCTCCTCGTTCCAGATGGCCGGCACCACAAAGGTCTGCCCGCCGATAGTGGCACGCCGGGCCGCGATCTCAGGTCTCACATAGTGACAATTTCGGTCTACTCAGGCGAACCCGGGCCAGGTGTGCACCGGCTCGTTGCCGTGCATGAGCTCGATATAGCGCTGGGTCATCTGGCGCAGCGCCTCCGGGCGGTCCGCCCCGGTCTGCTCGCTGATGGCCCGGGTCGTGGCGACCTGCCAGGCTGCGCCGTTCCGGCCGGTCAGGCAGCGCTGCTCGATGATGCCCAGCAGGCGGTCGGCGGAGCCAGGGTCGACGCCCCAGCGGCGCAGGCCCTCCCGGGCCAGCGGCAGCAGGCGGCGCAGCACCAGTTCGGCCACGGGCGCCTCGCCCAGCCCCGGCCAGTAGAGCCGGGCGTCCAGGCCATGCCGCGCGGCCTCGTGCAGGTTCTCGGCCGCGGTCGCGAACGTCATCTGGGTCCAGACCGGCCGCTGCTCGTCGGCCAGGGCCCGGATCAGCCCGTAGTAGAACGCCGCGTTGGCCATGATGTCCGCGACCGTGGGCCCGGCCGGGAGGACGCGGTTCTCCACCCGGAGGTGCGGCTGGCCGTCGACGACGGCGTAGACGGGACGGTTCCAGCGGTAGATGGTCCCGTTGTGCAGGCTCAGCTCGGCCAGCTGCGGGGTCGCCCCGCCGTCCAGCATGGCCAGCGGGTCCTCGTCCTCGCACAGCGGGAGCAGGGCCGGGAAGTACCGGATGTTCTCCTCGAACAGGTCGAACACGGACGTGATCCAGCGCTCGCCGAACCACACCCGGGGGCGCACCCCCTGCTGCTTGAGCTCATCCGGCCGGGTATCGGTGGCCTGCTCGAACAGGGTGATCCGGGTTTCGTCCCAGAGCTGCCGGCCGAACAGGAACGGGGAGTTGGCGGCCAGGGCGACCTGCACCCCGGCGATGGCCTGGGCCGCGTTCCAGTAACTCGCGAATGCGTCGGGGCTGACCTGGACGTGCAGCTGCACGCTCGTGCACGCCGCCTCGGGGGTGATGCTGCCCGCGTGGGTGAGCAGGTGCTCGGCGCCGTCGATGGCGATGCGCATGTCCTCGCCGCGGGCCGCGAAGATCTGCTCGTTCAGCACCCGGTAACGGTCGTTGGCCGACAGGGTCTCCTCGTGCATGTACTCCTCGGCCAGCGTGGGCAGGATCCCGACCATGACCAGGCCGCTCCCGGTGCCGCGGGCCTTGGCGTCCGCGCCGTTCAGGCTGGCGCGGATCTCCTGCTCCAGGTCCGCGAGGGCGCTCTTTTCGAGCCGCCGGGGCGGCACGTTGATCTCGAGGTTGAACTGCCCGAGCTCGGTCGCCCAGGCCGGGTCGGCGATGGCGTCGAGCACGGCCGCGTTGCGCATGGACGGCATCCCGGGGGAGTCGACCAGGTTCAGCTCGATTTCCACGCCCACCCGCGACGGGCTGGCCTCGAACCGGCGCTCGCGGAGCATCCGGGCGAACACGTCCAGCGAACGCTGCACCTTCTCCCGGTACTTCCGCCGGTCCTCGCCACTGATCTTGATGGCCTGGATGTCACGTCCCATGGGGCCCCCGCTCGCCGTGATGGGAAGCACCTACCCCGCAGCGGGCCAGTTAAGGGCTGACGAGCCCAGCGTCGTGGGCGAGCAGCCCGGCCTGGGTGCGGTTCGCACAGCCCAGCTTGTCCAGCGTCCGTGAGACGTAGCCCTTGATCGTGGCTTCGGACAGGTACAGCCGCGCCGCGATCTGCGCGTTGGACAGGCCCTCCCCCAGGCAGGCCAGCACCTCGGCCTCCCGCTCGGTGAGCGACCCGGCCAGCTCGCGGGCCCGGTCGCGGGCGGAGCTGGCTGTCGGCCGAGGCGGCGATCAGCCGCCGCGCGGCCGCAGGGGACAGCACCGTGTGCCCCTCCGCGGCCACCTGGACCAGGCCGATGAGGTCCTCCGGCGGGGTGGACTTGACCAGGAATCCGGCCGCGCCGGCCCGCAGCGCGCGCAGCACGTACTGGTCGGCGTCGAACGTGGTCAGCACGACCACGGCGGGCGCCGCGGCCAGCTTGCCGATGTGCTCGATCGCGGTCAGCCCGTCCATGCCCGGCATGCGCAGGTCCATGAGCACCACGTCGGGACGGGTACGGGTGACCGCCTCGACCCCGGCGGCCCCGTCGTGTGCTTCGGCCACGACCTCCATCGTGCCGCCCGACGTCAGGATCGTCCGCAGGTGCGCGCACACCATCGGCTCGTCGTCCACGACCACGACCCGGATCATGGTCATCCGACCGGCTCGGCCGTGGGCACGTAGGCGGGCAGCGTGGCCTCCACGCAGAATCCTCCGTCCGGCGCGGGCCCGGCCCGCAGCGTGCCGTGCACCAGCTCGACCCGCTGCCGCAGGTGGGCGAGCCCCAGGCCGGAGCCGGTCCCGGCCAGGCCGGAAAGTTCCACCGGCGCGGGCGGCCGGGGTGTTGCGCACCGCGAGCCGCACCTGGGCGTCGCCGTAGCTGACGTGCACGGTGACCCGCGCGCCGGGCGCATGCTTGCGCACGTTGGTCAGGGCCTCCCGGACAATGCGGTACATGGTCCGCCCGACCACCGGCGAGGCCAGGGCCGGGTCGCCGTCCTCGGTCAGCTCGGCCGGAGTGCCCACGCTGACCGATTCGGCGACCAGCGCCGCCAGGCCGTCCGTGGACGGCGTCTCGTCGCCGTCCGGATGCGCACGCAGGATCCCGACCAGGTCACGCAGCTCGTCCAGGGCCTGGCAGCCGGTCACCCGCAGGTCCTCGGCCGCCCGCCGGGTCGCCTCGTCGGGCGGCGGTCATCCGCAGCGCCCCGGCCTGCAGCACCATCAGGCTGACCCGGTGCGTCACCACGTCGTGCATCTCGCCGGCCAGCCGGGCCCGTTCCTCGGTCCGGGCCTGCTCCGCGAGCAGGTACCGCTCCCGCTCGGCCCGGTCGGCCCGGTCCCGCAGCGACTGCAGCAGCGCGTGGCGGGCCCCGAAGTACAGCGCCAGCAACGGCCCCACCAGGATGCGGAGCAGTCCGTTGCGTGATGACCTCGACCGAAGGCTGCCAGGGCCGGCACACGATCACGGTCAGCACGGCGACCGCCAGGAACGCAACCCGCCGGTCCCGCCGGTAGTAGAAGGGCCCGTAGGCCGCGAGCGACGTGGCGAACGGCGCCCACATGTTGCCCATGTTGGCCGGGGTCAGGGCACCGGCGGGCGTGGATCAGCAGCGTGACCGCCAGCGTGAACGCCGCCCAGGACGGCGATCACCAGCAGCGGCGCGCGGCGCCGGACGACCAGCGACAGGCAGGCGGCGGCCTGGATGCCCAGCAGGACCCAGGCCAGCGTCCCGGGATGAGCCGGCCACCAGGAGATCCCGACCAGCGTCGCGGCCGTGTCCAGCAGCACGAAGAAGACCGCGAGCCCCACGTCGATCGCGGTCCGGTGCCGGGACGGCCAGTGGTACCCGGACCACCACTGGCGGCCTGACGGGCACTGTTCGTCGCTCACGTGTTTCACGCTACGTCAGCGGGCGCCGCCGGCCCCGGCCGCGCGCACCTTCGTCGGGGCAGGAACCTACGAAAGTCGTATCCGGCCGCCGGGGAGCAGCCGTTCGTCGGGCCGGAATCCGACCGGCTACCCTGACGCCAGGTGGCCCGGCGGCCCTGGAATGGGGGGCATGGAAACCACACCAGCACAAGCTGCAACGAAACCCCGGCTCGGCCGCTACGACATCGACCCGGCCGGCTCGGCCGTCCGGTTCAGGACCCGGCACCTATTCGGGCTCGCCCCGGTGCGCGGCCGCTTCCAGATCCGGGCCGGGACGGTTGACGTGACCGAGCCGGCCAGCGAGTCGAGAGTCTCCGTGGAGATCGACACGGCGAGCCTGAGTTCCGGGAACCCGGCGCGGGACGCCAGCGTCCGGTCGGCCCGGTTCCTGGATGCGAGCCGGTACCCCGTGATGGTGTTCGTTGCGGAAAAAATGGACGGTCAGGATCTGCTGGGCACGCTGACGGTGGGCGCGGTGGCCCGCCCGGTCCGCCTGCCGGTGGAGGTGTCGGCGTGTCGGCCGGCTCGTTCACGGCCCGGGGCTCCGTGCGCCTGGACCGGACCGAGTTCGGCGTGACCGCGTCCCGCGGGCTGGCCGCGCGCTACCTCGACGTGTCATTGGAGGTCCGGTGCGTGGCGCGGTCATAGTCGAGGAACTGGCCAAGAGCTACGGCAGCGTGCCCGCGTTGCGCGGGATCAGCTTCACCGTCGGCGCGGGCGAGATCTTCGCGCTGCTGGGGCCGAACGGCGCCGGGAAGACCACGACGCTGGAGATCCTGGAGGGCTTCCGGGCCCGGGACGCCGGGCGGGCCGAGGTGCTGGGCCTCGATCCCGGTGACCGGGCGACGGGCCGGGAACTGCGGGAGCGGATCGGGCTGGTCCTGCAGGACATCGCGGTCGAGCCCTACCTGACGGTCCGCGAGACCATCGCCCGCAACGCGGGCTACTACCCCGCACCGCGGGGCGTCGATGAGGTGATCGCCCTGGTCGGCCTGGCCGGGCAGGAGCGGACCAAGGTGCGGAACCTGTCCGGGGGCCGCAAACGCCGCCTGGACCTGGGCCTGGGGCTGATCGGTGATCCGGAGCTGCTGTTCCTGGACGAGCCGACCACCGGGTTCGACCCGGCCGCCCGGCGGGACGCGTGGCAGCTCGTGCGCAGCCTGCGCGACTCGGGAACCACGATCCTGCTCACCACGCACTACATGGAGGAGGCCCAGGCGCTGGCCGACCGGGTGGCGGTGCTGGCCGGCGGCCAGGTGGTGGCCCAGGGGACACTGGCGGACATCGGCGGGCGGGCCTCCGCCCAGACCCAGATCCGTTTCGCGCTCCCGGGCGGATGCCTGGCCGCGGACCTCCCGGCCTGGGCCCGGCCGACCGGCGGACCCGGCTGCGGAGCTGGAACCAGGTGGCCTGGTCACCGTGGCGGTCAGTGAGCCGACCCGCGCCCTGCACGAGCTGACCAGCTGGGCGCTGCAGCGCGGCCTGGTCCTGGACCAGCTCACGGTCGAACCGCCCAGCCTCGAAGACGTCTACCTGAAACTGACTGACCCTGGCCCGGCGGCCAGTGCTGGCGAGGAGGGGGCCGACGGCACACGGACCGGGCGCACCCGGGCCGCCCGCAAACGGGCCGGAGAAAGGACCACGACATGAGGCCGACGACCGGCCGGGCGCGGCGGGGTGATCTCGCCCTGCTGTGGCACCAGGTCCGCTACGAGCAGCTGTCGTTCTGGCGCAACCCGCAGAGCGCGTTCTTCACGTTCGTGTTCCCCGTCGTGATCATCACCCTGTTCGGCGCGTTGTTCCACGGCGTGGGCCGGAGCTCCTACTTCTACGGGCTGTCGGCCCTGCAGTACTACGTGCCCACGATCGCCGCGGTCTCGGTGCTGGGCGCCTGCTACAGCCAGCTCGCCATCGTGCTCTCCACCCGGCGGCAGAACGGGATCCTCAAGCGGATCCGGGCCACGCCGCTCCCGGCCTGGACCTACTTCCTCGGCTTGCTGGCCCACTGCATCGTGGTCAGCGTGGTGGACATCGCGCTCATCGTGGGCGTCGGCCGGCTGTTCGGCGTGCCGCTGCCCACCCACTGGGCCGCGATCGTGGTCGCCCTCGTGCTCGGCGCGGCCTGTTTCTGCGCGCTGGGCGTCGCGGTGGCTTCCCTGATCCGCAACGCGGAGGCCGCCCCGGCCGTCGTGCAGCTGGTCTTGTTCCCGCTGGTGTTCATCTCGGGCACCTATCTCCCGATCCACTCGCAGGTGATTCAGCACATCACCGGGATCCTGCCGGTGCGGCCGTTCAACGAGGCCCTGATGGGCCCGTTCGCGCAGCACACCGGGTTCGACTGGGGCGCCCTCGGCGTCCTGCTGGCCTGGGGCGTGGTCGGCGGCCTTATCGCGGTCCGCCGGTTCCGCTGGGATCCCCGGGCGGGCTGACGGTCCAGGCGGGCCTACCGGCCCGGGGTGTCAGGCGAGGCCGATCTGCTTGCGCTGCAGCGCGGAGTCGTAGAAGGCGGAGATGACGATGAGCTGGTCGCCGTCCCACTTGGTGGTCTGGCCGAACTCGACGTCGAACGCCTTTCCGGTGGGGGGTATCACGGCGCCGTCGGGCAGGATCATCTCCCCGCGGAAGGTTCCGGTGGCATGGGTGACGACGGTGATCCAGTCGCCGCTTCCGAACTGGATCGGATACGGGTCGCTGTACACGTGCATGTCGGGGAAGATGCGCAGAAACTGCTGCATCGCCGCGGCGTGCGCTTCCTTTCCGTAGACCGGTTCCGCGAGTCCGGGGATGTACGCGACCATGTCCGGGTGGTGGACCTTGTCCACTGCGGCGAGGTCGCGGGCGTTGAACGCGTCGTCGCCCTTCTTCATGAGCGCGAGCAGATGCGCGGTCCGGCTGGCGTCTTGGGTCGGGATGGTCATGAGGACTCCCTTGCTGGCTGGTCAGGGTCACGTTCACGGCCGGATGGCCGTGGCTCTGCGTGCAGGCCGGGCGCCGGCGCCGTCGCCTTCTCTAGATCGCATACCAGGACCCGCACGGGCTCTCCTCGCTGGGCGAGCAGGCGGGCGGTCTCAGCGCCACCTTCCCAGCGGTGGTGACGACCATGGCCAGAACTCGTAGTGTACTCGAATTTTAGTGCTCAGTACAATATTTTTTGTAGCCGCGCTACGCTGCTGGAATGGCCGCCACCGGACTGCGCGAGGTCAAGAAGGCCCGCACCCGCCAGCACATCGCCGACACCGCGGCCCGCCTGTTCGCCGAACACGGCTATGAGCACGTCACAGTCACCGACGTGGCACGCGAGGCCGAGGTTGCCGAGCAGACCGTCTATAACTACTTTCCGACCAAGGAGCAGCTGGTCACCGACCGCGAGCAGCAGGTCCAGGACCGGCTGAGCGACCTGATCCGCTCCCGGCCACCGGCTGTCACCCCGGTCGCCGCCATCCGCGACTTCGTCCTGGAGTCCGTTGCACGCGATCCGCGCCATCGCGCCAGAAATGTGGCGTGGCGAACTCGGCTACCTGGCAGCCATCAGCCCGACCGTGCACCGGCTGGGGCTAGAGCTGACCGATCGCCTGGCCGTCGCCCTCGCCAGCACCATCAGCGACACCACCGCGGTCTCGCCGGAGGTTGCCAGACTGCAGGGGATCGCGCTGGCCAGCGTGTTCCAGATCATCATCAGCGAGACCGGCCAGCGTACCCGCGAAGGCCAGAGCCAGCGGGAGATCGCCAACCAACTGCGTCCGATCATTGAACACGTTCTGGACGAGCTCGACCGCTGGCTCAGCGCTTGACCTGATGGGCCCGTTCGCGCAGCACACCGGGTTCGACTGGGGCGCCCTCGGCGTCCTGCTGGCGGGGCTGACCGCGCTCAGGCCGGGGCGACCGTCCCGGCCGGGCTGGCAGTCAGAGGCCGCTGGGGAAGGTGATGGAGGCCGGGGAGACGAGTGGCTTCCCGACCTCCAGCTGGATCTGAGCGTGCTTCTCCAGCGGGATGTCGCGGGGGTTGCCCCGGTAGACCTGGTGGTTGTAGAGCGCGGTCACCGGGCCGCGGGCCGGGCCCACCTGGTCCGGGCCCAGCGGCTGGCCCCAGATGTCGAAGAAGTCCCCCAGGGTGTAGGTGCGGTGCACCGGGGACTCGATGTGGATGATGCCGTCAGCGGCGTGCGTGTGCAGCCAGTAGAAGCAGCTGCCGTTGGCGATGAACGGGCCGGTCGGCGTGTTCTCCGCCTGGGCGCCGGGGATGCCGATGGCCGCCGGGACCTGCCGGGCGGCGCCGTTCACGAACACCGTCAGGTGCGCGTGGATGTGGTACACCAACTGCTCGGTGGTGTCGCAGCTGATCCCGTCCACGGTCTTCCCGGTGGCCTTGGTGGCCGTGCTGGCCAGCGCGGGCGCCGGCGGGACCGGCACGCCCTCGGGACCGCTGGGGCCGGGCGAGGGCAGCGGCTTCAGCGTGCCCAGCGTGCTGAGCGAGGCCAGCTTGAGTTTCGGCGTACCGCCGGCGGCGCTGGCCGGGCTGCCGCCGTGGCTGGTGACGGCCAGGGTGATGGCCACGGCGGCGATGATCACGACCACGGCCGCGCCGATCCCGGCTAGCCAGTTCCGGCGCCGCTTGCGGGCGGCTTCGCGGGCCCGCATCTCGGCGACCCTGGCCCGGGCCGCGGCCCCCCGCGCCTTGGCTTCGCGGGCCTTGGTCCCGCCGGTCTTGCCTCCGCCGGGCTTGCCCCCGCCGGGCTTGCCCCCGCCGGGCTTAGCCCCGCCAGGCTGGGCCCCCCGGTTGCCTGAGCCGCCGGAGCCGCCGCTGGCTGAGCCGCCGCCCGAGCTACTCGCGCCTGAGCCATCCCGGCCCGAGCGTCCCTTCCCCCCGGTCCCGCTGGACACGTGATCTTCTCCTCTGCCCTGTCCGCTCACCCTAACCAACCCGGCCCCTCACGAGGTGACACGAGCCGCCCCCGCTCCCGGTTCCCGCCGCGAGCATCCTGCCCTGAGTGATCACGGTCAATTTCTGACCTGGAGCCCCACTTTTTGACCGTACTAACAGGGCGTAGCTCGGGAGGCTGGTGGTATGGCCAGGCAGCCGGGGGAACAGCGGCGGACCGGGCCGGGCCAGCCGTGCTGGGTCAGGATGGTGGCGACCTGAGCGGCCACGCGACAGCGCCCGCTGGTCACGTCAGACCAGCCGTAGCGCAAGCTCCGCAGCTTCAGCACCTCCAGCGAGTTGTCCCGCTGAATGTCGCGCCACCGCTCGGTCACCGGGTGCGCGGCGGCCCCGTCCAACTCCACCACCAGGCGATAGTCCTGGTAGAGGTTGTCCAGGTAACGCCGCCGCCCGTCCAGGATCACCGGTACCTGGCGGCTGGCGGCCGGCAGGCCGTGCGGGCGCTCGACCCCGTGCACGTAGCGGTACTCGAGCGGGGACAGCACACCCTCCCGCACGTCACCGAGCGCCCCGAGCAACTCAGCCCGGTAGCGCAGCTTCGCGCGCCGCTCGAGTGCCACCCGGATCTGGCCGGCGGTGCAGAGCCGACTGCCGCACGCCTGGCTGATCCACCCGAACGCCTCATCAAACGTGGCCGCGGACTGAGTCAGGTCGGCGACGGTCTCCTCGATCCGCGTCCGCGGGGGCAGCAGGACCGGGTGACGCGCCTGGTCGATCCAGGCCGAACGATGCACGATCAGCCGGGGCACGTCCTGGCCGGTGAAGGACCGCCCCGGACCCCCAGTGGCCCAGGCTCTCGGGGCCACACCGGCCCCGCGGCGCACCTGGCGTTCCCCGGGGACGGTCACGTGGATGGCCCGGGCCGGTCGCCGGCCTAGCCGGTAAAGCTCGGCCGCGGTCTGATGGCTGATCGCCGCACCCGGTCCCGCCGCGAGCAGGGCCGCCCACATGAAGGCCGGGCGGGGCGGTTCGCCGCTGAAGGTCGCGTAGACCCCGGCGGCGAGTCGCTGCCAGCGGCCATTGCGCAGCCGGACCCGGATCGCGTCCGCGCTGATTCCGCACTCCAGCGCTTGCCGACGAGATATCACCCCGTACTGGAGGTCGAGTAACTCGCTACTGAGAGGACAACGCTGGACCATCATGAACCAAGGGTCGCCGGAGGCCGGCCACCCGGCGACTGGATCCTGCTGGCTGTGGACAGCCCAGCCGATCCGCTCCCCCGGTGCATAACCCGTCCTATTTGTCGGCCCAGCGCGGTATAAAGCCCGCCCTCCATGACCACGGTCAATTTCTGACACCGGGCACCACTTTTTGACCGTGATCATGGAGGGGCGCCCGCGACGGCGCATTACATCGCCGGCTGGCCACGTGACACCGATCTGGGCGTGATCGCCGAGGCGGACGGGGTGCCGGTTGGCGCGGCCTGGCTCCGCTTCCTTCCCGCGGCCGACCCGGGATACGGGTTCGTGGCCCCCGACGTACCCGAGCTGACGATCGGCGTGGCCCGGGACTGGCGCGGCCGGGGCGCGGGCCGGGCCCTGCTGCGGGCCCTGGCCGGGCAGGCCCGCTCGGCCGGCATCCGGCAGATCAGCCTCAGCGTCGAACGGAAGAACTTCGCCCAGCAGCTGTACCTCTCCGAGGGCTACCAGGTCGTGGACTCCAGCGACGCGCACTCCGACACCATGGTCAAGGACCTGGCGCCCGGTTACCCGGACTCGTGAGGACCGAGCATCCGTTCCAGCAGCGTTTGCACCTGGCGTTGCTCGGCGGGACCGAGTTCGCTGGTCAGCGGGGACAGTGACCGCCGGACCTGGGCGTGGAAACGTTCGGCCAGTGCGGCCCCCGGCGGGGCTGAGGAACACGTCCACGGCGCGGCCGTCGTGGGCGTTGGGGCCGCGTTCGAGAAGCCCCCGCTTCACGGCGCGGTCAACCAGCCCGGTCATGGTGGATTTCTCCAGCCCCAGGTAGTCGGCCAGCCTGGTCATCCTGACCCGCCGGTCCCGCAGGATCGCCGAGCACCCGCAGTTGGGTGAGGGACAGGTCGTACTCGGCGCCCACCTTGCTCAGCACGGCCATGGTCACGAAGGAGGCCTGGACGAGCGCGTCAACCAGGCCGTCGTGAGCGACGGCGCGGGGCGGTTCTTCCGGCGTGGCCACCTCCGGAGCCTACTTGACTCGGTTCGTAATACCAACTAATTTTAGTTCGTATTACCAACTACATTATGGAGATCATCATGAAGGCTGCGGTCGTTTCCTCGTTCGACACCGCCCCCCGCTACGAGGAGTTCCCCGCCCCCATCCCGGCCGGGGACGACGACATGGTCGTCAACGTGATCGCGGCGGGGCTGCACCCGCGGGTCCGGTCGCAGGCCAACGGGTCGCACTACACCAGCACCGGCGAACTGCCGCTCGTGCCGGGCGTCGACGGGGTGGGGCGCGGCGCTGACGGGCTGCTGCGCTACTTCGTCCTCCCGGACACGCGGGTGGGCGCGATGGCTGAGCAGACCGTCATCGACACCCGCCGCAGCATCGTCCTGCCCGAGGACGCCGACCCGATCGCGGTCGCCGCGGCCATGAACCCGGCCATGTCCTCCTGGGTCGCGCTGCGCCAGCGGGTGCCGTTCCAGGCCGGGCAGAACGTGCTCGTCCTCGGGGCCACCGGGAACGCCGGCCAGATGGCCGTGCAGATCGCGAAGCGTCTCGGCGCGAACCAGGTCATCGCGGCCGGGCGCAACGCCGGCCGGCTGGCTGGCCTGCCCGCCCTCGGCGCCACCGGCTACCGTGCTGCTCGACGGGGACGCTGACGGCGTCGGCGCCGGCTCGGCCAGGCCGCCGCCGAGGTCGACGTCGTGATCGACTACCTCTGGGGCGAACCCGCCGCCGCCGCGATGGTCGCCGTCGTCACCGGGCGCGCCGACCGCGGCCAGCCCCTCGACCTGGATCCAGATCGGGTCGGTCGCCGGCCCCACCGCGGCGATCCCCTCCGCCGCGCTCCGCGCCGCCCGCCTCCAGATCGTCGGCAGCGGGCAAGGCTCGGTCAGCACCCGGGAGATCCTCGCCGAACTGCCCGCCCTCGCCCAGGAGATCACCGCGGGCAGCTTCGAGATCGACGCGCGGCCCATGTCACTCACCGACGTCGAGCAGGCCTGGGCCGACGCCGCCGGCACAGCCCAGCGCATCGTCATCACTCCGCAGTCCTAGCGCCGGAACCCCGGCTCCAGCGCGGAAACCCGGGCCCAGCGTGAACCCCGGCAGGCTGGATGACCCCGGCCCGCGACCAGCCCGCCGGTCCGGGGCCCAGGCCCGGCCGGTCCGCCCCTGTCCGGCCGGCCGGGCCTGGTTCGCGGTGCTACTCGGCGCGCAGGGCGGAAGCGGTGCGGATCCGGGCCGCCCAGCCCGCCGGGAGCAGCGCCCCGACGATGGCGATCACCACCCCGGCCAGGGCCAGCACCACCAGTTCCGGTCCCCGGTACACGGCCAGGTAACTGGCGGGCAGGCCCAGGTTCGCCGACGAGGCCATCACCGGCAGCACCACGTGCTGCAGCGCGATCCCGGCCGGGCAGCGCGATCAGCGCCGGCCACCAGCCCGGTCCCGGCGACCCAGCAGACCACCATGGCGATGACCTGCCGGGGCGTCATCCCGACGGCCTTGAACACGCCCAGGTCGTGCACCCGATCCCGGGTGTTCAGGACGACGGTGTTCAGCACGCCCAGCCCGGCCACCAGGGCCAGCAGCAGCGTCAGGGTGCCGATCAGGCCGAGCATGAGGCTCGACCACGACGGAGTTCCTGCTGTTGCAGGGACGTCGAGTAGCGGGAGCCGAGCCTGCTGCCGAGGGACTGCGCATAGCTGGCCGGGGAGACGCCGGGACGCAGCCCGACGTCGTACTGGCCCGGCGCGGTCCAGGCCGGGCCCAGGTGCGCGTCAGCCAGGGTCTGCCAGTCGGTGATGACGGATACCCCGCGGTCGTCGGCGTCGAAGTCCTCGCCGACGATCCGCACCGGGATCGGCCTGCCGCCCAGCGACGATCGTGACGGTGTCGCCGACCGCCTTGCCGGTCAGGGTGAGGAAGCCGGTGGACACGACCGCCTGGCCCGGGCCGGTGTACCAGTGCCCGCTGATGATCGGGTAGCCGGTCCAGGCGGCCGGGCCGCGGAACGCGGTGATCGGATGCTGCCCGGTCAGCCCGGCCACGCTGATCTGGTTATCGGTCTCGGCCACATAGCGCCGGGTGCCCGGCTGGGCGGCCAGCGCCGCCTGCGACAGTCCGCTGCTGGGCGGCGCTGAAGATGAACGAGTTCTGCGAGTTGCGGTAGATCTGCACCGGCTCGGCGGCCGCGTGCGACAGGCCGCCCACCACCCGGTTCAGCGAGCTGCCCAGGCCGACCGCGAAGGTCACCGCGGTCGCGCCCAGCAGGACGGCGACCAGGGTGATCGCGGTGCGGGCCGGGCGGGCGAACGGGGCCGCCAGCCCGATCGTCACCGGCCGGGGCAGCGCGCAGCCGCCGCAGCAGCCGGTGCGCGGCGTAGCCGCGGCCCGGCCGCGGCGCCCGGCCCGCGCGCGATGGCCTGCACCGCGCTGAGCCGGCGCCGCCCGCAGCGCCGGCAGCAGGGCCGCGATCGCCGACCAGGCCGAGCATGGCCGCGGGCACGGCCACGTCCACCCAGACCGGGACGCTGAGCTGGCCCACGCCGTAGGCGTTCGCGGCCTGGCGCAGCAGCATCATGGCCAGCAGGTCGCCGAGCGACCAGGCCGCCCAGCACGCCGGCCAGGGCGGGCACGGCGACCTGGGCCGTGTAGGCCGCCACCACCTGCCCGGGGGTGAAGCCGATGCTCTTGAGGATCCCGATCCGGCGGTAACCCGCCACCACCGCGCCGCTGACCACGTTGGCCACGATCAGCACCGACATGACCAGGCCGATCACCCCGAAGGCGACCAGGAACGGCACGAACGGCCCGATCTGCGACGTCTCCTGCTCCCGGACGGTCAGGTAGGACTGGACGGCGGTGACCGCGCCCGGACGGCAGCGCCGCGCTGACCGCGGCGGCATCCGCGCGGACGGCCGCGGCGCTGCCGGCGCTGCGGAACCGGTACAGCATCTGCGCGCTGCCGGGCGTCCCCGCCGGCGCGCAGCCGGGCGATCTCGCCCGGCGCCACCCAGCCGTCCGCCGAATTGGTGACCGAGGTCGGCCTCCCCGACCACGGTCAGCACCGGATGGCCCGGTGTGCTGGCCACGGTGATCTTCGCCCCGAGCGGGAGCAGGATCTGCCCGTCGCTGGACGAGTTGACCGCCAGGACCAGCTGGCCGGGCCGCGTGCGCCCAGTGACCGGACTGCAGGGTGATGTCATCCACCGGGCCGCCCGGCGCGGACCGCCCGGCCAGCGTCATGGGCGGCAGGGCCCCGCTGGCCTGGGACCGGCCGGGCAGCTGGGCGGCGATCGTCGACCGCCGCGAACGGCCCGGCCGCGGCCGTCACCTGCGGCAGCCGCGTGGTCGCGGCCAGCTCGGCCGGGGTGGCCCGGGCCGGGTCGACGACCGCGGCCAGGTGCGCGCCGCGCTGCGCCGCGAACGAGTGGTCGAACGGGGCACTGGAGTCCACCACGAGCGCCAGGGCCAGCACGGACGCCCCGGTGGACACCAGCAGCACCAGGCCGATCACGAGGGTCTGCACCCGGCGGCGGGCCACCCCGCCGCGCACCGCCCGGCCGACCGGCCCGGCTCTCATCGCCGTACCCCGGCCGGCGCGGCAGGCTGGCTGGCGCCGGGGCGGCTGTCGTCCGAGAAAATACGGCCGTCGGCGATGTGCACGGTGCGGCTGGCGTAGTGACCGGCCAGGTCGGGGTTGTGGGTGACCAGCACCAGGGTCTGCCCGGCGCGCGTTCAGGTCGCGGAGCAGCTCGCCGATCTCCTCGCCGGTGGCGGTGTCCAGCGCGCCGGTCGGCTCGTCGGCCAGCAGCAGCGCAGGCCGGTTGACCAGCGCCCGGGCGATCGCCACCCGCTGCCGCTCCCCGCCGGACAGCCGCCCGGGGTAGGCGTCCTGGTGCTGCTCGATGCGCAGCGCGGCCAGCAGTTCGGCGGCCCGGGCCCGGGCCTGCCGCCGCGACAGCCCGGCCAGCTGGGCGGGCAGCAGCACGTTGTCGGCCACGGTCAGGTCGTCCAGCAGGTTGAAGAACTGGAAGATCATGCCGATCCGCTGCCGCCGGAACCGGGCCAGCCCGGTCTCGCTGAGCCGGTCGATCCGCTGCCCGGCCACGGTGACCGTCCCGCTGCTCGGCCGGTCCAGCCCGGCGATGAGGTTGAGCAGGGTGGACTTGCCGCTGCCGGACGGTCCCATCACCGCGACCGCCTCGCCCGGAGCGATGTCCAGGCTGACGTCCCGCAGCGCGGGCTGGCCGTCATCCTCGTATCGCTTGGTCACGTCGCTGAGCTGGATCAGCGGGTCCGCGGGCGGGGCGGCGGCGTCCCCCGCGCCCGCCCAGCCCGAGGTGATGTCCGCGTTCATGGGTGTTCCTCCCGTGACGGTGCGTGGCCAGGATGGGCCCGGGCCGGATCGGCCCGGCGCTGACAGCGTCGCGGGCGGGGAGGGTCCAGCGACATCCCGCAGGAGCCCCGATCCAGGGTGGTGCTAGCACCCGCGGCGAGCCGGGACCCTGCGGGATGGGCGGCGCGCCATGAATTCCTCTAGCGTCAGAGCCAGGACCAGGGCACCGGAGGAGCGATGGCGGAAAGCGGCGCAGGAGCCGGGCCTGCGGCCGGCCTCCCGGCAGGCCGCGGTCACGCGGGCGGCCGGGGTCCCGGGCAGCGTGCGCACGGGCAGCGCGGCGCTGGCCGGGATGCTGCGGCGGGTGGCCGGCCCGGTGGTCTCCGCGCAGACCTGGCTGGCCGTCATCCACCTGATGGCCGGGCTGGTCACCGGCGCGCGTGGCCTTCGCCGTGGTCGTGGCGCTCGGTCTGCTGGCCGGCATCGGCACGCTGTGGCTCTTCCTGCTTGGCCTGCCCGGTGCTGGTGGCCGCGCTCTGGCTGGGCCTGCAGTTCGGCCGGGCCGAGCGGGCCCGGTTCGCGGTCACGCTGGGCGTGCACATCCCGGCCCCGCGGCCGACGCTGAGCCCGGGAGCGAGGCCGCTGGCGGCGGATGTGGCGGCTGCTGACCGCGCGCAAGGCCTGGCGGCACGCCGCGTACGCGCTGATCCGCCTCCCGCTCAGCCTGGCTGAGACGTTCATCGTCACCGCGGTCTGGTCGTTCGCCCTGGCCATGCTGGGGCTGCCGTTGTTCGCCTGGCTGCTGATCCGGCTGCAATGGCATCTGCACGCCGGCTTGCCGCGCCCGGGGCTGATGGCCGCGGCGGTGGCGCTGGGGCTGATCCTGCTGCCGGTGGCGCCACCGGTGACGCGGGCCCTGGCCGCGGCCGATATCGCGGTCGCCCGCTACCTGATCGGCCCGGGCAGCCAGGCGGACATGACCGTCCGGATCGGCGAGCTCGAGCGCAGCCGGGCCCAGGCGGTGGGCTCCGCGGAGGCCGAGCGCCGGCGCATCGAGCGGGACCTGCACGACGGCGCCCAGCAGCGGCTGGTATCCCTGGCCATGAACCTCGGGCCGGGCCCGGGCCCGGTTCGCCGACGACCCGGAGGGGGCCCGGGCCATCATCGACCAGGCCCACGCCGAGGCCAAGCAGGCCCTGGCCGAGCTGCGCAACCTGGTCCGCGGCGTGCACCCGCCGGTGCTGTCCGACCGGGGCCTGGACGCCGCGATCTCCGGCCTGGCCGCGCTGAGCCCGGTGCCGGTCACCGTGCGCGCCAGCCTGGACGGCCCGGCCGTCCACGTCCGCCGAGGCCATCGCCTACTTCGTCGTCGCGGAGGCGCTGACCAACGTGGCCAAGCACGCCCGCGCGACCCGGGCCGAGGTCGTGGCCTCCCGGCACGGCGACGTGCTGCGCGTGGTGATCCGCGACGACGGCATCGGCGGCGCCGACCCGCAGGGACAGGGCCTGGCCGGCCTGGCCGACCGGCTCGCCGGGGTGGACGGGCGGCTGTCGGTGCGCAGCCCGGCCGGGGGCCCGACCGTGATCGAGGCGGAGCTGCCATGCGGGTCGTGATCGCCGAGGACTCGGTCCTGCTCCGCGAGGGGCTGACCCGGCTGCTCGCCGAGGCCGGGCACGACGTGGTGGCGGCGGCCGGCGAGGCCGAGGAGTTCCTGCGGGCGGTGGGCAAGCACGAGCCGGACGTCGTGGTCGTGGACGTGCGGATGCCGCCGACCTTCACCGACGAGGGGCTGCGCGCCGCCCTGGTGGTCCGCCAGCGCTGGCCCGGCGTCGGCGTGCTGGTCCTGTCCCAGTACGTGGAGGAGCGCTACGCCACCGAACTGCTCTCCGACCGGCCGCACGGCGTCGGCTACCTGCTCAAGGACCGGGTGGCGGACCTGGCCGAGTTCCTCGACGCGCTGGACCGGGTCGCCGCCGGCGGCAGCGCGCTGGACCCGGAGGTCGTCGCGCAGTTGCTGGCCCGCAGCCGTCACCCGCTGGCCGATCTCACCGCCCGCGAGCGCGAGGTGCTCGCGCTGATGGCCGAGGGCCGGTCCAACGCGGCCATCGCGGCCGCCCTCGTCGTCGGCGAGGGCGCGGTGGCCAAGCACATCAACAGCATCTTCACCAAGCTGCGGCTGCCGCCCGCCGAGCAGGATCACCGGCGGGTCCTGGCGGTCCTGCGCTACCTGGGAGCGGGATAGCCATGCCTGCCGCACTGCCGCTGACCCCGGCGCGCCGGGCGGTCCTCGCCGCCGGCCTCCCGGTGGTGCTGGCCCTGATCGCGTTCGCCGGGTACGGCTGGGTCACGGGGACCGTCATCTACCTGGCCGGCCAGAGCCAGGTGGGCTACTCGGTCCGGTTCAGCGTGCCGCGCGGCCGGCGGCCAGGTCCGGGTGACAGGAGGCAACAGTAACCTCACGGTGCGGCCTGGAACCGGCCGCCGGATCCTGGTCCGCGGGCACCTGAGCGGCAGCTTCGTCCGGCCCTCGTTCAGCTACCGGTCAACCGCGGCCGGGCTGGCGCTCGATCCCCGGTGCCGGGTGCCCACCGGGAACTGCACCGCTGGACTTCGGCCTCACCGTCCCGGCCGGGCTGCCGGTCGGCGTCAGCGACACGTTCGGCGACGCTGGACGCGAGCGGCCTGCACGGCACGGTCACGCTGTCGGACAACTCGGGAGACCTGACCGCCTCCCGGCTGACCGGGACCGTGCACCTGTCGGACAGCTTCGGCACCATCAACGCCGCCGGCCTGGACGGCAGCATCCGGCTGGACAACAACTCCGGCGACATCCAGGCGGACGGGGTGACCGGCGACACCCGGCTGCAGGACAGCTTCGGGAACATCTCGGTGACCGGGCTGGCCGCGGCCGAGGTGGTGGCCAGCAACAACTCCGGCGACATCTCGCTGACGTTCGCCAAGGTCCCGCGGCAGGTGAACGTCACCGACAGCTTCGGCAACATCACGCTGGTGCTGCCGGCCGGGCCGCGCCTACCGCGTCGCGACGCGGAACTCGTTCGGCAGCACGACCGTGTCCGTCCCGCGGTCACCGACGGCCCGGAACGTGATCACGGCCAGCAACAACAGCGGCGACATCACCATCACCACCCAGAAGGGCCACGCCGTCACCCATGCGCACCCGGCGCCGCCCTCGCCTCCGGCGTAGCCGGGGCGGGGCTCAGGGAGCGGCGACGTCGCGGGTGGCCTGGACCGCCCGGCGCACCATGCGCGCGTACACGTAGGTCCCCGGTATCTCGGGATGAATATGGTCCGGCCAGAGCAGGTTCATCCGGTTCCTGATGGTGTCATACCAGTCTGCGGGGGTCACACTGGGATGCTGCCGGATAAAGGCCGCCTCGGTCGCGTTGACTTGCCTGCTCCACGCATCCGGAACATAAGTGTTGATAAGTACCAGCTTACGGTCGGGGCCGAGCACTTTCATCAGCTCATTGAGCTGCTTGGTGGTGACGATGTAATTGGTGCCGAGGCCGATCACCACGACCGGGCGCAGCCGCCCGGTCGCCGCGAGCCGGCGCACGATGGCCAGGCCCGCGGGCATCTCCCGGTCGGGCTTGGCGTCGATGTAGATGCCGGGCATGGCCGCCGCCAGGGCCATGGCACTGGCCGCCATGACCGAGTCGCCGATCGCGGTGACCTGCCTGCCCGTGACCTTGCCGGGGGTGGCTGACGGTGTGGGTACGGCTGCGGCGCGCAGCCCACGGTGCCGGCCGTACCGCGGCCCGCCGCACCGCGCCGCTGGTGCCGGTGCCCGCGGAACGGGCTGCGGGCGACGCGTGCGCCTGGGTCGCCGCGCTGACTTGCTCACCCTCGCGGATCTGCCTTTCCATCCCGGCGGGCGCGGCGGCCTGATGCAGCAGGCCGCACCCGCCGGTGGCTCCCACCGTCAGAATGACGCCCGCCCACCGGCCCAGCCGTGCGCGTTTCCCGATCCGGGCCCCGGCCTGCGCCGTGGCCGCCGTTTTCGCAACTGATAGCCCGGTTTTCCTGGTTTCTCCAGCGGCCCGGGCCGCACGTTTCGCGATCAATTTCCTGCCCCCCGTTCAGACTCTTTGTCGCCACACGGAGGTGATCGCAAACGCCGGGATTAGTAAATAGGGCAGAAGGTATGGTTAGCCGTTCTGGAGTCCTTAATACCAGCGCCGCCCGCCCTCGCGGCGCCGCCGGCGTCCGGCCGCGGCCCCCGCAGCCTGGCCAGACACGGCGGGCCCCGTCCCGCCACCACCCCGCGACTCCCCGCGATCACCCTTGTCCCCCGTACGGGGGACAAGCGGCGGTAAGGCGGCGGACCTTATCTCCTATGCAGCCTAAATATCAGTGTTCTGACGCTCTGACGCGGGGATCGGCGAAAGCATAGGATGCCCAGGGCACAGGAACGCGTGGAGGCGTGGGTGAACGAGGAGTCGCCAGGGCATCGCGCCGATCTGGCGGCCGGCTTCGCCGCAGGCTCACTACTGGGTGGATACCGGCTCGAGGAGCAGGTCGGCGCGGGCGGGATGGCTGTTGTCTTCCGCGCGCGCGACGAGCGCCTGAACCGGCTTGTGGCGTTGAAGATCATGACCCCCGCGATGGGCTCCGACGACATGTTCCGGCAGCGCTTCATCCGGGAGTCGCGGGCGGCGGCAGCCGTGGACGACCCGCACATCATCCCGGTGTACGAGGCCGGCGAGGCCGGGCAGGTGCTGTTCATCGCGATGCGCTTCGTGCAGGGCGGGGACGTCCGGTCGCTGCTGCGCCGTGAGGGGCCGCTGCCCCCGGAGCGGGTCGCGTCGATCGTCTCCCCGGTGGCGTCCGCGCTGGACGCCGCGCACGCCGTCGGCCTGGTGCACCGTGACGTCAAGCCCGCGAACATCCTGCTGGACCGGCGGCCTGGACGGCCTGAGCACGTCTACCTGTCGGACTTCGGGCTGAGCAAGAGCGCGGAGGTGTCGCTGGGGCTCACCGCGGCCGGGCAGTTCCTCGGCACCCCCGACTACACCGCACCGGAGCAGATCGAGGGCCTGCCGGTCGACGGCCGGACGGACCAGTACGCGCTGGCCTGCGCGGTGTTCGAGTTGCTGACCGGCCAGGCGCCGTTCCATCGCAGCGAGAGCTTCGCGGCCATCTGGGCGCACCTGCACAAGCCGCCGCCGTCGCTGACCGAACGGCGGCCCGAACTGTCCCCGGCCGTGGATGCCGTCATGGCCAAGGCCCTGGCCAAGGCCCAGGTGGACCGGTACCCGACCTGCTGGGAGTTCGCGGACGCGCTGCGGGACGCCCTCGGCCTGGAGCCTTATCACCTGGGTTCCTCCTCCGACCCGGGGCTGTCCCGGACCGGGCCGCGCGGCGTGGCCGTGTCCCGGTCTCCCGTTGCGTCTCCGCCGGCGGCTCCTGCTCCGGAGGCGGGGCCAGGGGCCGACGGGGCCGTTCCGCCTCCCGGGCAGGACACGGAAGCCAGCGAGGTCTACGCCGGCCGGCCGCTGGCCCCGGACCGGCACCCTGGCCGGCCCGCCGCGCAGGACGAGGCGGGCACGCCTGATGACCAGGCGACCGACCCGGGCCGCCCGGTGAGCCCGGAGGACCACCCGGCGAGCCCGAGGATCGCCCGGTGACCCGGAGGACCACCCGGCAAGCCCGGAGGACCCGGCCGGCCAGCCTGACGACCAGGACGACGAAGATCCCAGCCTCCCCCGCGCCAGCCGACGGCAGATCCCCCGCGCCAGACGGCGGGCCCCCCAGCCCGGCAGGCCGGCCCCCCGCGCGACACGCCGGGCGGGCCAGGTCAGCGGCCGGGCGCCGCTGAGAACCCCGCCCGGCCCCACCCGTCGCGGGCGGCGGCAAGGACGGCGCCGGGCCACCCTTTTAACGCTTATCGGAGCCGGTGTCCTGGCGACGGCGGGCGCGGCGGTCGTGCTGACCATGGTCTTGAACACGATCCTGGTGCCTGCTACCGGCGCACCGGGAGATCAATCCGTCGGCCTGGTCGCGCGCCTACGGTCCGCCGCAGGTGGCCGGCATCCTGTCCTCCGTAGCCTTCAGCCCGAACGGCAAGATGCTGGCCGCCGGGGCGTCCGGCGGCCAGAAGTCCGGATCCCAGGCCAAGGGCACGACGTACCTGCTGAATGTGAGCAGCGGGAAGCGGACCCAGACCTTGAGCCCGGGCGGCGGGGCCGAGGCGTTCAGCCCCGACGGCGTGATGCTGGCCACGGCGGGCGGTCCGCACAACAGCGTCACGTACCTGTGGAATGTGGACAGCGGAGACACGATCGCCACCCTGAACGACCATCAGGGTTCGAGCGTCGAGTCCGTGTCCTTCAGCCCGGACGGCAAGATGCTCGCCACCAACGACAAGAACGGCGTCGTCTACCTGTGGCGGCTCCCCCGCGGCCCGCGGACCACGAGCGTGTCGCCGCCAGGGTCGGTGTCCCCGCCCGGGGGGCCGAACCTCGACGCCGTGGCGTTCAGCCCGCGGGGCACGACGCTCGCCATGGGCGGGAGCGACGGTCAGGTGTACCTGTTCGACACGGCCACCGACAGCACCAGCACCCTGTCCACCCCAGATAGTTCCGGTATCACGTCGGTGGCGTTCAGCCCAGCGGCGCGTTGCTCGCCGCCAGCGAGATGGACGGCGTGACCTACGTCTGGAACCTGGACAGCCGGCCGCCGCATCTCCCTGGACGATCCGGACGGCTCGGTCATCGAAAGCGTGGCGTTCAGCCCCAACGGCAAGTGGCTGGCCACCGGCGACGCCAACGGCAACACCTACCTGTGGAACCTGGCCGCGAAAAAGAACCAGAACAAGCCGGCCAGGTCCCTGGCCAACCCGAAGCGCGGAGCCGCCGCGCCGCGGCCGGGGACGCGGTCTTTTCCGTGGCGTTCAGCCCGGACAGCAACACGCTCGCCACCACCGACACGAACGGCCACGTCTACCTGTGGCCGGTGCCCTGACCCTGGCGGACCGGGCCGCGGCGAAGGCCCGGCGCTGCGGCACCTGGGCCCACGCCGGACGAACTGCCGGCCGATCAGGACGGCGCCGGTCTCAACAAACTGCGGTTCTGCTGACGCCTTCCGGGCTGGCCGACGATGGATACCGATGAGCGCTGTCCAGATCACCGGCTGTTCCGAGTGCACGGGAAGAGCACGATCGCGGGCCATGCTGGCCCGCCGGGGCCTGGCCGCCATCGATGCCGATAACGACCCTTGCTAGCGCGGTCCGTTGACCTTACCGGCGCCGTGGTGGAAGAACCGGCCGAGCCGGACTTTGGCGGCTGGCCCGGCACAGCTGGGCCTGGAACCGGCCCGTCTGGACGAACTGATCGCGGCGGCCGGGCCAGCGACGCTGATGTCTGCGGCGGTGCGGCCAATGAGCTGGAGCTGGCCGATCGCTTCACCCAGATGTTCCTGCTGGAGATCGACGAGCCGACCATGCTGGCCCGGCTGGACGCGCCGGGCCGGGACAAGACTGGGGCCGGATCGGGGACACTCGCGAGCACCTGCGCCGCTTTCGGCCCGGATACCAGGCCCGCTTGCCGTCATCCGGCGCGATCCCGATCGACGCCGGGCAGCCCCTCGACCAGGTGGTGGACGCGATCCTCTCGCACACGCTGGCTACCTCTGCCACGCGCCAGGCCAGGAAGCCGGGCGATCGGCCCGGCAGTCCGCCCGGCGGTCGAAACGTCACGTCCTCGGCATGAGCTGACCCCACCGGTCGGCGGGGACCGGGTACGGCGCGTAGACGAGGATCCGGTCGAGCACGCCGTCGAAGCGGGCGTGCAGCGCCGCGGCCAGCTCGCCGGCCGGGGCCTCGACGCTGAACTCGCGCAGCAGGTCGTCGGGGATCAGGGCCGTCATCGCGTCCCACTCCCCGGCGCGGGACATCTCCCGGAGCCGGTCGCTGAGCTCACCCGCGCCGTACAGCTCGAGCACGCTGCGGTAGGCGGGAGTCGAGGCGTAGAACGCGATCTGCCGGCGGACCGCGGCCCGGGCCTGGTCCAGCTCCTGATCGGTTCGCCCGGTGATCACGAGCACCGGGCAGGAGAGCTCGAAGCCCGGCCGGACCGCCGCCGCGATCCGGGGCCTGAGCTGCTCCTGGGCCACCCGCCGCGAGGTCAGCGGGTGGGCGACGAGCCCGTCCGCGACGGCACAGGCCGCGGCGGTCATCCGCGGCCCGACCGCGGCCAGCAGCACGCGTGGCTCTCTGCTAGCGGACGGGCCAGCGCCCGGACGGGCCGGCCTCCGACGCGCCGACCCCGGACGGGCCGGGGTCGAACGCGGGCGTCATCAGGTCATGCCGGTAGTAGCGGCCGCGGAAGTCCAGCGGCTCGCCCTGGTTCCAGCAGCGCCAGATGGCCCGCAGGGCCATGACGAACTCGGTCATCCGCTCGGCGGGATGGTCGAACGGCGCCCCGAACCGCCGGGTGATGTGCGCGCCGACCTGGGGCCCGAGGCCGAGGCTGAACCGGCCGCCGGCGTAGCGGTTGAGCTCGTGGGCCAGGTGGGCGACGATCATCGGGTTGCGGGCCAGTGCCACGGCGACGGCCGTGCCCAGCTCGATCCGGGAGGTGTGCTCGGCGGCGAGCACCAGCGGCAGGAACGGCTCGGTGTGCGCCTCCAGCGTCCACAGGCCGCCGAACCCCGCCGACTCCGCGGCCGTGGCCAGCGGGACGGCCTCGTCCAGCCGCAGGCCGTGGCCCGCGTAAAGGTCGATCGCCGCGGTCTGCTCATCGGGCATCGGACTCCCCACTCCACCCATCGGATCTCAGGCCCCGAGTGAGCTCATGAGCCGTAGGAGCGCGGCAGGCCCAGGGAGTGACCGGCCACGTAGTTGAGGATCATCTCCCGGTTGACCGGGATAGTCGGTGAAGTCCATGGGTCAGCTCCGTACCGGCACGGGTGCGAACAGGGCCGCCTCGGCGACAGAGGACATCAGCG
The DNA here is from genome assembly GCA_963742055.1 of uncultured Actinomycetes bacterium. GTDB lineage: Bacteria > Actinomycetota > Actinomycetes > Streptosporangiales > Streptosporangiaceae > RYN-230. The sequence continues at coordinate 2,753 of CAVUKT010000054.1, read as the reverse complement.
CGGCCAGCTGATCATCGGCCAGGCCGCTGGAGTAGAAGAGCACCGACTGGATGGCCCCGACGGACGCGTGCACGAGAGCCCGGACGGTGGCGTCCCCGGCGTCCGGGCGGAGCTGGGCGAGGACGTGGACCCACTCCTCGATGTACAGCCGCTGCTTACGGCGCAGCCGGTGCCGGTCCTCCTCGGGGAGGTTGGCCACCTCGTTGTGGTAGACCTGCGCCAGCGTCCCGTCGCGGAGCACGAACCGGACCTGCGTCTGGATGAGCCCGCGCAGGATGGCCAGGGCGTCGCCGCCGGAGGCGACGATCTCGCTGGCCTCGCGGGACAGGTCGTCGATCACATGGTCGAACATGGCCACGAGGACCGCGGACTTCCCGTCGAAGTGCCGGTAGATCGCCGACCCGGTGATGCCCGCGGCCGCGCCGATGTCGGCCATGCCGACCTCGTGGTACCCGCGCTCCGCGACCAGTTCGGCGGCCGCGCTGAGGATCCGCTGGCGGCGCCGGGGGTCGCGGCGCCGCTGATCTTGGGGCCGCTGATCTTGGGGCCGGCCATCCTGCGGCTGGCCAGTGCGGGGGGCTTCGGCGGCGCTCGTCATGGGCCACCCCGGCCGAGCAGGGCCGCGGGGATCTCCACGGTCCGGGAACGCAGGTACTCCCCCAGGCCCTTGGCCTGGGGGTCCGGCCGGGTGGAGGCGGCCACGCCCTCTCCCAGCAGGCCGACGATGACGAAGTTGAGGGCGCTGAGGTTGGGCAGCTCGAAGCGGCGCACGTCGAGCGGGGCGCACTCGGGCAGCAGCACCCGGAGCCGGTCGACGGTGAGGTAGTCGCGCAGCCAGGGGTAGGCGGCCGGGTCGCGGGTCCAGATCCCGATGTTGGCGTTGCCGCCCTTGTCGCCGGAGCGGGCGGCGCAGATCCGGCCCAGCGGGGCGGCGACGGCCGGCTCGGCGGCGGCCGCGCGCGGCGGCGGCGGGCGCGGCATCGGGCTGCCGCGGCGTCTTCCGGCGGATCTGGCGCCGGGGTTGTCGGCCGTCCGGGGCGGGGGGCCGTGCGCGATCGGCACGGTGGTGCCGTCCGGGCAGCACCACCGCGTGCGGCACCGCGGTGGCAGGCACCAGCGCGGGCCAGTAGACGCCGTACGCGCTCTCCGGCGCCGGCGGGGTCGTGGTGTGGAACCCCGCGTACCCGCCGAGGGCCAGTTCCATGGTCGCGTTGGAGAAGCGGCGGCCGACCTTGCGCGGGTCGGGGTCCTTGACCGTGATCCGCAGGTGCGCGGTGGCCTGCTCGTTCGTCGGCGCGTCGGGCCGGTCGAAGCGCAGCAGCCGCACGTCGACGTCGGCGAACTGCTCGCGGCCGCCGAGGATGCCGAACAGTTCCTGCTCGCCCAGGCCGCCTTGTCCTCGATGTCCAGCCCGGTCAGCACCAGCGTCATCGTGTTCCGGTAGCCGCCGAGGAAGTTGATCGCCACCTTGGCCGTGGCCGGCGGCGGGCTGCCCCGGGTGCCGGACAGCCGCACCCGGTCCGGCCCGTCCTGCGCGAGCGCGACCGTGTCGAAGTGCGCGACGACGTCCGGGTTGGCGTAGGCCGGCTCGGCGATCTCGTAGAGCAGCTGGGCGGTGACGGTGCCCGGCGACACCAGCGCCGCCGGTGCCGGTGCTTGGTGATCACGCTGCTGCCGTCCGCCGCGACCTCGGCGATCGGGAAGCCCGGGTAGCGGCGGTCGGGGATCTCGTCCAGGAAGGAGTAGTTGCCCCCGGTGGCCTGCGGGCCGCACTCGATGATGTGGCCGGCGAGCACCGCCCCGGCCAGCGCGTCGAAGTCGTCCCGGCGCCCAGCCGTGCCACCAGGCGGCCGGGCCGGTGACGAGCGAGGCGTCGGTGACCCGCGGGCAGACCACGATGTCGGCGCCGGCGTCGAGGGCCGCGGTGATGCCCCAGCCGCCGAGATAGGCGTTGGCGGTGACCGGCTTGCCGCCGGCGTCGCTCAGGGGCTGGCCGGTGTCGAGGTGGGCCAGCGCCTCCCCGCCCGAGAGCAACTGTGCAGGCGCGGGAGCAGGTCATCGCCGGTGACGTAGGCGATCTGCGGGTGCAGGCCGAGCCGCTCGGCGAGCGCCGCGAACTCGCGCGGCCAGGCCCGCGGGGTTGAGGCCGCCGGCGTTGTTGACGATCTTGATGCCGCGGTCGAGGCAGGTGCCGAGCACGTGCTCCAGCTGGCCGAGGACCGTCGCGGGCGTAGCCCGCGGCCGGGTCCTTCTGCCGGGCCTTCCACAGGATCAGCATCGTCAGCTCGGCCAGGTAGTCGCCGGTGAGGACGTCGATCGGGCCGCCCTCGACCATCTCCCGGGCGGCCGCGGCGCGGTCGCCGTAGAAGCCGGAGGAGTTGGCGATCCGGACCGGGCGGCGCGCCGGCCGGGCTGGGCTGGCCGGGTCTGGCTGTCTGGGCTGCCCTGCCGGGCTGCCGCATCCCGGCGTCCTCCGCGGCGGATGCCCGTCATGCCGGCCCCCTCCTGCGGGGGTCGCCCGGTCCGGCCCGGCGCGGCGGCCGGCCCGGCCCCGGCGAAAGCCTGCGCGATGGCGATCCACTGACTGGCGGTCCGGCCGGTGATCACCAGCCCGGTGTCGGCCCGGTGGCGTCGCTGGGTGACCACGAGGCAGAAGTCCAGCGCGGTGCCGGTGACCCGGTCGGCGGCGTCCTCCGGGCCCCAGGTCCACTGGCCGCCCCCGGGGCGGGAGCTCCACCCGGATGGGGGCGCCG
>CAVUKT010000053.1:0-29018 GCA_963742055.1 uncultured Actinomycetes bacterium | reverse complement strand
GCCAATTTGTGTTAGCGCTAACAACCTGGTTGTTACCTCTGTGTAAACCGGCCAGGAAATGTTGTCACAGACCACGTGATACGACTGCAGCCCCGGCTGCGCCCGGGCGCCGGGCGGGCGCTGGTGCCGACGGCCTGCTGGATGGGAGGTGAATCCCGCGTCCCGGGCCCGCCGGGCCAGCCCGGCGTGAATACGGTGCGGCCACAGGCGGCCCGCCGTAGACGAACCCGGTGTAGGCCTGCACCAGGGTGGCCCCGGCCGTAATGCGTTCCCACGCGTCGTCCGCGGTGTCGATGCCGCCGGACCGCGACCAGTACCACCCGGTCGCCGGTGCGGGCCCGCAGCCGCCGCAGCACCTCGAGGGCCCGCGGTTTCAGCGGGGGCCGGACAGGCCGCCGGTCCCGAGGGCCGCGACCTGGGCCGGGTCGCTGATCAGGTGGTCGCGGGAGATCGTCGTGTTGGTGGCGATGATCCCGTCCACGCCGAGTTCCACGACCAGGCCGGCGATCGCGTCGATGTCCTCATCGGCCAGGTCGGGGGCGATCTTGACCAGCAGCGGGACGTGCCGGGGCTGGTCGCGTCCAGCGCCTCGCGGACGGCGGTGAGCAGACCCGCAAGTGCGCCGGCGCTGGAGGTTGCGCAGGCCCGGGGTGTTCGGTGAGCTGACGTTGACCACCACGTAGTCAGCGACCCCGGCCAGCAGGCTGGCGCTGGCGGCGTAGTCGGCGGCGCATCGTGCTCGGCGACGACCCTGGTCTTGCCGATGTTGACCCCGACGGCCTGGCGCCTGGTCCGGGAACGCGAGCGGTCGCCACGGTCCGCGCGCCATCATTGTTAAAGCCCATCCGGTTGATCAGCGCCTGGTCGTATGGGAGGCGGAAAAGCCGGGGCCGGGGATTGCCGCTCTGCGGTAGCGCGGTGACGGTGCCGATCTCGATGAACGCGAAGCCGAGCGCTCCCAGTGCATCCGGGGCCCGGGCGTCCTTGTCGAATCCTGCCGCCAGTCCCAGCGGTCCGGGCAGGTCCAGGCCCAGGGCCTGGATCCGGAGTACCGGATCGTCCGGGCTGAGCGCAGGTCCGCGCAGCCAGGAAACCCAGGACAGCGCCGCCGCGGCCCGGATCAGCGCGAACCCGGCCTGGTGCGCCGCCTCGGCCGGGACGCGCCGGAACGCGGTCGTGAACAGCAGCCGGTACATCAGCCTCCATCGATGCCAGGCGGGAAGGTCATTAACGCTATCGGCTGCCCCCGGGTCGCCCGCCGGGCACCTAAAGTGAGAGTGCTGACCCGCCGTGTCCACTGGCCATCTGCTTTCGCGTCGCATGATGGCAGTAGGCGAGAGCGACGAAGGGTACCGCGATGCAGCCAGACATCCGCGTTCGCCGGGTCTACCAACAGCCCTCACCCCAGGACGGGACGCGCGTGCTGGTGGACAGGATCTGGCCGCGCGGGCTCCGCAAGGACGCGGCCCGGTTTGACGAATGGGCCAAGGACGTGGCGCCGTCTACCGACTCCGCACCTGGTACAGCCAGACCCGGTGAAATTCGGCGAGTTCTGCCGCCGCTACACGGCGGAGCTGGCGCAGGGCGCACCCCGGGACGCGCTGGATCACCTGGCCGCTCTGGCGGCCGCCTGGCCGGTCACGCTGCTCACCGCGACCCGCGATGTCGAGCACAGCCAGGCCGCGGTCCTCGCCGGGTTGCTTCAGCAGCTGGTGAGCCCGCCCAAGCCGGTGGGGCCGCCCAAGCCGGTGGGGCCGCCGAAGCCGGCGAGGCCGCCTGCTGGGCACACCTGGTCTGCCCTGAGTGCGGCGCCATGACCAGCGAAGGCCACCGTCCCGACTGCGCATCGGCCTGACGGCCCCCGGCCTAACGACCCGGCCGCGGCTAGGTGATCAGCAGGGCACGCAGGTGCCGTACCGCCGGGGAGCCATGAGCCAGTAGTTCGTCGTGCCGCTGGCGCTCACTCCACTCCGGGCGGTGCGCCCGCAGCCCGGCGGCGAGCTCAGCTGACCTCGGTATAGCCCACGTAGTACGTGGACAGCTGCGCGGATGTGAGCAGTGCCCGGCGCCATTTACCGGCCGCTTCGCCCTCTTCCTGGAAGCCGCGCCCGGTCATCAGGGCCATGGCCTCCGCTTCCTCCAGCCCCGCGCAATGCACCGGACATCCAGGATCGTGTTGATGATCATGCGCAACCGCATCTTGAGCTGCTGCATCCGGACCGCATCGGGATTTCCCTCGCCGGGGTAACCGTGCCCGGCCATCAGCTCCTCGGCGTACACCGCCCAGCCCTCGACGAACGAGCCGGACCAGAATGCGGCGCGGACCGGGTGCCACCCGCGAACCGGCGGGCGTGCCCCAGCTGCAGAACGTGTCCGGGCATCGCCTCGTGCACCATGAGGTTCTGCACCATGTGCCGGTTGTACTCGCGGTAGAACGACCGGACCCGGCCGCGGTCCAGTCCCGGGGCGTCGGCGACACCGCGACGAAGGTAGGCATCTGCGTGGTCTCCAGCGGCCCGGGCGGGTCACAGTAGGCGATCGCCACCCCGCGGTCGATCTCCGGCATCTCGATCACGTCCACCGGGTCGCTGTACGCGGTCACGATCGCACGCTCGTTCACAACGCCAGCTGGGCGTCGTACGCCCGGCGGACCAGGCCGAGGATCGTGGTGTCATCGGGCGCGTCGGCCGCCAGCGAGTCAAGCACCTGGCGCACGAGTTCCCCCGCCCACCACCTTCACCACCAAGCGGGCGGCCCTCTCCTGCCCTCAGACCCAGCCGGGCCGCGGTCTCGGCGATCTGCCCGGTCGCCTCGTCCAGGTCAGCCTGAGCCCTGGCCAGGAGTTCCTCCGGGTGACCACCGGACTCCAGGGTCAGCTGGAGTTTGCGCGCGAACAGCTCCGGCCCGATCCGCGGATCCCGGAAGCCGCCGTCCCGGGCGCCGTCGGCCAGCCGCTGCTCCAGCCAGCGGCGATGAGCCGCGATCGCGTCCAGCGCCGCGGCCCGGGCTGCCGCCAGGTCTCCGGGCACCAGCTCGTCTGGTGCCCCGCTGAGCGTGCGGTCGAGTTCCGTGCCGATCAGGTGTTCCGTTCCCGCGAACTGGCTGAGCGCGGTCTCCAGGTGCACTTCGGGCAGCGGGCCGGCCGCCACCGAACGCGCCGCGGCCAGCGCTTCCGGGACAGCGGCCAGCCGCCCCGCCACACTGCGCAGCCGGTCCGGCAGCGCCGCGAAGTCCCGGGCGAGCAGCAGGTAGATGGCTCGTCCGGGGTTGGCGAGCATCGGATTCCACTCGTGTTCCCGCAGCTGCGCCGAGGCGAACCGGCAGAGCTCCAGCTGATTGGCCAGAATTCGCGCGTCCACCCGGTACTCCGCGGACAGCCGGTCCAGGTCCATCCGCTGCAAATCAGCCAGCCGGTCCCCGGACCATCGGGCCAGCTCATCGTGATACTCAGCGGTGCCGATCGCCACCCGGCCGTCGTGGGCGTGGTGCCCGCCGCGGTGGCCAGCTCCGGCTGGCGCTCCAGCATGCCGTCCACGGCGGACCGGGCCAGGGCGGCGAAATCATTGTCGGCGTCAGGCATGAGCCGACTATAGAGACCCAGGCGGACGGGAAACGCCGGTGCGCGGCCAGCTACCCGAGTCCGCCTGGGGCGCGGTTATCTGCTCTGCCAGCTCGCCGGTCTGCGGGCTGCCTCGTAGATTGCCTCCACCTGATCGGGCCGCAACGCGGGTGGCTGCCGGTGTAGCCAGTGGCGCAGCGCCCGGGGGGTTGGGAGCACGGCGACGTCGGCCGGGCCGCCGCCGCGGACGGTCACCTTGCGCACGCCGATGAAGACGATCGCTGACTGGACCGGCATCTCCAGGCCGGTGGCGCGCTGCAGCAGCTGGCCGGCCCGGGCGCCTCGTGCCGCGATTTGCGGAGGTAATCGACCGGCTTGCCGCCGATGGTCAGGCCGTATTCGCCGACCCAGACCGCCGTCCCACTGGTCTTGGTATTCACGGTCACCACCCCGAACGGCCCGATCACGACATGGTCGATGTCTGCGCCTCGCTGACCGACCGGCACCGCGTGCAGCACATGCCAGCCGTAGCGTGCCGCCCACCTGTTGAGCTGACGGCCGACGGCGCGCTCACCGCGGGCCCCGGCCGGCGAACTGCCGGGCTGAGGTGCGAAGGCCGAGCATGGCGGCTGCGCCGGTCAGCAGCGGATGCTACGGCGCAGTTCCCGGGCCCGGGCGCTGGCCGATGCGCCCGGCGCGTTGCGGGCCAGGTCGTCCCAGCGCGCAGTGGGGCTGGCCTCAGGAGGGAGTGCGGACTCGCCGATCTGCCCGTCGCGTAACAGCTGCTGGCATTCGGAGCGGACCGCCGCCCAGAATTCATCGCGGCGGTCCGGCCTGCTGAGCTGGGACTGGCCAGAGCGGAGGTCGAACCAGCCGACCGGGTCGTCGTCCGCTGAGACGTAGATGCGTAACTGGCCGTAACGCCGCCAGACCCGTGAATTGAGTGGGGGCATGCATGCGCCTCGTAAGCGGATATCTACTGTCATTGCCATCGTAAAACCCCTGGCCCGGTGGGTCCAGGTGAAGGGCGCGGATGTCCGGGGTGTGACGCTGCGGGGGCAAACGGGCGAACTAGGGGTGTGAGCCAGATAAAGCCATCGTCGCTGAACTCACCGCCGTCACGCCGGGCGCCGCAGGGCAGCGGACCGGCTGATCGCGGCGTTGCTGAGTTCGAGGCGCTGTACCGGGCGAACGTGGCGGTAGTGACCGCCTACTTCGCGCGGCGCAGCGCCGAGCCGCAGACTGTGGCCGACCTGACCGCCGACACCTTCGTCCAGGCGATCACGTCGTTCGCCACCTTCGACCCGCGCAAAGGCACGCCACGTGCCTGGGTGTTCGGCATCGCCCGGCGGATCTACGCCGCGCACTGCCAGGCACGCAGCCAGCAGCGGAGCAGGGTGCAGCGGCTGGCGGGCCGCCGGGAACTCGCCCCCGATGAAGTCGGGGACCTGATCGACCGGATCGATGCCGAACGCGCCGGGCCGGGCGCTGGTCAGCACGCTGACCACGCTGCCCGCCACGGACCGGGCGGTGGTCGAGCTGGTGGACCTGGCGGGTCTGCAGCCCAAAGAAGCGGCCCAGGTGCTTGGCATCCCGCCGGGCACCGTGCGGATGCGGCTGATGCGGGCCCGGGCCCGGCTGCGCAAAGCGGGCCGGCCCGGATGGGGCTCACGGCACCGATCCTGCGAGTGAGCCAGAGGTGAAGGCATGACGAAATTCCGAAGATCAGCTGTACCAGGAGCTGATCACCGAGCACGGGCACCACCTGCGCGACGTGCCGTGGCCAGCGCCGGCCCTGCCACCGGGACCGGTGGCCGGGCGCGGGCTGGCCACCGGCGCGGTCGGCGCGGTGGCCGCTGGCACCGCCGCGGTGATGGCGCTGGGCAGCGCACCGGCCCTGGCCGCGTACTCGGTGACCCGGCACGACGGCGCCATCACGGTGGCGGTCAACCGCTTCATCCGGCGGTGGCCGGCGCTAACGTGACCCTGCACGCGATGGGCGCCCGGGTCAGGGTCGTCCCGGTGCGGCCCGGCTGCCCGGCGATAGGGTCGCTGCCGCACCCTCAGCCCGCCCCGCACCCGGCGGTGTCGGTCAAGTCGGAGGTGGCCAGGAACGGGCATCGCGCCGCCACGGTCACGCTGGGCCAGGGCGGCATCCCGGCCGGGGACACGATGATCCTGGCCTTCAGCGGTAACCCGGCCCACGGCACAGCGCTCGGGGCCGGGGTCATCATCACCGGGCCCGTGCCCCGCTGCGCGAGCCTTCCGCCCGCGCCGTCCGGTGCGGGCGCCACCGGCCGACCGGGGCTGGGGTGGCGGCCCGGCGAGAAAGGCGGGCAGCCACGCCCACACGCGGGTACTCGCCGGGGAGGTTACGAGCAATTCGCCCGCCCGGCCAGGACCTGGCAGCTCCACTCGCGAAGGTCGCTGTCGAGCTGGTCGTGGGAGTGCCGCGAGGCCCGGGAGGCGCTGGTGTGCTGGGCTTTCATGCCGTCCAGGACGATGGCCAGGTGGCGGCGCCACTGGCCGGGCGAGCTCTGGCTGGTGATGGCCATGGTCCGGGCCACGCCGAGCAGGGCGAGGGTGACGATCGGCGACGGTCAGGTCGGCCCGGGCCTGGCCGCTGTCCTGGGCCCGGGCCAGCAGGCCGGCTCATCAAGTCGCGGAATCGCTCCCGCCAGTCCGGGCAGACGGCCAGGAGCGCGCCGATGGCGCGGTTGCGGGTGCCGTCGGCCAGCACGTCTTCGATGAAACTCACCAGGCCGTGCCAGGGATCGGGGTCGGCCAGCGCGTGACTCGGCGACGGCTTGCCGGCGGCCGTACCAGTCCTGGAACAGCTCATCGATGAGCTGTTCCTTGGTGAAGTTACGGTGCAGCGTGGCATTGCCGACCCCGGCGCGCCGGGCGATCTCGATCAGGCTGACGCCCAGCCCCTCGTCGGCGAAAGCCTGCGCGGCCGCGGCGAGGATCCGGTCCCGGTTCTCCCGGGCGTCGCTGCGCAGGCAGCGCGCCGTATCGGCTGGTGAGGCAGCCACGAGCCAAACTCTAGCCGATCCGGACAGCTTGTCCTGTAGTGATCGCGAGATCGTCGCTGGTTCCGGCCGCCGTGCCTCCGCCGAGGTCCCGCCGCTGCGGCCTGCATGCTTCCCGCCTCGCCGACCGTGCATCCGGGGGGGCAACCGGATAGCCCTGACCGGTTGAGTGATAGCGTTCGAAAGAAGTGGATAGCCCTAACCGGCTGACGGTGCATCCAGACCCCGTGCACCAAGGAGGTCGGCCCGATGGCCTTTCCGGACAATCTCAGGTCCCTCGGTGAACTGCGCAGCCGGTACCGGCGTACGCGCCGCGGCGCCCAGGCGGGCGGCGTCGCGTTCGTCTTCCAGGGTGGCGGCAGCCTGTCCGCGCCGCAGGTGGGCATGCTGCGGGCGCTGAGCGAGGCGGGCGTGCTGCCGGATCTGGTCATCGGCTCCTCGGCCGGGGCGCTGAACGCGGTGGCGTTCGCCAGCTGATCCCACCCAGGCGGGCCTGGATCGGCTGGAAGCGGTGTGGATGTCGCTGCGCCGCCGGAAAGTCGCCCAGTTCTCGGCCCGGACGCTGCTCGCCGCGGCGCTCGGCCGCGGCGATGGCCTGGTGTCCAACTCGGCGCTGCGGGACCTGCTCGGCAGCGCCGCGCTGTCCCGCCACGCTGGACGGCACGTCCATTCCGGCGCACGTGGTGGCGACCGACCTGGGCTCGGGCGCGGCGGTGGTCATTTCTGGTGGCCAGACCGGGCCGGCCCTGCTGGCCTCGTGCGCGTTCCCCGGCTTGTACCCGCCGGTCGAGGTGGCCGGGCGGCTGCTGGTGGACGGCGGGGTATCCGCCGACGTGCCGGTGCTGCAGGCCGAGGCGCTGGGCGCGACGGGTGATCTATGTCCTGCCCGCGGCCGCGTATGCCGACGTCACCGCGCCGCCGCCGCACCGGCCGCTGCCGCTGGCCTTCCACGCCCTGGCCAGGTCCTGGGCTCGGTCGCGCGCCACGAACGTGGCGGCCGCCCGCGGGCCGGTGCACGTCCTGCCCGCCCCCGAGCAGCCGGACCCCCAGCCCGGTCGACTTCCGCGACACCTCCCGGCTGATCGACCAGGGCCACCAGCTCACCGCCCGCTGGCTGGCCAGCCAGCGGGCGGACCGGCCTGCCCCGCCTGACCTCCCGATCATGCGGATTGCCGGGGCGAGCTGAGCCATCCGTGATGACTGTCCCGGCCCTCGGCCAGTTCGTTTCGCACGCCCGCACGGCTACCCCGCGCCGGGGCCAGACGGTACCCCGGTGGGCGATCGTCTCGGCCGGCCTGACGCCGCGTCCTGCTGACCGGGGGCTGGCTCGTCGCGGGCGCACTCCAGCCGGCCTCCTACGACCCCATCCGGGACACGGTGAGCGTGATGGCTGGTCATGCGGGAACCGACCGGTGGGTGATGACCGGCGCCCTGCTGCTGGTCGGCGGCTGCCATCTGGTCACCGCCGCCGGCCTGGGCGCCATTCGGGTCCCGGCCCGGGTTTTGCTGATCCTCGCGGGGCTCGCCTCCATCGGCATCGCCACGTCCCCGGAGCCCATAGTTGGCTCCACTCCGCAGCACCTCGCCTGGACCTCGTTCGGCGCGGTCATCATCACGGTCTGGCCGGCTTTCGCGGCCAGCCCCGGATCACCGCAGCCACTGATTGTGAGCCGCCGCGGCTCGGCCGTCGTGACCGCCGTGTTTCTCGCCCTGCTGTGCTGGCTCGTGATCGAGACCCAGGGCGGCAGCGACCTGGGCATGGCCGAGCGGCTGACTTCGTCGGTGCAGACCTCGTGGCCGTTCGTCGTGGCGGTGGTGCTGTGGCGTCACGCCGCCCGGACACGCCGGCCGGAACTCCCCGGCGAGCCACCCGAAACCTTCCACCCGCAGCTGACGACAGGACGGCTGACGACGCGACGCGCTGCGCGGCCAGCGCGATTCAGCATGATCGCGGGCCTGCGTGAGCAGATCGCCGGAGCCGGCTTCGCGCTCGGCTGGGGCGTGCTGAGCAACGTCCCCGCGCGGATCACGGCCCGCGGGTTCCGCGCTGCCGCTGACCGGGCCACCAGGCGCGGCGGGCCGACCGTGCGCCAGCTGCGCAAGAACCTGCGCCGGGTGGTGGGCCCGGCTTGCACCCAGGAGGAGCTGGACGCCCTGGTCGGTGAGGCGATGCGGTCCTACGCCCGCTACTGGCTGGAAACCTTCCGGCTGCCGAAGCTGGACCGCGGCGAAGTGATCGCCCGGGCCAGCGGCAGACCGTCGGGACCGAGCATCTCGACGCGGCGGTCCAGGCCGGCCGCGGGTTCATCCTGGCCCTCCCGCATACCGGCAACTACGACGTGGCCGGGCTGTGGCTGATAGACCGCTATCACCGGCCGTTCACCACCGTGGCCGAGCGCCTGCGGCCAGCCTGGCTGTTCGACCGCTTCGTCGCCTACCGGGAGAGCATCGGGATGGAAGTGCTCGCGCTGACCGGCGGCGATCAGGCGCCGACCGCGGTGCTCACCGAGCGGCTGAAGGCCGGCGGCGCGGTCTGCCTGGTGGCCGACCGCGACCTGTCGCAGCGCGGGGTCGAGGTCGACTTCTTCGGGGAGCGGGCCCGCATACCGAGCGGGCCGGCGCTGCTGTCCGCGATGACCGGGGCCGCCCTGCTGCCGGTCGGGCTCTGGTTCACCCCGGATGGCGGCTGGGGCCAGCAGATCATGGCGCCGGTCGGGTCGTCCGAGGGCCGGCTGCGCGACCGGGTGAACGGCGCCACCCAGCAACTCGCCGACGCCTTCGCCACGATGATCGCCGAGCACCCGACCGACTGGCACATGGTCCAGAAACTCTGGCTGGCGGACCTGGCAGCACCGGAAGTCCCGGGCTGACGGCGCTAGGTGAACAGGCTAGGTGAAGAGCGCGCGGATGTCGTCCGCGTCCAGGCTGCCGCTGAACACGCCGCCGCTGTCCAGGACGCTGGTGAACAGCTCGGCCTTGCGCGCCTGCAGGGCCAGGACCTTTTCCTCGATGGTGCCGGCCGAGATCAGCCGGTAAACCATCACGTTCCGGGACTGCCCGATGCGATGGGTGCGGTCCACGGCCTGGGCCTCGGTGGCCGGATTCCACCACGGGTCGAGCAGGAAGCAGTAGTCGGCCTCGGTGAGGTTCAGGCCGAACCCGCCCGCCTTGAGGCTGATCAGGAAGGCCGGCGCGGTGCCGCCGGAGAACCGCGCCACCTCCGCGGCCCGGTCCCGGGTCTTGCCGTCCAGGTAGCAGTACTCCATCCCGGCCGCCTCCAGCCGTTCCCTGACCTGGCCCAGGAACCGGGTGAACTGGCTGAACACCAGCGCCCGGTGGCCGCCGGCCGCCACGTCCTGCAGCTGGCCCAGCAGCAGATCGATCTTGGCGCACGGCAGGTCCAGGTGCGCGTCGTCGATGAGCGCGCCGTGCAGGCTGAGCTGGCGCAGCAGGGTCAGCGAGCGCAGGATCGTGAACCGGTTGGTGTCCAGGTCATCGATCAGGCTGAGCACCTTCTGCCGCTCCCGCTGCAGGTGGGTCTGGTACAGCTTGCGGTGCCGCGGATGCAGCTCCACCTCCAGCACCTGTTCCTGCTTGGCGGGCAGGTCCGCGGCGACCTGCTCCTTGGTGCGCCGCAGGACCAGCGGCCTGATCCGGCGGCGCAACTGGGCCAGCAGGTCAGCCTGGCCGTCCCGCTCGATCGGCTTGGCGTAGTACTCGCGGAACCGGCCCGGATCGGGGAACAGGCCCGGCGCGGTGATCGACAGCAGCGACCACAGCTCCATCAGGTTGTTCTCCATCGGCGTCCCGGTGATGGCGATCTTGACCGGGGCGGCCAGCCGGCGGGCGCACAGGTAGGTCTTGGACTGGTGGTTCTTGACGTTCTGGGCCTCGTCCAGGATCAGCCCGGCCCAGGTCAGCCCCGAGTACGCGGCGAAGTCCATCCGCAGCAGGGTGTAGGAGGTGACCACCGCGCCGGCACCCGCGGCGATCTCCGCCGAGGGACTGGCCCCGGCGGGCGGCGGTCCCGGTGATCGCCACCACGGGCAGGTCCGGCGCGAACCGGGCGGCTTCGGCGGCCCAGTTGGACACCACGCTGGTCGGGGCGACGATCAGGAAGGGCGGCAGATCCGGGTCAGCCTCCCGGGCCTGGCAGATGAGCGCCAGGGACTGGAGCGTCTTGCCCAGGCCCATGTCGTCGGCGAGGATGCCGCCGAGCTGGTGCTGCCACAGGAAGGCCAGCCAGCCGAACCCGTCCCGCTGGTAGGGCCGCAGCTCGGCGTGCAGGGTGCGGGGCAGCTCCGCGGCGGTCCGGGCCTGCGCTGAGAGCAGCCCGCTGACCTGCTGCTGCCACCGGCGGGCCTGGCGGCCGACGATGCCGAGCTCGGTCAGCTCGGCCCAGAACCCGGCCTGGAACCGGCTGATCTTCAGCCCGTCGCCCGGCGCGTCCTGCAGGGCCCGGGCTTCCTCGATCAGCCGGGCCAGGGCCTGGAGTTCCGGCTTCTGCAGCGAGAAGTAGGAACCGCTGGCGAGCAGCAGATACGGCTCACCGCGGCTGAGCGCCACGAACACGTCCGCGAACGGAACCTCCTGCCCGGCCACGGTGATGGTGATGCCCAGGTCGAACCAGTCGTGGTCATCGGGCACCTCATCGGCGGACACGCTGATGGACAGCGAGTCGCCGGCCTCCCGGTAGTCGGCGGGATCGCCGGTGATCTCGACCGTGACGTCCGGATGATCGGCCAGCCGCGGCAGCAGCTCGGTGCTGAACCGCATGGTGTCCAGGCCGCTGAGCCGGACCTGCGGGGCGAGCGAGGGTTGCGGCTCGTCGGACACCGGATCGGTCCGGAGCAGCCCGAAACGGCCGGGGGTCAGGCCCAGGCCGGCCACGATCGCCCGCTCGGCGGCGCGGTCACGATAGGGGATCTCGGCGGCAGGTTCCTGCACCGGAACGCGCATCGGCGAGTCCCCGACCTGGTAGCCCCAGGCGCAGCTGAGCTCGAGGTCGTGGCGGCCCGTGTAGTCGGCGTGCAGCAGCAGCGTGGGGCCGGTTATCTGGGGCGGCGTGAACGCGTCGTCTGAGGAGATGACGGTCGCCGCGGCGCGGAGCCTCGGGTAGTACGTCTCCTGGAACCGGGTCAGCTCCGTAGCCGGGATCTCGACCCGCTGCCCGGCCAGCGCCATCTGCTGCAACTGCGGCGGGACGGGCTTGACCATCCTGGCCAGCTGGAATCGCCAGCGGATGCATTCGCTGGTGCGCTGGGTTTCGGCCCGGTCGGCGTAGACCAGGCCATGGCCCTGCGTGCCGATGAAAGAGATCACGGTGATGGTGGCCGGGGCGCCGTCGACGCGGATCTGCGGGGCGATCACCAGCGGCCCGGACTGGTCGGCGCGGGTCAGGTCCAGGCAGAGTTCCGCGCTGCGGTACCCGTCCAGCGGGCCGAGGTTGCGGCCGCGGACCAGCCGCAGGCCGAGCGCGGCCGCCTCGTCCAGCAGCGGCCAGAGCTGGCGCGATTCGAAGGCGGACAGGTCGATCGACTTGTCGTCGCCGTAACCGTAGCCGTAGTAGAAGGGCTGGCCGCTGCGGGCCCGGTAGACCGCGTAGATCTCCTGGAGCAGCTGCACCTGGGGAGCCGGCCAGCCGTCGTAGCCGTACTGGGAATCCAGCTTGGTCCAGCTCAGTGAGCCGGCCGACCCAGCCCTTGCGGCCCGGCTGGACCAGGCGGGCCATCAGCCGGGGCGGCGCGTCGCCCTGCGGTCGGGTCACCGGAGAACGCCGGGCGCGCATCGGGGACCAGCGTCAGCTCGATGCCCAGCAGCGCCGCGGTGGGCTGGCCGCCGCCGCCCGGGCCGCGGCCGCCGCCCGGGGCCGTCTGCGGCCCCAGCCATGACTCGCACGGACTGCTCCCAGGTCAGGGCGCGGGCCTCGGCCCCGGCGGTCCGCTGGGAGCCGGTCCGGGCCAGCTGGGCCTGCGCCGCGGCCAGCACCAGGGCGACGACGTGCTTGCAGTCGAACCCGACCGGGCAGCTGCACTGGCCCTGGTCGAACTCCAGCACAGACGGCCCGGCCGGATGGAAGTAGGCCACGGTCTCGTAACACGAGCCGGCGCTGCCGCGCACGCTGCCGTACAACTCGCTCCAGCCCGCGATCCCAGCTCATCCGGGTGACGGCGCCCTCGCGCAGGTACTGGACGCCGCGGTCGTAACTGGTCGCTCCGGCCGCGGTGACGAGCGAGGTGGCATCGATGGCCGGCCAGCTCTTGTCCGGGAGCGCCACGAATCGCATGGCGGAAAGCTATCCCGGCCCACCGACACATTGGCCGCCTGACGCCGTCCAGACCGGTATCAGCCGGGCGGCCATCTTTGGCGACGCGGCCGTCCCTTGCGCTGCCGTCCACTCGCTCGCTGCTCTCCCTGGGTCAGGGGCGGCTGGTCAGGGCCGGCCCTTGACCCCGATTCCGTAGATGGCGGCCTGGTAGGTTCCGGCGGGATCCTGCGGCAGCCTGGTGAACCAGACCAATACATAACGCCCGCGGGTGGGACGGCTCAGTCCCAGCCGCACGATCCCGCCCGGCCCAGCCGAGCCCGCGACCGGCCGGAGCGCCCCCAGGTTCGGCTGGTCGCCCACCCGGATCTGGAAATGCGTGCCCGCGGCCGCGCCGAGGGTGACCCTGATCCCGGTGACCGTGACCGGCTGGCCCATGTCCAGCAGCAGGCCGGTGCCGGGGTACAGGTTGCCGAACTGGGCGCTGGTGTACCAGTCGGTGCGCCACGCGGTACCGCGCTGGCCGTCGATGGCGAGGTGCGCGTTCTGCGGATCGTCCCCGGTGCCGTGGGGGCCGAACGCGACCGCGCTCGCCGGGGCCATCGTGTGCGCCTGGGCCTGCTGGACCGGGCGCTGGGGTGGACCCGGTCGTGGGCGGCGCCGCACCGGCCGTCGCCGGCGCGGACTGCGCCGCGGCGGGTGCGCTGGACCCGGCCGTGGCCCGCGCGGACCGCGCCGCGTCCGGGCGGCCCGCGGCCCCGCTCGCGGCCGGGGTGGGGCTGGCGTTACCGTCCGCGGCGACGGAAAGGGCCGGGCCGGACCCGGGGCTGCCCATGATCCGGTAGCCGACGAAACCGAGCACGATCACGATGCCGCCAGGCCGAACACCAGCATGAATCCCGGCCGGCGGTGCCACTGCGGCCGGGAGCGCTCGAGCAGTTCGTCGAGGCTGGTCGCGGCCACCGGCCCGGGTGCCCGGTGGGCCTCGTCGTATTCGTGGATCAGCGGCTCGGGATCCGTCCCGACGACTTCGGCGATGCTGCGGATGTCCCCCCGGGCGTAGAAGTCGCCGCCGCAGGCCTCGTAGTCGTCGGCCTCGATACTGCGGATGATCGGCGGCCTGATCCGGGTCTGCTCGCTGACCTGGGTAACGCTGAGACCTGCCTGGTGACGGGCTTGCGCCAGGGTCTCGCCGATGCTCACGCGACACCTCCCCTGCCATCGGACCCACGCGCCACCGGGAAGGCGCGGCACCACCGGTCCATGTCACCATCATCGCCGCTACCGCGGCCGCTGAACCGCAACCAGGGCCTACATCAATGCGAAGCGGCGCCGAATGCGCACGTTGCGTCCCGGTGGTCCGGGAGCTAGCGGCCGCCGGCTCAGCCGCGCCAGGCTGTCGGTACCACACCATGCTGCTCCAGCGACCGTCGGCGGCCATCACCCATGTCGCTAGCAGGCGGCCCCGCGGGTTTTGCGCCTCATTCGGCCGGATTGCAGCCTGAGTGGCCAGTGTTGCGTACGTAGTCGATCTCCCGGGTTCGTGATCATGGGTTACGTGGCGCTGGAGCAGTCACCAATCATCGATCACGGACGGCCAGCCGTCTCCGAGCATGATCGGGCGCGCGGGCCACGGGAGAGCTATGTCAGCCGGTCCCAGCACAGGACGTGCCGGGATGGGACCGGACGTAACTCGCGGCCGCAGCGGGCAAAAAGGTGTGCGCAAGCCGCTGCCGGAGCAGCCAAGTCCACGAGCGGCAGCAGGACGCGGCTCTCCGGCGGTTCGCCGCCACCAGGTCAGCCGCGGCCCTACCAGCGGCCGCAACCTCCGCGGCCGCCGGCCCGGCCCGAGCGCCAGATCCGCCGGAACACCCCGCGGACCAGGCCGAAGACCAGCAGGAAGATGGCCAGCTTGCCGGGCAACGGGAACAGGCTCAGGTGCAGGCCGACGATCAGCAGCCAGGTCGCGAACGCCGCGATGAGCGCCGGGAACAGGCCCAGGCGGGACCGGGACGCGCGGCCCGTGCTCGTGCCCGGCTCGCTCCCGCTGGGCCCCGGGAGCGGGGACCGGCGCGCGGGCCGCCGGCGCCGCGACCGGGGGAAGGTCGCGGGTGAGCGCGCTGAGCTGGCTCCGCATGGTCGCCGCGAACGCGGCCTCGATGCGCTGGTTGAACTCCTCCAGGGTCAGCCGCCCCTGGGCGTAGCTGCTCGCGCAGTGCCGCGGCCACCGCCTCGCGGTCGGCGTCTCCGACGCGCAGGTCCGGTCCAGTCACCACGTGGTCCTCCGCATTCCCCGTTGTGCCCCCGATGTATACCTGAAGATATATCTCGATATGATCGTCGGCAAGTCATCGGCCGGACGTTGACGCATAACTTTTTCAGCAATCCACGGCCTCGGCCAGGTAGCGCCGGACGAGAGCGTCGGTGAACGCGACGGGGACGCTTTGCCGGGCCAGCAGGACCCGGTAGTAGATGGGGCCGACCAGCCGGTCGATGGCGAGGTCGATGTCGGTGGTCTCGGCCAGTTCGCCGCGGCGGCGGGCGCGCAGGAACGGCGCCGCGATCCCGGTCGCGCTGCCGGGCCATGACCTCAGACTCGAACCGGGCGGCGACGGCCGGGTCGTGCTGCGCCTGCCCGGCCAGGGCGCGGAACACGGCGCCGGCGTCCGTCCTGCTCAGGAACGCGGCCAGCTGGCCCAGCTGATCCTGCAGGTCGCGGCCGAGGTCTCCGTGGTCAGCCGGGGTGAAGAACTCGGCCGCGTCGACGGTGAGGGC
Source organism: uncultured Actinomycetes bacterium (assembly GCA_963742055.1). Taxonomy (GTDB): domain Bacteria; phylum Actinomycetota; class Actinomycetes; order Streptosporangiales; family Streptosporangiaceae; genus RYN-230. Next base: position 13,387 of record CAVUKT010000053.1, on the reverse strand, counting down.
GTCAAAAAGGATGTCGGTCTTGGAGGCCCACCAGCGGTAGATGGTCTGCTTGGCCACCCCGGCCCGGGCGGCGATGCCCTCGATCGTCAGGCCGGCGAAACCGCGCTCGACCAGCAGGTCATCGGCCGCTTCCAGGACGGCCAGCCGGGCTTCCTCGCTGCGCCCGTGCCGGTTGCCGTGGTGGCGGGCCTGGGTGCGAGCCTTCATGCGGCCCAGCGTACCGGGCCCTTGCCTAGACGCAACGTTGCGTCTACAATCTCGGCGCATGACCAACACTCTCGCCGCCCCTCCGGTCACGGCCACGCTCGGCCGGATGTTCGCCGCCGCCGCCCACGACAGCGACGCCTCGGCCCTCCTGCCCGGGCGGGGCGTACGCGACCGCGTCGGCCCTGGAAAAGGCGGACGCCGCCCAGGACGTGTACATGCCCATCTCCCCCGAGGCCGGCCAGCTCCTCTACGCGCTCGTCCGGGCCAGCCGGCCGGAAACCGTCGTGGAGTTCGGCACGTCGTTCGGCATCTCCACCATCCACCTCGCCGCCGCGGTGACCGACAACGGCACCGGCCACGTCGTGACCACCGAGCTGAGCACCGCGAAGGTCAAGGCGGCCCGGTCCAACCTCGAGCAGGCCGGCGTCGACGCGGTGGTGACCATCCTGGCCGGTGACGCGCGGCAGACGCTCGCCGAGGTGCCCGGCCCGATCGGGCTCGTGCTGCTGGACGGGTGGAAGGACCTCTGCCTGCCGGTGCTCCGCCTGCTGGAGCCCAGGCTCGCGCCCGGCGCGCTCGTGGCCGGCGACGACAGCAGCTTCGCGAGCATGGCCGGCTACCTGGACTACGTCCGGGATCCCGCGCACGGCTACGTGAGCGTCGCGTTCCCCGTCGAGGACGGCATGGAGATCAGCTGCTGGACCGGCCGCCCGGCGGCCAGCAGCACCGGGCGGCCTGACCACTATCCGGACGATCGTCCGCCTGGTCAGCCCCGCTCCAGGCCCGCCGGAGATCCGGACGAGCGTCCGCCCGAGGACGCCTCCTGGCTGGTCGAGCGCACCTCCGAGTACGGCCGCGACTGCCACAACGCCCAGTCGGCGGACACGTCCCCCGCCGTCCGCAGCAGCAGCGGCAGGTACTCCCCGGTCAGCCGCTGCACGCTGGTCTCCGCCGCGTGCACGGTCACGTTCATGGCCGCCCGCACGGCCCCCGTGCCGTCCCGGACCGGCGCCGCGATCGACCGGATGCCCGGCGCCAGTTCCTCGTCGGCCAGCGCCCAGCCCCGGGCCCGGATGGTGCACAGCTCCTCGCCGAACGCCTGCGGGTCACGGGGCAGGAAACGGGGCAGCCCGGAGCGGCTCGGCTGGGCCAGCACGTCCGCCAGCTCGTCCGGGCCCAGGGCGGCCAGCAGGACCTTGCCCTGCGACGTGTACGGCGCGGGGAACCGGGTCCCGATCTCGACCCGCAGCGTGATCAGCTTGGGCACGGCGACCCGCGCGACGTACACGATGTCCGAGCCGTCGAGCTGGGACATCGACGACGACTCGCCGGTCTGGGCGACGAGCCGCTCGAGGTGCGGGCGGCCGACTTCCCACAGGCCGAGCGAGGCGACGAACGCCATCCCGAGCGACAGGACCCGCGGCGTGAGCGAGAACTGGCCCTCGGCGAGGCGCACGAACCCCAGTTCCTCCAGGGTCAGCAGCAGCCGCCGCGCGGTAGGGCGGTGCAGGCCGCGACACCTCGGCGATCTCGCTCAGGCTCATCCGCGGCCGCTCGGCACTGAAGCACTGCAGCACGTCCAGCCCGCGGGCCAGCGACTCGACGAAGTCGGGTCCTTCGCCACGACCGGCCATAACCGCTTTGCCTCTCGCATCAGCCCAGCGTGCGCGTGCTTGACAGCGCCGCGATTGCACGGGCATCGTACTGCCAACGCCGCTATGCGTACACTCGTCCGCGCTCGCTGGCGCTGACCTACCGCGCGCCGACCTACACGTGCCGGCCTAACCACACCGCTGACCTAACCACAGGGACACAGCATGAGCAATGACGCACCTGCAGTGCAGACCGATGTCCTCGTGGTCGGCTCGGGGCCGGGCGGCGCGGCCGCCGCGCTCTTCCTGGCCACCTACGGCACCCCGACCCTGGTGGTGACGAAGTACGGGCACCTGTCCGACACGCCCCGGGCGCACATCACGAACCAGCGGACCATGGAGACGCTGCGCGACATGGGCCTGGAGCAGCGGCTCATGCGCGAGGCCACGCCCTGGGAGTGGATGGGCAACACCACGTTCTGCACCAGCCTGGCCGGCGACGAGCTGGGCCGGATCCCGTCCTGGGGCACCGACACGCGGCGCCATCACGACTACGAGCTGCAGAGCCCGTGCACGATGCTGGACGCCCCGCAGACCATCACCGAGCCGGTGATGATGCAGGCCGCGCAGGCCCGCGGGGCCAAGGTCCGGTTCGACACCGAGTACCTGTCCCACGTCCAGGACGACTCGGGCGTGACCACCCAGGTCCGCGACCGGCTGACCGGCGCGACCTACGCGATCCGCTCGAAGTACGTGGTCGGCGCGGACGGCGCCCGGAGCAAGGTCGCGGCCGACCTGGACCTGCCGTTCGAGGGCCCGGGCGCGGTGGGCGGCGCGCTGCACATCATCTTCGAGGCCGACCTGAGCCGGTTCGTCGACTACCGGCCGTCCGTCCTGTACTGGATGGTGCAGCCGGGCGCCGAGAAGGAAGGCGTCGGGCTCGGCGTGCTGCGGATGATCAAGCCGTGGCACGAGTGGATGCTGATGTGGGGCTACGAGGCCGCCGCCGGGCCGCCCGAGATCACCGACGAGTTCGCCCGCGAGCTGGCCGTGCAGCTGGTCGGCACCGACGACTTCGAGATGCGGGTCACCGACCGGCTGCCGTGGACGGTCAACCACCACTTCGCCACGACCATCGCGGACCGGCGGGTCTTCTGCGTCGGCGATGCCGTGCACCGGCACCCGCCGACCAACGGGCTCGGCTCCAACACCTCGATCCAGGACTCCTACAACCTGGCCTGGAAGCTGCATCACGTGCTGGCCGGGCCTGGCCAGCCCGGCCCTGCTCGATTCCTATAACGCCGAGCGGGCGCCGGTCGCCCGCCAGATCGTCGAGCGGGCCAACCAGAGCATCGCCGACACCGGCCGGATCGTCGCGGCCCTCGACGTGGACGACACCACCGACGTGGACAAGCTGAACCGGCAGCTCGCGCTGCGCAAGGCGCCCGGTCCGGAGGGCGAGAAGATCCGGGAGAAGCTGCGCGAGGCCATCGCGTACAAGGCGTACGAGTTCGACGCGCACGGCGTGGAGCACAACCACCGCTACGCCTCGGCCGCCGTCATCCGTGACGGCACGGCGATGCCGGCGTTCACCCGGGACCCGGAGCTGTACGCCCAGCCGACCACCTGGCCCGGGGCCAAGCTGCCGCACACCTGGGTGACCCGCGAGGGACGCCGCGTCTCCACGCTGGACCTGGCCGGCCACGGAACCTTCAGCGTGTGGACCGGCATCGGCGGCCAGGCCTGGCTCGATGCGGCGGCAGCGTCTCAGCGCGGAGACCGGCCTGCCGGTCACCCTGGTCTCGGTCGGCCCGGGCCAGCCGTTCGAGGACCCCTACGGCACCTGGGCCGAGCTCCGGGAGATCTCCGACGGCGGCGTGCTCCTGGTCCGGCCCGACCTGTACGTCGCGGCCCGGCACACGAGCGCGCCCGACTCCCCAGGCCGCCGCCCACTGGCTCCGCCAGACCCTCACCTCAGTCCTGGGCACCCCTTCGACGCAAAGTGATATCTCTTCACATTAAGTAACAGATCGGTTTTGCGCTCCGCTAATTCTGCGGTAGCGTAGTTCCCGGCTCGCCCCCGGGGTTGCGATCGAGCAGTGTCCGAACGCGCTGACTGCTCAGGCTGTAATCGACTGGCTTGGCTGGGCCGCGACGCCTGTTAAAACACCTACCGGCGTAGTGGCCGACTTCTGATGTCCCGGGTCACGTGGACGCTCCCCCTGATCGCCCTGGTCCTGTCCGGCTGCGCGGGGACGGGCCCGGCAGTGACTCACGCGTTCACCAGCCCATCAACGGCTCCCGGCTCAGCCATCCCAGGACCCGGCCGCCCCGCCTCCGGCCTCCGCGCGGCTCCCCGGAACTCACCGGCAACGGCCCGGCCCACGACGGCCCGCACTCCGGCCGCGGCCGCCGCCAGCAGCTCGGTGCCCCCGCGGGTGCCAGGGCCAGCGACGGCGGCCCGGGACGATTTCCTCCTACGGCGAGCGGGGCCCTCGACGGCAAGGTCGTTCTCGTGGATCCGGGACATAACGGGGGAAACGCTGGCGCGCCCTCGATCATCAACCGGCTGATCTGGAACGGCCGGGAAAGCGAGACCTGCGACACGACCGGAACCGAGACCGACGGCGGTTACACCGAGGCGCAGTTCAACTGGAACGTGGCGCGCTACCTGACGGCCGATCTGCGCGGCGAGGGAGCCACGGTCGTGCTGACCCGGACGTCGAATACCGGCGTGGGTCCCTGCGTCACGCAGCGGGCCGCCATCGGTAACCACGCTCACGCCGACGCGGGCGTGTCCATCCACGCCGACGGCGGTCCGGCTGACGGGCGCGGGTTTGCCATCCTCGAACCGGTGGCTGACGGGATCAACAACGCCATCGTCGGTCCTTCGGCCATCCTCGGCGCCGATCTGCGGTCGGCGTTCGCCGCCGGGACTGGTGAGCCGGTCAGCTCCTACGACGGGGTGGACGGGATCCAGCCTCGTGACGACCTGGGCGGAATCAACCTGTTGACCGTCCCCAAGGTCTTCATCGAATGCGCCAACATGCGCAACGCCACGGACGCCGCCCTGGTCACGTCGCCGGCCTGGCAGGCCCGGGCGGCCCGGGCGGTGGCCAGCGGGCCTGACCACCTTCCTGCGGGCCCGCTGAGATCCCGGCTCAGCCTTTCGCTCGCGCTGCTCAAGCGCGGCCAGCCGCAGCTCCAGCTGGTTGACCCGGTGCCGCAGGATCTCCAGTTCCGCCTGGTCGGCGATCCGGCGCTCCGCGGTCCGGCGCAGCCGCGGCGACGCCTCGGCGCGGCTGGCCACCATCGCCAGCGGGACCAGCCGCTGCGGGCCGTGCGGGCCCTCTACCAGCCGTGACGGGATCTGTCCCGAGCGGTACCAGGTCCGCAGCGCGGCCCGGGACGCCCCGGTCTCGGCGGCGGCCCGCTCCAGCGTCACCCAGTCTGAGCCCTCGAGCTGGGCGGCCAGCTCGACTTCGAGCTCCCACTCGTCGAGCCGGTCTTCCCATTCCACTGCCCGCCCCCTGCCCGCCGTCACCCCGTCTCGCAACGATAACCATGCTATTAGCATGGTATTGACATGGTCCAGCCCTCCGGGCGACAGTGACTCCATGTTCGAGCGATTCACCGACCGAGCCCGCCGCGTCGTCGTCCTGGCCCAGGAAGAGGCCCGCAGGCTGAACCACAACTACATCGGAACCGAGCACCTGCTGCTCGGCCTGCTAGAGCCAGGCGGGGTCGCCGCCCAGGCCCTGATCCGGTTCGGGATGACGCCGGCCGGCATCCGGGACGAGGTCGCGGCCCGGGTCGGCCGGGGCAGCGAGCCACCTAAGGGGCGTATCCCGTTCACCCCGCGGGCCAAGAAGACCCTCGAGCTCGCGCTGCGCGAGGCCCTCAAACTGAGCCACAACTACATCGGCACCGAGCACATCCTGCTCGGCCTGGTGCGGGAGGCCGAAGCGCAGGCCGGCAGCCGGGAGGGACCGGGGGTCGCGGCGCAGATCCTGACCGAGCACGCTGGTGACCTGCTGTCCGTCCGCGAAGCGGTACTCGGCCTGCTCCCGGCGGCCGAGGCCTTGCACGGCCGCCGCTGGCTACGGCGGCGCACCGAGGCTCCCCCGGGCGGCGGGGCGGCGGAGGGGCCGGGCGAGCCGGGCGAGCCGGGCGGGATGCCCACCACGCCAGCCGGGGACGCGAGCCTGGCGGAGGCTGCCCGGCTGGCCGGGGGCCAGCCGGTGGGCTCCCACCACCTGCTGCTCGCCGCGCTGGCGGATCCGGACAGCGCGGCGGCCAGGACCCTGACCGCGCTCGGCATCAACCTGGACGAGGCCCGCGAGGCCCTCCGCCACGCCGACGTCGCCGGCAGCAGCGACGAGCAGCCGGAGGAACGGGGCCGGCGCCGATGGCGGTCCGGGTGACGGACGGCGGCCTCGTGCTCGAGGTGACCGACCCTGCTCTCCAGGCTCTGGCCCAGGCGGCCGTCGAAGCCCTCGGTGACCGGGTCACGGAGCCCGGCAGCATCCCCGGGGACCTGCCCGTCAGCGCCCCCCTGGCCCAGGTCTGGCTGGCCATACGGGACAGCCTGGAAGACATCCGCGTCGCTGCGGCCGGCGGCTCCCGTGATCCCGGCGGCGAGCAGGAGGACCAGGCAGGCGGGGCGAGGGCAGGCCCGCCGCGTAAAGCCCCGCGGACCATGACCGGCGCGGCCGCACGGGCGTCCCCAGGACACCCGTGCGGCCGCGCTGGCCTGCTCGTTACTGCGATTCCGCAGGTAGAAGACCTGCCACCGGCCCGCTGGACCGCTCCGGTCGGCTACTGTAAGTGTCTGAGATATCCGTTTGTGTAACTGTCGCTGGGTGCGAGATTTTCACCGGGCGGCCAGGGCGGACTAATTTCCCAGGCTGCCGTGGGGCCGAAGATCGCGTGCGCACTCCCGTGTGGAGTGTGGCTACCCCTGGTCGTGGCCTGGGTCACTAGTGGCCGGTCATTAAAGGGGGAAAGCTGATGAGACGAACGGGTGTGCGTCTTTGCGCGCTGGTGGCGGGGGCCGGGCTGGTGAGCGGCCTGGTAGCAGCCGCGCCGGCCACGGCCAAGGCCATCAGGCCGGGAGAGATCACGACCGTGGCGGGCGGCCCCGGCCGCGGGCCGGGTCTCACCGTCGCCCAGCAGGCGGGGTCGGTGGCCGCCGGCCCGGCGGGCGACGTCTACGTCGGCGACACCCGGGGCGTGGTGCGCGGGCTGACCAGCGGGACCTCCTGGGAGACAGTGACCGCCGGCAACGCCACCCAGAACCTGCTTTCGGGCCCGAGGGACCGCGTCGCGGCCACGGTGGCCCCGCTGGACTCGGTGAACGGGCTGGCGGTAGATGCCGCCGGGAACGTGGTGATCTCCGACGGACTCGACTTCCTGGTCTGGGTGGTCGCGGCCCGGACGGGCCGTTCTACGGCCAGGCCATGAAAGCCGGCGACATCTACATCATCGCCGGGACCGGCAGCTTCGGTTACTCCGGCGACCGCGGCCCTGCGACCTCAGCGCGACTGGCAAGCCGGCCGGGCTGGCCCTGGACCCCTCCGGCAACCTGCTCATCGCGGATTCCGACGACTCCGTGGTCCGGGTGGTCGCGGCCCGGGCTGGCACGTTCTACGGCCAGGCCATGAAAGCCGGCGACATCTACACCATCGCCGGGACCGGCACCGCCGGCTACTCCGGCGACGGCGGCCCGGGGGCTTCGGCCGCGCTGTCGGGCCCCGGCGGGGTGACCACCGACCCGGCCGGGAACGTGGTCATCGCGGACACCGGAACAGCCGGGTCCGGGTGGTCGCGGCGCACTCCGGCACCTTCTACGGCCAGGCGATGACCGCCGGGCGACATCTACACCATCGCGGGCGACGGCCAGCGCGATCTCACCGGCGACGGCGGCCCGGCGGCCCCGCCGAGCTCCGGCTGCCAGGCGGGGTGACCGCCGACAGCGCCGGAAACCTGGTCATTGCCGACACCGGCAACCAGCGGATCCGGGTGATCGCCGCCCAGTCCGGCACGTTCTACGGCCGGACGATGACCGCCGGGTACATCTACTCGATCGGCGGGAGCGACGGGCAGCCCGCCGTGGGTTCCCCGCAGGGGGTGGCGATCGACTCGGTCGGGAACGTGATCAGCGTGGACGGTTCCCTGGTCCGGGTCCTGGCGGACAGCTCGGGGCGCTTCTACGGCCAGACGATGACCGCCGGTGACGGGTACACGGTGGCCGGGAACGGTCAGGCCACCTCCGGGAGCGGCGGCCGGGCCACCGACGCCCAGCTGGGTGACCCCGACGGCGTCGCGGTCAGCACGAAGGGGAACCCGATCATCTCCGAACAGCCGCAACACCAGATCCTGGCCGTGGACACCACCGCGGGCACCTTCTACGGCCAGGCCATGAAAGCCGGCGACATCTACGCGGTCGCCGGCACCGGCACCGCCGGGTACTCCGGCGACGGTGGCCTCGCCACCGCCGCGAAGCTGGACGGTCCCTTCGGGCCCGCCCGACCCAGCCGGGAACATGGTGTTCGCTGACCGCCTGAACCAGCGGGTCCGGGTCGTGGCCGACACCTCGGGCACCTTCTACGGCCAGGCCATGACCGCCGGGCACATCTACACCATCGCCGGGACCGGCACGGCCGGCGACACCGGCGACGGCGGCCCCGCCACCGCGGCCGAACTCGACTCCCCGACCGGGGCAGGCGTGGACGCCCACGGGAACGTGCTGATCGCCGACGGATCCAACAACCAGATCCGGGTGGTGGCCGCGACCACCGGCACGTTCTACGGCCAGGCGATGACCGCCGGGCGACATCTACACCATCGCCGGGAACGGCACCTCCGGCTACTCCGGCGACGGCGGCCCGGCCACCGCCGCCGAACTGGACATCCGCTCGGGCCCGACCGTGGACAGCGCCGGGAACGTGGTCTTCGCCGACATGTGCAACTCCGTGGTCCGGGTCGTGGCCGCCGCCTCCGGGACGTTCTACGGCCAGGCCATGAAGGCCGGGCACATCTACACCGTCGCCGGAACCGGCGACTTCGGCTTGTCCGGCGACGGCGGCCCGGCGATCTCCGCCGACCTGGATGCCCCAGGCCACCGCCGTGGACCGCTCCGGCAACCTGCTCATCGCCGACTTCGACACGAACCGGGTCCGGCTCGTGGCCAGCCGCTCGGGCACGTTCTACGGCCAGGCGGTGAAAGCCGGGCACATCTACACGATGGGCGGCAACGGCACCGGCGGATTCCGGGGCGATGGCTACAAGGCCACGTCGGCCTGGCTGCTGTCCCCCGACGGCCTGGCGGTTACCTGGCCTGCGACGTGCTGATCGACGACTTCGGCAACCAGCGGATCCGTGAGGTGGCCGGGTAGGCCGGGAGCCCGCGGACGCCGGGAGCCGGTCACCGGCAGGAGCGGCCGGCCCGGCGGGGCCTGCCCCTGGCGCCGCCGCGCCGGTGATCGTAACCTCCAAGGCAGGCCGTTATCCGCTGGCGGCACCGGGCAGGCAGGAGACCTCCGGATGAGACGCAGTTCCGCCTCCCGCGGCCTGGCCCTGGCTCTCGCCCTGGCGCTGCCCCTGGCGATGGCCACGACCGCCGGGGCCCTGCCCGCGGCGGCCGCCCGGCCACGGCTGGGGAACGCCCGGTCCGGCCTACGCGCCTTACTTCGAGACCTGGACGAAAGACCAGCTCCCGGCGGTAGCCCGCGCCTCCGGGGCGCGCGACCTGACCCTGGCGTTCCTGCAGACCCCGAAACGGGGCTCATGCTCGGTGACCTGGAACGGGGACGCGAAGCAGCCGGTCAGGCCGGGCGGCCGCTACACCCCCCAGATCAGGAAGCTGCGGGCGATGGGCGGCAGGTCATCCCGTCCTTCGGCGGCTACAGCGCCGACCAGGACGGCACCGAGATCGCCGACTCGTGCCGCAGCGTGCCCAAGATCGCCCGGGCCTACGAGTCCGTGGTCACCACCTACGGCGTGACCCGCCTGGACATGGACGTCGAGGCCAACTCGCTGAACAACGGCCGGGATCGCGCGGCGCAGCGCGGCGCTGGCGCTGCTGCAGGACTGGGCCGCCCGGACCCACCGCCGCGTGGCGATCACCTTCACCCTGGGCGTCGAGCCGTGGGGCCTGCCCGGCAACTGCCTGGCCGTGCTCAAGAGTGCCGTCTCCCACGGCGTCCGGTTCACCGTGAACATCATGGCCTTCGACTACTACATCAAGGACAGCAAGACCGGCATCGAGATGGGCAAGGCCGCGATCACGGCCCTGTACGGGACGCACGCCAACTCGCGCAGCTTTACCCGCACCCAGCCAGCGCGGCTCTGGGCCATAGAGGGCATAACGATCCTCCCGGGGATCGACGACTACCCGAAGAAGACCGAGGTGACCTACCTGGCAGATGCCCAGGCGTTGCCCGCTTCGCCCGGGCCCACGGGCTGCCGCAAATTTCCATCTGGGCGATCCAGCGGGACAACGGCGGCTGCCCGGGCGCCATCGACAGCAACTCCTGCTCCGGCATCAAGCAGCCGCCGTGGGCTTTCAGCCACCTGCTGGACAACTAGGCCGCGAGAGCGGGAACGCCAGCGGGCCGCGACGCAGCCAGGAACCCGGCCGGACGTAGATCCGGAGGTATGTCTAGCCCTTAACTGTAACTGTGGGTAGGGTATACATCACTCTAAGTATAGCCACACAAGGGTCGACGGAGCGGATGCCCAAGATCTTGATAGTCGATGACGAACCGGACCAGCGGTTCCTCCTCCGGAGGATCCTGGAGAAGGCCGGGCATGAAGTGACCGACGTCTGCGACGGTGCCGCCGCGCTGGCGGCCATGCTTCGCCGCCGGATCTGGTGGTGACCGACATCATGATGCCGGTCATGGACGGCGTCGAGCTCATCGGGCGGCTGCGCAGTGACCCCGCCATGGCGGGCATCCCGATCCTGGCCGCCAGCGGAGACACCCAGCTCGCGGACATGGCGGACGCGATCTTGCCGAAGCCTTACTCCTGGCAGCGCCTCATCGCGGTCGCGGCAGCCCTGCTGAAGAACGACGAGACCTGAGTTGCAGCAGATAGCCACCCGCGTTCCCGGGCTCGATGTGGTCCTTAACGGCGGGCTGGAGCAGGGAGCGGTCGTGGTCCTGGCGGGCGCACCCGGCACCGGCAAGACCATCCTCGCGCAGCAGATCTGCTTCGCCATCGCCACCCCTGAGCACAAGTGCGTCTACTACACGACCGTGTCCGAACCGCACACCAAGCTCGTCCGGCACCTAGAGCAATTCGCCTTCTTCGATGCGGAGTCCCTGGGCAGCAGAGTCGAGCACATTCACCTGGGTGCCTTCCTGCGGCCCGGCCGCCAGGACGGGCTGGAGCCGCTGGTCAAGGAGATCCTCCGGAAACGCCGGATGAAGAGCCCGCCATCGTGGTGATCGACAGCGCCAAGATGCTGCGCGATTTCGCCGACGAACGCGCAGTTGCGCGCCGCGCTCTACGACCTGACTGGCCGCCTCCCGCATACCGACACGGTGCTGCTGCTGGTGGGTGAGTACTCGCCCGATGAGTTGCGGCACCGGCATCGAGTTCTCCATGGCGGACGGCATCATCCAGCTGGAGTACCAGGCCCGCGAGCCGGTCGACCGGCGGTGGCTGCGGATCATGAAGATGCGCGGGGGAAGCCAGCGGCCGGGCAAGCACACCTTCCAGATCGGCGCCAGCGGGCATTGAGGTTTTCCCGCGGATAGAGACCCTCATCCCGGCCGAGGTGGCGTGCGGTCTCCGGCCGGATCACAGCGGGATCCCCGGCCTGGACCAGCTGATGGGCGGCGGGATGAAGCAAGGGACGCCACGCTGATCATCGGACCCTCCGGCGTCGGCAAGACCATCTTCGGGCTGCGCTGGATCACTGAGGCGCTAGAGCAAGGGGAGCGCTGCCTTTACGTGACCTTCCAGGACACCGCTGACCAGCTCATCGAGCATGGCCGCCGCCTTCGGCTGGGATCTCGCCGCGGCCCGCGCATCCGGGCAGCTCGTGATCTCGCACGTACCGATGGGCGACCTCGACCTTGACGTCCTGGCCAGCGCCATCCGCGCGGAACTCGCCGAGCACAAGGTCAGCCGCATCGTCATCGACAGCCTGGCCGAACTGGTCTTCGCCAACCGGGAGTCGGAACGTTTCCCCGCCTACATGCGCAGCCTGGTCGGACTGATCCGCGCGGCCGGCAGCTCGTCGCTGGTCACCAGCGAGACGAGCATCTACGGACTGGCCACCGAGTCGCTCGACGGGCTCATGTTCTTGTTCGACAACGTCATCGAGCTGCGCTACATCGAGCAAGAATCCGAGGTGGGCCGCGCGCTCAGCGTTGTCAAGATGCGGAACAGCCAGCACGCGAGACCCTGACCAGCTTCAGCATCGCCGATCTTGGCTCACGATCGGGAGCAGCTCGAGGCGTCACCGGGCGTCTGGGCTGGAGCGCGCTGCGAACGCAAGTTGAGCCGAATGGCGGCACCGTCAAGCCCGTCAAGCCCGCCGAGCGCGTCTGAACGTCCCCGCGTTAGAACGCCCCCGCGTTAGTCCGGCCCTAGGTCAGCGGTCCAGGATGCGCAGCCGCTGCGGGTCATACAACGGTGCGATCTGCAGCCGGACGGGGACGTCACCAGCCGGGGTGCGGACCCGGAAGTCCCCGCTCTTCAGCCACCCCCCGGTCACCCCCTCGGGGCTCTGCACCTGGGCCAGCCCGACCGCGCCGCCCACCGTGTAGCCGTAGGCGGCCGCCCGGACATAGCCCACCCACTGATCCCCGGCGAACACCGGCTCGTTGCCGAACAGGTCGGCGGCGGGGTTCTCGGCGAGCAGGCTGACCACGCGATGGCGCGGCGGGCCCTGCTCCCGGGCGGCCAGCAGGGCCTCCCGGCCGGTGAAGCCGCCCGGCTTATCCCAGGCCACGGCGAACCCGAGCCCCGCTTGGAGCGGGTTGTCAGTGTTGTCGATGTCCACGCCCATGTCGCGGTAGCCCTTTTCCAGCCGCAGGCTGGACATGGCGGACAGGCCGGCCAGCCGGAACCCCAGGTCGCCGCCGGCGGACACCAGGTCGTCGTACACCCCCATCGCGTACTCCGCGGGGCACGTGCAGTTCCCAGCCGAGTTCACCCACGTAGGTGACCCGGATGGCGAGCACCGGCGCGTAGCCGACGTGGATCTGCCGCGCGCTGAGGTAGGGGAACGCCTCGTTGGACAGGTCGGCGTCGGTGAGCCGCCCGATCAGCGTCCGGGAGGCCGGGCCCTGCACGGACAGCAGCGTGGTGCCCGACGTCACATCGGTGACGGTGAGGAACTCACCGGGCCTGCTCGCCCGCCTGATCAGCGGCTCGATCCGGCGGTGGATGATGTCACTGGCGATGACCAGGAACTTCTCCGGCTCCAGCCAGGTCACCGTGACGTCGGCGACGATGCCGCCTGTCTCGTTCAGCCACTGGGTGTAGACCAGCCGGCCGCCCGGCGGTCAGGTCATTGGCCGACAGCCGGCTGAGCACCGCGGCCGCGCCCGGTCCCTGGACCGAGAACTTGG
>CAVUKT010000052.1:0-150580 GCA_963742055.1 uncultured Actinomycetes bacterium | reverse complement strand
GGCTGGCCGCGCGCGGTCCGGGCCGCCGGGTGCGGCCCGGACCGCGATCACGGGGGCCCGGGAGCACGCGGACGGCGGAACCTGCGGACGCCGAAGAGCGCGATCGCGGCCGCCGCGACCAGGACGAGGAACGCGATCAGCCGGGTGCTGGTGTAGCGGACCGGCGCCAGGCTGTACCGGGTGGTGGCCAGCGTGCCGCCGAGCTGAGCGCCAGGCCGAAGCTGACCGCGGTCGCCCCGGACGGGACGGCGGGCGCCGTCCAGGTCCCCTGGGTCCAGCCGCGCGAGGCGGCCAGCGGCGGGCTGCTGGCCCAGAACGCCCAGCTGCCGGTGGCCGTCCGGTAGTAGGTGTTGAAGACCACCGGGCCGCTCGACTTGTACCAGGCGCCCAGCGTGTAACGGCGTCCCGCGGTCGCCGCCGGCGCGCACGCGCCCAGGTCCATGGTGGGCACGATCTGCGCCGTGCCAGATTTTCGTTGCGTCAAGGAAATAACCTCAGCTCCCGCCCCACCTGGGCCGGCCCGGCGCTGGTAGCGGAAGGTGGCGTGGTTCGTGCCGTACCGGCCAGCCTGGAAGCAGGCCGGCGTCCCGGCCGCGGTGACCACGGTCAGGCGGGAGTTGACGACCCCCGGCGGCGGGATGGGCCGCGGGGCGGGACCGGCCACCGCGGGGCGGACCGGGCCGCCGATCACCTGGCGGACGGTGCGCACGCTCACCCCGTGCCCGGCCTGGCGGGCCAGCCAGCCGAGCACGCTGTCCAGTTCGGGCCGGGTCACGCCCAGCGCGCAGGCCTGGGCGCAGACGTCGTGGATGGTGAAGATGATCCAGCCGCCGCCGTGCTGCTGGGCCCCGGTGACGATCTTCTCGAAGGTGGCCGGTGACCACCTGGTGCCGACCGACGCCACTTCGATGGGCGCGCGCAGCAGGTACGGGTTGCGGGGCGGGATGGTCTCCGCCCAGGCGCAGTGCGGGCACAGCCCGGCGCCGCGCAACTGCCCCGTGCCCAGCGCGGAGTTGTAGCCGCAGCGCCGCGCGAGATCCTGGAGGGTCTGGTTGACCAGCGCGAACGGGTAGGCGAAGTCGGTGACGCGGAACCCCCAGCGGGTCAGGTTGACCCGGTCGTCACAGATCTCCCGCTGGGCCTCCGCGGCGGGCAGCGGGGCCAGCGGGACATGCTGCACGGACAGGCCGCCGATCTCGTTGCCGTCCGCGGCGATCTGGCGGACCTCGCGCCAGCGTCAGGTACGGCGAATGCGGGCAGCCCGGTCCGGTCCCGGGCTGGCAGACCAGGCCGGACGGCACGTAGAAGGTGGCGTGCATCCGGTAGCGCTGGAAGACCGGCAGCGCGCCCATCTGGTCCCCGAGGCCGCCGCCCCAGGTGAACGTGACCACGGTCCGGGCCGCGGGGCTGTGCTGGCCCGGGTGGTGGCCCGGGACTTGGCTGGCCCGGGCCGCGGCGCTGCACGCGATCAGCGTGAGTACCACGGCCGCGAGAACCACGAGCGCCGCCACCGCGCGGCGGGCATGCCGCTGCATCTATCCCCCGGTGCCAGCCGCTGCCCCCCGGCGCGGCCGTACCGACCCATCATGCGCCCGGTCCGCAGGCCGGCCACGCGCGGCCGGCCCGGCCGCCCTATCCGGGCCGATATGAGCGGACGCTCAGCACCTTGACATTTGCGCACAATTGGAGGAACTTTGGTATTCGCCCTGGTGAGGATGGCTAACAACATGCCTGAACTGTTCGGCACCGGCTACCCGCGAGCCGGGTTGCTGCGCCGCGTCGGGCGCCTGGAGCAGGTCGCGGGGGTCCGGCTGGTCACGCTCGGGGATGGCCAGGGCCGCGGGGTCCGGGTGCTCGAATTCCGGACCGGCACCGGGTTCGCGTTCGAGGTGCTGATCGACCGCTGCTTCGACGTCGGCCGGTGCGAGCTGGCCGGGCAGCCGCTGAGCTGGCTGTCCGGGGCCGGGGTCACCGGACCCTGGTACTACGAGCCGGATGACTGGGGCTGGTTCCGCGCCTGGGGTGGCGGCATGGTGGTCACCTGCGGTCTCGACCACACCCTGGGACCGGCCGAGGACACCGCCGCCCACTTCAACCAGCCGCACATCCAGTCGTCGGTCCGGTACGGGCTGCACGGGCGGGCCGGCGGCCTGCCCGCCCGGCTGACCGGGTACGGCGAGCGGTGGGAGGGCGACGAGTGCGTGCTGTGGGCCGAGGGCGAGGTACTCCAGTCCGCGGTGTTCGCCGAGCAGCTCGTGCTCCGGCGGCGGATCGAGGCCCGGGTCGGCGCGTCGGCGTTCACCATTCACGACGTGGTCGAGAACACCGGGCACACGCCGGCCTCGCACATGTTCCTGTACCACTGCAACGCCGGCTTCCCGGTGCTCGACGAGGGCGCGGAACTCGTGGTCCCGAGCCGCCGGACCAGCACGGACTACGGCGTGCCGGTCGACGGGTACCAGCTGATGTCCGGCCCGGTCCGCGGGGCCACGGAAGCGTGCTTCGAGCATGAGCTCATCGCCGAGCCGGCCGGGACCGTGCCGGTGGGGTTGCTGAACCGGGCCCGGGGCCTGGGGGTCTACCAGGTGTTCCGGATCAGCCAGCTGCCGCACCACACGGTGTGGCGGATGCTGGGCGAGGGTACCTACGCACTCGGCCTGGAGCCCAGCACGAACCGGGACGCGGGCCGGGCGGACGCCCGGGAGCGCGGCGAGCTGCAGTGGCTCGAGCCCGGCGAGACGCGCGAGTATGACCTGGAGATCGGCGCGCTGCAGGGGACGGCCGCCCTGGATGAGTTCGGGGACCGGGTGTCCCGGCTGCTTCCGGCCACTCCAGCGGATTCGGCTCCAGCAGATCCGGCTCCAGCAGATCGGGCTCCAGCAGATCAGGGCTCCAGCAGACAGCCTCCAGCAGACAGGCGGTGAGTGATTCCGTGACCACTTCTGACCCGGCCCGCGCCGGTCACCCTGGCCGAGTTCGAGGAGATCTTCGAGGCGGTCAAGAACTGGGGCCGCTGGGGTGCCGACGACACGCGCGGCACGCTCAACTACCTCACCCCGGATCACGTGCGGGCCGCCGCGGCACTGGTCCGGTCCGGGCGGCAGGTCACGATGTCGATCCCGATGAATACCGTGGCCGGGCCGGACAACCCCAGCCCCGTCACCCATCACGTGGTCCAGGGGCACGACATCGACATCGGCTCGGGCAGCCTCACCTTCGCCACCGACTACCTGGGCCTGGCCTTCCACGGCGACTGCCACACCCACATGGACGCGCTGTGCCACATCGCCTACCGGGGCCAGGTCTACAACGGCGGGCCCGCCCTGGAGGTGATGACGACCAGGGGCGCCACCGCGCTCGACGTGACCAGCTACGCCAACGGGCTGGTCGGCCGGGGCGTGCTGCTCGATATCCCCCGGCTGCGCGGGGTGAAATGGCTGGAGCCGGGCGAGGCGGTGACCCGGGCCGAGCTGGAGGCGGCCGAGCAGGCCCAGGGCGTCCGGCTCGGTGAGGGCGACATCCTGGTCTTCCGCACCGGCCATCACCGGCGCCGGCTCGAACTCGGTGCCTGGAACAACGACTACCCGCCCGCCGGGGAGGGCAAGGCGGGCCTGCACGTGGACACGATCCCGTGGATGCACGAACGGCGGATCGCGGCGTTCCTGCCGGACGGCGACGGGGAGACGGTGCCCAGCAACGTCGAGGGCATCCTGTACCCGATCCACCCGCTGCAGATCACCGCGATGGGCATGTTCGCCTCGGACAGCCTCCAGCTCGAGGACCTGGCCCAGGCCTGCGCGGAGGAGGGGCGCGACGAGTTCATGGTGGTCGGCCTGCCGCTGCGGCTGCCCGGCGCGACCGGGTCGCCGTGGAACCCGATCGCCATCTTCTGACCAGGCGCTGGAGGCGTGAACCAGCGGCCAGCGGTGGCCAGCCCGCTCCGCGAGGCCATCCGGCGGCCGCTGCCGCTGGACTACCACCCGCTCTACCGCTTCTATGAGGGCGGGCTCGCTGACCCGGACGTTCCGCGGCCTGCCCGCGCGGCCGGACGACTGGTGGTCCGAAGACTGGGTCGGCTCGTGCACCCAGGCCGGTAACGACGACCCGGATGGCCACCCGCAGGGCCTGAGCCGGGTCCCTGTCCCCGGGGCCGGCCCGGTGACGCTCCGGGAACTGGTCGAGGCGCTGCCCGAGGAGATGGTCGGCCGGCGATTCGCCGAGCACTGGGGGCCCATCACCGGCGTCCTGGTCAAGCTGCTGTCCCCGGCCGGCCAGGTCCCGCTGCACGCGCACCCGACGCGGGAGTGGGCGCGCCGGCACCTCGGCTCGCCGTTCGGCAAGACCGAGGCGTGGATCCTGCTCGACACGCCGGGCGACGGCCAGGAGCCGGCCTACGCGGGCATCGGCTTCATCCCCGGTACCTCGCGAGCCTGGTTCGCCGACGCGGCCCGCCGCCATGACACCACGGGCATCCGCGGCACCCTGCACCGCACCCCGGTGCACCCGGGCGAGGTGTACGTCGCCCACGCGGGCGTGCCCCACTACCTGGGGCCGAGGATCTCGTTCATCGAGGTCCAGGAGCCGAGCGACCACATCGTGATCCCGGAGACGTCCGGGGCGGACGACGACGGGGCCACCATGGGCCTGGGCTGGGACCTGGCCCTGGACATGATCGACTACACCGCGGCCGGGCGGGCGGAGACCCTGGCCCGGGCCCGCCAGCAGCCGCGCGTGCTGCGCACCAGCCACGACTCGCGTGAGGTGCGCCTGTTCTCCGGCGACGTGCTGCCCTTCTTCGACGCCACCGCGCTCGAGGTTCCCGGCGAGATCGAGGTCAGCGACGGGCGGTTCTCGATCGCGGTGGTGGCCGCCGGCGACGGGTGGGTCGAAGGCGACTTCGGCAGCCAGCCGATCCGGCGGGGCCAGACCTTCGCCCTGCCCGCCAGCCTGCCGGTCGCGATCCGGGCCGGCCGCGAACCGGTCCGGGTGATCCGCTGCCTCGGCCCCGCCGTGCCATGACTCCCGCCATCCGGTCAGCCGTGAGCGAACGCTCAGTTGATTAACATACGCTCAAAGCGGCGCGAGCATGGCGCCCCGTCTCCCTGGGAGTCCCTATGGCAGCGTTGCCGGGTCCTGCCGCACAGATCCTGGCCGACCCGGGACTGACCGGGGCCGTCATCATCGTGACCGGAGCGGGCAGCGGCATCGGTGCGGCAGCGGCCCGCCAGCTCGGCGCCGCTGGCGCCCGGGTCGTCCTGGTCGGCCGGCGCCCGGACCCCCTGGACGAGGTGGCCGGGAAAATCCGGTCCGCGGGCGGTGACGCGCTGTGCCTGCCCGCCGACCTGGCCGATCCCGCCAGCCCTCAGCACATCGCCGCGGCCTGCCTGGATCACTACGGCCGCATCGACGGACTGGTCAACAACGCCGCCGTGATCCGGCACAAACCGCTCGGCGAATGGGACGTGGCCGGCTTCGACGAGCACGTCGCCACCAACGTCCGGGCGCCGTTCTTCCTGATCCAGGCCGCCCTGCCCGCCCTCCGCGAGTCTGGCGTGCGGGCCGTGGTGAACATCAGCTCCTCGTCGGGCACGCTGCACCGGGTCGGCCAGTCGGTGTACGCGATGACCAAGTCGGCGCTCGACTACCTGACCCGCACCCTGGCTGGCGAGCTGGCTCCGCTCGGCGTGCGGGTGAACGGCATCGCGCCCGGCCCCATCGACACGCCCATCCATGCCACCTGGGCGGAGGACCTGGACGAGGCTTACCGCTGGCTCAGCGGCCAGGTACCGCTCGGCCGGATCGGCACCCCGGAGGAAGTCGCGCTCTGGATACTGCTGCTGCTGAGCCCGGCGGCGTCCTTCCTGACCGGCGCGGTGATCCCGCTGGATGGCGGCCAGGTGATCGACCGTGAGTAGGGCGACCGCGGGGAAACAGGGGTTACCGGTGAGCGCAGTTGACAGCAGGTCGGGGGCGGAGGAGCTGCTGCTCCGGGTGGCCTGGTTCTACTACAAGGACGAGCTGACCCAGGACGAGATCGCCCGGCGGCTGTCGGTGTCCCGGGCGTCGGTCGGGCGGATGCTGGACCGGGCCCGCAAGGTGGGCCTGGTCTCGATCAACCTGAACGCGGACCACCTCGACGCGTTCGAGGTCAGCAGCGAGCTGCGGCGCACCTTCGACCTGACCGAGGCGCTGGTCGTCCCGGACCATGACAAGGAGCCCGCCGACCATCACCTGCTGAACGCCCGGCTGGGGCTGGGCGGGGCCCAGTTCATGAGCACCCACCTGCGCCCCGGCGGCTCCCTCGGCGTCGGCTGGGGGGAGACGGTCTCCCGGGTCATCGCCTCGACCAACTTCGGCGCCGTCGGCCCGGTGCACATGGTCACGCTCACCGGCGGCGTGGACGGCTACCTGCAGACCATCCTGTCGTCCAAGGGCGAAGGCAGCGCCGAGCCGGAGGCCACCACCGCCACCATCATCCCGACCCCCATCGTGGCGTCCACGCCCAGGCTGGCCGCGGCGCTCAAGGCCGAGCCGGCCATCCAGCAGGTCCTCACCCAGGCCTGCGGCGTGGACCAGGCCATCGTCGGGGTCGGCACGCCTGCCGCTGACGCGACCATCGTGCAGATGGGATACCTGGCCGCGGACGACGTCCGCCAGCTGCGTGACCGTGGTGTCGTGGGCGACATCCTCGGCCAGTTCTTCGACAGCGACGGCCAGGTGGTCAGCCTGCCCATCCACGACCGGCGGATCGGCATCGAGCTGTCCGAACTGGCCTCCATCCCCAAGGTCGTCGGCGTGGCCGGCGGGCTGCACAAGGCGGAGGCCATCCTCGGCGCCCTGCGCGGCGGGTTCCTCGACGTCCTGGTGACCAACGAGCTCGTCGCGCTGCGCCTGCTCGAGCTGCAGCGGGGCTGATCCGCCCTGGCCGGGCCGTCTGCGCCCCGCACCGGGAAATTCCCGGTCAGGGCCTTGCCAAGGCTGGCCCGCAGGCCGATACTTCTTCCACGCGAGCATATGCGCACCAGTTGAGCGAATGCTCCATCGGCTGAGGGGAGGCGGGCCCGTGGTGACCGTTCCCCGCCTGAGCGCCGGGAGTGATCACCGCCGACCTGACCCGGCTGGGCGCGGAGCTGGAGATCCTCCGCGGCACGGCCGCCTGGGCGCACGTGGACGTGATGGACGGCGCGTTCTGCCCGCAGCTCACCGTGGGCCCGGCGTTCGTGGCCGCGGTCGCCTCGACCGGCCTGCCGGTGGACGCGCACCTGATGGTCGAGGAGCCCCGCCGGCTGGTGCCAGACATCGCGGCGGCGGGGGCGGCGGTCATCACCGTGCACGCCGAGGCCACCCGGCACCTGCACCGCACGCTGCAGGAGATGACGCAGCTGGCCGGGGAGCCGCGCTCCTTCCTGCGCGGCGTCGCGATCAACCCGGGCACCCCGGTGCAGGCGGTGGAGCCGGTCCTGGAGCTGGCCGACCTGATCCTGGTGCTGGCGGTCAACCCGGGCTGGTCCGGCCAGGCCCCCGCGGCCAACACCCGCCGCCGGGTCGCGGCCGTCCGCGAGCTCGCCGCCCAGGCCGGCGCCGACGTGCTGGTCGGCGTGGACGGCGGGGTCAGCCTGGCCAACGCGGCCGAGATGGCCGGCTGGGACATCGACGTGCTGGTCAGCGGCAGCGCGATCTTCAGCTCGCGCCGCTCCCCTGGCCAGGGCCGCAGCCCGGCCGACAACCTTGAGGTCATCACCCAGGCGTTGCTCCACGCAGAGCCTGCGGGCTCGGCCGGGAGCTAGCAGAGCCTGCGGGCTCGATCCAGGAGGTAGCAGATGGCAGGCAGTAACGGCGGGCGCATCGTGGCCCCCCCGGTCCCGATGACCATCACCCAGATCGCGGTGGTCGTGGCCGACATGGAATCCGCGCTGCGGTCCTACACCGAGAACCTCGGCTGGGGACCCTGGAGCGTGTTTGACTACAAGCCGCCGCTGCTGCACGACACCGTGGTGCGCGGCGAGAAGACGGAATTCCGCATGATCGGCGCCGAGACGACGGTGAACGGGCTCGGCTTCGAGCTCATCCAGCCGGTCAGCGGCCCCAGCATCTACCAGGAGTTCCTGGACACCCACGGCGAGGGCGTGCAGCACATCGCGTGCATGAAGCACTCGACCGAGGACAGCGAGGCGCTCAAGGTGCACTGGCGCGAGCGCGGCGCGGAGATCCTGATGGGCGGGCGGATCGGGGAGTCCATCGAGTTCTACTACCTGGACACCTCCCCGCTGCTCAAGTTCGTCCTGGAATCCGGCAGCGGGCACGCGATCGACCTCGAGCCCACGTACGTCTTCCCGTGAGCCATCGTCCCCGAGAGGCACAGTCCCGTGGGCGGGCCGGACCCGGTGCGTGTCCTGGTGATCGGCGATCCGTACCTGCCCTCCTCCGCCTATGCCGAGCCGCTGGCGCGGCTCGGCGCCGAGGTGGAGGTGACCTCGATGCAGATCGAGGGGGTGGCGTTCGCACCGCCGCGCACCGACGTCGGAGCACCGGCTCCGCGAATACGTCGGCGACCCGGCCGACGTGGCCCGGGCGGTCGCCGGGCACGACGTACTCATCGTGCACGGCGCGCCGGTCAGCTCCGAAGTGCTCGACGCCGCGCGGCTGCGGCTGGTCTGCTGCGCCCGCGGCGGCCCGGTGAACGTGGACGTGGCCGCGGCGACCGACCGGGGCATCCCGGTGGTCAACACCCCGGGCAAGAACGCGGAAGCGGTCGCCGAGCTGACGATCGCGTTCGCGCTGCTGCTCATCCGCATGGTCCCCCGGGCCAGTTCCGACCTGCTCCGCCGGGGCGCGTTCGCGGAGTCGGTGTTCGAGGGGAGCGAGTACTTCGGCCAGGAGGCCGCCAGCGTCACCCTCGGCCTGGTCGGCCTGGGCCGGGTCGGCCACGAGGTGGCCACGCGGGCGCGGGCGCTCGGTTTCACCGTCCTGGCCTACGACCCGCTGGTCACCGAGGCCCCCGACGGCGTCGGCCTGGTCCCGCTGGACACCCTGCTGGCCCGCTCCGGCGTCGTGTCGCTGCACGCCCGGGCCACGCCGGAGAACCGGCACATGTTCTCCCAGTCCCAGTTCGCCCAGATGCGCCCGGGGGCGTTATTTCATCAACACCGCCCGCGAGTCGCTGGTTGACGAGGCCGCGCTCCGGGAGGCGTTGGAGAAAGGAATTCTGGCGGGCGCGGCCCTGGATGTGCTGGAGCGGCCCGAGCCCGGCGCCCGGCATCCGCTGCTGGACGCGCCGAACGTGCTGGTCACCCCGCACATCGGCGGGGCCACGGCGGAGACGCTGGCCCGCGGCGCCCGCCGCGCGGTGGCCGCGGTGGCCAGCCTGGTAGCCGGGCGGGTGCCCGCCGACGTGGTGAACCCGCAGGTGCTGCACGCCGGGAGTGCGATGACATGACGAGCCGCTACCTGCTGGCCATCGACGCGGGCACCGGCAGCTGCCGCGCCGTGCTGTTCACCGAGGCCGGGCAGCAGGCTGCG
Organism: uncultured Actinomycetes bacterium; assembly: GCA_963742055.1. Taxonomy (GTDB): domain Bacteria; phylum Actinomycetota; class Actinomycetes; order Streptosporangiales; family Streptosporangiaceae; genus RYN-230. The sequence continues at coordinate 141,061 of CAVUKT010000052.1, read as the reverse complement.
GTCTCGGTGCGCGAGTGGGCGCACCACGAGCCTGCCCGGGGTGCCGGGCGGCCAGGACTTCGACGTGGAGTCCGGCTGGCGCGCGATCGCCGCCTGTGTCCAGGACGCGCTGCGGGCCGCGGGCGCCTCCGGCGCCGACGTCGCGGCGGTCGCCGCCACCAGCATGCGCGAGGGCGTGGTCTTGTACGACCGGGCCGGGCGCGAGATCTGGGCCTGCCCGAACGTGGACAGCCGGTCGGCGGAGGAAGCGGCGGACCTGGTCCGCGAGGGCGCGGCCGAGAAGATCTACGCCGAGGCGGGCGACTGGGTGTCCATCACCACGCCGGCCCGGCTGCGCTGGCTGGCCCGGCACCGCCCGGACATCCTGGACGCCACCGGCAGCCTGGGCATGCTCAGCGACTGGATCGTCTACCGGCTGTCCGGGGCGCAGGTCACCGAGCCGTCCTGCGGCTCCAGCTCGGGGATGTTCACGCTCGCCCAGCGGACCTGGTCGGCGTCGATCCCGGCGCTGTCCGGGCTGCCCGCCGACGTGCTGCCCCCGGTGGTGGACCCCGGCACCGTGGTCGGCCAGGTCACCCCCGCGGCCGCCGGGCAGACCGGGCTGCGGGCCGGCACCCCGGTGGTGGCCGGCGGTGGCGACACCCAGCTGGCCCTGCTGGGCGCCGGGCATGGCCCGCGGTGAGTACACCGTGGTCGCCGGGACCTTCTGGCAGAACACCGTGCTGCTGCCCGAGCCGCTCATCGACCCGCAGGCCCGGCTGCGCACGCTCTGCCACGTCACGCCGGGCCAGTGGATGCTGGAGGGGATCGGCTTCTACTGCGGCATGAGCATGCGATGGTTCCGCGACGCGTTCTGCGACACCGAGGTCGCCGCCGCCCGGCGCCGCGGCGTGGACCCGTACGTGGTCATGGAAGAGGCGGCCGCCCAGGTCCCGGCGGGGTCCGGCGGGGTGGTCGCGATCATGTCGAACCTGATGAACGCGCGGCGCTGGGTGCACGCCAGCCCGGCGTTCGCCGGATTCGACCTCGGCCACCCGGCGGCCAGCGGCCGGGGCGCCTGCATCCGGGCCATCGAGGAAGCCGGGGCCTACGTCGCCCGGGGACACCGGGACATCATCACCGAGCTGACCGGGCTGCGCTTCGGGGAGGTCACGTTCACCGGAGGCGCGGCCAAGGGGCGGTTGTGGCCGCAGATCATGGCCGACGTGCTCGGCGTGCCGGTGCACGTGCCCGTGGTCACCGAGAGCAGCGCGCTCGGCGCCGCGCTGTGCGCCGGCCTCGGCGCGGGCAGCTACGCCAGCCTCGACGACCTGCGGCCGGAACTGCGCCGCCGGGGCGCCACCTACGAGCCGGACCCCGGCGCCGTGGCCCGCTACGACGAGCGGTACCCGGCCTGGCGCGAGATCTACGCCCGGATGCTCGGCATCTCCGAAGACGGCCTGCTCAGCCCGCTGTGGCGGGCGGCAGGCGCCTAGCCCCGTACAGACAGCAGCCTGCACCGGCCGCCAGACCAGCACCCCGGGAGAGACCGACCATGGCCGACACCGACGACGCCACCAGTGGCGCCCGTTTCCAGCCCTCGGTACCCGCCCCCGCCGCCGTGTTCCCGCTCAAGGGCTGCGGCGCCTGGACTGGGGCATGCAGAGCCGGCTGGCGCGGATCTTCCGGCCCGCCACCAGCCGGACCGTGATGCTCGCCATCGACCACGGGTACTTCCAGGGACCCACCACCGGCCTGGAGCGGGTGGACCTGTCGATCCTGCCGCTGCTCCGCTACGCCGACGCGCTGATGACCACCCGGGGCATGGTCCGGTCCACGATCCCGCCCGCCTCGGGCGCCCCCATCGTGCTGCGGGCCAGCGGCGGCCCCAGCATCCTCCGCGAGCTGTCCGACGAGCAGATCGCGGTCAGCATGGAGGACGCCGCCCGGATCAACGCCTGCGCCGTCGCCGTCCAGGTCTTCATCGGCGGCGAGTTCGAGACCCAGTCGGTGCACAACATGACCCGGCTGGTGGATCAGGGGCAGCGCTGCGGCATTCCGGTGCTCGCCGTCACCGCCGTCGGCAAGGAGCTGACCCGGGACGCCCGCTACCTGCGGCTCGCCACCCGGATCTGCGCGGAGCTCGGCGCCCACTTCGTCAAGACCTACTACTGCAGCGAGGACTTCGACACGGTCACGGCGGCCTGCCCGGTGCCGCTGGTCATGGCGGGCGGCAAGAAGCTGCCCGAACTGGACGCCCTGACCATGGCCTACCAGGCCGTGGAGGCGGGCGCAGCCGGAGTCGACATGGGCCGCAACATCTTCCAGAGCGACTACCCCGAAGCGATGCTCCGCGCCGTCGCGGCCGTGGTGCACGGATCCGCGAAACCCGAGGAGGCGTTCGAGGAGTTCGTGCGCCCGCAGGTCCAGGCACGCGCTCAGGCCGGGGCGCAGGAGCTGGCCACGTAACTGGCTGACCAGCAGAACTACATGGGCAAGTCAGCTGGCCCGGCGATCCCGGCCGCCGCCCGGCGGGCCACCGGATCGCGTTTACCGGGCGCCCGGCGGTGAGCAGGCTCAAAGCAGCGTGTGCGAGCGCCGCGGCTGACTATCATGCAGTGCGCGCTTACCCGACGACGGCCCGGCTGGTGGGGGCAACATGTCCAGCTGGTTCAGCACGAATATCGAGCAGACCGGGCGGCTGCCGCTGTTCTGCTTCTTCTGCGCGTTCGTGGCCGGGTTCGGCTTCATCCGGCTTTCGGTACGGCTGATCCGCGCCCAGGTCCGCTGGTGGCCGGGCAACGTCACCCCCGGCGACCTGCACGTGCACCACATGGTGTTCGGGGTGGTGTTCATGCTCGTCGGCGGGGTCACCGGCATCGTGGCCCCGGGCGGCTCGCTGAACTGGCGCGCCGGCGCGGCCGCGCTGTTCGGGCTCGGGGCCGCCCTGGTCCTCGACGAGTTCGCGCTCATCCTGCACCTGCGCGACGTGTACTGGACGAGCGACGGGCGGCTGTCCGTGGACGCGGTGTTCGTGGCGGCCGGGGTGACCGTCCTGCTGCTGCTGGGCATCGTCCCGTCGATCATCCCCGAGCCCCACCGGCCGGCACGGGAACGACCTGGGAGGCGGTCATCACCCTCACGTGAGCGTCCTGGTCACCTTCACCCTGGCCGCGATCACGCTGCTCAAGGGGAAGATATGGACGGGCCTGTTCGGCTTGTTCCTGTTCCCGCTGCTCATCGTCGGCGCCATCCGGCTGGCCCGGCCCGGCTCACCCTGGGCCCGGTGGCGTTACCAGCGCCGCCCGCGCAAGCGGGCCCGGGCGGCCCGCCGGGAACGGCGGCTCCGGCAGCCGGTCATCCGGTTCAAGGTCCGCGTCGAGGACTTGCTGTCCGGCCTGCGTCCGGATCCGCCGAGATCCGCACCGGACGCCGCGCCGGACCCGCAGAAGACCGCCGTGGGCCGCCAGCCCGACGACCGGTAGCCGCGCCGCGTCTACCCGGGGGCCACCGCCTGGGTCTGCGTGACCTGGGCCGCGAGGCGGCCGCCGTCATCGGTCAGGTCCGTCTGGACCACGATCACCGCCCGCCCGGCGTGCAGCGGCCGGGCCACGGCGCTGACCACCCCGCCGGTGATGCCGCGCAGGAACACGCTGCTGGAGCTGATGGTGGCGGTCCGCGCGCCCCGCGGCAGGTTCAGGTGGGCGCAGATCCCGCCCAGGCTGTCCGCCAGCGCCATCAGCACGCCGCCGTGCATGATGCCGCCGGCCGTGCACCGCTCCGGTGACCAGGCCAGATGCCCTCGCACCTCCCGCGGCGGAGGCCGCGTCGAGCTCGATGCCCAGGGTGACCGCGAAGGGCATCAGCTCGAGCAGTTCGCGATCCGTTCCCGGCCGCGCCGGGCCACCGTCGGTCACGTGTCCTCCCCGTCTTGCTACCTCAGATTCCGCTGGCCCACGCTACCGGCGGCGGCGGAACAAGAGGCTCCGGGGCAAGATTTTTCATAACGATTGTCTGGCTCCGGGCGAGCCCGACCCGGGGCATGAGCCAGGGCGCTCGATGAGCAGCCCGGGTGCGGGCTGCCACCCTGAAAGCTCCAGGCCCGCTGCCTGCCCGGCCTGGCCGGGAAGGAACCGGCCCACGGCGGCGTTATCCCTACGTATGTCCAGTTCAGAGACGAAATTCAGATGTGTCAGCTGCGGGGATGAGCTGCATCCCGAGCGGGCTGAGAAATACGACTACTGCATGAAGCCTGAGTGCCAGGCGAAGAACCTCAAGGGCCTGACCATGGTCGCGGTCGGGGTCAACAAGTCGGCCGAGCAGTACCTGCTGCTGGACGAGGACACCAAGGCCGAACTGGCCCAGGGCAAGTATCACGACCAGCGGCGCGGCACCTTCGGCCAGCCGGCCGGCCCCGGCCAGCCGCGGGCCGCGCCGCCCGGCCGAGCCCGCCCAGGCCAGCACGGCCGCCAGCCACGGCAGCGCGCCCCGGCCAGCACCGGCCAGGCCAGCGCGCCCGGCCAGCCCGCCAGGCCAGCCCACCCGGCGGCCCGCCCGCCGCACCTCGCGGGCCCCGGCTGCCGGGCACGGCGTCGCAGCGCCGGCTGGCGGTCCTGTACAACCAGCAGGGCCTGCGGCCGGACGAGATCGCCCGCAAGCTGGGGCTGAGCCGGTACGACGTCACGCAGATCATCCTGGCGGCGCGGAGCCGCGGGAAGAGCTGAGACCCGGCCGACCCGGGGACCGCGCGCCGGGACGACCCCGGGCCCGGGGCCAGACCCGCGGCCCGGGGTCAGCCCCGTCGGCGAACTCGGCCCGCACCCCCAGCAGCCGGACCGGCCGCCGGTCGGTGAACCGCTCCAGCGCGGCGAGCGCCGCCTCCCGGATGGCGTCCGCGTCGGCCGTCGGCCCCGGCAGTGACCGGGAGTGACTCGAGGTGAAGAACGGGGCGTACCGGACCTTGACCACGACCCGCACCGCGGGCCGCTCCTCCGCCACCACGTCGGCGGTGACCAGTTCCGCCAGCCGGACCACCTCGGCGCGGACCTGGTCCCAGTCCTCCAGGTTGACCTGGTAGGTGACCTCCCGGCCCCGGGACCGGGGCAGGTACGGGGCGCTGGACACCGGCGAGTGATCCTGGCCGCGGGCCAGCCGGACCAGCCACGGCCCGGTCGCCGGGCCGAACTCCGCGGCCAGCGCGTCCGGGTCGGCGTGGGCCAGGTCGCGGACGGTCTCGATGCCCAGCGCGGCCAGCTTCCGCGCGGTCTTGGCCCCGATCCCCCACAGCGCGTCGGTGGGACGGCCGCCCAGCACGTCGAACCAGGTCTCGTGGGTCAGCCGGAACACCCCGGCCGGCTTGCCGAACCCGGTCGCCAGCTTGGCCTGCAGCTTGTTCTGCCCGATCCCGACCGTGGCGTCGAGCTGGGTCGCGGCGCGGATCCCGGCCGCGATCTCCCGGGCGAACCCTTCCGGGTCGTCGGTCTCCACGGCCACGAACGCCTCGTCCCAGCCCATCACCTCGGTGACCGCGCCGAACCCGCGCAGCGTGGCCATGACCGTGGCCGACGCCGCCTCGTACTCCTCCCGGTCCACCGGCAGGAACACCGCGTCCGGGCACCGGCGCGCCGCGGTCCGCAGCGGCAGCCCGGAATGCACGCCGTGCTCGCGCGCCTCGTAGGAGGCGGTGCTGACCACACCCCGCTTGGCCGGGTCCCCGTCCCCGCCGACCACGACCGGGCGGCCGCGCAGCTCAGGATGCCGCAGGACCTCGACCGCGGCGATGAACTGGTCCAGGTCAACGTGCAGCACCCAGTGCGTCCCCGGGTCCCGGGCTTCCTGGTCCGGCACTGGCAGCACTCCCTGACAACGACTCACCCCGTCATAACGTCTCACCTGCGGCGTTCCCCACCCGGACCGGGGCCATGCCCGCTGCGGGAGGATGTCGGCAGCGGCCTGGATACTGCCTGGGCGGGCCGGGGCCACAGCGGGAGGAGCGGGGCCACGATGAGCACACCAGACAGCCAGGACGGCCGGCGCACCCTGAGCTGACCGGGAGCGCGGGTCCGGCTGCGCCCAGGGGACGAGCGCGACGCGCCGGTCCTGTCGCGCGATCCTGGCCGAGCCGGAGGTGGCCTGCTGGTGGGGCAACCCGGACCCGGCCAGTGTGGTCGCGGCCGGCCTGCGCGGGGACGACGAGAGCGTGCTGCTCGTGGTCGAGACGGCGGGCCAGGTCCTTGGCGGGATCCAGTATCACGAGGAGAATGACCCGATGTACCGTCACGCCGGTATCGACATCTACCTCAGCGCCCGCGCCCAGGGACAGGGTCTCGGCACGGAGGCCGTGCGCCTGCTGGCCAGGTTCCTGTGCGAGGAGCACGGGCACCACCGCCTCACCATCGACCCGGCGGCCGCCAACCACCGGGCTATCCGCTGCTACGAGAAGGTCGGCTTCCGCCGGGTGGGCGTGCTGCGCCAGTATGAGCGCGGCCCGGACGGAGGATTCCACGATGGCCTGCTGATGGACCTGCTGCGGCCGGAACTGGCCGGGGAAGCCGGGTGAGTTGCCGCGGGCCGCGCCATGACCGGGAAGAAAAGAAAACCGCCTAGAGTTTTCATCTAGACGGATTTACTAGGCTTGAATGCGCGGCATTATAATGTAAAAGGAGGCCGGTTGTCAAACGGGGATTCCGACCAAGAGCAGGAATACATTTCCATGCTCTATGGCAGACTCGACGACCTCCGGGACCGGGCGTCAGGCCGGTTGTCCAAGGTTTTGCTGGAGACCGGCGGTACCCCCGCGGCCAGGTCAGAACGTGACGCTTTCGTGGAGATGTACTCACAGCGGATCACCCAGCTCGACGCGGCCGAGAACGGGCTGTGCTTTGGCCGGCTGGACCTGGCCGAGGGCGACCGCCGCTATATCGGGCGGATCGGCATTCTCGACGACGCCTCCGATTACGAGGCCCTGCTGGTGGACTGGCGGGCACCCGCGGCCCGCCCGTTCTATATCGCCACCGCTTTCTCGCCCGAGGGCGTGCTGCGGCGCCGGCATATCCGGACCCGCCAGCGCAAGGTCACCGGCGTGGACGACGAGGTCCTCGACATCGGTCCCGACGGCGCAGGCTGGCCAGCAGCGTGCGGCCGGGCACGCCGGGCTGACCGGCGAAGCGGCCCTGATCGCGGCGCTGTCCGCCACCCGGACGGGCCGGATGGCCGACATCGTGGAAACCATCCAGGCCGAGCAGGACCTGATCATCCGGTCGCCGCACAACGGGCGTGACCGTCGTCCAGGGCGCGCCCGGCACCGGCAAGACGGCGGTGGCCCTGCACCGGGCCGCCTACCTGCTGTACACCTACCGCGAGCAGCTGTCCCGGCGGGGCGTGCTGATCGTGGGGCCGAACCCGACCTTCCTGCGCTACATCGGGCACGTGCTCCCCTCGCTGGGCGAGACCGGGGTGCTGATGTCCACCATCGCGGACCTGTACCCGGGGATCACCGCCCGCCGCGACGAAGCACCGGAGACCGCGGAGATCAAGGGCCGGCCGCCATGGCCGGCGTGCTGGCCGCCGCGGTGCGGGACCGGCAGCAGCTGCCCGCCGAGCCGCTGGAGATCACGTTCGAGCGTGAGATCCTGACGCTGGACCGCAAGACCGTGCAGCGGGCCCGGGAACGGGCCCGCCGGTCCCGCCGGCCGCACAACCAGGCCCGGCCGATCTTCGTCCGGGAGATCATCAACGCCCTGGTCCAGCAGGTCACCAGCAAGTTCACGGCCGGCCTGCGCGAGACCGACAAAATGGTCGCCGAGATCCTCGGCGAGGAGGTCCCGGCCGCGGACAGCACCGTGCTCGGGTCGGCCGACACCGAGGACATCCGGGCCGAGCTGCGCCAGGACCCGAAGGTCCGGGCCGCGATCGCGCAGCTCTGGCCGGTGCTGACCCCGCAGCGACTGCTGGATGACCTGTTCGCCTCACCGCGCCGGCTGGCCGCGGCCGCGCCCCGGCTGGCCGCGGCCGAGCGGGACCTGCTCCGCCGCGACCCCGAGGGCGGCTGGACCCCGGCCGACGTGCCGCTGCTCGACGAGGCGGCCGAACTGCTCGGCGAGGATGACCGGGTGGCCCGCCAGCGGGCCCGGCGCGAGCGCCAGCAGCAGGTCGCCTACGCCCAGGGCGTGCTGGACATCGTCTCCCGCGACCTGGAGGACGACCCGGAAATCCTGATGGCCTACGACCTGCTGAACGCCGACCGGCTGGCCGGCCGGCACGAGGAGCTGAGCTACCTGACCACCGCGGAGCGGGCCGCGCTCGACCGGACCTGGGCGTTCGGGCACATCGTGGTGGACGAGGCGCAGGAGCTGTCCGAGATGGCCTGGCGGATGCTGATGCGCCGCTGCCCGAGCCGGTCGATGACCATCGCCGGTGACATCGCCCAGTCCACCAACCCGGCCAGCGCGGTCGTCCTGGGAGCAGGTGCTGACCCCGCACCTGGGCAACCGCTGGCGGCTGGACCGGCTGACCATCAACTACCGGACCCCGGCGGAGATCATGGCGGTGGCCGCGGACGTGCTGGCCAAGATCGACCCCGACTTCGACGTGCCCATGTCGGTGCGGGAGACGGGGACCACGCCGTGGCGGCAGGAGGTCAAGGCGGACGAGCTGAGCCTACCAGGTGGCGGCGGCCGCGGTCCTCGAGGCCGCGGAGGCCGGGGGCGGCAACGTCGCGGTGCTGGTCCCGCCGGCCCTGGTCGGCGAGGTAACCGAGGCGGTGACCGCCGCCCTGCGGGCCGGCGCGAACGGCCACCGCGCCGGCGGCCCGGGCCGGACAGCACAGGCCCGGACGGCACCGGCCCGGACGGCGCAGGCCCGGACAGTGCAGCCCGGACGCGGGCAGGACGGTGCGGACCCGGGCGGCGCAGCCGACGTGGATGGCCCGGACCTGGACGAGCAGGTCGTGGTGCTGACCGTCAGCCAGGCCAAGGGGCTGGAGTTCGACTCGGTGCTGATCGCCGACCCGGCCCAGATCCTGGGCGAGTCCCCGCGCGGCCTGAGCGACCTGTACGTCGCGATGACCAGGGCCACCCAGCGGCTCGGCGTGGTCCATCCCGGCCCCGTCCCCGAGGTGCTGCACCGGCTGACTCCCCGGCCATGACCGCCCCGGCCGGGGGCGCCCCGGACCCAGGCCAGCACCCCAGCACACCGGACCGGGCACCCCGGCCCCGGGCGGCCACCGCCGCGACCGGCGGTCACCCGACCCGGGACCACCCACGTTCTGGGACGCGGCGCAGATCCGCCGGGTCAGCCACCAGGTGGCCGACCTGGTCGCCGACTACCTGACCCGGCTGCCGGACGGCCCGGCCTACCAGCCGCCGCCCCGCGGCCTGGTCGAGGCCATGCGCGCCGCGGAGTGGGCCGAGCAGGGCGAGCCGGCCGACGCGGTCCTGGCCGAGTTCACCGCGCACGTCGCCCCGTACCCCTTCGGCAACGGTCATCCGGGCTTCGCGGCCTGGGTCAACTCGCCCCCGCATCCGCTCGGGGTCCTGGCCGAGGCGCTCGCCGCCGCGATGGACCCCAGCGTGGCGGGCGGCAACCACGCCGCCGTGCACCTGGAGCACCAGGTCATCCGGTGGTTCGCCGGACTGCTCGGCTGGCCCGGCGGCTACTCCGGCCAGCTGGTCAGCGGCGGCTCGGCCGCGACGCTCACCGCGCTGGCCGTGGCCCGGCACCGGGCCGCGGCCCGGGCCGGCCCGACGACCGCCGGGACGGGCTGGCCAGCCTGGCGGGCCGCCTGGTGCTTTACACGGGGACCGAGAGCCACAGCTGCGTCACCAAGGCGGCCGAAGTACTCGGCCTCGGCTCGGCCTCGATCCAGGTGGTGCCCTCCGACCCGGATCACCGGATGCGGCCGGACGAACTCGAGCGCCTGGTGCTGGCCGACCAGGCGGCCGGGAAGCTCGCGGTCGCGGTGGTGGCCACCGCGGGCACCACGAACACCGGCGCGATCGACCCGCTCGGCGAGATCGCCGGCGTGTGCGCGCGGCACGGGCTGTGGCTGCACGTAGACGGCGCCTACGGGGCGCCGCCGATCCTGCTGCTGGACCGCTACCAGACGGCCCGCGACGGCCTGGCCCGGGCGGACAGCCTCGCGGTGGACGCGCACAAATGGCTGTACGCCCCGGTGGACGCCGGGCTGGTACTGCTGCGCGACGGTGCGGCGGCCCGGGACACGTTCAGCCTGGTGCCCGCGTACCTGCGGACCGACGGGGACGAGGACGGGCCGGGCGGCCCCGTGTGGTTCTCCGAGTACGGGCTCGAGCAGACGCGCCCGTTCCGGGCGCTGAAGGTCTGGATGCAACTGCGCCACCTGGGCCGGGACGGCTACCGGCGGCTGATCGCCGCCGACCTGGCCACGGCCGGGGAACTGCGGCGGGCCATCGAGGCGTCATCCGACTTCGAGCTGCTGGCCAGCGGGCTCAGTGTGGTGTGCTTCCGGCACCGGCCCGCCGGGATGGACCCGGCCCGACTGGACCTGCTGACCCAGACCAGGCTGACCCAGACCGGGCTGGCCTGGACCGGACCTCTACGCTGGCCTGGACCGGCACAACCAGGCCGTGCTGAAGGCCGTCCAGCTGGGCGGCCGCGCGTTCCTGGCCGGCACCAGCGTGGACGGGGCGTTCGCGCTGCGTGCCTGCATCGTGAACCCGGGCCTGACCGCCGCCCGCGTCCCGGGCTTGCTCCGCGACATCCGCGACCGGGCCGCCGAACTGCTCAGTGCTGGCTAATCAGTGCTCGCTAATCAGTGCCCGCTAATCAGTGCTCGCTAATCAGTGCTCGCTAACCCGTGCCCGTTAACCCGTGCTCGCTAACCCCGAGCTGGCTCAATTAGTCACATTCAGGCAGGCGAGCCAGCGTGGGAGCCGGGGTTAGCACTGCACGTCGGCATCTCGGAGCTAGGCTCACGCCGATGGCAACATGGCGTACGCCCATCCGGACGACGACGGTCGGCGTGCTCGATCCCAGCGGGACGGCAGGCTTCGCAGCGACCGCCTCGCGCGGATCACGTCGAGGTCGACGTCGGTGCCGTCAGCCGGCGACGACGTCGCCAAGGTGCTCCTCGTGTCCGAGCGTCATGGCGAGGTCGTACAGGGCATCGCCGCGGCCCGGCTCGGACAAGTCGATCACGCCGTGATCTCGTCACCGTCGACGAACACGTGGGGACCTGCAGGTCGCTGTTCGCGAACACCGGTGCCACGGCCGGAGCGCAGCCTCGGCCACCCGGCGGTTGCGCGTGACCAGACGTCGGAAGAAGCCGTTCGTGACTAGCCACTCGCGCTCGCTGTCGAGCTCCGATGCGATCTCGTCGAGGCTACGACCCGCAAGGCGGCTACGGCGCATCGCGACCATCCGTGTGGCATCACCCGCCGCCACGTCGGCGCGCGGTGCGGCTCCCGAGCTGGCCGAGTACCGTCGCTGGAGGCGACGGGCGCGTGAACTGGCGGGTTCGCCACGACCTCCTGCTTCGCCGGTGACTCGCCATCGTATCGACTCACTCGATGCGCGTCTACCAGCCGCGGTCCGCGATCACGCACCGCGCTCAGTCGCGCGCTCGCTATGCGCACAACGACCTCGACCTCTCAAGCGGCGGCGCTCGCGCGCACCGGACGCCAGTTGTCGCGGGAAGTCGCAGGTTGTTCCGTGCGCTGCGGTTGCCGATGCCGGTTCCAGGTGCTGGGACGGAATAGTTCGCCGACCTGGAGGACAGTCCGGCGAACCGTCGCCAGTGATCAGTCGACCTGGCTTCGCCGACCGGATTAGTGCGCTGATCAGTGCCGGCCGAGCAGACGGCTGATCGCCTGGACCGCGCGGCCGAAATCGGTGCCGAACGGGTTGTCCTGGACCACATAAGTCCAGGTGGCGCTGGGCCGGGCCAGGCCGCCCGCCTTCAGGTCGGCCCCGTCCGCGGTGATCGTGACGGTCTGGAAGGCGTGCCCGGTCAGCGCGGTGACGTCGTCGAGGAACTGGCCGAACAGCCGGGTCATCTCGCGGTTGTACTCCTGAGCCGGGTTGAGGGAACCGCCGAAGGGGTTGGGCCCGTGCCCGAGCGCCCGCAGGTGGATGCCTTCCCGCAGGTCGGCCACCTTGGCCAGGTACTCCGCCCAGGCCTGGTCGAGCTGGGCCAGGCTGATCTGCCGGGCCGCCTCGGCGAGCACCTCCTCCGGGACGCGTTCGCGCAGCTCGGCGGCTCGCTCCGGGAAGGACTCCGCCAGCGTGCGCAGCGCGGTATCCGTGCGCAGCAGCTCGTCGCGGTGCTCCGAGCACGCTGCGCCGCTGGTCCTCCAGGAGCGTGTTGTACCGCCAGGTGTCCCGGTGCACCTGCAGGTGCACCCCCTCGGCCACCCGCTGGGCATGGCCGACCGTCCAGTGCGCCTTCGGGTCCGTCACCCGGCCGTCCGGTTCCGCGTCCGTCACGGGCGGCGCATCCGGCACGCACGTGGTGATCAGCTCGTCCTCCATGCTCAGGAAGAACACCGAGCCACCTGGGTCGCCCTGGCGCCCGGACCGGCCGCGCAGCTGATCGTCGAGCCGGCTGCTCGCGTGCCGCCCCATGCCGATCACCAGCAGCCCGCCCAGCCCGGCCACCTCGTCGCGGTCGCCAGCGGTCCCGCCGAGCCGGATGTCGGTGCCCCGGCCGGCCATCTGGGTCGAGACGGTGATCGCTGCCCGGGCGCCCGCCTCGGCCACGATCGCGGCCTCATGCGCGTCGTTCTTGGCGTTCAGCACCACGCAGGACAGCCCGGCCTGGCCCATCCGCTCCGCGAGGCGCTCGGACTCCGCCACGTCGAGCGTGCCGATCAGGACCGGCCGCCCGGCGGCGTGCGTGTCAGCCACCTGCGCGGACGACGGCGTCCTCCTTGTCCGCGGCGGTCTGGTAGAGCCGGTCCGGCTCGTCCTCGCGGATGCAGGGCAGGTTCGGCGGGATGACCGCGATCTCCAGCCCGTAGAACTCGCGCAGCTGCTCACCCACCGCCACCGCGGTGCCGGTCATCCCGCAGGCCAGCGGGTAGCGCCGGACCAGGGCCTGGATCGTGATGCTGTCCAGGATCTGGCCGCTCTCGCTGGCCAGCAGCCCCTCCTTGGCCTCGACCGCCGCGTGCAGGCCGTCCGGCCAGCGCTGCCGCCGGGCCACCCGGCCGCGCGAGGCACTGATCAGCTGGATCCGGTCGTCCCGGACGAGGTAGTCCACGTCCCGCTGCAGCAGGGCCCGGGCGTGCAGGGCCACGTTGAGCTGGGTCAGCGTGTCCAGGTTCTGCTCGGCGTAGAGGTTGATCCCGCCCAGGGCCTGCTCCGCGACGCGGGTGCCGGCGTCGGTCAGGAACACGTTGCGGCGCTCGTCGTCCACTTCGTAGTGCAGTCTCGGCAGCAGGCGCCCGGCGATCTCGGCCATCTCCCGCCCGGAATCGGCCGCCCCGGCCGAGCCGGCCAGCACCAGCGGCACCAGCGCCTCATCCACCAGCACCGAGTCGGCCTCGTCGATGAGAATCACGTCCGGCTCGGTGGTGACCAGGTCGGCCACGCTGGTGGCCAGCCGGTCGCGGAGCACGTCGAAGCCGATCTCGCTGGCCGACCCGTAGCAGACGTCCGCGGCGTAGGCCTGCCGGCGCTGCTCCGGGGTGGACGCCCTGGGTGACCCAGCCGACGCTGACGCCGAGCAGGTCGTACACCGGGCCCATCCACTCCGCGTCCCGCCGGGCCAGGTAATCGTTGACCGACATGACCTGGACCCGGTGCCCGCGGCGGACGTAACCGGCGGCGGCCAGCGCCCCGGACAGCGTCTTGCCCTCTCCGGTCGCCATCTCGGCGACCTGGCCGGAGAGCAGGGCCAGGGTGCCGAGCAGCTGGACGTCGAACGGGCGCTCCCCCAGCGCCCGGCGGGCCGCTTCCCGGCCCACCGCGCAGATCCCGGCGTCGTCGCGTGGCCTCGGCCGCCGCCGCGGTCAGCGCGGCGTCATCCAGGCCGCGCAGCTCTGCTTCCCGCGCGGCGATGTCCGGCAGCAGGGCCTCGTACCCGCCCAGGCTCGCCGATCCGGGTTTCTGCAGGAAGCGCCGGACCCGGGAGCGCAGCCCGCTCACGCCCCGCCCCCGTCCCGGGCCGCCACCGCCGGCCCCGCCCGTCCCGCGCCGCGCCGCTGGCCCCGGCCGTCCCCGGCCGTCCCCGCGCCCCGCGCAGCGCGCCGATCCCTTCGTCCAGGGCCACTTCGAGGTGCGAGATCTCCCCGGTGGCCAGCATGATCAGCACTCCGCCCTGGAGACCGGCCAGCAGCGCGGCCGCCCGCCGGTCCGCGTCCACCGACAGGGCCGATCTGGCCGCTGGCCTGCATGCTGCGGATCCCGTCGGCGATCTTCTGCTGCCACCGGCGAAACAGCCCGACCACCACCTCCTGGTGCTCCGGCGAGCCGGGCCCCAGCTGGGAGGTGAGCACGGCCAGCGGGCAGGACTGGCCCTGGGCCCGGTAACGCCCGACGACCCGGTCCCGCCAGGCCTGCCAGGCCGCCCAGGACGTCAGCTGGTCCAGCGCGGGCTGCTGGTCCTCGAGGACCCGGTCCGCCTCATGCTGGGCCACCGCGGCCAGCAGCTGGGTGCGCCCGTCCGGGAAGTAGTGGAACAGCTGGCTCTTGCTGGTGCTGGTGGCCTCGCACACGTCGTCCAGCGACGTGCCCGCCACCCCGCGCGCCCGGAACAGCTCCGCCGCCCCGGCCACGATCCGCTGCCGGGTGGCCAGCCCCTTCCGGGTCAGGGTCGCACCCATTCCGCCATCCTCCACATCCACGTCAGCCGCGCCGCGCCGCAGGACTCCAATCTGGCATAGCCCAGGAGTGGACTTGACGGTCCACTTTCTAGCCCGTAGAGTTCCTGCTGTTTGAACTATACAGTCCAATTCTTAGAGAGACCTGACATGACTGCTGTGCTCAAAGGCCGGACCGCGCTGGTCACCGGCTCCACCAACGGCATCGGCCAGGGCGTCGCGCAGGCCCTGGCGGCGGCCGGCGCGCACGTGATCGTGCACGGCCGGGACACCGCCCGCGGGGCCCGGGTGGCCGACGCCATCACCAGCGCGGGCGGTGCGGCGGCTTCCTGGCCGCCGACCTGGCCGGCGGGGGCGGCGCCATCACCGAGCTGGCGGCCCGCGCGGCCGAGCTCGCGGGCGGCCCCATCGACATCCTGGTCAACAACGCGGCCTACCTGGTCGGCCAGACCGCCACCACGGACACCACCGAGGCCATGATCGACGCGGCCCTCGCGGTCAGCGTCAAGGCGCCGATCCTGCTCACCGCGGCCCTGGTCCCGGGGATGACCGAGCGCGGCGGCGGCGTGGTCATCAACATGGGCTCGATCAACGGGACCAGCGGGATGGCCAAGGCCGCGCTGTACAGCGCCACGAAGTCCGCGGTGCACGGCCTGACCCGGGCCCTGGCCGCCGAGTACGGCCCGGCGGGCATCCGGGTCAACGCGATCGCCCCCGGCCCCACCCTGACCGACATCACCCAGGCCCACCGCGACTTCCTGGACCCGCTGATCGCCACCCTGCCGTCCCGCGGCTACAGCACCCCGGCCCAGATCGGCGCCACCGCCGTGTTCCTGGCCAGCGACGACGCCGCCAACATCCACGGCGCCATCATCCCCGTCGACGGCGGCTTCACCGCCGTCTAGCCCCGGTAAGCCCCGGGGCGCCCTACAGCCCCAGCGCCGTACAGCCCCGAAGCCCTAATCGGTGGCTGCGGAGTCCGTCTCCCCGGGCATCGGGCGCAGCGGCGGGATGGGCGCCGTCGGGTGCCGCCGGGGACCGGACCACAAGGCGGGCACCACGTCCACGGTGGCGGCTATCGCATAGGCGGCCCGCTCATAGTTGACCCGCCAGCCCACGAACTGCGGCCAGGCCTCGGCCGGATCGCGCTCGATCGGGAAGTTCACCTCGCCCAGCCGGACGATGGCCTCGAGGTACTCCTCGTAGGTCAGGCTGATACCCGCGGCGACGTCGGGTTGTTCCGGCACGTCGATACCCATGGACCGGGCGATCTGGTCGAAGCACATCAGGCCACTGCGCAGGCAGAGCCGGGCCGGGACCTGCGGGGCCGCCCGCGGGCACAGCGACAGGTACAGCGCCGCCGAGTCCAGCACGGCGAGCAGCGCGGTCACCCACGAGGCCAGCGGGTCCGCCGAGCGGAACCAGATCAGCGGCGAGTAGGTGACGTGGCTTTCCGTGACGTCCGACAGCCCAGCGCTCCCACTGGCGCGTACAGTTCCGGCAGCGTGTCCAGCGTCGAGGTGCCCGAGCCCAGCGCGTAATCAGTGCGGGCGAGCAGCTCCGGCCCCCACGACGGTGAGCCGGCCCGTGAGTTCAGCAGTCCGATCTCGGTCTCGCGGCGGTTGAATGCGGCGTACAGGGTCGGCAGGTAAGCGATCTGAAGCGTGACGGTGACCAGTGCGGTCATGGCCGCACCGTCCAGCAACGCCTTCTCGTAGAAGCCGTGGGCCTCGGCCGAGCCGAAGGTCCACAAGGCCGGCCCCACGGTGCTGAACGCCGTGGTGATATCCGCCGTCAGCGGCCATACCAGCAGCGCGAAGCCGACGAAGAAGGCGCCGAGCCACAGGGCCAGCTGGACCAGGAGGATCACGGCCGCCTGCCCGGCCGTCAGCCGGTCGCGCAGTTCATATTTCCGCACCGGCCTGGTGATCAGCCGGAACACCGCGGCGACGACCCGGTTGACGAGCCGGGTGAGATGGCTGCCGGTTTTGCGGGGGATGATGACGGTGCCGACCACGCTCACCGCCGCGGCCAGCACGAGCAGTGCGCCGGCGACGGCCGCGACGTCGCGGACCGCGGTAGGGGCCATCAAGACAATCTCGCCTCAAGAAAGTGATGAACCTGCAGGTGGCCGCGGCTGTGATCCGTAGGCCGGGCTGGCCCGCGACGGCGGGTAGCGAGGCTAACTGATGAGCTGCACGATCGCCAGGATCAGTGCGACTGCGGCCGGGCCGGATCAGCGTGGTGGCCGGTCTCGGCCGGCCCCGCGTCGGCGTGGGTCAGCGCGTCCCGGATGGCCCCGCCGAGGGCCCGGGCCACCGGCGGCGGGAAGGCGTTGCCCACCTGCCGGTACGCGGCGGTCTTCCGGCCCGAGAACTCCCACCAGTCGGGGAAGCCCTGCAGCCGGGCGACCATCCGGACGGTCAGCTTGGGCCGCTGGTCCAGCCGGAAACAAGGGACCGGGCGCGGAGTCGCCGATGCCCAGCCCGTCCACGCCGAGCCCCTTCCACGCCTCACGGGCCCGGGTGGGCCCCAGGTCCGGCCCGCCGTGCTTCTTGCTCCCGCCGACGATCGTGGGCGCGATCCCGCGGGCCCTCGCCGCCCAGTCCATAGCCCCGGGCCAGCCCCCCGCGCCCATCAGGTCGGCCAGCATCTCCCCCACCGTGGGCGGCGCCGCCACCGCCGCCGGCGGGCCACCGGAACCAGGAGGCCCACGGCTGCCGCACGGCGACCAGCACGAACCGGGGCCGCAGCTGGGGTACCCCGTGCTGGCTGGCCTGGACCACGTCCCACCACGTCTGGTAACCCAGGTCAGCCAGCCGCTCCAGGACCTGGGTCCGGTAGCCATCGAACCGCCGGGCCGCGAGCCCCCGCACGTTCTCCAGCAGCACGGCCCGCGGGCCGGCCTCCTCGACCAGGCGCAGCGCCTGCGGGAACAGGTCCCGCTCGTCGTCCCGGCCGAGCTGCTTGCCGGCGATGGAGAACGGCGGGCAGGGCACGCCGCCGGAGAACAGGTCGAGCCCTGAGAACCCCCGGCCGTCCACGTTGGCCACGTCGTCCTCGATGACCTTCCACGCGTCGCCCCGGTTGCGGCGCAGCGTCTCGCAGGCGGCGTCGTCCAGCTCGACCACGGCCTCGTGCGTGAACCCGGCCTGCTCCAGGCCCAGGGCCTGACCGCCGGCCCCGGCGCAGATCTCCAGGGAGGTCAGCTCGCCCACCGTCTGCCCCTCAGGTGTGCCCATACGACCGCGGCCCTCCCGCCCTCATCTTTCCGCCGATTGTGCCCGCAGGCACCGTCAGTTCGGTTGTCCCACGCCGTCACCAACGAGGCCAGCGTGTCGGCCAGCAGCTCATAACTGAGCACCCGGCGCTGCCCGGTCACCTCGTGCCACGCGTCCGCCTGCTCGGAGTTCGCCAGGCCGGCCACGCTGGCCGCCATCGCGTCGTAGGCGATGTGATACACCGCGTCCACCTCCCCGGTGCCCCGGGCGATGGACGCCAGCCGGGTCGGCAGCGGCTCCGCGGTGACCGTGACCAGGTGCGGCTGCCGGCCCCGGCGGTGCCGGATCATCTGCAGGCATTCGTGCCGGATGTTCTGCACCCGGTCCGAGCGGATCGTCCACTTGCAGGACACCGCCGCGTGCAGCGCGGGCAGCCCGGACGCGGTCCGCACCCGGGCCAGCGACACCGTCACGTCCGGCCTGATCAGGTAGTCCGTGCCGACCGTGACCCGCAGCTGGGGGTTGGCCCGGACCAGCGCGTCCACCTCGGACAGGTGCGCGTACTGGTCGAACCGGGTGATCACCGCGCCCCGCTCGATCCGCCAGCCACGCTCCGGGTCCTTGCGCTGCAGCACCCAGCCCAGGTGATCGCAGACCGCCTGCTCCAGCGGGCCGCCCGGGTCCTTGGGCACGTCGGAGACGATGTCCCGGGCCACGGCGAGCTGATCCAGCACGCCCGCCGCGATGCGCATCGACTCGGCGCTGTTGACGTCGGCGAAATTCGGCACCAGCGACCAGCCGAGCTTGTTCTTCCTGCTCGGCTTCCAGCCGAGCAGGGTCGTCGCAAACGGCGCAGTCACGTTCTGCTCCTGGCTGGTCTCCGCCCGGCTGGCCCGCCCGGCTGGTATCCGCACCCCGGGCAGCGCCCTCACCGTAGCGAGCGGCACCGGGCCAGGCCGTGAACTTCCCGCAACCGGGACGTACCGTGGACCCGGAAACGGCAAGGCAGCCCCCGCGCTGGAGGATCCCGTGCACCCAGACCCCGTAGAGCTCGACATCCCGCGGCCGGACGGCACGCTCCGGGTGCTGCGCTGGGGCCGTGGCCCCCGGCACGCGGTGGCCCTGCACGGCATCACCGGCAACGCCGTGTCCTGGCTGCCGGTCGCCGACGCGCTGCCCACCGAGTGGTCCCTGTTCGCGGTGGACCTGCGCGGTCGCGGGCACAGCGCGGAACTGCCCGGCCCGTACGGGTTCGACCGGCACATCACCGACGTCCTGGACGCCGTCGCTCACCTGGGCCTGGAGCTGCCGGTGCTGACCGGGCACTCACTCGGCGCCTACCTCGCGCTGCTCATCTTCGACCGCGCGCCCGGACCTCTTCGACGGGCTGCTGCTGGTGGACGGGGGGCTGCCGCTGCCGGTCCCCGGCGGCGCGGACCTCGATGCGCTGCTGGACGCCACCCTGGGCCCCGCGCTGGCCCGGCTGCGCGAGAGCTACCCGAGCGTGGACGCGTACTTCGACTTCTGGCGGGTGCACCCGGCCCTGAAAGACGCCTGGAACGGTTACCTGGAGGAGTACTTCCGCTACGACCTGACCGGCGTGGACGGGGTGCTGCGCTCCCGGGTGTCCGAGGAGGCGGCGCGAGCCGACGGCCGCGAACTGCTGGGCGCCAGCGCGCGGCTCGGTGCCGCGCTCCGCGGCCTGCCCCGCCCGGCCCGGCTGCTGACCGCGCCCGCGGGCATGTTCGGCCAGCCCCCGGGCCTGCTCCCGCCGGAGCTGTGCGAGACGTGGGCGGCGCAGGCGCCGAGGCTCACTATGGAGACCGTGCCCGGGGCCAACCACTACACGATCCTGCTGGATCCCGGCCACGCCGCGACCGTGGCCCGGCGCCTCACCGAAGCCTGAGGCACCCCCGGCCCTGGCCCCCATAATTCGCCGCAACGAAAACCGCCCCCGCCGGCCCCCCACCACGGCTCCCAGGGGTTGACCTTGCCTGCGTGGGCGTTGACCCCGCCGAGGCCGCCGGCCCGGGCACACTTGGTGACGAATAGGCTGGTGAGCGGTGCTGGCTAAGGGGACGCTGCCGGCCAATGAGCCTGGCCTGCGAAGCGGGCCGATCAACCACCGGGAAGGGTGTTGACGCTGGACGCCGCGATTGGGCACGGTCGTGTCCTGCTGCTGGAGAACATTCACCCCGACGCCGCCACCCGGCTGAGTAAGGCCGGCTACCAGGTCGAGACGCGGGCCGGGGCGCTGGATGAAGACGAGCTGATCGCCGCGGCCGGAGACGTTCAGGTGCTCGGCATCCGGTCCGGCACGCACATCACCGACCGGGTGCTGGACGCCGCGCCCGGCCTGCTCGCCATCGGCGCGTTCTGCATCGGCGTCAACCAGATCGACCTGGCCGCGGCGTCGCAGCGCGGCATCGCGGTCTTCAACGCCCCGTTCTCCAACACCCGCAGCGTGGTCGAGCTGGTCCTGGCCGAGATCATCGCGCTGACCCGGCGGCTCACCGACAAGAACGCGCAGATGCACGCGGGCCTGTGGGACAAGTCCGCGGCGGGCAGCCACGAGGTGCGCGGCCGCCGGCTGGGCATCATCGGCTACGGCAACATCGGCGGCCAGCTCTCGGTGCTGGCCGAGAGCCTCGGCATGACCGTCTACTTCTACGACACCGCGGACAAGCTGGCCCTGGGCAACGCGCAGCGCTGCGGCACGATGGAAGAGCTGCTGGAGATCTCGGACGCGGTCACCCTGCACGTGGACGGCCGGCCGGGGAACAGCGGCCTGTTCGGCGAGCCGGAGTTCGCGGCCATGAAGCCGGGCAGCCTGTTCCTGAACCTGTCCCGGGGCTTCGTGGTGGACCACGCGGCGCTGCGCCGCAACATCGAGTCCGGGCACCTGGCCGGCGCGGCCGTGGACGTGTTCCCGCAGGAGCCGCGCAGCCGCGGCGAGGAGTTCCACTCCGACCTGCGCGGCCTGCCCAACGTGATCCTCACCCCGCACGTGGGCGGCTCCACCGAGGAGGCCCAGCAGGACATCGGCGAGTTCGTGGCCGGGAAGCTGCACGACTACGTCAGCTGCGGCACGACCTCGCTGAGCGTGAACCTGCCGCGGGTCGCGCTGCCGCACACCCCGGGCACGCACCGCCTGGTCCACCTGCACCGCAACGTCCCGGGCGTGCTGGCCAGCATCAACCAGCTGCTCGCCGAGCACGGCGCCAACATCGAGGGCCAGCTGCTCGGCACCCGGGACGACCTGGGTTACGTGCTGACCGACATCGGCACCGAATACCCCAGCGACATGCTGGCCAGCCTGCGCGACCTGGACGTCACGATCCGGCTGCGCACCACCCGCCCCAGCTGAACCCGGGCCGGGACACTGGCCCCGGGCCGGTTTTCGTTGCGGAAGGATTGTCCGGGCTTACTCCGCGGAGGCTGTGGCTGGCGCGGTCGCCTGGCGGTCCGCGGCCTCCGGGACCGGCTCCTGGGTGCGTCCCAGATGCTCTTCGAGCCGCCACAGCATGTCCAGGTGCTCACTGGCCCACAGGACCAGCAGGGCGTTCCGCCCCTCACCCGGCTCCCCGCGGCTGATCGCCATCCGGGCGCAGTGCAGCAGGCGCTTGCGGGCCGCCGGGTCGCGGTGCTCCGGCGGGGGCACGGCCGTGCCGTTGACCAGCGAGTCGCCGAGCGTCACGTACCAGGCCCGCAAGGCCAGCACATTCTGCTCGAGGTTCTCCGCGCAGGGTTTCCGGGCCCCGTTGGCCGGGGCACCCGACGGGGTGACCGGGAGCCGGGTGCGCGCCTGGCCCGGCTGGCTGGTCACCATCCTGGCTCCCCGGCTGGCCGGGGGCGGGCTGGCCCAGCACGGGCGGCCCGTCGGCCAGCTTGTTCAGGGCGGCCAGCGACTGGCCCGCGCGCAGGACCTTGGCCACGCCGCCGACCATCCGGCTGACCCGCTCCGGGTTGACCCGCTGGGCGGACCGCTCGCCCAGGTACTGGCTGAACGAGTCGTCGAGCCGGTGCACCGCCGCAGTCGCGGCCAGCTCGGCCCGTGACGGGTTCGCGCCGCCGTCCAGCCCGCTGAGCTGCTCGACCATGGCGGCCACGTAGTCCGAGGTCCGCGAGTACGCCGCGGCCAGGTTCTGCCGGAGCAGTGCGGCCGCACCCCGGGGCCAGAACACCAGCCCGACCCCCAGGCTGATCGCGAAGCCCACCGCCACATCCTCGATGCGCAGGAGGCCCACCTGCCAGCCCGTGGGCGCGATGATGTTGAACAAGACCAGGATCACCACGGTGAAGGCGGCCTGTCCCGCGGCGAACGAGATCACCCGGGGCGCGTAGGCGCCCAGCAGGACCGCGACCGGAAGAATGCCCCACAGCACGTCAGTGTGGCCGTTGAGCGGGATCAGGATCGCCGCTCCGATGACGAGGCCCACCGCCGTCCCGGCCAGCGCGCTCAGCACCGACCGGCCGGTGCCCAGCGCGTTGGAACGCAACACCGACAAAGTGCCGAGGACGACCCAGAACGAGTGCTGGAGGCCTGATTTCTGGGCGATGAACACCGCGATGGCCAGGCCGACCGCGCCGCGGACGCTGTTGCGGAACCAGACCGAGCGGTAGTCGGCGTGCGTCGCGGTGAACCCTTCCGCGCTGGCGAGCCAGCGCGGCATCCAGCTGGTCCAGCGGCGGGAGACCGGGACCACGCCGGTCAGCGGGTCAGCGCCCGCGGCGGCGGCGGCCGCAGCGGCATTGGCGGCCGCGCCCAGCTCGGCGGGAGCCGGGCACTCCCTCAATGGGCGGCCCGTCGGGCCTCGGACTGGCCGCCCGCGCGTATCCGGCGATCTGGGTCGTGGTGTAGGAGATCGTGTACACCCGGAACCCACGATCCACCTGAGCCTGCAGCGCCTCCTCATCCGGGATGTGCGGCAGTGCCGCGACGCCCCGGGCCAGCAACTGGGCGGCTGTCTCGCGGGCACGCTCCAGCCGCTGCACCGGCTGCTGGCCGGTCTGGTCGCGGACGGACAGCTCCGGCTGCCCGTCCAGTTCGGCGGCGCAGGCCCGCAGCACCGTGGAGACCGCGCGGATCGCGGCGGTGTTCTCGGCCACGCACAGCTCGCCCGCCGGAGTCCCGGCCAGGCTCTCCAGCGACTGGAACAGCCAGCCCAGCTCGTCGATCAGCCCGGCCAGGGCGGCCATCGACCGGGTCGGCCCGGTCGGCCGGTGCGGGGTGGCGGTCAGCCTGCCCCGTAGCCCGCTGATGGCCTTCTCCGCCGCGGCCAGAGTGGCGGCCTCGGCGGGCCCGTCACCGCATACGGAGTCGGCTACGGCGGCCAGGGCCAGGCAGGCCCGGGCCGTGTCGGCACGCAGCGTGGCGCGCTCCCGCGGTGGCCAGATCAGCATCACGGCCAGGATCGCGACCGCCGAGGCGAGGCCCCAGCCGGCCAGCCGCCAGCCGACGGCCGAGAACGGAGCAGGCACCGTGACGGACAACACGAAGACCAGCACGGCCGCCGTCCCCCCGGCCGAGAAATATCCGTTGATCACCCCGGAGAACAAGATCAGGAACCCGACCACCAGCATGGCCCCGGCGGCCATCCAGGCGTTGCCCGAGAACGCCGTCCCCGCGACGATCAGGACCGCCCCGCTGACCGCCAGCGTCACGTACGCGGTCAGCCGGCTCCGGGCGGAGCCGCTGAACGAGACGAACACCAGGAGGGCCAGCGACCCGAACGCGGCGAACAGCGCGGTCTGCGGCTGGCCGATCACCTGGTCAGCGAACGCGAAGACCGCGGGCATGACGATGGCCGCCCGGGCCGCGCTCTTCAGCGAGACCAGGCCGGGATCGTTGATGAGGGGGCGGGGTATTTTCATCCGCTGCGGTCGTCCTCCGCGCTCCGGGCCTGGTCGACGCGATCGTATACCGGAAGCCGTCCGCGGCGCGGTCCGGCCCGGTGCCCGCTTTTATCCGGCCCTGGGTCTTATTCGCCGGCGCAGGCCCCGTTATGCTGCGCTTCAGGCGGCGTAACGACATATTCTTGGGGTGCCGGTGGCAGGTGAATGGCTGCAAAGATCGGCTTCAGGCCGTGATAAGGCCGCCCAGGTAGATGTCAGGCGCGCCCATTCGGCCCGGGTGTACGACTATTGGCTGGGCGGAAAGGATAACTTCGCCGCCGACCGGGACGCCGCGGAGGAAGCGATCGGGACTAATCCCGGGATCGTCGAGGACGCCCGGGCCAACCGGGCGTTCCTGGCCCGCGCGGTCGCCTTCCTGGCCCGCGATCAGGGGGTACGGCAGTTCCTGGACATCGGCACCGGGCTGCCGTCCGGCCGCAACACCCACGAGATCGCGCAGTTTATCGACCCGGCCGCCCGCGTCGTGTACGTGGACAACGACCCCATCGTGCTGGCGCACGCCCGCGCCATGCTGGTCAGCGGCCCCGACGGCCACTGCAGCTATGTTGACGCCGACCTGCGGGACCCAGCGATCATCCTCAAGGCCGCGGCGCGCACCCTCGACCTGAACGCCCCGGTGGCGCTGTTGTTGCTGCTGGTCCTGCATCTCATCCCGGATGAGGACGGCCCGCACGAGGTGGTCAGCTCGCTGCTCAAGGGGCTGCCGCAGGGCAGCTACCTGGTCGTGTCCCATCCGGCCAGCGACGTCCGGCCCGACTCGGTGGCCGAGATGACCCGGCGGATGAACCAGCGGCTCCGGGGGCCGAACGCCACGGTGCGCGATCGCGACCAGACGAGCCGCTTCTTCGACGGGCTCGAGCTGCTGGAACCCGGCGTGGTCCAGCCGCCGCAGTGGCGGCCTGATCCCGGTGAGCCAGCGCTGCCGGACGTGACAATCTGGTGCGGTGCCGGACGCAAACCCTGAGCCGCCCCGGCGCACGGGCGAACTCGGCCCGGGGTGGGCGTCGTTGACATCAATCCACCGCCACTGGCCGGTGGTCGCGCCTTTGACCTCGCAACCCTGGTGTAGGACGCGCCATTTACGTCCTGAGGTAGGACGCGCCGTTGAGGTCGAGGATCGCCCCGCTCGCCCACTCGGCCTGCGGGGACGCCAGGTACAGCACGGCGGCCGCGACCTCCGAAGCACTGGCCACCCGGCCGAAGGGGCTCTGCCCGCGGATCTCGTCGCCGCCCGGGCCGGCCAGCAGGCCGGCCGCCATGTCGGTGTCCACGAACCCGGGTGCCACAGTGGCGACCGCGATGCCGTGCGAGCCCAGCGCGATGGCCAGCGACTGGCCGAGCGCGTTCAGCCCGGCCTTGCTGGCCGCGTAGCCAGGATGCTCGGGCTCACCGCGGAAGGCCCCGCGGGAGGAGACGTTGATGATCCGCCCGCCGCCCCCCGCGATCATGTGCCGGACCGCGCACCAGGTCGCGTTCGCGGCGCCGGTCAGGTTCACCGCCAGCGTGTGCTGCCAGGCCGCCTGCCACTGCTCGTAGGTCCCCTCGGTGACCGGCTGCGCGGCGTAGACGCCCGCGTTGTTCACCAGCACGTCGAGGCCGCCCAGCGCCTCCGCGGCCTGATCCACCAGGCCGCGCACCGCGTCCGGGTCGGCCAGGTCGGCCTGGACCATGAGGTGGCCGCCGCCGGGCAGGGCGGCGAGCACGTCGGCGGCCGGCCCGGCCGAGGTGCCGTAGTGCACCGCGACCCGGTCACCCTGGCCCGCGAACGCCTGCGCCACGGCCGCCCCGATGCCCCGGCTGGCCCCGGTCACCAGGACCGCGCGCCCATTCACCCGATCGACCTCATCCCCGTCTGCCGGCAGGCTCACCTCGCTGGTCCGGCACAATAGCGCCATGACCTCCACCCCGGCGGGCGCGTGCGTGTTCTGCGGCATCATCGCCGGGCAACTGCCGGCCAGCCAGGTCTACCAAGACGATCACACGGTCGCCTTCATGGATGTCCGGCCGCTGACTCCCGGGCACCTGCTGGTCGTTCCGCGGGTGCACGCGGCCAGCCTGGAGGTCCTCGACGAGGACACCGGGACCCGCGTGTTCGCCGTGGCCCACCGGCTGGCCCGGGCGTTGCGGAACAGCGCGGTGCCCTGCGAGGGCGTCAACTTCTTCCTGGCGGACGGGGTGGCCGCCGGGCAGGAGGTCTTCCACGTCCACCTGCACGTGATCCCGCGCATCCCCGGTGATGGCTTCCGGCTCAAGGCCAGGCCGCGCACCCCCGGGCGCGATGAACTCGACACCACCGCCGAACGGGTCCGGAGCGGCATGAGCAGCCTGCCCGGCTGACGCCCGGATTCGTAATCTGCCCCAAAGCACGCTCAGAGTTACTCATGGGTTGGTTATTGGCCTAGGCGTACTGGTGGCGATCGGCTATCTGATTTCGCTGCACCCGTTCACCCGTTCACCCGTTCACCCGCTGCCCGGCTTGCAAAGGCTTAGGTACTCCCGGACGGCCGCACGGGTCCATCTACGGCTACGCGCACCGGCGATGCCGCCGGTGCGGCGGGACCAACCGGCAGGAACGACTGGGCACCCGGCTGGGCCTCGGAGGACGCCGCGAGCGCCTGCCCGGGCGCGGACGGGGTGGCCGGTGACCAGGACTCTCCCAACCTGCTGGCGATCCATGACCTAACCCGGCCGGCACTCATCCGGAACCCGAATACCGATATCCGGCCCGTTACCAGATAGCGCAAAACACGAGTGCGCTTCATACTAATTCCGGGGGTTTGAATGGGATGGCTCCAACAGTACTTGTGGGCCGTGAGCATGAGTCCGCCGCCGTGGCCCGTTTCCTGGGCCGGGCCACGCCGAACTCACGCGTCATGCTCGTCGAGGGCGAGGTAGGCATCGGCAAGACGAGCATCCTGGCCACTGCGCGGGATTCCGCCCGCGAGCATGGGTGGCTGGTGCTGGCCGCCAACCCGGCAGAACTCGAAATGCCACTGGAGTACACCGGGATCGCGGATCTGCTCGAACCGCTGCCCGTTTCCCTGGCTGACTCGCTCCCCGCGCCGCAACGCCGGGCCATTCGGGTGGCCCTGCTCCGTGAGGAAGCACCCGAACCGTCCGTTGATCTCCGCACCATCGCCACCGCCGCGGTGGCCATCCTGCGCAGGCTGGCCGATACACAGCCCGTGCTCCTCATCATCGATGACCTGCACTGGCTCGACCTGGCCTCCGCGCGGGTCCTGGCGTTCGTCCTGCGCAGGCTTCCGCCCGCTCCGGTAAGCCTGCTGGCCTCGGTGCGGACCGGCTGGACTGAGAGCCGGCCCGCCCTGGCGACCGATGCCATCCCGCCTGGGCGGCTGGACCGGCTGACGCTGGGACCGCTCAGTCTCGGCGCGGCCCGGGAACTGGTCACGTCCCGGACCCCGCTCCGGCCGGCCCGGCCCGCGCTGCTCGACCTGCATCAGCTCACCGGCGGCAACCCGATGTTCCTGCTGGAAGTGGCGGGCCAGCCCGGGGCCATCGAATCGATCATCGCCGGCCGCCCGCCCCTCATGCCGTCCTCGTTGCGGCACCTGCTCGCCAGCCGGATCAGCTCCCTATCGGCGGGAGCCCGTGACCTTCTCCTGGTGGCCGCGCTCGCCGATGGGCTGAGCCTGCGGGTCATCCTGAGCACCGCCCGGGACCGGCCCAGCGCGCGCGACGATCTCCAGCAGGTGATCGCCGCTAATTTGCTCGCGTCCGCGGATGACCGCGTGCTCGTCACCCATCCCCTGGTCCGGTCGGTCATCGTCGGCACCGCCGACCCGGCGGACCGGCGGGCGGCGCATACCCGGCTGGCCACGGCCGTCGAGCGGCCCGAGGAGCGAGCCCGCCATCTGGCGCTCAGCACGGACGGGCCCGATGAGCTGATCGCGGACGACCTGGAGGCCGCGGCCATCGCGGCCGCCGGGCGCGGCGCGTGTGCGGTCGCCGCTGATCTCGGCGAACTCGCCGCGGCGCTGACCCCGCCGGACCGGTCCGCGGCCTATCAGCGCCGCCAGGTGCTGGCGGCTGCGCACCGCTTCGACGCGTCCGAACCGGCCCAGGCCTGCGTGCTGCTGGAGCGGGCGGTCGATTCCGCGGAACCCGGCCCGCCGCGCGCCGAGTTGCTCCGGCGGCTGGCCAGGTACCGCGGGCACAGTGGCCAGTCCCTCAAGGAGTGGGCCGCCGACCTGGAGCGCGCCCTGCGCGAAGCGGACGGCCATGGGGAGTCGCGCATCGTCATCAACCTGGACCGTTGCGTCGTGGCGCTGAACTCGGGCGATCTGCTGGGGGCGCAACGGCTCGCGGAGGAGGCGCTGGACGACATCGAGCGGGGCTACGGCCACGCTGCCCTGGAAGCACAGTGCTGCGCGGGGCTCGCGCTGCTCGGCTTCATGCTGTGCCGCCCACCCCGGCCCGACCTCATCCGGCGGGCCCTGGCGGGAGCCCCGCACCAGCCCGTACGGCTGGCCATGGAGCTGCGTCCCAACGTCGCGGTGGGCCACGTCCGGCACTGGAACGGCGACCTCGATGGCGCCCGGCTGCTTTACGAGGAGGAGTACCGGCGGGCGCGGGAGGAGGGCATCGAGACGGAGCTCCCGCTCCTGCTCTGGGGGCTCGTCGAAACCGAGACGTGGGCCTGCCACTGGGCCCGGGCTGAGCAGCTGGCCGAGCAGGGCTGCAGGGCCGCCGAGGAGGCCGAGAGCCCGTCCGGCATCGCCCTCATGTTGGGGGCACGAAGCCTGCTGCAGGTGTGCCGGGGCCGGCTCGACGAGGGACGGCGTGACGCCGCCCGGTCGATGCGGGCCGCCACGGAACTCGGCATGTCAGTCGTCCCGAGGATGTGTGCGCACGCGCTCGGCGTGGCCGGGCTGTCGCAAGGCGACGCGGCCACCGTCCATCAGCAGCTTGGGCCGTTCGTGCAGCCCGCGGTGTGGAACTGCGGCCTGGAGCCAGCGTTGTGGCGCTTCCTGCCGGACGAGATCGAGGCGCTCGTGCGCCTGGGCCAGCTCGACGCGGCCCAGGCCATACTCGAGCCCTACGATCGTGGTCGGCCCGGGTGGGCCGGGGGTTCGCGGTGGCGGCCGCGGCGCGCTGCCGTGGCCTGCTGCTCGCGGGGCATGGTGATCTGGCCGGCGCGGAAGCCGAGCTGGAGAAGGCGATCAGCCTGTCTGGCGCCGTCGGCCAGCCCTTCGAGACCGCCCGGACGCTGCTCACGGCGGGCGAGGTCCATCGCCGGGCCCGGCACAAGCGGCTGGCTAAGCTGCGCATCACGGACGCCCTGGCACTGTTCGAGAGCCTGGGCGCGCCCACCTGGGCGACCCGCACGCGCACCGAACTGGCCTGCGTCGGGCTGCGGCCCACCATGCCGCACCCCTCGGCCCTGACCCCCGCCGAGCAGCGGGTCGCCGATCTGGTGGTGCTGGGGCGTACCAACGCACAGGTCGCGACGGAACTGTTCATGGGCCAGCGGACCGTCGAGTCCCACCTGACCAGGATCTACCAGAAGCTATCGGTCCGCTCGCGCACCGAGCTGTGCCGGCTTTTAAGCACCTCGGGCTCTTCGCTGAGCCGCTGACCCCGTTCCGCCCCGGCGAGCGGCCTCCCGGGGGCTGGCGGCCCGGCCACCCGGCGCCCGCTGCCGCCCGGCTGGGCCCCACGGCAGGTCAAGTGTGCGGGTTCTACGGATTCATGCCGTCAGCGGCGGCCATACCGTTCCCCCCAGTGGGGTGCGAGCGGCAGACCTGCCCAACCCACGGCCGGACCGCAGGAACGGGGCACGCGGTCCTCAGGCACGCATTCTTCCCAGAGGGGACCTGGTAACAATGCCGAACAGAATTCCTTCCTTCCGCGTCGCCGCACCGATAGAAACCTTCGTCCAGCAACTCGGGCCGCTGGGGGAACTCCCGGGGAACTGGCGAGGACACGGATTCAACCTCATCGCGCGCCCGGACTTCCAGGGTGGCAGCGAGCTGTTCCTGGAACTGAATCCCACCGACGAGGAACTGCATTTCAGCAGCATCGGCGGCCCCATCCCGAACCGGGGCGCCGTCCAGGATGACATCGAGATCTTCGGCCTGCACTACCTCCAGCAGATCAGCGACAGCAGCAACGGGGGCGCGATCCACCTCGAGCCAGGCATCTGGCTGAACGTGCCGTCGACCACCGAGCCGGTGGAACCAGCGACCGTGGTCCGGATGGCCACCATCCCGCACGGCACCGCCGTCCTGATCCAGGGATCCTCGTTCTCGGTGCCCGGGCCGCCCCGAATCGTGGCCGCCAATACGGTGCCCTTCAAGATCGGGGATCCGCCCCCGCCGCCGGGTACCCCGAACGGTTTCCCGCAGTATGACCTCAGCGTCGCGAATAACTTCCGGACCACCCCCACGCCCGCGGGCGTCATCCAGGCCATGGTCACCGATCCCAACTCGGTCCTGGTCAGCGACATCGCGGGCCAGACCATCACCGAGACCATCGTGCTGGACATCTCTACCGCCGCGGGGACGGCGCCCAACGCGTTCGGCGGCGCGGAGGACATTCCCTTCCTCGGGCCCAACGCGGATGTGGCGCAGGTCAGCGCGATCTTCTGGATCGAGAAGGTGCAGTACCCGGCGCCGTACGAGGATCTCCTCTTCCTGCAGCTGCAGTACACCCAGACCGTGCTCCTCAATTTCGACGGCCTCAGCTGGCCGCACGTGTCCGTGGCCACGCTGCGGAAGGTCACCTGACCACCCGGCCAGCCGCCTGGGTGGCCATACGGGAGGACGATCTCACGCACCAACCGGGGGGATGCGTGTCTGCCGTACCACTAGATCCCAACGGGTCCCGGCCTACGGGACCCCGACCCGGCGCCACCGACCCTGGCGACACCGACCGTTAGGCGTCTATGGCAGGAGCCGACGTGCCGCCGCCGACGCTGGGACCACCCAGGAAGTGCGGTTCGCCGTCGCCATGTCGGGCGGGGTGAGCCTGGCGGTGTGGATGGGCGGGGTGGCCCGGGAGGTCAACCTGCTCCAGCAGGCGAGCCGCTTGCTCCAGCGCGACGCCCGGCCCGGTTCCGGAGCAGGCCTCCGGCCCGCCCCCGGCGGGCCGGACGGCCCCGGCGGGACGGGGGCGATCCCGGGGCCGGACCAGCTTCTCCCGACGGATGGGACGCGCAGGTCCGCGACCTGTACCGGAGGCTGCTGGACTGCCTCGATATCACCGTCACGGTGGACGTGCTCGCGGGGACGAGCGCCGGCGGGGTCAACGCCGCGCTCCTCGGGCTGTCCAGCGCGGCCGGGGCCGACCTCGCCAAGCTGCGTGACCTGTGGCTCACCACCGGCTCGATGGACCTGCTCCTGCGCGATCCCGGGGAACACAATCCGCCGTCCCTCATGCAGGGCGACAAGGTGCTTTTCACCCAGTGCCGGGGATCGAGGGCTTCTGGGACCGGCGGCCCGCGCAGGGGACACGATTCGCTCCGGCCGCCCCTCCCGACACCACCGTGTTCATCACCACGACGATGATGTCCGGTGAGACGAGCCGGTTCACCGACGACTACGGGACTGTGGTCCCCGATGTGGACCACCATGGCCTGTTCACGTTCCAGCAGAAAGATCTGGCGCCTGACCCCGCGACCGTCGTCCCTGACCGCCCTGGCCCTGGCCGCGCGTTGCAGTGCCTCGTTCCCGGGGGCGTTCGAGCCCTCATTTGTCCCGGTCCACCGGGGTCACCGGGGTTACCGGGGTCCCGCCCCGGCCCGACATGGCCGGTTTCGCGAACATGACCCGCAGCCACTGGGTCGCTGACGGCGGCCTGCTGGCGAACCGGCCGATCGCCCCGCTGCTGTCTACCGTGTTCAGCCGCCGGGCCACCCGGGAGGTCCGCCGCGTCCTGGCGTTCGTGGTTCCCGACGGCGGGGTGACGGCCCACGCCGGCCAGTCGCCTCCCGCCGACGAGTGGGGGAAACCGCCGACCCTGGTGGAGGCGCTCAAGAGGACCTGGACGCCCAGCTGAGCCAGTCGGTCGCCAGTGAGCTGCAGTTGATCCGCGACCATAACGATCAGCTCGCCGCCGCGAGCGATCTGCGCCGCGCCCTCGCGGGCATGGAGCCCGGCTGCAGGGCAGCCTGGTCACCCCGGCCCTGCTGGTCGATTACCAGGTGCAGCAGGGCCGGGGCCTGGCCCGCCCGCTGCTCGCCGAGATCATGCGCGCGGTGTCGGCACTGGACCAGCTGCCCGAGGGCTGGGATGCGGCTCTCCTGCCCGCCAGCCTCTCCGCGACCAGGCCGGAACAGGAACAGCTGACCACGGCGATGGCGACCCTGCTGGGCGCCGGGTGGAATCCCGCCGCGCTCGGCGCGGTCCCGTCCCGGGCCCGACAGGGGCGGTGGAGCAGGACCAGCGTGCCGGCGAAATCCTCCGGGACGAGGTGGCGGCCTCGGCCGCCTGGAGCTTCGCCCCCGACCCGGTCAGCCGGGCGGCCGTTTCGGCTTGCCCGCTGTGCGCGGGGCCCAGAGCACGGTGATGCACCTGATCCGGCTGGGTTACCAGCGGGCTATCAACCCGGGCCAGCGGCAGATGCTCGACCGCTATCACGCCGCCGTCACCGCCGCCCTGGAGGGCCTGCCCGCGGGACGTGCCGATGATCTGGACGTGGCCCGCGCCGTCGTGAGGGCGCGGAACCGGCTGGAGGCCGCCCGCCGGCCGACCTCACCCAGCTGGTCCTGGGGCTGGCCGATCAGAAACGCCGGTTCTGCTGATCGGGCCGGCGACTCCGCCGCGCTCGCCGGCGCGTGGCAGAAACTCGCGGTCCGCGGCCATCGATTCTGCTCCGCGACCTGGCCCCGCTGACGGTCGCCGACGGCCGGAAATCACGCCGGGAAGCGGCTCAGGCGCTGGGAACCTACCGCGAGTACCTGGGGTCCGCCGGTGATCCTGGCCACGGTGACGGACCGGCTGCTCAACCTCACGATCGCCGAGCGGGCCCTGCAGCCCGCTCAGCCCGTGATCGACCAGCCAGTGGAGTTCATCCAGGTCAGCGCGAACACCCGGACGTCGCTGTCGCCGCACCAGGACCCGGTGACCAAACTGCGCGGGGTGGAACTGCACCACTTCGCGGCGTTCTACAAGAGTTCCTGGCGCGCGTACGACTGGATGTGGGGACGCCTGGACGGCAGCGGCTGGCTGGTGCACATCCTGCTGGACCCGCGGCGGATTCTCGCCGTGATCGAGAACCGCTACGACTGGCCGCGCGAGCAGCGGGCCGCGCATTTCGCCAGCGCTGCTGCGCCAGGCCCCCGGGCTGCCTGAGGGCCTGCCTGGTGACTGCCTGGAGAAGGACCTCGACTTCCTCAACCACGCCGGACGCCACGATCCCGGTCAGCCTGCCCAGCTCGGCCCTGTTCCTGGCCCGGGCCTGGCAGGAGCGCATCGCCGCCAACGAACTGCCCGCTGTCGCGATCGCATGGTCGCCGACGACGGGCACCCGCCCAGTCCCCGGACCCGTGGGTCAGCACCGTGCGCAGGGCGCAGGACACAGGAAGCGCCGAGGACCTCGCCGCCCTGCTGCCGACCTGCCCGGTGCGCCTGGAGACGCTGGCCGGGGAGGAGCGCACCCCCGTCTTCCTCGAGACGGCGACCAAGGCCGCCGCGGTGGCGCACGGCCGCGCTTACCGTCGCCCCGGAGGTACCGAGACCGATCCGGCCCATCCTGACCAGCGCCCGGGCTGTGACCCGGACCGGCTATCTCGCCACGAAGGCGATCGGTGGGAACGGCCTGAAGACCCTGCTGGCCGGCCTGGCGCTGGCCATCGTCGGGATCGTCCTGGCCACTCAGGGGACGGTGATTGTCGGCCTGACCGGCACCGTCCTCGCCCTGACCGGCCTGTACCTGATCGCCCTCGGGGCCTGGGGCATCCACCGCGGCCTGCTCGGCGCGCTCATCGCTTTCACAGCCCTGCTGGCGGTGGGGGCGCTCACCCTGCCCTGGGTACGCACCGAACTGTGGGGCAAGAACGGGAGCGCCAAGGACGGGCTGGTCCCGCGCGATGTCCTGCCGTGGCTGCGCACACCTGGTGGGCCGGGCTGACCGTGCTCGGCGGCATCATCCTGCTCGCCGTGCTGCTCAGCCTGCTGCCCCGCGGCCGGGCGCCCCGTAACAGCGGCCAGGAGACGCCCACTGGCCCGCAGCCCCCCGCCGCGTGAACCACGCGGACCCCGCACCGGCCGGGGACGCCGCTCCAGGAATGGACGGCAGTCCCGCTGCGAATCAGGGCAGTCCGCCTGCGGACAGGGACGCCGCCCTTCGTTAGTGGGTATGAAGTACTGTCAGCGGCGGCAATGCCGCCGGTGACGCACGGGATAGGCTTGTTTCGCGGGGCCAGCCGGGGGAACTGCTGGCCCGTGATGACCGCCCGTCTTGGCCAACCCCGGCCTCGCCAAGGACAGCATGGGCCCGGCCACAGGGAGGATGAGACCACGGCTGTCATACGGCGAGTACAACTTCGTGGTTGCGGCCAGCCGGCTGCCGGTGGACCGGACCGAGGGACCGGACGGCGAAACCGAGTGGCGGCCCAGCCCCGGCGGCCTGGTGACGGCGCTCGAACCGGTGATGCGCTCCGCCGGCGGGGCCTGGGTGGGCTGGCCGGGCACGGCGGGCGACGCGCCGGAACCGTTCGACACGAACGGGATGCACCTGGTCAGCGTGAGCCTGTCGGAAGAAGAGGTCGCCGACTACTACGAGGGCTTCTGCAACGCCACGCTGTGGCCCCTGTACCACGACGTCATCGCCCAGCCTGAGTTCCGCCGTCCCTGGTGGGACGCGTACGTCCGGGTGAACCGGCGTTACGCGGAGGTCGTCGTGGCCCAGGCCGCCCGCGGCGCGACCGTGTGGGTGCACGACTACCAGCTCCAGCTCGTGCCCGGGATGGTGCGCGAACTGCGGGCCGACGTGCGCATCGGCCACTTCACCCACATCCCCTTTCCCGGCTACGAGATCTTCGCCCAGCTGCCCTGGCGGCGGCAGATCGTCCGCGGGCTGCTCGGCGCGGACCTGCTCGGTTTCCAGCGCCACAGTGACGCCACCAACTTCTTGCGCGCCTGCCGCCGGTCGGCGGGCCTGGCCACCCGCGGTTCGCTGGTCCGGGTCCCGGATGCCGGGTTCGACGACACGCACTCCGACCACGCCACACGGGGCGCGCGGCGCCAGCGGGTGGCGCAGGACAACTTCCTGAGCGGGCGTGACGTCCGCGCCGCGGCGTTCCCCATCTCGATCGACACGCGCGGCTTCGAGAAGATCGCCCGGGAGCCGGATGTGCAGGCCCGGGCCCAGGAGATCCGCGAGGCCCTGGGCAAACCGGACATCGTGCTGCTCGGCATCGACCGGCTGGACTACACCAAGGGCATCCTGCACCGGCTCAACGCCTACGGCGAGGTCCTCGACGAGGGCCGGCTCGGGCCGCCCGGCGCGGTGCTGGTCCAGGTGGCCAGCCCCAGCCGGGAGCG
Source organism: uncultured Actinomycetes bacterium (assembly GCA_963742055.1). GTDB lineage: Bacteria > Actinomycetota > Actinomycetes > Streptosporangiales > Streptosporangiaceae > RYN-230. The sequence goes on along the minus strand of CAVUKT010000052.1, from coordinate 105,640 downwards.
CGTGGAGCAGTACCGGCGGCTGCGGGACGACGTCGAGGTCACGGTCGGCCGGATCAACGGGGAGCACGGCGAGGTAGGCGTCGCGCCCGTGCACTACCTGCACCAGTCCTACCCCCGGGAAGAAATGGCCGCGCTGTACCTGGCGGCCGACGTGATGCTGGTGACCCCGCTGCGGGACGGGATGAACCTGGTCGCCAAGGAGTACGTGGCCTGCCGGTACGACGACACCGGCGCGCTGGTGCTGAGCGAGTTCACCGGCGCGGCGGACGAGCTGAGCGGCGCGTTCATCGTCAACCCGCACGACATTGAGGGGCTGAAGGACGCCATCGTCCGGGCCGCGACCGTCTCCCCCGCGGAGGCCCGGCGGCGGATGCGGTCTATGCGCCGCCGGGTTTTGGAGCATGACGTGGCGTACTGGGCCAAGACGTACCTGGACGCCCTGAGCCAGGTCCCCATCCGTTACTCCGCCGCCGGGGACTCCGGGGGCTCCGCTACGGAGCCCGCCGGGGAACTCGGCCGGGGACTCCGCCGCGACGCGTTAGCTGTCCGATCGGCGGGGTCCGATCCGAACTGCGAACGAGATCATGGCCGCTTCGACGGCGTCTGAGGTCGTTTACGTAGGTGCCGCGTCCGGGGATCGTCCGCACCAGTCCCTCTTCGCGGAGTACGGCCACGGCGCGGCGCACCGTCCCCAGGAGACCCCGTAGTGCTGGACCAGGTCAGGCTCTGACGGCAGCGGCTGCCGGGGACAGCTCCCCGCGCGCGATCCGCCCCGCGGATGTCGCTGCCAGCTGGACGTAGACCGGCCTCGTGGGTCGCCAGCGGTCGATGCCTCACTTCGCATTGATCACGACGCTACGACCTGGACAGTCACGTTCTTAACTCGTGGGTAACGTTCACTCGATAGCGTTGATGAACGAGTTGAACGTCTACGATACGAGTCGCCTAGACTCGGTGACGTCCACCTAGCCCAGGACAGGAGAGTACGAACCGTGAACTTAGATCCCAGCGACCACCGCAACCGACCTGGCCGCGCTGGACGCCGCGCGGCGGACTTCCCCGGCTACCGAGATCGACGTGGAACTCACCATGGAACGCCCCCGCTACGTTGCCCGCCGCCTCATCCCGGCCCCGGCCCGCACACCCTCATCGACTAGCGACCTGGCCGAACTGCGCGCGGAACTCGGCACCAAGCCGGCCGGCCTCTGCCCGCAAGGCCCGCGTAACTGACCTGACCCCATCAACCCGCCCACGAGCCAGCGACGCCAAGTGAGGGAAATGCTACGAATCACGAACGTCCGCACACAAACTGTGCACCGCCTGATTACCCTGAGGTTCAAGGCACTCGGCCGAAGGAGCCTGGGGACATCGATGACGGGGACGGCGTGGCAGCGACTGTCTGACCTCGATGCCTGCCGCGTAACCCGGATCCCCCGCCGCCCAGGACGCCGCCGCCGATCCGGCCCGTCCCGCCGACCGTGACCACGGCCGGCCGCAACGCGCCGCCGCCCTGGCCTCCGCCTACCACGCGGGGATCAGCCGCCAAGCAGACGCGGGCCCCATCGCCGTGGGCTGGGTCCGGGTCGCGTCCGGTGGCCCGGTGGACGTCCTGCTGGCCGGCTCGCCCTCCGCGGCAGCCCCCGGCCCGGGCCAGGCCACGAAATCTCGCTGGCCTTACCGGCCGGGGCGTTAGGCCAGGTCATCGCGCCCGGAGGCATGGCCGCCGCGATGAACGCGCTGCCCTGCTGGACCCGGATCAGCGGGATCGCCGACGGCCTGCTCGCCGAGGAAAGCACCGACCTCCAGCTGGATCGCGCGTCGCTGGAGGAGTGCCTGCTGGCCGCCTGGGACGGTCCCTTCGGCTGGCTGATCCTCGCCGACCCCCTGGCCCCCTCGGAGATCGCGGACTACGCCGCCCAGGTGGCCGACAAGCAGCGGCTGGCGGCGGGAATGGCCGAGCGGGACCCGGAAAAGGCCGTCCAGGCGCGCCGCCTCGAACAACGCCACACCGAATTACGCCAGGCGCTGTCCTCAGGCCTGTGGCAGCTGCACGTGCTGGCCGGCGCGGCCGACCCCGCCGCCGCCGCCCGCGTCGCCGGCCTGTTCTGCGCCTCCGCGGATCTGGCCGGCCTTCCGTACACGCTTACCCCTTCAATTTCCCTAACGGAACCGCTCCCCGAACTCCTCGGCGCCCAGCCTGATGTCCATATGCCGTCCCGGACGGATTCCTCAGCGGCCTTCCCCTTCCACGCGAGCACCCTGTTGCTGGCCACGCTGGCGCGCGTGCCCGAGGTCGAGGTACCTGGCGTGCGGCTGACGTTGCGGCCTGAATTCGACGTGACCCCCGAGCCCCCGCCGGGAACGAGAACCAGGCGGCGCCGCTGCCCCTGGGCCAGGTGCTGGACCGTAACGGCGTCCCGGCCGGGAACCTGTCGCTCCCGACGGCCTCGCTGAACCGGCACGTCTTCGTCTGCGGCGCGACGGGGGCGGGGAAATCGCAGACCGTGCGGGCCCTGCTGGAGGCGGCGTCCAGAGCGGCCTGCCCTGGCTGGTCGTCGAGCCAGCCAAAGCCGAGTACCGGCTGATGAGCGTGCGGCTGAACGGGACAGCCGGCGGGGTGGTGCGGATCCGTCCCGGTGACGCGGACCAGATCGCCGCCGGGATCAACCCCCTGGCCCCGGCCGTCAACGCAGCGGGCCGGCGCTTCCCGTTGCAGACCCACGCCGACCTGGTCCGGGCACTGTTCCTGGCCTCATTCGCGGCCGACGAGCCGTTCCCGCAGGTCCTGTCGGCCGCGGTCACCCGGGTATACGAAGAGGCGGGCTGGGACCTGGCCCTGGGCGAACCGGTCACGCCCGGCGTCCAGCCCCGGTACCCGACCCTGGGTGACCTGCAGGCGGCCGCCGAGCGGATCGTGTCCGAGATCGGCTACGGCCGCGAGATCACCGACAACGTGCGCGGGTTCATCACGGTCCGGGTCTCCAGCCTGCGCCTGGGCACCACAGGCCGGTTCTTCGAGGGCGGTCACCCGATCGACTTCGGGAAGCTGATGGCCCGCAACGTCGTGTTCGAGATCGAGGACGTCGGCGACGACCGGGACAAGGCGTTCCTGATGGGCACCGATGCTGATCCAGCTGACCGAGCACCTGCGGCTGCAAGCCCGGGCCAGCGGCGTGGCCGCCGCACCCGCGTTGCGGCACCTGTCGGTGTTCGAGGAAGCCCACCGGCTGCTGCGCCGCCCGGAGGAGCACCGCAGCGGGACCGGGGCCACCGCGCACGCGGTGGAAATGTTCGCCGGGCTCCTCGCCGAGATCCGTGCGTACGGCGAGGGCCTGATCATCGCGGAGCAGATCCCCGCCAAGATCATCCCCGACGCGGTCAAGAACACCGCGGTCAAGATCGTGCACCGTCTCCCGGCGGCCGACGACCGCGAGATGGTCGGGGCGACCATGAACATGACGGACGCCCAGTCCAGGTACCTGGTCACCCTGCCGCCGGGCCAGGCCGCGGTCTTCACCGACGGGATGGATTACCCGGTGCTCGCGGCGATGCCCGACGGCACCGCCCGGGAAGCCGCCGGGCCGGCCGGTCACGGCGTCCCCGGCGGACATCGTGTCGCCGCGCTCGGGCACTTGCGGGCCGGACTGCCGGGCCACCCCCTGCACGCTGCGGGACATGCGGGCCGCGCAACGGACCCTCGCCGCCGAGCCCGGACTCGTCCTCTGGGCCGAGGTGGCGGTACTGGCCCACCTGACCGGATGGCTCATGCCGGCTCCCGTTTCCGACAGCGAACTCGCTCGCCGGATCGCCGCCTTGTCCGCCGACGTGCGCGTCCGGGACTGCGCCGTGTCCCATGCGGTGGATGCTGCGGTAGCCGCACGAGCCAGCACGTTCTCCGCGCGGGTCAGCGCGGACGCACTGGCATCTCACGTGGCGACGGCCCTGCGCCGGTGGATCGCGGACGGGGGACAGGAGTGCGTCTTCCCCGAACCGCAGTGGCTGGCCCCCGCTTTTCGCTGGGCCCTGATCCTGGATGACCTGAAAACCCTGGACCGGAAGACCCCCGGATCCAGCCGGCATCCGCAGACTGCCGAATGGGAAGCCAGCACCGGGCGGCCCATCTCCGGCGAGACCTGCGCCCGCCAGATCGGCGTAGTTCAGCGCTGGTACGACGCAGACCAGCGCAACCCGGCTGATGTCCGGCGGATCGCGTTCGGAACCGTACGGCCAGCCGCCGTGGAGACGGCAGTCGGCGCGAAATCCGGTGACGAAGACTGGGAGCAGCGCCTGTCCGAGGCGCTCACCCAACTCCACGACTGCCGCTGGCCCCTGGACTACCTACGGGGCAGTACGGGCATCACCGCTTCTGGAGTCGGAAGGTGAGGCATGAACATTGACAGGCTCCCCGACGGTGGAGACGACGACCCTGAGCGCGCCACCGAGACTCCCCGCTTAACCGAGCCCACCCCCCCAGAAGCCCCTCCCCCGCCCGAAACGCGAGCCGCGCCGAAGCCATCACCCGAGGCCTGCCAGCCGAAGGAAGATGCCGCGAAGTCAACGGAAAACGTCGTTCGGGCCGATGACTCCCCCGATGACCAGGACACAGCCGCCCCACCGCCAGATCCAGCCGAAACCCGAGAGACCGCTGAGCCCCGAAGCCGCCAAGAACACGCCGACCTACCCCGAGCCGACGAAGGCGCAGGTGCGATAGACGCCGGAGTGGAAGATCGTAACGCAGGCACTACAACTGAATCCGCTGACGAAGTTCCTGGTAGCGCCGATGTCATAGGCGAGGCTACCGACGACGAGATCACGACTGTATTCGCCAGGGATGACGCAACCGAGAGCCCGATGTCGGACCGAGGGCCCAGCCAGGAGGAAGGCACGGGTGAGGAGGAGGAGGGCGCCGAAGAGCTACCCAGGCAGGAAAATCCGCCGAGTAGCGACGTGGAAGATTCAAGACCTACCGATGAGATACCGCCAGGCGACGATGAGCCCGCCGAAGACGACCGGATCCCGCCACTCAGCGACAAGGAATGGGCTGAACACCTCACCGAAGTTCGTGACAGCCTAGACAAAGCCCGGGCAGCAGGACCTCACATCGACCTCCTGTACACAATTGACCCGGATCAACAGTCTGGTCTAGGAACGTCGAAGTCTTCACGACTCAATCATTGACGATATCTATGAGAGCCGCGAGGACGTACCGTACCAGGGTCAGGCCATCGTAGCGGGCGGACTCGGCGGAGCCGGTAAGACGACGGTCCTAACAGAGCATGCCGGTATTGACCTATCGAACTATCTGACGATTAATCCAGACGACCTCAAAGAAGAGATGGCTCAACGCGGCATGATCCTGGAAATCGATGGACTCTCTCCCATGGAGGCCTCTGATCTTGGCACACGAAGAGTCTTCGTATCTTGCTCGCCGATTGCCTTACGTGCTCAAAGCGACGGAAAGAATGTGATCTGGGATATTACAATGTCCACCGAGAAGAGTACAGAAAAGCGAATAAGCGATCTACGCGACGCCGGTTACTCTCGGTCGATGGATTATTCGTGGATATCCCAGCTGAAACAAGCATCAAGCGAACCGAAGCCAGGCATCGCGAAGGCCACGATAAATAGCGAGACGGAGTGGGCCTAGGTGGCAGATTACGTCCCCCTGAAGTCGTTGAGCGGCAGACCGATCCGGAATTTGGGAGCCAGAACAAAAGGACTTTCAATTCTGTCAGAATAATTTTAACGAATGGGCCATCTACGACAACTCTGTAGACGGTTGCACGGCCTCCTTCGCTGAATCGGGCATAGACGATTATGGCTAAACTTGGAAGGAGTCAGAGGTGCATGGGCAACGAGGTTACCGAACTGATTACCGCTCTGCGGAATGGCACCATGGCCTAGATGAAGTAGCACAGCGCTTCCGCGAACGATCGTGGCCACGCCGCAATCCAAGCCGAACGGCAACCTTATCTTGAACTTGCAGCCGCCGCCGAACGCGACCCCGAGCCCTACCTTGAGGGTCTTTCGATGAGGTCGCTATGGCATTCCATCGCGGCGAATTGTCTGACGGTGAATACGAGGCGCTGGCTCAAGCCATGGCCGATTCATGCGGGACAGAAGGATCCAAAACCGGCAGCGGTCGTAATTAGGGTGGCGCCGGGCGGCGCGCACGGGTCGCCCGGCGCCACGTCTCAGCAGGAGCCGTCGTTGTTCCAGGCGCCCGCTGCGCCGCCCGGGACCTCGTCATAGTTCCACTGGTTGGCGGTCCACTTGTCGCCCCCGTACGACACCACGTCGCCCGAAACGTAGGCCTGGTTCGAGACCCAAGCCGCCGCCGAGCAGCCTCCCGAGCCGGACGAAGTCGTCGGTGTGGGTGTCGGAGTCGGAGATGACGTGGTCGGAGTGGGCGTCGGGGTCGGCGACGACGTTACCGACGTGTTCTTCGCGAACGCCACCGTGTAAGCGGTGAAGTCCCACGGGTTCTGCGTCACGCTGCTGCACTCGCTCGACAGGGACCCGTTGTTGTCGGGCGGGTTGCACTCCCGGTCCCGGTTGACCGACCAGAAGGTGTACCGGCCCAGCCCGTTACTCTCCGCGAAGTTCAGCACGGTCTGGAAATCACTCTGATAGAAGTACTCCGCCGAGTCGGTTCGGCCGTTCATGCCGGAGAAGCCCTCGTGCGCGTACGCCTGGGCGCTGCTCCAGCCGAAGGTGCTCACTAGCTGGGAATGGAAATCCTGCAGCGCGGTGACCTGGGAGGAACCGCCACTGAAGCCACCGTCGAACGGCATGATCGTGTAGTCGTTCGGGGTGAAGCCGAGGCTCTTGGCCTCGTTCAGCAGCAGCTGGCCGAAGTAGTTGGCGCCGGTCGTGGTGGACGGCATGGTGATGGAGATGAAGAGTCCCGGGTCCTCGCTCTGCAGGATCTGCGCGGCGCCCAGCTCGTAAGCGATCGCCGTCGAGTTCTCGATCTCCGGCTCTTCCAGGTCGAAGTCAAAGGCATGCAACCCGTACGTCGTGATCACCTGCTGGTACGCGGCGGCGGTCGCGGCCGCGGAACTGCACACCTGGCCCAGCTTGGTGCCGTTGTAGCCGCCCGCGGAGACGATCACATCGCCGCCGTCGGAGCGGACCTCGTTGATGACGCTGCCTACCTGGGTGTCGGAGGACACCGGGTCGGTGCCGTCCCAGGAGGGCGAGCAGGAACCGCCATTGGCCAGGATGAAGGCCATATCGAACGCCTTCTGGCCGGTGGCGGACATCACTGACCCAAGGTCGGGTCCGCTGGAGTCCAGCGTGCTGTAATACGGTGCCGATTCGTACCAGTTGGCCGATAGCGCGGCCGCCGAGGCAGCGGCCTGGGCGGCTGGCGCGGCCTGGGCCGTGCCAGCCAGGGTGGCGGCGGCGACGCCGCTGGCAAGCAGGGCAGCCGCGGCCGCCCCGGTGACGGCGGCCACGGGCCGACGCGCGAAGCGCGCCCGGCCCAGACGGCCGGGCGGGTGGAGCGGGGTTGGGGGCACACTTCCTCCCTGAGTCGGGGCAAGGAGACGGAACATAACTAATAGGAAAGTTTCCTATTAGTTATGTCGATACGCTAGACCCGTCCTGGGCGGCGGTCAAGGAAAAGCCAAAAAATCGCCGCAACGAAAACCGTCTCCCGCCAATCCCCCGCGCCCGGCACAGGATTGGCGGCGAATGGCGTCGGCCCAGCCTGCCCCCACAGCAGCGCTCGACCCCTGGGGCTCAGCCCAGCATGGGTATCGCACCCATGGACACCTGACCATGGCCAGCGCCGACGTTTCACGCTCGACTGTGCGTCCGAGGGGGTGTTTTGTCCGCTTACGGCGCAGTTGAAGCGTGAAAAGTGGGCGGGAGGGGCCGGTGTGACTCGGCGTGCAAGGACCGGGGGCGGAGGGGTGGGCGACTATCACGCCGGCGGAATGGACGCCGGGCGGTCGGTCCCCGCACCGTGGGCCGCGCCAGCGGCCCGGCCGAGCGTCAGCGGCAGCCACGGCCGCATGCGTGGCCGGGGCCGCCGCGCTAGACGCCGTAGCGAGCCGTAGGAGCAGTTCGCCCATCGCGCGGGCGCGGCCAGCGGCACCGGTGTCGCCCTCGTGCGCGGCCATGATGCTGCCCTTCATGAGGATGTGCCATTTGCGGGCGAAAGGGTCGGGGTCAGCGATGCCTGCCTCGGCCGCGAGCCGTGCAGGTAGCCCGGATATTGGCCAGGTGCCGGACCGCGGCCTGGCGGATCGGATCCGCATCGTCGCCGACCTCGATCATCGTGGTCAGGAAGGCGCAGCCCTCGAAGTCGGGCCGGGCGAACCATTCGGCGAACACATCGAAGATGGCGAGGAAGCTGCTCGCGCGGCGTCGCCCCCCGGCGCTGGCTTTCCGCCTCCAGCCATTCGCGGGTCCACAACTGCTCACGGCGCTGCAGGAAGTCGATGATGAGGTGTTCTTGGACGGGAAGTTCCGGTACAGCGTCATCTTGGCCGTGCCCGCGTGGGCGATGATCGCGTCCACGCCGACCGACCGGATCCCGTCCTGGCTGAACAGCTCGTACGCTGCGCGGCCCACGCGCTCGCGGCCGGTGTCACGCGTAGCTGGGGAGAGAGTGTCTGCTCCGGGTTCGTCCGATATCGTCATGGCTGCCTTAGGCGTCTACCGACGAAGTATACGGGCGGCGCGGCCGGGCTCCCCTGCCACCAAGCTGGGCAGGTCATGCTGTGCTGGTCAGGTCGAGCAGGTCAGGTTGGGCAGATCATCGCGACGGGCTGGAGGCGGCGTGACGGTGCGTGTGGTGGCCCTGGACGACTACCAGGGGCTGGTGGAGCAGTACTCGCTGGCGGGCCGGCCGGACGGGGCGGAGTGGGTGGCCGTCCGCGAGCACCTGACCGGGGAGGCGCTGGTCGCCGCGCTGGACGGCGCGGCCGTGATCGTGGCCATGCGGGAGCGGACCCGCTTCGACCGCGAACTTCTCGCCCGGCTGCCCGACCTGAAGCTGCTGATCACCACGGGCATGCATAACGCCTCCATCGATCTGCAGGCGGCCGCCGCGCAGGGCGTGGTCGTGTCCGGCACCAGCGGCCCGCGCACCACGAACACGGCCGAGCTGACCTGGGCCCTCATCCTCGCCCTGGTCCGGCACCTGCCCGAGGAGGCGGCCTCGGTCCGGGACGGCGGATGGCAGCACACCGTGGGCACCGACCTCCTCGGCACCACCCTCGGGCCTGGTCGGCCTGGGCCGCATCGGCCACCAGATGGCCCGCATCGGCCAGGCGTTCGGGATGGACGTGATCGCCTGGAGCCAGAACCTGGACCCGGCCGTGGCCGCCGAGGCGGGCGTGCGCGCGGTGAGCAAGGCGGACCTGTTCGGCGCGGCCGACGTGGTCAGCGTCCACCTGATGCTGTCCGACCGGACCCGCGGCCTCATCACCGAGCGCGAACTGCGCGCCATGAAGCCCACCGCCTACCTGGTCAACACCTCGCGGGGGCCGATCATCGACGCCGCGGCCCTGCTGCGGGCGCTCAACGAGGGCTGGATCGCGGGCGCCGGGCTGGACGTGTACGACACCGAGCCGCTGCCCGTGGACGACCCGCTCCGGCATGCGCCGCGGACGGTGCTGACCCCGCACCTCGGGTACGTGACCGAGCGCACCATGAGTCACTGGTACGAAGACGCGGTCGAGGACATCGCGGCCTGGCAGCAGGGGAAGCCGGTCCGGCTGCTGACCCCGGGCTGAGCCCGCTGACCCTGGCCGTGAGCCCTGCTGACCCCGGGGTGAGCCCGGCCCGGCTGAGCCAGGCCGGCACCCCGGCCAGCCCGCTTGTCAGCGTCCTGGCCGGTCGCGGCAGGAACTGGCCGCGACCTGTCAGTGAGCTGGCCGTGACCTGTCAGCGCCGCCCGCGACTCTGAGGATGACCAAGCGACTAATGACGGGGAAGGCAGATGACAAACACGATCGAGGCCGAGGGGCTGACCAAGAGCTTCGGCCAGACGCAGGCGCTGCGCGGCGTTGATCTCGCGGCCGGGCCCGGCACGGTACTGGCTCTGCTGGGCCCGAACGGGGCCGGCAAGACCACGGCGGTACGGGTGCTGGCCACGCTGCTGAAGGCGGACGCCGGGCAGGCCCGGATCTGCGGGTACGACGTGGTCACCGAGGCGGTGCAGGTCCGCCAGCTGATCGCGCTGACCGGCCAGTTCGCGTCGGTGGACGACGAGCTGACCGGCACCGAGAACCTGCTGATGATCGGCCGCCTGCTGGGCTTCAGCCGGGCCAGGGCCCGGGCCCGCGCGGCGGAACTGCTGGAGGAGTTTCGACCTGACCGGCGCCGCCGGGCGGGCGGCCAAGACCTATTCCGGCGGCATGCGCCGCCGCCTGGACCTGGCGGCCAGCCTGGTCGGGGAGCCCCAGGTGCTGTTCCTGGACGAGCCGACCACCGGGCTCGACCCGCGGGCGCGCATCCAGGTGTGGGAGACGATCCGCGGCGTGGTCGCGGGCGGCGCCACCGTGCTGCTCACCACGCAGTACCTGGAGGAGGCCGACGAGCTGGCCGACCGGATCGCGGTGATCGACCACGGCCTGGTGGTGGCGGACGGCACGCCCGCGGAACTGAAGTCGAAGACCGGCGGCCAGACCCTGGTGGTCCGGGCGGCGGACCGCGCCGAGACCGGGCAGGTGGCGGCGATCGTCGCGGACGTGACCGGCACCGCGCCCGAGATCAGCGAGCGAGACCGGCCTGGTCACCGCGCCCGCCAGCAACCCGGCGCTGCTGCCGGCCGTGGTGCGCCGGCTGGACGACGTCGGCCTGATGGCCGCCGAGCTGGCGTTCCGGCTGCCCAGCCTGGACGAGGTGTTCCTGACCCTGACCGGCCACCCCGCCGAGGACACACCCGGATCCACCGAGTCACTGATCGACGATGATGGGAGGGCAGCATGACCACGCTGCAGGTACCGGCCACGGCCGTGACATCGCCAGAAACCCCGCTGCGCCGCCGGATCAGCGCCGGCCAGGCCCTGGCCCACTCGCTCACCCTGGCCTGGCGCAACGTGACCCAGCTCAAGCACTCTCCGGAGAAGCTGCTCGACGTCATCCTGATGCCGATCGTGTTCCTGGTGCTGTTCCTCTTCGTTTTCGGCGGCGCGGTGGCCGGCAGCACCCACGCCTACCTGGAACTGCTGCTCCCCGGCCTGGTCGCGCAGATGGCCGTGTTCGCGACCATGGGGCTCGGCACCGCGCTGTGCGAGGACATTCACAAGGGCGTGTTCGACCGGTTCCGCAGCCTGCCGATCGCCCGGTCCTCGCCCCTGGTCGGCGCGGTACTCGGCGACACGGCCCGGTTCTGCGTGGTGATGGTGGTGCTGACCGGGTTCGGCTCGCTGCTCGGGTTCCGCTTCCACACCGGGGTGCTCGCGGTGCTGGCCGCGTTCGCCCTGGCCTACGTGTTCTACCTGGCGGTGTGCTGGATCTCGGTGCTCATCGGGCTGGTCGCGCCCTCCCCGGAGACCGTGCAGGGGATCGCGTTCATCTTCATCATGCCGCTGGTGTTCGGCAGCAGCATCCTGCTGCCCGAGCACGCAGACGCATGCCGGGCTGGCTGCAGGCCTGGGTCAAGGTCAACCCGGTCACCTCCCTGGCCGACGCGGTGCGCGGGCTGACCGTGGGCGGCCCGGTGGCCAGCCACGCGATGTACGCGCTGGCCTGGGCGGCCGGCATCGTCGTGGTGGCCTTCCCGCTGGCCATGCGGATGTACCGCCGCCGGGTCTGACCCCGGCCCTGCCAGGTACGGCCGCGATGCAGGCACGGACGACGCCGTGGCGCCCCGGACCGGGAAGCCGGTCAGGGAACGAGCGCCACGGCGTCGGCGCGGGTGAGGGACCGGCCGCTCGCGTAGGCCGCGTCGAACGCGCCAGCCCCGAGCGCGGTGGTCGCGGCCTCGGCCGTGCGGGCCACTTCCAGGCTCGCCGCGTCGCGGAACCCGTGCAGCGTGTGGGCCAGGCCCAGCAGCTCGGCGGCCCGGGCGGGCTCGCCGCGGGCGGCGGCCAGCGCCGCGATCCCCTCGACCAGCTCGGCCAGGGCTGGATGGTTGGGCAGGAAGATCTCCGGACTCCCGGCGGCCAGGGCCATGGCCTTCGCGTGCCATCCGGCCGCCCCGGTCACATCGCCCTGCTGCTCATCCAGGCAGCCCAGCTTGCTGTAGGCACTCATGACGACCGTGCTCATGCCCGGGCGGCGCAGGTGCGGCTCGGCGATCTCCACGGCGCGCTCCACGAACTGCCGCGCCTGGTCCAGCTGGCCACCCTGGCGGGCCAGCTCGGCCAGGGCCAGATACCCCTTGGCCTCGTCGTCATGCTCGCCGATCCGCTCGGCGATGCGTACCCCGCGCTCGAGGTCCGCGCGGGCGCCCTCGGGGTCACCACTCCTGGCCCGGGCCAGGCCCATGCGGGATGAGCATCATGTCGGAGAAGTTGCCGTGCAGCCCGCTGGCCGCATGCCCGCGGGCCTCGCGCAGGATCCGCAGCGCCTGGTCGGGATGGTCCCGGGCCATCTCCACCTCGCCTAGCCCGGACAGGCACAAGATCATCCCCCAGCGGTCGCCGATAGCCTGGAAGTCCTGGTGACCACGGGTGAGGTTGGCGGCCGCCTCGTCCACCTGCCCCACGTTCATGGCCAGGTGCCCGCGGAGCGCGTGCTGGGCCGCGCGCACCCACGGATCAGGGTGGTCGCCCGAGCAGGCTCAGCTCACGCTGCACCCGCTCCGGGTCCCCGCCGAAGTAGGCCAGCATGGGCTGGGCAATCAGCAGCAGCGGATGGCGGGGAGCCGGACCGGCGATGGACGCGGCGGTGGCCAGCGTGTCCGGCAGCAGAGTGGGCGGCGGGTCCTCAGCCTGGGCCGCGGCCGAGATCACCGCCAGGATGTAGCAGATCGCGTACGCATCAGCCAGCCCCGGCGGCGCGGACCCGCCGGCCATGTCCCGCACCGCGGTCGCCCACTCCCCCGCTTCCGCCTCGTAGTCGCGCATGATCCAGAACCAGGCCAGGGCGGCGACCAGGCGCAGCCCGGCGCCGGTGTCCCGGGCGGCGATCGCGGTGCCGGAGCGCGGCGGCGAAGTTGTCGTGCTCGGCGGTCAGCCGGGCCAGCCAGATGAGCTGCTCGCGGCTGCGCAGCATCGGCTCGCCCTGCTCGGCCAGGTCGAGGAAGTAGCGGGCGTGGGCGGCCCGGACCTGCTCCTCCTCCCCCGCCTCGGCCAGCCGCTCCGCGGCGTAGGCGCGCACCGTCTCCAGCAGCCGGTACCGGACCTCGGCCTCGCCGGTCGCGGTGACCAGTGACTTGTCCACCAGGGAGGCGATCACGTCGATGAGGCCGGCCGGGCCGCCGGCGGGCCCGCACACCTGCTCGGCCGCCGCCGGGGTGGCGCCGCCGCTGAACACCGACAGGCGCCGCAGGACCGTGCGCTCCGCCTCGTCCAGCAGGTCCCAGCTCCAGTCCACGATGGCCCGCAGCGTCTGGTGGCGCGGCAGCGCCGTCCGGCTGCCCGCGGTGAGCAGGCTGAACCGGTCGTCGAGCCGGCTGGCCACCTGCGCCGGGGTCAGCGACCGGAGCCGCGCGGCGGCCAGCTCGATGGCCAGCGGGTTGCCGTCCAGCGCCCGGCAGATCCGGATCACCGGCTCCGCGCTGACCTCATCGACCGTGAACCCGGGCCGGACCGCGGCGCCCCGCTCGGCGAGCAGCCGGACCGACCCGTACTCCAGGGCCTCCGCCGGGGTGGCGTCGTCCGGCGGGAGCGGCAGCGACGGCACCGGGCAGAGGGTCTCCCCGGTCACGCCGAGCGGCTCCCGGCTGGTGGCCAGGATGCGCACCCCGGGCGCCTCGGCCAGCACCCGGCCGGCCAGCCGGGCCACCGCGCCGATCAGGTGCTCGCAGTTGTCCAGGACCAGGACCAGCTGCCGGGTGGCCAGCATGTCGGCCAGCCGGTCCAGCGGGGGCAGGACGGCGCGGACCGGGTCCGCGTCCGGCACCCAGATCGGGTCCGGCGGGCCGATCACGGACAGCACGGCCTGGGGCACGTCCAGCGCGTCCCCGACCGGGGCCAGCGGCACGAACCAGACGCCGTCGGGCATCTGGTCCGTGAGCCGGGCCGCGGCCTCGATGGCCAGCCGGGTCTTCCCGGTGCCGCCCGGCCCGGTCAGGATGACCAGCCGGGATTCGCCGAGCAGCTTGCTGACCCGGTTCAGCTCCTCGTCCCGGCCCACGAAGCTGGTCAGCTGGGCGGGCAGGTTGCTGGTCCGCGGGATAGCCGGGACGGGATCAGCCGGGCGGGTCGCGGCACGGCGGCGGGACGCAGCCGGGACGCGGCGTTGCCGGGGCGGCGCCGGCGGGACGGGCGTGGCCGGGACGGACCCGTTCCCGGCGGGATGGCCGAGCTCCGGGTCAGCGCGCAAGATGGCCAGGTGCACGGCGGACAGCGCGGGAGACGGGTCCACGCCGAGCCGCTCGGCCAGGACCCGCCGGGTGTCCTCGTAGACCGCGAGCGCGTCACCCTGCCGCCCGGCCAGGTACAGCACCCGCATCAGCTGGCCCCGCAGCCGCTCCCGGAGCGGGTGCGCGGTGGCCAGTTCCTCGGCCTCCGGCGCCAGTTCCGCGCCCCGGCCGAGGGCCAGGTCCGCCTCGATCCGGTCCTCGGTCGCGGCCAGCCGCAGTTCCTCCAGCCGGGCGACCGGGCCGGCCGCGAACGCGGCGTCCTCCACGTCCACCAGCGCCGGGCCGCGCCACAGGTCCAGCGCTCCGCGCAGCAGCGCGGCGCCGGCTCCCGGGTCTCCGGCGGCCAGGGCCGCGCGGCCCTGGCCGACCGCCCGCTCGAACTGGGTCGCGTCCACGTCACCGGGATCCACGGCCAGCAGGTAACCGCCCGCGCGGTGCTCGATGATGCCGGGCCCCGCCGCGTGCCGCAGCCGGGACACCAGGGCCTGCAGGGCGTTGCCCGAGTCGGCCGGGGCGGCCTGGTCCGGGCCGTCGCCCGGCCACAGATCCCCGGCCAGCCGGTCCGCCGCGACCGCGCGCCCCGGGTCCAGGGCCAGCCGGATCAGCAGCGCACGCAGCCGCGGGCCGCCCAGCCGCACGAGCTGCCCGGCCTCGTCCCGCACCTCCAGCGGGCCCAGGATCCCGATCCGCACCGTCCACCTCCTGCTGCCATTGTCCCCGTTCCGGGGAACGCGTGGGGAGGGTGCGAGGCCGCGGCGGTTTTCGTTGCGGAGAATTCGGCGGGACGGCGAACGGTCAGGCGCGCTGCCGGGGAGCGCCGGAAGCAAGCGGGGCGGAATCAATGCCCGCGCCGGGGGGTTCACCCGGTATGGCTAAAGGGCACACGATTACCACGACCCCGGCGACCGCGCACGTCGTCGTCACCCTCGGCGGCGAGAAGATCGCCGAGACCGACCGGCCGGTGCTGCTGGACGAGACGGGCCTGCCGACCCGGTACTACCTGCCCCGCGAGGACGTGCGCACCGACCTGCTGCGGGCCACTGACCTGCACACGACCTGCCCGTTCAAGGGCGAGGCGTCGTACTGGTCGGCTGAGGTCGGCGGCCAGGTCTTCAACGACCTGGTGTGGAGCTACGAGACGCCGATCCCGGAGGCCGCGCAGATCGCGGGCCTGATGTGCTTCTACCCGGACCGCGTCGAGCTGACCGTGGACGGGCAGCAGGCCTAGCCTGACCCGCAGGTCCCGGGCCGGCTAGCGGTAGCTCTCCGGCCGGCCGATGCGGACGTCGACCCCCGGCGAGTAGTGCACCAGGGGCTCGCCGCTGGGGTTCGGGCAGCCCGGCCGCGCTGATCAGGCTGTCGTCCACGGTCAGGGCCTCGCCCGGTGCAGCGGCCACGGCGGGTGCTCGGCGCGGGCGAAGAACTGCCGCCCGGCCAGCACGCTGAACAGCACCCACCGGGCGGTCAGGAAATGGTCCCGGTCACCGAGTTCGCCGGGCTGGTACGGCGCGCCGGCGCGGACCCGCACCTGGCTGATCGCCGTCCGCGGGCCGGGCACCCGGCGCTGGCAGGAGTAGGCGACCTCCAGGTCTCCGCGACTGGGCCTGCGAGGTGAGCCGCATCGAGGACCAGAAGTAGGGCAGCCGGTAGCTGGCCCGGGCCACCGCGACCGCCCCGAGGCGCGCGGCGTCCAGCGACAGGAACCAGATGCCGGCCCGGCCCTCACGGTCCCGCGCGTAGGTGCGCACGTTGGTCTCGCAGAAGTTGGAGACCCAGGGGGCGCCGCGGTCTCCCGGCGTGTGCACCCGCATGAAGAACGGGACCAGGCCCACCCAGGCCGCCCCGCCGAAGGTGTCCACCGTGAGGCCGCCGGGCAGCAGCCGCTGCACCACGGCCGGGTCGTAGGCCCAGTGCAGGAACGTCAGCTGCTCCCACCGCTGCCGCATGACCGGCTTGTCCACGGTGAAGGGGCAGACCCCGGAGTACCCGCGCCTGCCCGCCGGTGACCAGCTCCCCAGTGTCCATGCCCCCATCATCCGCCCCGCCCCCGATCACCGCACGCGGTGGCCTTGCCGAAGCCACCTGATCGCATCCCGAACGCCAACCGCCGCGGGGCCAGCCCGGCCAGGCCAGGGTCAGGTCGCGTGCAGATCCAGGACGCGGTCGCACCGCGCGGCCACCTCCGGGTCATGCGTCGCCACCACCAGAGCGCCGCCGCCGGTGACCACATCGAAGATCCGGGCCAGCACCACGGCCCGGGCCGCCGGGTCGAGCTCGGCGGTCGGCTCGTCCGCGATCAGCAGCTTGGGTTTGAGGGCCAGCGCCCGGGCCACGGCGACCCGCTGCTGCTGGCCGCCGGACAGCTCCTCGACCAGCTGGTCCGCGTGCGCCTCCAGGCCCAGCTCGGCCAGGGAGGTACGGGCCATCCCCGGCGCCGCGGCCGCCGGCCGCCCGGCGGCCCGCAGTGCGACCTCGATGTTCTCCGCGGCGGTCAGCAGCGAGACCAGGCCGTAGCCTTGCAGCACCAGGGCCACGCCGCTGGCCGGCCCGGCGAACCCGGTGAGCGGCGCGCCGTCCAGGTACACCTCGCCGGCCGCGGGCCGCACCAGGCCCGCGATCACGGCGAGCAGGCTGGATTTGCCGGACCCGGACGGGCCGGTCACGGCCAGGCTCTCGCCCGGGTCCACGGTCACGTCCACCCCGGCCAGGATCGTCTGGCCGTCCCGGACGTACCGCAACCCGCGCGCGTCGAGCATGTCAGCCCCGTCCCCGGTCCGGCCCGTCGCCGCGGGAGCCCCGCTCCAGGTCGACCCGCCGCAGTTCCACGCCTTCCGCGGTCGCCACCGCGCGGGCCAGCGACCCGGGCGGCAGCGAACTGCGCAGGATCTCATCCGGCAGCTGCACCGAGCCGTCCCGGGAGACCACGAGGTAGTCCTCGCCCTGGTGCCCCTCGGCCCCCACCCGCCCGTCGCGGATCGTCACGGTCCGGCCGAGCGCGCTGCCGACGTCCGGGTCGTGGGTCACGACGACCACGGTGGTGCCCAGGTCCTCGTTGGCCGCGCGGATCAGGTCGATCACCGCCGCCGGCGGATTCGTGGTCGAGCTGGCTGGTCGGCTCGTCGGCCAGCAGCAGGCGCGGCCCGTTGGCCAGTGCGACCGCGAGGGCGAGGCGTTGCTGCTCGCCGCCGGAGAGCAGGCCCGCGGTCCGCCGGGTGGCCGGGCCCAGCCCCACCGCGTCGAGCAGGCCCGCGGCGCGGCGCCGCTTGACCGCCCGGGAGCGGCGGGTCGGGCCCTGCGCGAACAGCACGTTGCCCAGGGCGGTCTCGTTGTGCAGCAGGTTGCGGCCCGGGTTCTGGAGCACCACGCCGACATCGCGCAGCCGCATGTCCGCGGCAGACCGGCCGGTCAGGTCGCCGACGCGCCGCCCGCACACCTCGACCACGCCGGCCGTGGGCCGCAGCAGGCCGGCCAGCAGCCACAGCAGCGTGGACTTCCCGGCCCCGGACGGGCCGAGCAGCGCGATCGTGTCTCCCTCGGCCACGGCGAGATCCACCCCGCGCAGCGCGGTGATCTCCTCGCCGGGGTCGCCGTACACCTGGACCAGGCCTTCGCAGCGCACCATGACCGCCGCCGTGGCCGTCACGCTCTGCCGGGGCCGGGGCCGGGCCGGCCGCGTCACCCGCGAAGCTTCCCCCGGGCTGCTCATGTCGGAGTCTCCCGCAACTGGTCCAGGCTGACGCTGCGGACCAGCAGCAGGCCGGCCGTGCCCGCGGCGGCGGCCAGCAGTACGACCGCCACCCCGAGCAGCACGACCAGCGGTGCCGCGGCCGGCACGTAGGACAGCGGCAGGGCCGGCGTGGTCACGAACTCGGGCACGGTGCGCAGCGCCAGCACCGCGGCGAGCAGGCCGGCCCCGATCCCGATGAAGACACCGAACCCGAGCACCA
Source organism: uncultured Actinomycetes bacterium (assembly GCA_963742055.1). GTDB lineage: Bacteria > Actinomycetota > Actinomycetes > Streptosporangiales > Streptosporangiaceae > RYN-230. Next base: position 87,202 of record CAVUKT010000052.1, on the reverse strand, counting down.
GGGCCATCTCGCTGAGCACGGCCCGGCGCAGGGTACCGCGGTGCACCCCGGACGCGGACAGCGCCGCGTACTCGTAGCGGCGCCGCCGGGCCGACAGGTACAGCCCGAGGATCGCGGCTCCCGCGGCCAGCAGTGCGGCGGCGGCCGCGTCGGCCAGGAACAGCACGCTGGCCAGGGCGGGTCCCTGCCGGGCGAACCCCGCGGCCACGGACCCGACGCTCCGCACCGACAGGATCCGCAGGCCCGCCGCTTTCAGCCGTGGCTCGACGATGCCCTGCGCCCCGGGCGCGAGCCAGACTTCCTGGCTGGCGTCCGGGAAGTTCTCCCCGGCCGCGAGCTCCGCGTAGCGGCGGTCCACGATGACGCCGCTGCGCAGGGTGCTGGGTACCACGCTCGCCGCGGCGATCACCCGGTAGTCCAGTGCGCTGCCGTCCAGTCCGATCCCCGACGCGAGGCGCTGCCCGGGGCTGAGCATCGCGCCGGAGATCACCGCGGGCAGCGGATACGGCCGGTTGGCGGACAGCAGCATCGCTCCCTGGTGCGGCCGCCCGACAAATTTCCAGGTCAGCCCGGCCGCAGACGCGGTCAGCCGATCGGGCGGGTCATCGACGCGCCCGGGCCGCCACCGGCCCACCGCGGACAGCAGCCCGGCGCCCGCCGGAACCCAGCCGGAGTTTCCGCGGACCTGCACCCCGGTGATGGTGATCGACCCGCTCACCGGGCTCTGCAGCACCCGCGGCGGCGGGCTGAGATCGAGATCCTGGAGCACGCAGGGGCAGCCGGTCAGCGAGCCGGTGAGGGTGACCGGGCCGTGCGCGGGCAAGGCGCCCAGGCTGACCGGCGAAGCCCCGGTGGTCACGTCGGCGAACAGCAGCGACCCGGCCGGAGAGAGCCCGTGCACGTTCACGGTGATGCGGACCGCACTGCCCCGCAGGACCACCGCGGCCGGTGCGGGCGGGGCCAGCTTGCGGGCCAGTTCGCTGAGCGGCTCGCTGGCGAAGCCGGGGCGCCACGCCGCGACCCGGGCGAACCGCTGCGGATCCACCGCCAGCACGGTCAGCCCGGCGGTGCCGCTGGACGTGCTGGTGTAGCGGTCCACGGCGGCGGCCCGCTGGCCTCCCGGATCGGCCCGGTCCACGATGGTCCCGAGGTTCCGGCCGGGCGGTACGCCCACCGTGAGCACCGTCGGCGCGCCGACCTCAGCGGCCGCGACCAGGCGCTCGTTGCCGCGGCCGACGGTCCAGGCCGTCACCGCGAACGTGCTGAGCGCGAAGGCCGTGGCCAGCACGATCGTGGTCCGGGTGCCGCCGGGACGCCGGGCCACGTGACGGAGCGCGAGGAACAGGCCGAGGCCGCCGCGGGTGCCGGTCCGGCCGAAAGCCGCCCGGCAGGCCAGCGGCAGCAGCCGTGACGCGATGACGGCCACGGCCAGGCCCAGCAACCCGGGGACGAGCAGCCCGAGCACGCCGCGGTGCGCGGAGCCGATCTGCCCGCTCACCGCCAGTTCGAGCAGCCCCGCGGCCGCCCCGGTGGCCAGCACCGCGTCGATCACCCAGCCCCGGCCGGCCGGGCTCCGGCCGGACCGCCGCCATTCGTTGACCACGGGACGGCGCAGCGTCCGCCGCGCCGCGAGCACCACGGCCAGCAAACCACCGGCGGTGGCCAGCAGGGCCGTGGCCCAGGCCAGCGGCGGCAGCACCACCGCGGTACCCGGGCGGAGCAGCACCCGGCAGAGCGCAGCCGTCGCGCCCCAGCCGGCCAGGACCCCGGCGGGCAGCGCCACCGCGAGCAGCAGCACGGGCTCAGACATCCCGAACACGATGGTGCGCCAGCCGCCCCGGCCGCGCAGCTTGGCCAGGGACACCTCGTGCCCGCGGGCGTCGATGGCGTCGGTGACCGACAGGAACAGCAGCAGCAGGCAGGCGGCCAGCAGCTGCGCGGTGATCAGCACCACCGGGATCTCCACGGAGCGCCAGCTGGCCTGCACGGCCTGGAGGGTGGCGGGGATGCCGGTGATCACCAGCACCTGCTGCCCCTGGAGCGCGGTGGACTCGCTGAAGGCGGTCATGGCCGAGGCCAGCTGCGGGACCTCGCCGCCGGTGAGCCGGGATCCGTTCAGCAGGTCGTCCACGACCGCGGTGCCCTGCTGCTGCGGGGGGCCCTGTTCCAGGGTGGCCCGCGGGGTGAAAAAGGCATCGATCGGGCTGGTGGCCGAGAAGTAGATCGAGCCCCGGCCGAACCAGTACCCGCGGCCCTGGTCGGGCGTCCGGTACAGCCCGGTGATCGTGAAGGCCGCCAGCCGGCGAAGTGCACCCGCTGGCCGAGGTGCCAGCCGGTCAGGGCAGCCATCCTGCGGCTGACCAGCACTTGTCCCCGGGCGGCCGGGCAGCGGCCGCTGATCCGGAGCTGGGCGCAGACGCCGCTCCGCCAGACCAGCGGGATCAGTGTCTGGTACTGCGGATAGGTGAGGGAGGTCTCGACCGCCTCGACGGGCGGGGCGAACAGCCCCTGGCCGGCCAGGCGGCCCAGGCCATGGTCCAGCTGGCTGCGGACCGCGGGCGCCAGCTGGCCGAGCAGGCCGGGGAGCGCACCGGTCTCGTTGGCCTCGTAGCCGCGGCCGCTGAACCCCGCGCCGGCCACGGTGTCGCGCAGGATCGAGGTCCGGGCGGCCTGGTAGTAGATGGGCCCGGCGGCCGCCGCGGCGGTGGCCACCAGGGCCACCGCCAGGATCATCACGGTGGTCCCGCCCCGCTGCAGCATCCCGCGCACCACCGCGGCCAGCCGGATCATGGCAGCCACGCGACGGGAAACCCGGGCCCGCGCGCGACGGCGGGCAGCCCGCCGGCCGCGGGGCGACCACCCATTCCGACCCGCCGGCCGCCGGGCACAGGACCGACCGGCCGTCCGGTGACCACACGCACGTGCCGTAGCGGCCGGCTGACGACGGGAGCGGGCTGATGGAGATGCGGCCGCCCCCGGACCAGACGCTCAGCGCGGGTGCACCGCTGCTGCTGGCGCCCAGGTAGGCCAGCGCCCGGCCGGAAACCGACCAGACCGGGCGCCCAGGGCGGGTCCCGTCCCGCCGCGGGCGCGCAGCGTGGTGATGATCCGGCCCGACCGGCTCAGGATGACCAGGCCGCCGTCCGAGCCGCCCGCCGCGGGCCGGACGGTGACCGCGACCTCGGCCCCGCTGGGAGCGGGGTACACGGCGAGCGACACCGGGAGGCTGCGGGCCAGGCCCAGGGCGTGGCTGAGGGCGCCGGCCGTGGCCAGCACGGCCTGCGGGCGCCCGGCGTCCCGCAGCACCACCCGGGCGTCAGGGTTGCCGTGAGCACCGCGGCTGACGCGCGGGACGGCGCGGTCACCGTCGCGAACACCCCGTCGGCCGCCGGGTCCCCGTCCACCTGGTCGCCGGTGCCCAGCGACACCGAGCGGCCGGTGGCGATCGAGATCACCGAGATGGGGTTGCTGGCCGATTGAGTGGGGTCGCCGAAGTCGCTGAGCATCACGACGGCCCGCTCATGATCGGCGAAGGGATCCGGCAGCGCGACCGTGGTCTGGCTGCTGAGCTGGACCTTGGCCGGGTAGCTGGCCAGCTCGGGGCCGGGACGGACGCTGATCACCTGCCCGTTGAGCAGGGACAGGTAGTGATTGTCCGGCGAGGCCCCCACGGAGTTGCCGACGGCCCCGAAGCTGCTCGCCCGGGCCAGATGGCTCCCATCGGGGTTGGCCAGGGCCAGTTCGCCGGACGGGGTGACGAAGACGACCCGGCCGCCCGCCCGGACTGCCGGGGCCGCCGCCTGCCGGTGCCCCGCACGGCCGGCCGCGGCCGGCCGGCCGGCGGAACCGGCGAAGACCGAGGGCAGCCACCGGACCGCCGTCACCACGACCGCGACCCCGGCCAGCACGCACACGGGCACGAGCAGCCGCCGCCACCAGGGTGCGGGGCGGCGGCTCAGGATCGAGGGCGGGAAACCGCCGCCGGGACTCCTCGTCCCGCTGAAAACCCGCCACGCTGTCACCCTAAATGGCCTGCATCACGAGGAGATGAAGCCGGATCAGCGCCCGGCCTGGGCGAAGTCCAGTGCCTCCCGGGCCAGCGGCAGCCAGGCCAGCTCCGACTCCGGGTCCAGGCTGAACCATTCCTTCATCGGCGTGCCCTTGTTCGCGTCGAAATGCACCCCGTCGCCGCCGGAGACCAGCGCGTCGACCCGCGGTGCCGGGAGCTTCACGACCAGCCGCCCGCGGACCAGCATCGCGAAGATCTTCTTCTCCCAGCGCAGCGCGCTGCGGCCGAAGCCGCTGCCCCCGCTGGGCGGGGTCACGCCCGGGCACCCGAGCAGCTCACCGACCAGATCCTCGAAGCGCTCCTCTGGAGCCCCGGACTCTCCTGTCACAGGGCCACGCTAAGCCGCACCACCGACAACCCGGCGGGGAAAGCCAGCTTCGGTCAGCACCCTGTGCCCGACTCGGAAGGTCCTAGAGGGCTACAGCCGCAGCCCGAGTCTTGTCTGGTGTGGGCACGCGATGCGATCTAGACGAGTGCTTCCCTGCGGTCCGTGGCCTGCCGGCGTGCATGTCATTAGCCTGGCGGAATGAAGGTCAACCGCTCGGTCCCAGCGGCCACGGTCATCCCGGTTCTGATCTATCCGGACGTCCGCGAGGCGGTTGCCTGGCTGACTGCGGCATTCGGGTTTGTCGAGCGGCTACGGATCGGCGAGAACCACCGGTCTCAGCTGAGGGTCGGCGACGGGGCCGTGATCGTGGCCGAGCCAGGCGGCTGCCACCGCCCGCCGAGTCGCGAGGCGGTGGCCCAGTACGTGATGGTGCGGGTCCCGGACGCGCGGTGTCACTGCGAGCGCGCCCGGGCACATGGCGCGGTCATCCTGGCGGAGCCTGCGGACTACATGTATGGCGAGCGGCAGTATGGCGCCGAGGACTTCGCCGGTCATCGGTGGACGTTCACCGAGACGCTAGCGGACACAGACCCGCAGACGTGGGGCGGTCAGTACCTGAACCCGGACTGACTGCCTCTGCCAGCCTGGCGCTGACGCCTGATGAGGCGCAGCCGGTTAGCACCTCATCGGCAGCGGCTGGTTCGTGAGCCTGCGCTGGTAGTGGGACTGCCGGGCCGGGGCTTGGTGGTGGCGTCGCCATCGTGACCAGTGCTGGTATTGCTCGCCCGGATGTTGCGGATGCGTGAAGGCTGTCAGCAAGCGGCGGATCTCGGCGGCGGTCACGGCGATGAGGTCGCCTACGTCGTCGCGGCCATGGTGATCATGCCGCAGGCGTGTCCGGGAAAATTGTCCACAGCCGCTGGTACCCCCTTTGAGCTGCGCAGACCTGAAGGAAGGCAAGCGCAAGCATGGACAGTGTGGTGTGCCGGTACCAGGCGTCGTAGCGGCGGATCTGGTAGTGGTCCAGGCCGGTCTCGTTCTTGGCGGCCTGGAAGCATTCCTCGACCGCCCACCGGGTGCCGGCCACCGCGCACGAGCTCAGCCAGCGCGGTGCAGGCCGGGGCGTGGCAGGTGAAGAACGCCAGCTCGCGCTTGCCCATGGCATCCGGCGTCAGGGACCGGCGGACCAGCAGGTGACGGTCCGGGCTGGTGGTGGTGATCAGCGCGGCTGTAGTACTAGGTCAGGGGTGGTGCCAGAAACGCTGTAAGAGATTCGTGGTTCCGGCCAAGAAACATGCCTACTAGACAGCCCATTAAAGCTGCGCGCAGAGGGGGAGCCATCTAGCTGGCTGCAGAGCGGATAGTGCGTCACTTAGGTCAAAGCCCTGAGGGCTTGCACTGAGGGAAGAAAGCAGCGAGTAATACCTACGGCTCCGCGGGCCGCAATCCAGTTCACCCTCTGATTCACGGGTCAGACGCTGGCCCTAGGGGCCCTGGCGGCCGGTTTGGCGAGCGCCGGATTCCTTGCGCCGCAGCTCAAGGCGGACACGAATCGCGGAAGCTGCTACGGCCACCGCTACCGCCCAGAGGACGGCCATGATGAGCAGAACTTGTGTTTCATCCTTGGCGATGACGCCACCCGCGCTCGCCGCGACCATCATGGAAGGCACACCGGTGACGAAGATGCCGATCGCAACACCGGTGAGCAGCGTGCGGCGGCTATTCGACTGTGCTGGCTGTACCGGCTGCTCGCGGGACACGGGTCCGAGGCGTGCGTCGGCACGTGCGGTGATTTCCCGGTTGACTCGCTCCAGGAAGGACTCGATCACAGCGTCGCCGTATTCGGGGCCAAGCTCCTGGTGCGCCGCCGCGGCGGCGCGGATCTCCTGTGGAGAAAGCGGCGATGTGCTCATGAGCGAGGGTCCTCCCGTATAGCCATGACCAAGCCCCCGCATCACAAGATACGTCTCGGAGCGAGAGCTTGGCCAGCATGGGAGGTTCGCCGCGCGCATTCGGGCCTGGCCCTGGCCTGCAGGCCGGGGGCGGCAAAGGCTCCTGGTCACGGATCTGGCGTGGTTCCTCCGCGCCTCAGCGCGGATGCGTCGCACCGTTCAGGCTGGAGTCGCTGGCTCGCTATGCTCGGGTTTCAGTCCGGGGAGCAGAAGGTGACCTCGGGGTAGCGTGGTGACGGCTGGTCCAGCAGGGCTTGTGGCCTGCTGCGCAGGTGCTGGTCGAAGAAGGCCCGGACGTAGGCGCGGGTGATGTCCAGGGACCGGGATCCGGGGAGGCCGGCGCCGGTGTCGATGCCGATCTGATCGGCCAGTAGCGCGAGGTCGGTGAAGGAGGCGTGTACGCCGCCGGCCACCAGGAGCCACCGCTTCCAGCCGGTCAGGAGTTTCCAGTCACGCTCCCAGGTGCTCGCGGGGCCTGGCTTCCCGGGGATATCCCCTCCGCTTCCCGGGGTGTAGTTGGATTGCTTGCCCAGGAAGAGAAACGGCCGTGACAGGCCGTCATCCGGGATCTGGGCGTGAGTGGCGCCGTCCATGTCGATGCCGGCGCGGATGCGGGAGTCGGCCAGCATGGCGGAGATGGCGGCTGCGCCGCCGGCGGAGTGGCCAGCCATCGCCATCCGCGACGGGTCGATCAGCGCGGCGCCCGGCCAGGCCGGGTGCGCGCCGGTCAGCTCGTCGAGCACGAAGGAGACATCGGCTGCCCGGCCTGCCCCAGCTTCTCCCAGAACCCCGTGCCCCTCCGGCGTGCCTCACGGGCCAGGCAGGTGGTGACCCGCCCGTCGGGAAAGGCCGTGGCGAAGCTCTCGTACGTGTGATCAATCCCGGCCACGACGTAGCCGTGGCTGGCCAGGTCCTCGGCCAGCGCGGTGAGCGTGCTGCGGGAATTGGTGAAGCCAGGCGAGAGCACCACGAGGGGGAGGCGCGCTGACGCCCCGCCGGCGTGGCGTCGCTGACCGCGTTGGTCCGGACCGTGCTCAGCGCGTCCCGCGGGACGCCGGTGATGCCCCTGCTGGTGAGCTGGAGTTCGGACTCCGCTGGCGTCATGTACCGGGCTCGCCGCCCGTCCGAGGGCGTCGCCGGATACCACAGGGAGACCATCAGCTCTCGTGCGCTCACCCCCGCGGCCCAGGGATCGGGACGGGAGACGTCTTTCAGGTACAAGGACGTGGTACCGACCGGGCACGGACCGGTCGGCTCAGGCAGGTACGGCGTGTGCCCCGGCCCGGTCCGCGCGTCACCGGCGTCTGCGGAAGTTCCCATGCCGCCAATCATCACCGCCCGCCCTACCCGGAAGGCCCGGCCTTCGGGCCAGGGTCATGACATTCACCCCTGGGCCAGCGGGCCGCGGCGCGAGGGCGGACACTAGGAGGATGCGCTATCTGGCCACCGGCACCGCCAAGCAGATTTCCAAGATCGGCCTGGGCACCTGGCAGTTCGGCTCGAAGGAGTGGGGCTACGGCGATCCCTACGCCGACCAGGAGTCGCACGCCATCGTGCGCCGGGCCCTCGACCTGGGCGTGACCCTCTTCGACACCGCCGAGATCTACGGGTACGGGCGCAGCGAGCGGATCCTGGGCCAGGCCCTCGGCGAGGACCTGAACTCGGTGTTCCTGGCCACCAAGATCTTCCCGGTGCTGCCGCTCGCCCCGGTGGTGGAGCAGCGCGCGGTGGCCAGCGCGAACCGGCTCGGCGCCCGCCACCTGGACCTGTACCAGATGCACCAGCAGAACCCGGTGGTCCGGGACGGCCCGCCATGCGCGGGATGCGGGCCCTGCAGCGGGTCGGGCTGGTCGGCGAGGTCGGGGTCAGCAACTACTCGCTGGACCGCTGGCGGGCCGCCGAGGCGGCGCTGGGCGGCCCGGTGCTCAGCAACCAGGTCCAGTACAGCCTGGTCGAACGGCTCCCGAGCGGGACCTGCTGCCCTACGCCGAGGCCGAGGGCCGGGTGATCATCGCGTACAGCCCGCTGGCCCAGGGCCTGCTGTCCGGCCGCTACCACCGCGACAACCTGCCCGCCAACCGGGTCCGCGGCGCCAACCCGCTGTTCCTGCCGGAGAACATCGAGCGGGCCGGCGAGCTGATCGGGGTGCTGCGCGGCGTGGCGGACGCGCACGGGGCCACCCCGGCCCAGATCGCGCTGGCCTGGGTCATCCGCAGCCCGGCCGTGACCGCGATCCCGGGCGCGTCCAGCGTCGAGCAGCTGGAGAGCAACGTGGCCGCGGCCGACATCGAGCTGAGCGACGACGAGGACCAGGCCCTGCGGGCGGCGTCAGACGGCTTCCAGCCGATCACCGGCCGGGCGGCCCTCCCCCGCCTGCTCCGGGCCCGGCTCGGCCGCTGAGCGGCCCGCCGCTGCACGCTGAGCTGGCCCGCTGAGCTGGCCCGCCGGCCTGGCCGCTGGGCCGCCGGGCTCAGCCCCGGCCGATGAACGGCATGGTCGTCGCGGTGATGGTGAGGAACTGCACGTTCGCGTCCAGCGGCAGCCCGGCCATGTAGAGCACCGCCGCGGCCACGTGCTCCGCGCCGAATGTGGGCTCCGGGGCCACCGACCCGTCGGCCTGCAGCACCCCCTGCTCCATCCGCGCGGTCATCTCGGTGGCGGCGTTCCCGATGTCGATCTGCCCGCAGGCGATGCCGAACGCCCGGCCGTCCAGCGAGATCGACTTGGTCAGCCCGGTCATCGCGTGCTTGGTGGCCGTGTAGGCCACGCTCTTCGGCCGGGGCACGTGCGCGGAGATGGACCCGTTGTTGATGATCCGGCCGCCGCGCGGATCCTGCTCCTTCATCATCCGCACCGCCTGCTGCGCGCACAGGAACGCCCCGGTGAGGTTGGTATCGACCGCCCGCCGCCAGTCCTGCACCGAGACCTCATCCACCGCGCCGCCCGGGCCGAAGATCCCCGCGTTGTTCACCAGCAGGTTGACGCGTCCCCACCGGCCGCGCACGGTTTCGAACAGGCCCGCAACGGAACCCGGTTCGGTGACATCAGTCACCACGGGCAACGCGGCGCGGGCGCCCGCGGGCAGCCCCGGCCCGGAGACGGCCTCGCGCAGCGCATCCTCCCGGCGGCCCGCCGCGGCCACCCGCCACCCGGCCCCGAGCAGCGCCCGGGCGATCTCCCGGCCCAGCCCGGACCCGGCCCCGGTGACCACGGCCACCCCGGTGGTGGTCATGCGGCTCCCGCCGGGGCCCACTGGTAGGGCGTGGTCCGGGCCAGGCACCGGAAGCCCAGCCGGCGCAGGATCGGCTCGCTGTCGGCGGAGGCGTCCACGGTCAGGTAGCGGTAGCCCCGGCGGGCGGCCAGCCCGGCCCGGTAGGCGATCAGGGCGCGGTAGATGCCGCGGCCGCGCCAGGCGGGCAGCGTCCCGCCGCCCCACAGCCCGGCGAACTCCGAGCCCGGCGGGAAGTCCGACCCGGGCCGAGCAGACCGGCTCGTCCCCGGCCATGGCCAGCACCATGGCCACGCTCTGCGGGGCCTCGCGCAACTGGGCCAGCAGGTCCTGGCGCAGCCGGGACTTGTCCCGGCCGAAGACCCGTTCGTGGACACCGATGAGCAGCCCCACGTCGGCTTCGGTGGTCACCGGCCGGAGGGTCACTCCCTCCGGGAGCGTGACGTCCGCCGGCACGTCCGCGACCTCCGCGACCATCACCGCCTCGTCCTCGTCGGGCACGAACCCGGCCGCCGTGAGCCGGCCACCCAGGTCAGAAGGCTGATCGTAGTCGTAGAGCTTCCATTCGAACGGCAGCCCGAGCGCGCCGAAGTAGCGGACCTGCGCGGCGATGGCCGCGTCGGCCTCGGCCGGGCCGGCCAGGTCTGACCAGGTGATGCCGGACCAGCCGCGGCCGCCGGGCGCGACCTCGCGGACGACCGCGCCGGTCCGCCTCGGCGCGGGCTCCTGGCCCGTCATCGCGGGTACGGCGGCGGACCTGCTCGTCGAACGCGGCCCGCAGCCCAGCGTCATCCACCCCCGCAGATCACCATCCCGGACCCGGGTACGCAACTGGTTTGCGGCCTCGTGCCTGGCCGCCCGCGGGTTCGGTCAGGTCCGGCAGACGAAGATGCAGTTCTGCGGCCGGGGCGAGTCCAGCATCTGCACCTGGCTGAATCCGGCCTCGGCCAGCATCTGGCGGGCCAGCTCGGTGCCCCACATGGCGCCGAGCCCGGCCCCGCCGCCGTCGAGGCCGACCGGGGTGCAGTACATGAGACTGATCGCGTAGCACAGGGCCGCCAGCGGGTTCCCCATGTTGGCCGCCAGCTGGCTGGAGAACTTCGCGTCCACCATGACGAACACCCCGCCGGGGGCCAGCGCGGCCCGCACCCGGCGCAGCACCTCCTGCGGGGATCGCTGGTCGTGCACCGCGTCGAACGCGGTGATCACGTCGAACCGCGGGCGGGCCGGCAGCGCCGCGGCGTCACCGATCACGAACGCGGCGTTGCCCAGGCCGAGCCGGGCCCGCCGGGACTGCGCCGTGGCCACCGCGTGCCCGTCGATGTCCAGGCCCAGGAAACGTGCGGCGGGAAACGCCCGGGCGGCCACGGTCACCGCGTGCCCGGTCCCGCAGCCGAGGTCCAGCACGGCGGCCCCGGCGGCCAGCCGGGCGGGCAGCCCGGGCACGGCCCCGAGGAAGCCGCCGACCAGTTGCTCGTCGTAGATCCGCCGCCAGGTGTCGCCGGGCTCCGCACCGGCCGCCGCGAAGTGCGGCGCGAACGCTCCCGGGGCCAGCCCGCCGCCGGTCCGCAAGCACTGTTCCAGCTCGGGCAGCGCCCCCGCGAACGCCTGGAGCATGGCGGCCATCGGGGCCGCGTTGGCCGCGCCCGGACCGGTCAGGAAGCGGGCGTGCTCCGCGGGCAGGGCGTACTCCCCGGTCACCGCGTCGTAGTCGGAAGAAGCCGCCGGTGACCATGGCCCCCAGCCATTCCCGGACGTAGCGCTCCTGCAGGCCGGCCCGGTCCGCCAGGCCCGCGCTCGTCGCCGGGCCGGCCGCGGCCGCCTCGAACAGGCCGGTCCGGTAGCCGAGGCTGATCAGCATGGTCAGCGCGCCGCCGGTCAGCGTGCGCACCAGGTGCCCGGCGAACTCGCCGGGCGGCTCACTACCCACCGGCCCATCGTGGCACGGGCTCATCGCGGCGCGGGGTCATCGTGGCCCGGGCTCATCGTGGCCCGGGTCATCGTGGCCCGGGCTCATCGTGGCCCGGGGCTCGTCGCATAGCCCGGGCTCCTCATGACCCGGGGTCGGCATGGCACCGTGCGATTCCGGAGCGCCTAGGCTGGGGAGATACCCGTCGCCGGGCGGGCGCCCGCGACGGGCGTCGCTGCGCAGGTGTCGCTGGATGGGGCTGCGGGGCATGCGGCCGCGACAGTAGGAGTGGCCGCGGGTGACCCGGCCGCCGGAGGCAGGAGGTCGGCATGGCTGAGGCCGCGTCGGGACCGGAGAGTCCCGAGGACGACGCGAAGCGCAAGTTCCGCGAGGCGCTGGACCGCAAGCGCAGCAAGCAGGCGGACCTGAACGCGCGGCAGTCCGCGCGGGACGGCGGCAAGGTGCAGGGCGCCCATGGCCCGGCCCAGAGCAAGCGCGCGTTCCGCCGCAAGAGCGGTGGCTGAGGGCTCCCGCGGCCCGCCCCCAGGAGGCCCGGGGTGCGGGCGGCCCGGTGGTGCGGACGGCCCCGGTGGTGCGGGCGGCCCGGTGACGGCCCGGCTGACCCCGCGGCCCGGAGGGCCGGCCCGGCTGCGGGCGCTGCTGGAGTCCGGCGAGACCATCGTGGCCCCGGGCGCGTTCGACCCGCTGGCCGCGCGCCTGGTGGAAGAGGCCGGCTTCCCGGCGGTGTACATGACCGGGTTCGGCACGTCGGCGGCCCTGCTGGGCCGCCCGGACGTGGGCCTGCTGACCATGACCGAGATGGTGGACAACGCCCGCCGGATCGCGGACTGCGTGGACATCCCGGTGATCGCCGACGCGGACACCGGATACGGCAACCCGCTGAACGTGATCCGGACCGTCGGCGCCTACGAGGCGGCGGGCGTGGCCGCGATCCACCTCGAGGATCAGGTGGCCCCGAAGAAGTGCGGCCACATGGAGGGCAAGCTGGTCATCCCGGCCGGGGAGATGGCGCAGAAGATCCGGGCCGCGGTGGAGGCCCGGACCCGGCCGGACTTCGTGATCATCGCCCGGACCGACGCCCGGGCGGTGGAGGGCCTGGAGCGGGCCCTGGACCGGGCCCGGCTGTACCGCGAGGCGGGCGCCGACGCCCTGTTCATCGAGGCCGTGACCTCGGAGGACGAAGCCGCCGAAGCCGCCCGGGCCTTCCCGGACGTGCCGCTGCTGTTCAACTGGGCCGAAGGCGGGAAGACCCCGCCGATCAGCCTGGACCGGCTGCGGGAACTGGGCTACCGGATCGTCATCTTCCCGATCAGCACGCTGCTCGCGGCGACCGCGGCGCATGCGCCGGGTGCTCGGCGAGATCGCCCGGTCCGGGACCCCGGCCGGGGTCCTCGCTGACCTGCCGGCGTTCGGGGACTTCCTGGACTTCATCGGGCTGCCGGCGGTACGCGAGGCGGAGCAGCGGTACGGCTCCTAGCGCGCGGCCCGCAGCCCGCTGGCCGGGCCAGTCCAGCCGGGCCCAGGCTTCCCAGCCGGTGAACATGCTGCCGGCCACGCCTGACTCACTGGCCAGCCGGCGCACGATCTCCAGGCCGTGCACCCGCCCGTCCGGGGCCGACGGCCGCCACGGACCGCCCTGGTCGGCCACTTCCAGCCAGACGTAGTCGCCGTCGTGCCGCTCCACCCGGACGGTGAAGGTACCCGCCGGGCAGCCGCTCACCGAGTGGCTCACGCAGTTGCCGGCCAGTTCCGACACGCAGAGCACCGCGTCGTCGGCGACGGGAGTGCCCGGCCAGCAGGCGGGCCACGAAGCGGCGGGCCGCTCCGACCTGCTCGGGTCGCGCCGGGAACACCTGCTCACCGGAGCCCGGTGGCATGGCCAGCGCCGCGCTGCCGGAGCCGCACAGGCCCGGTCCGGCGGATGTCATGCTTCCTCCTCACATGTCGGTCCATCGTCCCCTGCTCGCTGATCGGCCCCGCAAACCACCTCCTGCTGCCCGGTGTCCCGGACCTGGCGACGCGCCGCCGGGTCGCCGGCGCCCCCGGTGCTGGGTTTGCCCGGCGGGGGAGGCTGGGCGCGTGCACACGGCATTCGTTCTGGGCGGCGGCGGGATCCTCGGCGCGCACGAGGTGGGCATGCTCCGCGCCTTGTCCGAGGCGGGCATCCGGCCCGACGTGGTGGTGGGAACGTCGGTCGGCGCGATCAACGGCGCGCTGGTGGCGGCGGACCCGGCGGGAGCGGCCGCGCGGCTGGCCGGCCTGTGGCAGGGCGACGAGCTCCAGCAGGCGTTCAGCGAGAGCGTCTGGGGACGGCTGGCCCGGCTGGCCCGCTCCGGCACCCACCTGCATTCCCTCGAGCCGCTGGAGCGCATGCTGGCCGGCGTCCTGCCCGGGAAGGATTTCGCCGATCTCGAGCTGCCGTTCCACTGCGTGGCGGCCAGCATCGAGCACGCCACCGCCCGCTGGTTCACCGCCGGGCCGATCGTGCCCGCCGTGCTGGCCTCCTGCGCGGTGCCCGGGCTGCTGCCCCCGGTGGAAGTGGACGGCGAGCACTACTTCGACGGCGGGCTGGTCGATTCCATCCCGGTCGGCCGGGCCGTCGCCCTGGGCGCCAGCACGGTCTACGTCCTGCACGTCGGGCGGATCGAACGCCCGCTGACCGTGCCGCGCCGTCCCTGGGAGGTGGGCCTGGTGGCGTTCGAGATCGCCCGCCGGCACCGGTTCCACGAGGAGATGTCCGCGCTGCCCAGCTCGGTAACGGTGCACGTGCTGCCGTCCGGAGGCGATCCGCGCCCGCCAGATCTTTCCCAGCTCAGGTACCGCGACAGGACTAAAGTCGGGGTGCGGATCGAGCAGGCCTATCTCGCGTCCGCGAGCTATCTCGCCAGGCTGGCCGGGGACTGACCCGGTCACCGGGGACGGGAGGAGCCGGCATGGTCCCACCCAGGCTGGTCCGCCGGATCGTGCTGGCGCCCCTGCTGATCGTGATCGCCGCCGCCGTGGTCGTGCTGTTCCTCCCGCTCGCCCTGCTGGCCGTGGCGTTCGGGCTGGCCCGGGGCTCCCGGCCGGGCCACGCACGGTCAGCAGAGCCGCGATCAGCACGGGCCCCCGGCCAGGCCCGGGCCTCCCGGCTGGGCCGCCTGCGGGCCCTGCGGCTGCTCACCTTCGCGCTCATCTGGCTGGTCGCGGAGACGGCCGCGCTGTTCATGTGCCTGGCCCTGTGGATCACCAGCGGATTCGGCGGCCGGCTGCGGACCGAGCCGTACCAGAGCCGCCACTACGCGATCATGGAGTGGTATCTGGGGCGGCTGTACGGCGCGGCGGTGCGCACTCTCGGCCTGCGGATCGAGGTCCACGAGCCAGAACTGACCGCCGGCGAGCAGGCCGCCCGGCTGGCCCGGCCCGTCATCGTGCTCAGCCGCCACGCCGGGCCCGGCGACTCGCTGCTGCTCGTGCATCACCTGCTCACCGTGTACCACCGGCGGCCCCGGATCGTCATGAAGGCCGCGCTGCAGCTGGACCCGGGGCTGGACGTGGTCGCCAACCGGGTGCCCAACGTGTTCATCTCCCCGCAGCGGGCCGGCGAGAAGATCTACACCGACCAGATCAGGCGGCTGGCCGCGGGCCTCGGCCACGACGGCGCACTCGTGATCTTCCCCGAAGGCGGCAACTGGACCCCGGGCCGGTGGCGGCGCGGCATCCGGCGGCTGGAACGGCAGGGCCGGGCGGACCTGGCCGCCCGCGCCCGCGACATGCCGCACCTGCTGCCGCCCCGTACCGGCGGGGCCCTGGCCGCCCTCGCCGCGTGCCCCAGCGCCGACGTGATCTTCGTCGGGCACGCCGGGCTGGACCAGCTGGCCAGCGTGGCCGACGTCTGGCGGGCGCTGCCGATGGATCACGTCGTCGAGGCCCGGTGGTGGCGGGTGCCCGCCGACGAGGTACCGCGGGCCGCCGATCATGAGGCCCAGGTGCGGTGGCTCTACGACTGGTGGGCCCGGATCGACGCGTGGATCTCGCAGCACACGCCGCAGCCCGAGCCACGCCAGCCGTCCAGGCACCCAGCCGCCCGGCCCCAGCCCGCTGGACGAGACGCTCACCTAGACGGCCGAGCCAGGCAAGCGCGGCTCAGTGACCGGGCTCAGCGGGCCGGCTGACCCGCTCGGGCGGCAGCTTGCGGAAGTCCCAGCTGGTGATCTTGCCCGGCGTGACGCGCAGCCATCCGTGCCGCCCGTCGTGCACCATCGTGTCGCCGCCCAGGTATTTCCGCGCGAACAGCAGCTCCGCCGCGGCCAGCTGAGGGTCGTCCGTGCCGCGCCGCGGTACCTCGCCGACCGGCTCGGCGGTCCCCTTGATCTCGGCGCCGCGTAGTTCCTGGTATTCCTGGCCGGCGTCCACCACGACCGCGACCCGCGGATCGCGGATCAGGTCGGCCCAGCGCTGGCTGCGCACCAGCGAACTCAGCCACAGGGCCCCGCCGGTCCAGACGAACCAGAGCGGGACGACATGCGGGCCATCCGGGGCCAGGGTCGCGACCCGGCAGGTGTGCGCCTGGGCCAGGAATTCGTCGAGTTCGGCCGGCGTCATGGCGATCGACCGGCCGCGGCGCTGCTGCGAGATGGCCACCACGCACTCCTCTGAAGACAATTGGCGCGCTCCGAGCGCTATTAATAATGCCAGCGTGGCCGGGCCACCCTTCCGCGACCCGCACTCCAGGCGCCCGATTGACCAGCGAAGACGCGCCAGGAACGGCGAATAGCCCGGCATCCGCGCCGCGGCGGGCTGGGGCGCGGCCGGCCGCGCCAGCCGGCAGGGGCGCGATGCCCGCCCAGCGCGGCCGTCATGCCGCCGCCCCAGCACGGCCGTCATGCCGCCCGGGCCCGACCATCATGCCGCTGCGCCGGCGCGGAGTGTTCGTCATAGCCCGCTAGCGCCCGGGCGCAGGCCGCCGGGAAGCGTCGGCTATCGGCCTTTAGGTGCTGAACCGCCATCTTTTGCTAATTGTGCTAAGCGAAGTAGTTCCGGGTGCTACGCTCCCCCGGAGCCATTTCCCCTGGATGCATGCTGCTGACGGGGCATGCGGCGCAGGAGGCGCATGGTGCAGAGCGCAATCAACGGGGAATGCGACCTGAGGTGCCGTGGCTGACCGCGAGCGGCGACCCCGGACCCGGTCCATGCGGATCACGCTGGCGGGCTTGCTCGTCGTCCCCCTGGTCTCCCTGGTCGCGCTGTGGGCCTTCGCCGCGAGCATCACGCTCGGCAACGCGCTGCACGAGCACAACTACAACCGGCTGGTGGCCCTCAGCGCGGCCCCGACCGACAAGCTGGCGAACCAGGTGTCGCAGGAACGCCAGCAGACCTTCACCTGGCTGAGCACCGACCCGCGCCCCCCGGCCGCGCAGCTGGCCGCCAGCCGGGACCGCACCGACGCCGCGGTCACGGCCTACCGCCGCCTCGTCCAGCAAACCCGGGGCCTGCGTCCGGCGTCGGCCGAGGCCGCCCAGGCCACCTTGATGACCCTGCTGTCCAGGCTGCCGACCATCCGGGCCTCGGTCAACGCCGAGGTACTCAGCCCGGCCGCCGCGTTCGGCGCCTACAGCAACATCATGAACGCCATCTTCGCCGTGTACTCCGCATCGGAGCAGGTCAACAACGATCTGTCGGTGGACAAGCAGACCGACGCCAGCCTCGACGCGGCCCAGGCGCTGGAGTTCGCCAGCCGCGAGGCGACGCTGGTCGGCGGGGCGTCGGCCGCGCACGGCCAGATGACCACCGGCGATCGCCACCTGTTCGCCAACGCGGTGACCAGCCAGCGCCTGCTGATCGCCAGCGCGCTGGGAGAGTTCGACGCGCAGCTCCGCGCCCCGTGGGAGCGCGCCTACACCTCGCCCGCCCACCAGCGGTTCGCGACCTGGAGAACCGGATCTCCGGGAGCATCGGCAGCCGGGGCGCCATCCCGGTGAACGTCAGGACCTGGCAGGCGGTCTCCCGCGCGTTCCTGGCCGAGATGCAGCAGGCACAGCTCCAGGACGCCCCGCCGCTGGCCGCCATGGCGAGCCGCCTCAGTGACCGGCTGGTGCTCGAGGCCGCCCTCGCGGGTGGCGTCGGCCTGGTGGCCGTGCTGCTGTCCATCTTCGTGCTGCTGCGCTACGGCCGCCGGCTCAACGGCGAGCTGACCACCTTGCACGACACGGCTCAGGGCATGGCCGACCGGCGGCTGCCCGGCGTGGTGGAACGGCTGCGCAAAGGCGAGCACGTGGACGTGGACGCCGAGTCGCCGCCACCACCGCCCGGGACTATCACCGAGATCGCCAGGGTCGCGCAGGCCTTCGCCACCGTGCAGCGCACCGCGGTGGAGGCCGCGGTCGGCCAGGCCAACCTGCGGCGGGGAGTCAACCAGGTCTTCCTTAACCTTTCGCTGCGCAACCAGTCGCTGCTGCACCGCCAGCTGGGCATGCTCGACGCGATGGAGCGGGCCACCAACGAGCCGGCCGCCCTGGGAGATCTATTCCGCCTCGACCACCTGACCACCCGCATGCGCCGGCACGCGGAAAGCCTGATCATCCTGTCCGGCGCGACCCCTGGCCGGGGGTGGCGCGACCCGGTGCCCGTCGTTGACGTGCTGCGGGCCGCGATCGCCGAGGTCGAGGACTACGTCCGGGTGGACGTGGCCAGCGAGTCGCGAGACGCGGTGGTGGGCGGCGCGGTGAACGACGTGATCCACCTGGTCGCCGAGCTGGTCGAGAACGCCACCACGTTCTCCCCGCCCACCACCCGGATCGAGATCAGGGCCGACGCCGTCGGCAACGGCTTCGCGGTGGAGATCGAGGACCGCGGGCTGGGCCTGCCCGCCGGCGAGCTGGCCGAGATCAACCAGCGGCTGGCCAGCCCGCCCGAGTTCGACCTGGCCAACAGTGATCAGCTCGGCCTGTTCGTGGTCGGCCAGCTGGCCGGCCGGCACGGCATCAGGGTCTCGTTGCGCGACTCCCCGTACGGAGGCACCACGGCCATCGTGCTGATGCCGCACAGCCTGATCGTGCGCGCCGACGAGGCGGCCCGGCCGGCCAGCACGCCGGGCCGGCCAGCATCGCCGGGCCCCCGCCTGGGCCAACGGCAGCGTGTTCCCGGCGGCGCGGCCACGAGGAGGCGGGAACGCGCGAGCGGGCGGCCACCTTCAGCCTGACGGGGCGGCACCAGCCCGATACGCAGTCACCGGGGGCCGCCCCTGAGCCCGAGCCAGGCCGCTGGATCCCGGCCCAGGCCCGGCTCCGCCCGCAGCCCCCGGAGCAGGCCGCGCGCCCGCCGCCCAGCCGCCCCGGGAACCTGCCGCACCCGGCGCGCCCGGCGGGCCGTCCGGCCCGACCTACCGCGGCCTGCCGCGGCGGGTCCGCCAGGCGAGCCTGGCCCCGCAGCTGCGCGAGCACGCCCGGACTCAGCCCGCCCGCCAGCCGGGCCGCGCCCGCGGATCTGCCGCTCCGCTCCCCGGAGGAGAACCGCGACCTGATGTCCTCGCTGCAGCAGGGATGGCTGCGCGGGCGGGTGGACGACCTGGATGACCCGGACGACGGCCTGGACGACTGGCCCGGCGGCCCCCCTGGTGCGGCCCAGATTCGAGCGACGGCGAGGCTCCTGGATGACCGAGGAAAGCACGGCGGGACAACTGAGCTGGCTGCTGGACAGCCTGGTCACCAAGGTGGAGCACGTGCGCCAGGCGGTCCTGCTGTCCCAGGACGGGCTCGTGGTGGCGACGTCGCGCAGTATGAGCCGCGAGGACGGCGACCATCTGTCGGCCCTGGCCGCCGGGGTGCAGAGCCTGGCCCGCGGGGCCGGGCGTCATTTCGAGGGCGGGAAGGTGCGGCAGACCATCATCGAGATGGAGTCGGCCTTCCTCTTCATCACGGCCGCGGGTCAGGGTACCTGCCTCGCGGTGGTCAGCTCCGCCGAGGCCAACGTCGGGGTCATGGCCTACGAGATGGCCATGCTGGTGCGCCGGATGGGCAAGCACCTCACGGCTCCGCCGAGATTTCCCCATCACGAACCTGCGGCGGGGTGAACGGGCATGATCGCCCCGAAGGACCAGTGGCTCGACCGGGACGCAGGACCCGTGGTGCGGCCGTACGCTATGACCAGGGGCCGTACCGGGCCGGCGGCGGGAACATCACTGGGGATGATCGACGTCGTGGTGGCGGCGGGCGTCCAGCCCCCCGCCGGGGTCCGGATGAGCCCTGAGCACCGCCGGATCCTGGCTCTGTGCCGGGAGCCGATGACGGTCGTCGACCTGGCGTCCGACATCGATCTACCGGTCGGCGTGGTCCGGGTGCTGCTCAGCGACCTGAGCCAGCACGGCATGATCCGGATCCTCGCGACACCCAGGGGGCCGGTAACCAACGAGCGGCTATTGAGGGACGTGCTCGATGGACTACACGCACTCTGACGCGGGCGCCGACGAGCCGGTCCCGCCGACCACCGCCAAGATCCTCATCGCCGGGGGATTCGGCGTGGGCAAGACCACCCTGGTGAGCGCGGTCAGCGAGATCCGGCCGCTGCGGACCGAGGAGACGCTCAGCGACCGGAGCGTCGGCGTCAACGACATCAGTGGCGTGGCCGGCAAGACCACGACCACCGTGGCGATGGACTTCGGCCGGATCACGTTCCGGTCTGACCTGTCCCTGTACCTGTTCGGCACGCCCGGCCAGGAACGGTTCTGGTTCATGTGGGACGAACTGGCCTACGGTGCGCTCGGTGCGGTGATCCTGGCTGACACCCGGCGCCTGGCCGACTGCTTCGCCTCGGTGGACTACTTCGAGCGGCACGGCACCCCGTTCGTGGTGGCGGTCAACTGCTTCGACGACGCCCCGCACTACGACACCGGACGATGTCCGGATCGCGCTCGACCTCGATCCGGGTACGCCCGTGCTGCTCTGCGACGCGCGCGACCGGGAATCGGTCAAGAACGTGCTGATCACCCTGGTCCGGCACGTGCTCACGCAGACCAGTCCGGCCGCCGAGTACCAGAGCGCCCCCCTGCCTGCCAGCTGATCCGGCCAGCTGAGCCGGCTAGCTGATCCGGGCTAGCCAGGTCGGCAGCCGGGCTAGCCGATCCGGCCGCTGCCGACTGGCCGGGGAATCGCCGGCCGGGATTATCTGGCCACCCGGCGGCGTTGTGCTGTATGGTCGCAGTAGGCGATGTCAATTCCGCCTATACGGTAAGCGTGCATGACGAGCCCGGCTAGGTCTCTCGACTAGCCGTTCCGGCTGACTCAACGACCCGCGAAAGGGTTTCCTCCGGCTCCGTCTTCCCGGGACTAAGTCCAGGTCCAGGCGTAGAGCGGCTCCGGTACCAGCGTAGTGAACGCCGGTTCCCGGATAGCCCCGGTGTCATGCACGTGCGCATTTCCGCGGCGCCGCCCGGCGCTTATCTTGGCGTACCCATTTGCGGGTCGCCCCCGAAAGGAATTCTCTTTATGACCGCAACTACCACCCTTCCCCCCACCGCGGCCCCGCCGCGGAGCACACCCCACAGCAGCGCCCATCGCGCAAGCAGTCCGCGGCGTCTGGCCAGGCCCGTAACGCCACCCGGCCGCCCGCAGCGGCCCCGGTCCAGGAAAGCCCCGCGCAGCCGGTGTCAGGCCTGCTGGACATCACCGACGGCCGGGCCTTCCTGCGCCGGGCCGGTTACCAGCGCGGCCCGGACGACGTGTACCTGTCCCAGGCCCAGGTCCAGCAGTACGGGCTGCGCAAGGGCGACGCCGTGGAGGGCACCGCCCGGCCGCCCCAGCCCGGCAAACCGGCCGGCAAGCCGTCTGGCAACCGGGACCGGCCGTCTGGCCACCGGGACCGGCTCGACAAGTACCCGGTGCTGGCCACGGTCACCGCCGTCAACGGCAGCGACCCGGAGCTGGCCGCGCACCGCCCCGAGTTCGCCAAGCTGACCCCGCTGCACCCGCAGGAGCGGCTCCGCCTGGAGAACAGCTCCGCCCCCGGTTCGGCGACGGGCCGGATCATCGACCTGGTCGCCCCGATCGGCAAGGGGCAGCGCGGCCTCATCGTGTCGCCGCCGAAAGCCGGCAAGACCATGGTGCTGCAGGCCATCGCGGCCGCGGTGGCCGCCAACCACCCCGAGGTGCACCTGATGGTGGTGCTGGTCGGCGAGCGCCCCGAGGAAGTCACCGACCTGCGCCGCTCGGTGCACGGGGAGGTCGTCTACTCCACCTTCGACCAGTCCGCCGAGGAGCACATCCAGGTCGCCGAGCTCGCCATCGAGCGGGCCAAGCGGCTGGTCGAGCAGGGCCGCGACGTGGTCGTGCTGCTCGACTCCATCACCCGCCTCGGCCGGGCCTACAACCTCGCCGCGCCCGCCAGCAGCCGCATCCTGGCCGGCGGGGTGGCCGTGGGCGCCCTGTACCCGCCGCGGAAGTTCCTCGGCGCCGCCCGCAACGTCGAGGACGGCGGCTCGCTGACCCTGCTGTGCACGGCCCTGGTGGAGACCGGATCACGGATGGACGACGTGTTCTTCGAGGAGTTCAAGGGCACCGGGAACATGGAGCTGCGGCTGCGCCGCGATCTCGCCGAGAAGCGCATCTTCCCCGCGATCGACGCGGCCCCCTCCAGCACCCGCCGCGACGACCTGCTCATGACCGCGGAAGAGCACGACGTGACGGCCAGGCTGCGCCGGGTCCTCGCCGAGCTCGACCCGCAGCAGGGCATCGAGCTGCTGCTGGACCGGACCCGCAACACCGCCTCCAACGCCGAGTTCCTGCGCCAGATCCAGCTCAGCACCTGATCAGTACCGGGCGAATCCGCCGTCCGCGTTGATGGCGGCCCCGGTCGTACCCGGATCCGGGATCGCGCCGGAACCTCTTGACCCCGGGCATCACGACCCATATCGTGACCCAAGTTGTCAGAGAAATTGTCGCCAATGCTGGCGTTCCGTCGCGGGCTGGATGGCGATCAATCCGTGGTCAGGGAGCCCATGCGTGATGGCCTGCGGGTGACCGCGACGTGCTGAACTCGACGAAGCCGAGCGAGTGGGCCCGCCTGCTGGTGCGCGGCGCGTACGACCTGCACGTGCACGTGGAGCCCGACGTGATGCGCCGCCAGGTCACCGATCTCCAGCTGGCCCGCCGCTGCTGGGACGTGGGGCTGGCCGGATTCGCCCTGAAGTCGCACTACGTGCCGACCGCGGAACGGGCCGCGGTCCTCAACGAGGCCCTGAACCGGGTACCGGGCGAAGTCCGGGTGCTCGGGGCGCTGACCCTGAACGCCTCGGTGGGCGGGCTGAACCCGATCGCGGTCGAGATCGCGGCCCGCGAGGGCGCCCGGATCCTGTGGATGCCGACCCTGGACGCGGCCAACCACCGGGCCAAGCACGCCGACCTGCCTCCGGGCGCGACCCCGCCGATGTGGCTGGCCCTGCAGCGCGACCTGGACGCCCAGGGCGTCACGGTGCCCGTGGTGGACGTCCTCGACGAAACCGGGCGGCCGCTCCCGGCCGCCGTGGAGGTGCTCCGGCTGGCCGCGCGCCACCAGCTGGTCGTGGCCACCGGCCACCTGTCCGCCTACGAGAGCCGCGTGATAGCCGAGGCCGCGTTCGAAGCCGGCGTCCGGCACGTCATCGCCACCCACCCCGAGTTCCCGCAGCAGGACATGAGCCTGGACGACCAGCTGGCCCTGGCCGGGCAGGGGGCCTTCCTGGAACGCTGCTTCACCACGCCGTTCACCGGCAAGTACGAGTGGGCCCGGATGGTCGGCAACATCCGGGCCACCGGCGCGGAGCACACCATCATCACCACCGACCTCGGCCAGCCGCACAACCCCCCGGTAGAGGACGGGCTGCCGCTGATGGCGGACGCGCTGCGGGCGGCAGGATTCACCGACGAGGAGATCACCACCATGATCGTGTCCAACAGCCGGCTGCTGGCTGGCGCCGATCACCCAGCCCGGCCAGCCCGGCGCGGCCAGCCCAGCACCGGCCAGCGGCCGGAGACACCGCGTGACCACCACGGATGGATTCGGGCGGCTGCTCGTCGTGAGCGCCCACGCGGCCGACTTCGTGTGGCGGGCGGCCGGCTACATCGCCGTCGTCACCGCGGCCTTCGGCCAGGCCCACGTGGTGTGCCTGTCCTACGGCGAGCACGGCGAGTCCCCCGGGGCCTGGAAGCAGCCGGGCATGACGCTGGACCGGGTGAAGGAGATCCGCCGGGCCGAGGCGGAGGCGGCCGGCCAGGTGCTGGGGGCCACCATGCACTTCCTGGACCAGGGCGACTATCCCCTGCCGGACACCCAGGACCTGGTGCTGCAGCTGGCCGACCTGATGCGCGAGCTGCAGCCGGGGGTGATCCTCACCCACTCCCGGGTCGACCCCTACAACTACGACCATCCGCAGGCCGCCGACCTGACCCTGCGGGCCCGGATGGTGGCCCAGGCGCAGGGCCGCCCGTCGGCACATCCGGTGATCGGCGCGCCGCCGGTGTTCCGCTTCGAGCCCCATCAGCCCGAGATGTGCGAGTTCCGGCCGGACGTGCTGGTCGACATCACGCCCGTGTTCGACCTGAAGCAGCAGGCCATGGCGGCGATGGGATCCCAGGAACACCTGGTCCGCTACTACGCCGACCTGGCCGAGCGGCGCGGGGTGCAGGCCAGGCGGAACGGCGGGCCGGCCACGATCCGCTACGCGGAGGCCTATCAGCGGGTCTTTCCCCAGGTGAGCGGGGTGCTGGCGTGAAGCCCGTGGTGATCGTGAACCCGCCGCGCGCCGACGCCGGCAGTGGTGGACGAGCTGGGCGAGCTCGGCGTGGCCACCGTGCACGAGGCCGCGGGCAAGACCGGGCTGCTCGGCACGGCGCTGCGGCCGGCCTGGGCCGGGGCCCGCGCGGCCGGAACCGCCCTCACCGTGCTGTGCGGGCCGGGCGACAACCTCATGCTGCACGCGGCGATAGAGCAGGCCCGGCCGGGTGACCTGCTGGTCGTCACGACCACGTCCCCGTCCAGCGACGGCTTCGTCGGCGAGCTCATCACCACCTCGCTCGCCGCACGCGAGGTGCGCGGGCTGGTGACCACGACCGGCGTGCGCGACGTCGCCGCGATCACCGCGGCGCGCTTCCCGGTCTGGTCCCAGTTCATCAGCGCGCAGGGCACCCAGAAGGCCTTCGCGGGCGCGGTGAACGTGCCGGTCAGCATCGCCGGCACCGTGGTCCGGCCCGGGGACGTGGTGGTCGCCGACGACGACGGGGTGGTCTGCATCCCCCGGGAATCCGCGGCCCAGGTCGCGGCGGCCGGGCGGAGCCGGGTGGAGCGCGAGGACGAGGCCCGGCTCGCGTTCGCCCGGGGCGAGCTGGGCCTGGACCGCTACCAGCTGCGGCCGGTGCTGGAACGGCTCGGCGTCAGCTACGTGCCGGGCGGAGCCACGAGGAGGAGGTAAGCGTGACCGACGAGGGGGCCGTCCTGGATGCGCTGCGCGACGCCATCCTGGCCGGAGAGTTCGCGGCCGGGCAGCGCCTGGTCGAGGTCGACCTGTGCGAGCGTTTCGGGTGCAGCCGGTTCGCGGTGCGGGCCGCGATCCCGGTGCTGGCCAGCGAGGGGCTGGTGGATGTGCAGCGGCACCGGGGCGCCCGGGTCCGGGTCATCCCGCTCAGCGAGGCGATCGAGATCACCGAGGTGCGGCGGCTGCTGGAGGGGCTGACCGCGGCCCGGGCCGCGGAGCGGGTCACCCCGGCCCAGGCGGCCGAGCTGGCAGGACATCGTCGCGGAGATGCGGGTCGCGGTGGGAGCGGCCGAGCTGCTGCGCTACAGCGACGCCAACGCGCGGCTGCACGCGCGGATCCGCTCCATCGCCGCGCACGACACCGCCACCGCCATGATCGAGCGGCTCCGGGCCCAGCTGGTCCGGCACCAGTTCAGCGTGTCCCTGATCCCGGGCCGGCCGGCCGTGTCCCTGGCCCAGCACGAGCAGATCGTGGCCGCCGTGGTGGCCCGCGACCCGGCCGCGGCCGAGGCGGCGATGCGCGATCACATCACCAGCGTCATCGAGGCCCTCAGCAGCCTCGCCGAGGAGCAGGCCGGGCCGGCAGACCGGCCCGGTAAAGCGCCCGGTGACCAGCCGAGTAGAGAGCGCCAGGAGGTAATGCGTCGTGTCCCCGCAGCGCTGCCGTGATATCGCCCACGTGTCGGCGGTGGAGCTCCACACCCAGGTCCCGGCCGAGACCGTGGATTTCTTCGTCCGGCTGATGGGCCTGTCCGAGGTGGCCCGCGCCGGAGCCCGCACCTACCTGCGCACCTGGGACGACTACGAGCGGTTCACGGTCTGCGTGGTGGACGCCCCGGCCTCGGGCATCGGCCGGACCTGGCTGCGCGCGGCCGGGCCGGAGGCGCTGGAACGCCGGGTGCGGGCCATCGAGGACTCCGGGCTCGGCCTCGGCTGGGCCGACGGCGAGCAGGGCATCGGGCCGACGTACCGGTTCACCGACCCCGACGGGCACGAGTTCGGCATCTACTGGGAGAGCGAGTGGTACGAGCCGCCCGAGGGGCAGCGTCCCGCGCTGAAGAACCAGGCCGCGCCGTTCCCCGGCCGCGGCGCCAACGTGCGGCGGCTGGACCATGTGAACTACCTGGCCGCGGACATCCCGGCCGTCGCCCGGTTCCTGCCCGACGTTCTCGGAGCCGAGCTGACCGAGCAGATCGTTATGGATGATGGGGTGCCGTCAGCGGTCTGGTACCACGTCGGGGACAAGAGCTACGACCTGGTGTACACGTCCGACTGGACGGGCAGCACCGGCCGGCTGCACCATGTGGCGTTCGCCACCGACCAGCGCGAGGACATCCTGCGCGCCGCCGACGTGATGCTGGAGGCGGGCATCCACATCGAGACCGGGCCGCACAAGCACGCCATCCAGCAGACGTTCTTCCTCTACGTGTACGAGCCGGGCGGGAACCGGATCGAGCTGTGCAACGCCGGCGCGCGGCTGGTGCTCGCCCCGGACTGGCGGCCTATCTCCTGGTCCCGCGCGGAGCGGGCCAAGGGCCAGGCGTGGGGGCTGAAGACCATCGACAGCTTCCACACGCACGGGACGCCGCCGGTGGACGTGGAGCGGACCGGGGGCGGACGTGCCCGGGACCGCCCGGTGAGCGCCGGGATGGCGCCCGCCGCGCTGACCGTGGCGGTGCTGGGGCTCGGCGAGGCCGGCGGCACGATCGCCCGCGACCTGGCCGCCGCCGGGGTGCAGGTGCGCGGTTACGACCCGGCCGTGCCCGCGCCGCCCGGCGTGACGGCGGCCGCCAGCGACGCGGACGCCTGCCAGGGCGCCGACCTGGTGCTGAGCCTGACCACCGCCAACGAAGCGGAGAAAGCGCTGGAGCAGGCGCTGCCCGGCCTGGCCGGGCCGGGCGGCCGGCGACGACCGTGTACGCCGACGCCAACACCGCGTCCGCCGGCCTCAAGCAGGGCCTGGCCGCGACCGCGGACGCAGGCCGGGGTGCCGTTCGCGGACATCGCCCTCATGGCCCCGGTGCCGCGGCGCGGGCTGCACACCCCGATGGTGGTGTCCGGGCCGGCCGCGGAGGACGTCGCCCGCCTGCTCGGGGCGTGCGGGGCCACGGTCGAGCGTGCTGCCCGGCCCGGCCGGGGCCGCGGCCACCCGGAAACTGCTGCGCAGCGTGTTCTACAAGGGGATGGCCGCGGCGGCCATCGAGGCCCTGCACGCCGCCCGGGCGGCCGGCTGCGAGGACTGGCTGCGCGAGCACATCGCGGCTGAACTCGCGGCGGCGGACGCCGGCACGCTGGCCCGGCTGGAACAGGGAAGCTACCAGCACGCGCGGCGGCGCGAGCACGAGATGGCCGCGGCCACCGACCTGCTCAACGAGCTCTCGGTCCCGCCGCGGGTGACCCGGGCCAGCCAGCGGTGGCTTAATCAACTGGCCACAGAAGGCTGACTGAAGGTACAGTCCGGACTCGGGGGCCGGACCCGGGGGCCGGAGCCCGGGAGGCCGGGGCACTGGCGCTGCGGCCCCGCGGTAGGGCTACGGCGGCAGCCGCACTGGCGCGGCAGATCGGGTAGATAGCGTGGGCACGGCGTGACGCGGGCATGACCTCTGCTCCGCCCGCCCTTACCCGGCCGAAGCTGCCGACCCGGCTGCGGGTGCTGATCGGCTTCCTCTGCGCGCTGGTCCTGGTGGACACGGTCTTCTTCACCGCACTGACCCCGCTGCTGCCGCACTACACCCACTCCGCCGGCCTGTCCAAGGCCGGCGCGGGGATCCTGGTCGCCGCCTACCCGCTGGGCACCCTGGTCGGCGCGCTGCCCAGCGGGGTGCTCACCGCGCGCCTCGGCGACCGGGCGGTGGCTGCTGATCGGCCTGGCCCTGATGAGCGTGTCCACGCTGGTCTTCGGCTTCGCCACGGCCGCCCCGGTGCTGGACGCGGCGCGGTTCGTGCAGGGCCTGGGCGGGGCGTGCACCTGGACCGCGGCCATGGCCTGGATCGCCACCGCCGCCCCCGCCGAGCGGCGCGGTGAGCTGCTGGGCACCGGCCTGGCCGCCGCGGTGGTCGGCGCGCTGTTCGGGCCGGTGGTCGGCGCGGTCGCCGGCCAGGTGGGCACCGGACCGGCCTTCGCCGCGGCCGCGGTAGCGGGGGTCGGCCTGATGGTGGTGGCGTTCCTGGTACCCGCCCCGGCAGCGGTCCGAGCCGCAGCGGCTGCGGGCCGCGCTGCCCGCGGTGCGCGACCGCCAGGTCGGCGCGGGCATGTGGCTGACCTTGCTGGCCGGCCTGGCGTTCGGCGTGGTGGACGTGCTGGTGCCGCTGCGCCTGGCCCAGCTGGGCGCGACCACGCTGATCATCGGCGGGACGTTCCTGGCCGCCGCGGCGATCGAGTCGGCGCTGTCCCCGCTGGCCGGGCGGCTGTCCGACCGGCGCGGCGCGCTGGTGCCCATCCAGATCTCGCTGTGTGCCGCCGTGCTGGTCAGCCTGCTGGTGCCGGTGCTGGCCCCGGCGGCGGCGCTGATCGCGCTGCTGGTCGTGGGCATGCCGTCGTACGGGACGCTGTTCACCCCGGCCTCGGCCCTGCTCAGCAACGGCGCGCACCGGCTGAACCTGAACCAGGGCCTGGCCTTCGGGCTGGCCAACCTGGCCTGGGCCGGCGGCCAGACGGTGGGCGCGGCGGTCAGCGGGGCGCTGGCCCAGGCCACCTCCGACCTGGTCCCGTTCGCCCTGCTGGCCGCCGTCTGCCTGGGCACGCTCGTGGTGCTGCGCGCCCTGGGGCCCGCTTCCGCTAGTCCTGGCCCGGTGAGCTGGCGCTCAGGCCAGCGGGTGCTGGTGCTAGCGGTCGAGCAGGGCGGCCAGCCGGGCCGGGGCGATGACCCGGTACGCGTCCTGGCACAGCTCGGCGATCTCGGCCCAGTCCACGTCGCCGTCGAGCCGGACGCCGATCCACCCACGGCCGCCCACGTACGGCGGCCGGAAGAACCGGCCGGGCTCGGACGTCACGAGCTCGTGCTGGGCCCCGGGCAGGCCCGCGCACCACAGATGCGGAAAGTCATTCGCGTGGTGGCCCCGCGCCCACAGCGTCACAAACGCCTTCTTGTCCCGGACGAACCAGGTCGGCGCGCCGTGGCTGGGCCGCTCGGCGACCTCCGGCAGCGCGAGGCAGATCGCCCGGAGTTCCCCGGCCAGATCGGCGGTCACCGGGTCTCCTGGTCCAGGTCGGCGACGACGGCGAAATGATCCGATGGCCAGACGCCGTCCACCGGGGCGGTGCCGCCCAGCCCGGCCCACCGGACCTTGCCGCGGCCCTGCCGGGGCAGGCCGGACAGGATGTAGTCGATCCGCGAATCCGGGAGCACGGTGTCGGCCTGATAACCGTTGCGGTGATCCCAGGTGAATCCGGGGTCGCCGGGATCGGCGTACCGCCAGGCGTCCACGAGCACCAGGCCCGGCACGGCCGGGGCGGTGAGGACCCCGCCCAGCAGCCGCAGCTCGTCCGACCCAGGCTCGGCGTTCAGGTCACCGGTGACCACCGGCGGGTAAGCGCAGTCCGCGGCGTGTTCCGCCACGAAGGCGGCCAGCGCTGCGGACCTGTTCCGTGCGGACCTGCGAACGGCCCACCCCGTAGGTCAGGTGGGTGGTGAACAGGGGCAGTGCGCCGCCCGGCGCCTCGATGCGGGCATGAGCCGCCACCCTGGCCTCACCGGCCAGCCCGCCGGCCTGGCAGGGTGGCCTCAGCCTGCGCGGCGATCGGCCACCGGCTGAGGATCGCGTTACCGATCGACAGCCCCTCGCGGCCCCGGGCGGCCTCGGCCCAGCACCAGTGCATTCCCAGCCGCCCGGCCAGTTCGGCGGCCAGGTTCTCCCCGGGCGCCCCCCACACCTCCTGCAGGCCGCACAGATCCGGCCGGGCCTGGGCCAGCGTGGCGGCGATCGCCTCGCGGCGCTGTTCCCAGGGACCGTAGCGCCACCACAGATTCCAGCTCAGGATCCGCATCGCCGGGACCGGCCTCCTCTCACCTGGGTCGCCGCATCATCCGGTGGCATCGAGGCCACCATAACTGGTCACCAGCCGGGCGCCGGAGGCCATCTGGCCCGCCCGGTAGAGTCCGGGCATGGCGCCTGCAGCGGGACGCGAGCGAGGCGGCCACGCTGGTCCGCGTCGCCGAGGCCGAGCTCGGCACCGACATCAGGCCGCAGGTGCAGGCGCTGCTGCAGACGTGCTTTCCCGGATATCCCGGCCGGACCTATTTCAAGCTCCCCCCGCATTTTCGTTATCTGGCCCTGGCCCAGGGGGCGTTGGTGGGCCAGATGGGCGTCGAACTCCGGGTAATCCGGGTGGGCGGCGACATCTTCCGGACGTTCGGTGTCGTCGATTTGTGCGTGCTGCAGCAGCGAGCGGTCGCGCGGCCTGGCGGCCAGGCTGCTCGCGCGAAGTCACCGAATTCGCGCGCTCCTGCGGGATGGACTTTGTCATCCTCTTCGCAGACGACGACCGCGTCTACGCCCGGAACGGCTGGACCCGCGCAGGGAACCGCTGCACCTGGGTGAAGATCCACGAGCACGCCACGCTGGGGCTGGCCAGGGCGGCGCAGACCGGGGCGCTGATGGTGAAGGCGACCGGGCCGCGGGCCTGGCCCGAGGGTGAGGTTGACCTGCTGGGCCACCTGTTCTGAGCTACCGCGCCGACCTGTTGATGAGCTCGTCGGTGACCCACTGGGCGACGCCTGCCGGCCAGGGCGCGGGCAGTCCGAGGACGATGTGCCGCGAAGCCGGCGTCGATCGCTTCGCCGATCGCGTCCCGGGTGCGGCCGGGCTGGTCGTAGGAGACTGACAGGTGGATCGAGCGGGTGACCGAGGCGGGGTCGCGGCCGATCTCGGCGCAGTAGCGGTCCAGCAGTGCGCTGCGGCTGATCACGTCGCCGATGTCGCCGCCGGGGATATTCCACAGATCGGCGTGCTCGGCGACCACCCGGAGCACGGCGGCCGAGCGGCCGCCGATGAGGATCGGCGGGTAGGGGCGCTGGAGGGGTTTGGGGTTGCCGAACGCCCCGGTGAGCTGGACGTAGCTGCCCTCGAAGTCGAACGGCTCGGTCTCGGTCCACAGCCGCCGGATCACCGTGCATGCTTCGGCCAGGCTGCCCACGGAGTGGCCGAAGTCATGGTAGGGCAGGCCGTTTGCTTCATACTCGCGCCGGGCCCACGGGATGTCGGGCCGCGAGCCTGCGCCGATGCCGAAGTCGAGCCGCCCGCCGGAGACGATGTTGACGGTCGCGGCGATCTTGGCCAGCATCGCAGGCGGCCGGAAGCGGTTGCTGGTCACGAGCAGGCCGAGGCGCAGTCGCTGGGTCTGCGCGGCGAGGGCCGAGAGCAGGGTCCAGCCTTCGAAGATCGGTCCGTCCGGGTCGCCGCCGATCGGCATGAGGTGATCGAACAGCCACGCATGCTCGATCTGCGGGATCGTGTCCGCCTCGCGCCAGACCCGCAGGATGTCGTGGTAGCTGACCTGTTGCGGGGCGGTCGCGATCCCGAAACGCGGCTGGGGTGCTTGCGGCATGGGCCGGTTCGTCCTTTCCGGGGTGGATGCGCGGGCTGGTCTTAGCTCACCTGTTCTGGCATCCTGAGCAAGCGGAACCTTGTTCCGTTAACTAGCATACGGAACACGGTTCCGTTTGCCAAGCGGGAGACGGGGGTGGCCGCGCAGTGGCCGCTACCGGCAGCGGACCGGGGTCGTCAGCCCCGCGGAAGCGGGCCGACGCCCGGCGTAACGAGGAGACGTTGCTGGACGCGGCCGCCGCGGCTTTTGTCACTTCCGGCGTCGATGTGCCCGTGCGCGACATCGCGGCCCAGGCCGGCGTGGGCGTGGGCACGATCTACCGCCACTTCCCGACCCGGGCCGATCTCATCGTCGCCGTCTACCGGCACCAGGTCGAGGCGTGCGCTGAGGCCGGCCCGGTCCTGCTGGCCAACAGCAGCACACCACACGCCGCCCTGGCCACGTGGATCAACCTGTTCGTCGACTTCCTGGTCACCAAGCACGGCCTCGCCGGGGCGTTGCAGTCCGACAAGGCCGCCTTCGAGACGCTGCACGCCTACTTCCTGGACCGCCTCGTCCCGGTGTGCGCCCAGTTGCTCGGCGCCGCGGCCGCGGCGGGCGAGATTCTCCCCGGTATGGATGCCTACGAACTGATGCTGGGCGTCGGCAATCTCTGCATCGGCGCGGACAACAACCCCCGCTACGACGCACGCCGGATGGCCGGACTCCTCATCGCCGGGCTGCGCGTCCCGGTTACAGGCGGGCGGTGAGCTCGGCCACGATGTCCGCCACTGACTGGCGCTGCCTCGCGAGGGCGACGCTTTGCCCGGCCCACATCGAGAGCGCCTCGATGTCCCCGGTGGTCCCGGCCATCGGTGGCGCCGGCTCATAGCGGACGATGGCCTCGCCCGAGGCGAAGTGCGCGATCACGTCGCCTGCTCCGGGCCGCCGGGCCAGCGGCGGGCGGCCTGCGGCCTGCCACGCGTCGGCGGTTGAGTTGCGGAGCGCCCGGTGGGGAGAGTCGGGCCACCCGACCGAGTACAGGTTGTCGTACCGCTGCGGATCGGTCTCGGCTGCGGCTATCAGCGCGCGCCGGTAGTCCTCGTGGATCGGCATCTCCTCGGCCAGCAGGAACCGCGTCCCCAGCCACGCGGCCTGGGCTCCCAGGGCCAGCACCGCGGCGACGCCGCGGGCGTCACCGATCCCGCCGGCCGCGATCACCGGAACTGGCGCCACCGCGTCCACGACAGCGGGCACCAACGGCAGGGTCGCGACGGTCCCCCACACATGCCCGCCAGCCTCCCAGCCCTGCGCGACGATCACGTCCACCCCGGACGCCACCGCCTGCCGCGCTTCCTCGGCGGTGCCGACCGTGTGCAGGACAATCCCCCCGGCGTCGTGCACGCGCTGGACGTAGCCGCTGGGATCACCCATGAAAAACGAGACAATGCGCAAGCCGGCGTCAAGGGCCTGGTCAAGGCGGCGGTGACGATCTTCGGTGAGAACGAGGTTGCCGCAGAACGGCCGCGTGGTCAGCGCCGCCGTCTCCCGGATCACGGCTCCGACGTCGTCTGACCAGGTCAGCGTCAGCATGCCGAGCGCGCCGGAGTTCGAGACCGCCGCGGCCAGCCGGGGCACCGCGACCATGGGCGCCAGGACTATCGGCTGTTCGATCCCGAGCAACTCGCACACCGGCGTCCTCACAGCCTTCGCCCCTTCCGCGATCTTCGCCAGCCGCCGGGTGGCCCGCCCTTGGGCGACACCTGCGGTGTCACGTATACGAGGTCGGCACCGACCCGGGGGCCCGCCGGTCCCACCCGTGAAACTTCGAGAAGTCACCCGCGTCCCAGGCTTCACGCAGCCCCGGGGCGCTCAGATCCCAGTCCGGGCGGACCTCGGCTGTGGCGGCACGCAGGTCACGCCACAGGTCATAAAACGACGGGCGGCCCCAGAACCAGTAACCGTTATAGACGCTGTGGACGACCAGCCCCGGCTTCAGTACCAGCGTGTGCGGGATCATCGGATTGTGCTCGGGGTCGGTGTACTCGGCGATGTCCAGGTCCTGCTGGACGGTCCGGCTGGGGTCAGACAGGAACGGCCACTGGGCGCCCACCGATGCGCGGAACTCCTGCAGGGTGTGATGGTCGTCGGTGGCGATGGTGGCGACCTGTGTGTACGCCACCGCGACCTTCGGGTAGTTCGCCGCCAGCTCCAGATGCTGCTGATGCTCCTTGGGGCAGTAGTTGCCCCGCGCCAGGGTCAGGATCAGCGGATCACCGCCCTGGATCTCGCTCAGCGCACGCACTGTCCCGGTGTGATCCGGCAGGGAATAATCAGGAAAGATACCGCCAGGCCTGATGTCAGGACGCATTGCTGCCTCTCACTTGTTCCGCGGATCGTCGCTCGGGTTTACGTATTCAAGGCTGATCGGGCCGACCGCCGTTACCTGTGTCACGTATTCACCAGATTTTGCCCAGTGGAAATGGCGGGTGCCGCCGGGCAGGACTATGACCGCACCCGGCGGGTAGGCCTGCAGCTTCGCTTCCTCGAACTGCTCGCCGAGCCCGATGTAGAAGACACCCGATATAACCGTGTAGACCCGGTCCTCGTGATGCCAGTGCGGCATGAGCTTCACGCCGGACGGCAGCCTGACCCGGACCACGTACGGGGCGGGCTCTGACGGATGGCCCACGACGACGGCCAGTCGAGCCGACGGCGGAAACGCCGCGAACGGCTCCCAGTTGACTTCGTCGGCCAGTACCGACCTGAAGCCGCCTTCATCTGGTTGGTGGGTGAGCATCGTCACTGACCCCCGGCTCGGCGAACGACTAACCCGGTGTCCCTGCCCTCGACCGTAGCGGACCAGCGTCGTCCGCAGCGCCCGCGGGGTCCCCGGTCGTGGTCCCCCGCCGCAATGGTCTCGCGGCTGCGGAACCGTGGGACCGCATCAGCGGATCAGCGTTTCCTTCGGGCGTATCACGCAGAACTCGTTTCCCTCGGGATCGGCCAGGACGGTCCAGGACTCTGCGCCGGTCTGCCCGATGTTGACCCGGCGTGCCCCCAGCGCGACAAGCCGCTCAATCTCCTGGTCGCGATCCTGCGCACTGCTGGTCAGATCGAGGTGCAGGCGGTTCTTGACCGTCTTCGGGTCGGTGACCGGCATGAAGCACATGCCGACGGGCGCATTCTCGTCGGTTCCGATGACGATCTCACCCTCCCGCTCGGACAGAACCTTCCAGCCGAGCGCCTGGCTCCAGAACCGGGCCAGCCGCGGCAGGTCGTGAGTGTTGACGACGATGTGATGCAGTCGGACAGGCATGCCGTCAGTATGCGGGGTCACGCCGGGCCGCACCGAGCGAACTCCGGCCGCTCTTACCGCTCGGCGGGATCAGCGGGCCCGCAGGAACTTCCCGATCTGCCCGGTGGCTGCGGCTGCCTCGGGGGTGCCGAGCAGGAGCTGGTAGACGTGCGGCAGGCCCTCGCCAATCTCCAGGGTGCGTCGACCCCGGCTCCGGCTGCCGCGCTGGCCAGGCGCTCGGAATCGCTGAGCAGCAGGTCGGCGGTGCCTACCTGGATGAGCAGCGGCGGGAGCCCGGTCAGCGAGGCGAAGAGCGGCGACGCCAGGGGCGTCTTAGGGTCAGCCCCGGCCAGGTATTCGGAGGCGAACTGGCGGAGCATGGCGGGGGTGGAGATCGGATCCTGATCGGCGCGCTCGGTCATCGAAGCCCCCGAGCTGGTCAGATCCACCGTCGGGGACATCAGCGCGGCGGCCGCAGGCAATGCCTCCCCGGCGTCACGGAGGGCCACCAGCAGGGCGACGGCGAGCCCCCCGCCGGCCGAGTCGCCGGCCACCGCCATTGAACTTGCGCTCAGGTGCTGCCCGGTGCGCAGCCAGCGCCATGCGGCCAGGACGTCGTCGATGGCGGCCGGGAAAGGATGCTCGGGGGCCAGCCGGTATTCAGGGAACAGCACCCGCATCCCGCTGGCCTGTCCCAGCCGGGCGGCCAGCTCGCCGTCACTGCGCAGCGACCCGAGCTCGTAACCCCCGCCGTGCAGGAACAGGAGTACCCGGCCGGTGTCCGCTCCCGGGGCGGCAAGCCAGTGGGCTGGCACCCCGCCCGCGGTCACCTCCGTCACCCGCACGTCGTCAGGCACCGGATGAAGGCGGTCCCCGGGGATGAAGGTGGCACGGCGCTCTTCCAGCGTCGGCGGGGCCTGGCTGGCCCCGGCCTTCTGCCGGTCCCTGAGGGCGTCGATCGAGTCCTGCATGGCCTGGCTTGGCATGTCAGCATCTCCTTTGGCCTGGGCGGCTGGCCTGGGCTGCCGGCCTGGGCTGCACAACCGCGCATCGGCTGCTGACCGCACGGCTTACGGCTCGGGAGCATCCGGCACGAGCTGGACTTCGATTATCTCGGTCTTCGCAATGACCTTGTCCCGTTCGGCAGCGAGCGACTGCCGGCGGTCGTCCGTAGTGAACGCGTCGAGCGCCTGCGCTGAGGGGAACTCCAGAAGCTGGATTTCCAGCGGCCGCCCGGCCGAGCCGCTGCCTCTGGCCCGCTGCAGGACCCGCCCACCATGCTCAGGGACGAGGCGCAGGACGCGGTCCTCATAGGCGATCAGGCCGTCCTCGGCCCCGGGCCGGGCCCAGAGCAGGACACACAGCGTCAATTTCACGGTAATGAGCTTGGCACTACTCCCGTGCCGTCATGTCCATTCTCGCGATGGTGGCCCATGCGGCTAGCCCATCTGCTCGAGGGCGCCGCCCCCGAAGTTGCGGTCGTGGTCCATCGTCATCCGCATGAACGGGTAGACGTAGTCGCGCATGTCCTGCTCGAAGACGCCGATCCCGGCCACCAGCCCGGTCTCGCCGCGCGACGCCCGGGTCAGCTGCTCCGGCCAGCCGGCTGGCGTCACGCAGGGCCAGGTTGGCCCCCATGCCGAGGGTGGGCAGCATGGCGTGCGCTGCGTCGCCGATCAGGGTCACCCGGGACGGCGCCCAGGCGGGCGCGGGATCCAGGTACCCGAACGGGATCACGAAGATCGAGCTCAGGTCGGTGCGTTCGACGATGCCGCGCAGCGCGGGATCCCAGCCGTCGATGGCCGCCAGCATGGAGTCGCGGAGCATGGCCGGGGTTTCGCCGGTCCACTCCCCGGCCGGGGGGATGACCGTCCCCGGCGCGACGCTGCAACTGACCATCAGGTAGTCCCCCACCGGCTCCAGCGTCACGTCCGGCGCCAGTTCCGCGGCCGCCTCGGCCACAGGCCGGCGGGGCTGGAACGCGGCGAGCAGCATCCGGGAGCCGCGGCGGTCGGCGGCGATGATGACGCCCTGCAACAGCAGGGACGGCAGGTTCTCCCGCAGCGTCAGGAGTCAGCGGCGACCGGCCGTACACCCCGAGCCCGCGGATACCGGCGTCGATCACGGGGACGCCGGGCAGGCGCTGGCCACGGATGGCTGAGCGGATCCCGTCCGCGCCGACCAGCACGTCCCCCTCGGCCGTGCCGCCATCGTCAAGCGTCAGGCGGACCCCGCCGGGCTGCTCCTCGTAGGAGACAGCGGCCCGGCCCGGCCGGAACGAATCGCCGAGGCGGGCCAGCAGGATCTGGCGGAGGGTGCGGCGGTGCACGCCGGTATGCGGCCGGGGACCCTCGTTGGGCGGGCCGAGGTGCGGTTGCGAGCTGAGCACGTTCAGCTGGTCGTCGAGCACGATCGACTCCCGGCGGTCAGGAGTCTGGCGCGACGTCTCCGCGTAGAGCTCGAAGAGGTCGCCGGGCAGGCAGCGGCGCAGGGCCTCGCCGCCGTCGGCGTTCATGTGCAGGTAGTAGCCCCGCTTGCGGCTGAGGTCGGCGTCGCGCTCGAACACCTCGCAGGTGTGGCCGTCCTTGAGGAGGCCCTGGGCCAGGCAGAGACCGCTGAGCCCGCCGCCCGCGATCAGTACGTGCAGCGGCCTGTCCGTCATCATCTACGGCCCCCTCGCCGCCCGGCTGCGAGCCCAGTAAGCCCGTCCTATGAAAGTGTAGTTTGCAGGGTGAAAGCACCCCTGGCAAGGTGGCTGGCGCCGACATTCACGCGCGACGTGCGTCCCGGGCGGGTGTTTTGTCCGTTTACGGCGCACTGGCGTCGCGTGATATGTGGGCAGAGAGGCCGCCGCACCGACCGCGGTGGCCCGGGTCAGGCCTGGGGGCGGGAGGCGAGGATCTGGGCCAGATGGCGTGCCGCGGACGCCGCCGAGCTGGTCGGCCTGGGTGCGGCAGGAGAACCCGTCGGCCAGGAAGACCGTGCCGGGAGCGGCACCCCGCAGCGCGGGCAGCAGGGCCAGCTCCGCGACCGCCGCCGAGACCTCGTAGTGGCCTTTCTCCATGCCGAAGTTCCCGGCCAGGCCGCAGCACCCGGCCAGGGTGGTGACCGTGGCGCCCGCCGCGGACAGCAGGGCCCGGTCCGCGCCGTAGCCCATCACCGAGTAGTGGTGGCAGTGCGGCTGGGCGATGATCTGGGTGCCGGCCAGGTCCGGCGGGGCCCACTGCGGTCCCGGGCCCAGCGGCGGCGGCGCGGTGAGCAGTTCGGCGAGCGTCCGG
Organism: uncultured Actinomycetes bacterium; assembly: GCA_963742055.1. Taxonomy (GTDB): domain Bacteria; phylum Actinomycetota; class Actinomycetes; order Streptosporangiales; family Streptosporangiaceae; genus RYN-230. The sequence goes on along the minus strand of CAVUKT010000052.1, from coordinate 49,112 downwards.
GTCGCGGCGGCGACCGCGGCGGCCCGGGAGTCGGCGGGGAACAGGTCGGCCAGGTCCGACCGGAGCACGGCGGTGCAGGAGGGTTCCAGCCCGACGATGGGGATCCCCGCCTCGGCGTACGGGCCCAGGATGTCCAGCAGCGCGCCCAGGCGGCGGCGCGCTCCATCCAGCTGGCCGGTACTGATCCAGGTCAGCCCGCAGCACGCCGAACGTTCGGGGACGATCACCTGGTAGCCGGCCTGGCCCAGCACGGTGAGCGCGGCCTGCGGCACCTCGGGGTCGAAGGCGTCGCTGAAGGAGTCGGCCCAGAGCACCACCGGGCGCTGCGCCGCCCCCGGGCGCTGGCGCGTGCCGGAGGGCTGACCGCGACCCGTTAGAGCGGCGGAACGGGACCGGGGCGAAGGACGGGATCGCCCGCCGGGTGTCCATCCCGCCCGCGGCGAGCACCGCGGTGGCCAGCGGCCTGATCCGCAGCAGCGCGTTGACCAGCCGGGGCGCGGCTCCCGCCAGCCTGGACCAGCGGGGCAGCTGGCCCAGCGCGTAGTGCGAGAGCGGCCGCAGCCGGCGGCGGTAGGCCCGGTAGGTCACCTCGGACTTGTACCGGGCCATGTCCACGCCCGCCGGGCAGTCCGCCGAGCAGGCCTTGCAGGACAGGCACAGGTCCAGCGAGTCATGCACCTCCGGCGACCGCCAGCCGCCGGAGATCAGGGTGCCGTTGGCCATGTCCTGCAGCACCCGGGCCCGGCCCCGGGTGGAATCCTTCTCGTCCCGGGTGGCGAGGTAGGAGGGGCACATGAAGCCGCCCGTCCCGGAGGAGTCGGCCCGGCACTTGGCCACCCCCACGCAGCGGTGCACGGCCGTGGTCAGGTCGCCGTCGTCCTCGCCGAACGCGAAGCCCCCCAGCCGGGGCAGCGGGAGAGCAGCCGGGCGGCGCAGGTCGGCGTCGAGCGGCCGGGGGCGGACCAGCACGCCCGGGTTGAGCAGGTCAGCCGGGTCCAGCAGGTGCTTGAACCCGCCGAACGCGGCCAGCGCGCCGGGTGAGTACATCACCGGCAGCAGTTCGCTGCGGGCCCGGCCGTCGCCGTGCTCCCCGGACAGCGAACCGCCGTGCGCGGTCACCAGGTGCGCCGCGTCGGTCAGGAACCGGCGCATCACCGCTGCGCCGCCCGGCCGGTCGAGCGGGAAGTCGATCCGGACGTGGATGCAGCCGTCCCCGAAGTGCCCGTAGAGCAGCCCATCCAGCTGATACGAGCCCATCAGCGCCCGGAACTCCCGCAGGTAGGCGCCGAGCCGGGCGGGCGGCACCGCCGCGTCCTCCCAGCCGGGCCAGGCTTGCTGATTATCCGGAGTCCGCCCGCCGAGCCCCGCGCCATCCTCCCGAATACGCCAGACCGCCGACGCCTCCGGCCCGGCCGGGATCACCGCGGCGGCGATGGCGCCCGCGTCGGCCGCCATGGCCTGGGCCAGGGCCAGGGCCTCCGCGGCGGACTCCGCGCCCATCTCCACCATCAGCCACGCATCACCGGGGGGCAGTTCGGGCACCCGGGAGGACCCCTTGCGGCGGCGGACCACGTCCACCATCCGGGCGTCGAGGCCCTCGATGGCCAGCGGGGCGTGGGCCAGGATGGCGGGCACCGCGTCCGCCGCGTCGGCCACATCCGGGTAGCCGAGCACGACCAGCGCGTGCGCCCGGGCGACCGGCACCAGGCGGACCGTGGCGCCCAGCATGGTGACCACGGTGCCCTCGGTGCCGGCCAGCGTCCGGGCCAGGCTGGCCCCGTTCTCGGGGAGCAGGTGCTCCAGGGAGTAGCCGGACACCTGGCGGCGCAACCGCCCGAACTCGGTGCGCAGCAGGGCCAGGTTGGCCGAGACCAGTGCGTCCAGGCCGGGCACCGGGTCCAGGCCGCGGCCCGCCGTGAAGCGCCGCCCGGTGCCGTCCACGACGTCCAGCTCAAGCACGTTGTCCGCGGTGCGGCCGTAGGCCAGGGCGTGGGCGCCGCACGCGTTGTTGCCGATCATCCCGCCGAGCGTGGCCCGGGACTGGGTGGACGGGTCGGGGCCGAACCGCAGCCCGTGCGGGGCCGCGGCGGCCTGCAGGCTGGCCAGGACCACCCCGGGCTCGACCCTCGCGGTCCGGGCCTGCGGGTCGAGGTCGAGGATCCGGCCCAGGTGCCGCGAGGTGTCCAGGACGATTCCCGGCCCGACCGCGTTACCCGCGATGGAGGTGCCGGCCCCCCGGGTGGTCAGCGGCGTCCCGGTCTGCCGGGACACCTCCGCCACGGCCAGGATGTCCCCGGTGTCCCGGGGGAAGGCGACCACCTGGGGCACGACCCGGTAGTTCGAGGCGTCGCTGGAGTACTCGGCGCGGCGGCGGGAGGAGAAGTCCACCTCGCCATGCATCGCCGCGCGCAGGGCCTGGGCGATGTCTGCTGGATCCACGCATGTCATCCTGCCGTGACCCGGCGGCCGCCTGGCGCACCGGGCCCCGCCCGCGCTGAGCGGCGGGCCCGGTGCTGGCGGGCTAGCGAGGCGGCGGCCTGGAACGCCGGGGGCCGCCCCGGTAGCCACGCCGGCCAGCGGCGGTACTTCCAGCTGGTGCCCACCCCGGACAGGTGCAGGGCCAGGCAGACCAGGCCGAGCAGCATCAGGCTGGTCGGCGAGAAGATGGCGTTGCTGATGGACACGTTCGCGGCGTTGATGATGAAGGCAATGGCAAAGAGAATGGCTGCGACGAAACCCAGCATGGGAGCAGTCCTTCCGGCACTGTTGCGGCTGACACTGTTGCGGCTGACACTTGCGGCTGACTCGGGCATCGGCGGCGAAGCCGGGGCCAGACCATCCGCGGCCCGCCGCTTTCACCTGGAACGGCCGGCAGGTACCCAAGATCGGCGAACTAAACCGCGGACCGCGCGCATCGGCCGGCCACGATTGGGGCACTCTGGGCGCGTGGCCATTACTCCGCCCGACCCTCCCCCGCCCGGCGGGCCAGCCGCCGGGGCGCTCCGCCGCTCGCGCCCCGCGGCCGCCCTGGCGCGTCGCGGCCTTCGTGGTGGGCGTCGTCGCCGTCGTCGTGCTCACGCTCGTGCTGGCCGCGGCCGCCCGGAACCGGGGACACGGGCCCAGCGACACCCGCACCGTCTCAGTCGCCGCGGACTCCGTGCGCACCGTCGATCTCCAGGGACCGCCCGGGCAGCTGAACATCGTCGCCGCGCGGACCAGCCGGGTCACGCTGTCCGGGCCGGTGCACTGGACCGGCCGCTCATGCGGTGGTCGTGACCGGGCCCCGGCTCGCCGACGGCGTGCTGCACCTGGCCTACCGGTGCGCCGCGCACAGCCCCTGCACCGGGCGCCTGCGGCTCGTGGTCCCGCAGCACTGCGGGATCGTGCTGCGCCAGCCGTCCGGTCACGTGATCGCGACCGGCCTGGCGGGCCCGCTGCGGATCAGCGCGCGGAGCGTGGACATCAGCGCGACCGGGCTGCGCTCACCGAGCCTGGCGGCGTCGATCACGTCCGGGCACCTGAGCGCCTGGTTCGTATCCCCGCCCGGGCGGGTCGGACTGACGCTCGTCTCCGCGCAGGCCACCCTGCACCTGCCGGCCACTGTCCCTTACCGGGTCAGCCAGCAGGTCACCTCGGGGTATGTCCACGCGGGCATCCCGCAAGCCAGCAACGCGGACCGGACGATCACCGCCCGGATCAACTCCGGCGAACTGGAACTGCTCTCACGCTGAGCCCCGATCAGCCAGGTGAGACCTGCGCCGCGTGGCCTCTTGTAGCCGGCGTTGACAACGCACACGCGATTCAGCGCGTCCTACCAGCGACAGGACCGGGGAACTCCCGGATGTCCGGGGAGGGAGCAATGACCGCGCCCACCAGACACGCGAAAAATTGTCAGCCTGAAGGGGAGAGATTGACTAGGAACCGGGTCATCACGGTGTGCCTCAGTGTGATGCTGCTAGGTGGCTCCCTGTGGTTGGCTCCCGCGGCAGGTTCGGTCATCACCCCGGCAATGGACGCGCACACGACTGGCTGGTCCCACCTGGTGCGGTCACCCGCAGATATCGAGATCGGGCAGGGAGGAGCACCATTCCTCACCGGCCTGGCCTGGCAGCGGTGGAGTGGGACCTACGGAATCGGGACCGGCAAACTGCACGAGCTGCACAACCCAAATTGCCATCCCGCCCCCCTCTGCCCGTATGACGTGTACAACGTCAAGGTCTACCTCCACCAGGTGATCACGCACCGGGGCACGGCGGTATTCAGCCGCATGCGCTGGACATACGGACGCGCCGCTCACGTCTTGTTCCTGAGACTGACCAGCACAGGATTCTGGGACTACCGAGACCCGATATCGCTTCTAGCTGCGGAATTCGGCCATAGCACTTTGACCTGCTGATTTGCTGGCTGCGAGCGCGGAATTTGCGCGCTAACGGCGGTCCGGATCGGGTGGTCCTCATCAAGTAACCCAGCCGCCTGCAGGGTCTCAAATCCACGCTCAGGCGACCATCCCGGCGACGAGCGTCAGCACGAACCCCGCGACGATGATCGCCACCCGCGCGTAGTGCAGCCGGTCCCAGCGCTGGTGCTGCTCGCGCCAGTCGGCGGGGTGATGGTCGGCTGTCCACGTAGCGGAGCGGTTGGCGATCGGGACGAGCAGGGTGACCGACATGACGACGCTCACGACGAGCAGGGCCGCAGCCGCGACGGCCGCGTCGCCGGCCGTCCCGCCCCATTTAGCGGCGGCCAGCCAGGCCGTCAGGAGCAGGGACCCGATGTACCAGAACGGCATCACGCGGCCGAGCACCCGGGCGCCATCGGCGCTGGCCTCAATCCAGGACCCGACGGGCAGCCGCCGCAGGATCGGGCCGACGAAGACCGCGACGGCGAACTCGACGCCAACCATGACGCCGACGACGGTTGCGGTGATGACAGCGAGCGTGGTGACCATGACAACCTCCTTTTCTAGCATGCTAGATTTTCTAGCAGTGCTAACATAAGTTGTCGGGAGCCAGAAAGCAAGGGAGGAACCATGGCGGAGGCAGGTGCCCGCGCGCGGCGCGTGGCCGAGCGCAGGCAGCAGATCCTCGACGCGGCCCGGGCCATGGCCGAGGCCGACGGGTGGACGGCGGTCACGTCGCGGCGCCTGGCCGACGCGATCGGATACACCCAGCCCGTGCTCTACGGTCACTTCCCGGGCGGGAAGACCGAGATCATGCGCACGGTGGCGCTCGCGGGCTTCGCGGAACTGGCGGCGGCGACCCAGGCGGCCATGGGGGGCAAGACCGGCCCGCAGGCGGTTGCGGCGGTGGCGGACGCGTACCTGGGCTTCGCCGCGACGCATCCGTCGCTTTACGAGGCGATGTTCCAGCTGCCGATCGACGCGCGCTTCGCGCAAGACGACGCGGAGACCGAACTGCGTTCCGGCTTCAACGCGCTGGGCGCCGCACTCGGCAATGACGACGACGGAACGGCGACCGAACTGCTCTGGAGCGCACTGCACGGCATGAGCCTGCTAGAACGCGCCGGCCGGATGCGCCAAGAGCACCGGCCCAACCGGATAGCCGAACTCGCGGCCCGCTTCGCCAACTGACCCAGGGCCTGGCCTGCGGCCCACGCCGCACGGCACCTGCAGCACCGCACGCGCCGGAGCGGCCCTGCGGGCTTCTAGGCTGACGTCATGCTAGGAGAGCGGCAGAAGGCAGCGGCGGCAGAGCTGGCGCAGTGGTGGGACGGGCTACGGCTGGGTGGCGGCGGCTCGCACGCAGTCCTGCTGGCCGGGCCGGCCGGCTGGGGGCGGTCCACTGTCCTTGACCAGTTTCCGGAGATCATCAGGGCTGATGCCCCCATCAGCCTCGAGGTGCGCATTAATGGCAGGTCGCTGCCGGACAGACCCGGCCTGCAGGCTCCGGCCCTCCGAGACAGCCTGCTCGGAGCCGGGGTGCGGCGGCAGGCAGCCGCGCTGCTCTGCCGCAGCCGGCTGCGTGGCGCCCCGCGACTGGGCGCCGGCAGCCTGCTGCTGACCGGGATGGCCGGGACGATCTCGCTGCTGCAGGCCGCCTGGCGGCGGCCGCCGCAGGCGGCGTGGCGGACGACTGCCCGGCCAGCGAGAACGGCGCCGCCGCCCGCGCTGCCCGGGTCGTGGCAGCAGTTTCGGCGTCGGCACCGGCCCTGGTGGTCATTGACGACGCTGATTACCTGGAACCAGGCCTGGCCGTCACCATGATCGAGAACCTGATCGACCACCACGACAGCCGGGTCCTCGTGGTTGCCGCGGTCGACCTGGGCAGCGACCTCGCGGCGGCCCTTACCTCCCGCGCCCGGTACGGGCCGACCGCGGGGAGAGTGCACCGGGCAGATGCCGATCCCCGGATGGGATACCAATCCCGCGCTGAACTCGCGGGCGAGCTAAGGCCGCACCTGACAGCAGCGCAGGCCCAGCAGCTCGCCCGGCGAACCCGAACGTTCGCGGAGATCTTCGCAGCCGCCAGATCGGAGCCACTGCCCTAACCGTCCAGCGCACGCGTACTGCCTGGTCCGTTTCGTCTCTCAAGGTGCGGCCAGCCAGCCACGCCTCGAATCCGGTGGCGACGATGCGCTCGTCGTGCACGTCACGAGCCTGCGGTGAGGCCAGCCAGACGATCGGCGGTCCCATCACCGCCGGGTCGATCAGGGTCAGCCCGGCCGGGACGGTCCCCGGCGGGGACCATCCCGGTGTCGGTGGCCCCGCCCGGCAGCAGCATGTTGACCCGGACCGGCGAGTCGGCCAGGTCGGCCGCCATGATCCGGGACAGCGCCTCCGCGCCGGCCCGGGACGGCCCGTAGGGCACGAAACCCGTGCCGGGTCATCGTGGTGTGGTTCATCGAGATGTTGACGATCCGCCCGGACCCGGCCCCCAGCATCCGCGGGGTGAGCTCCCGGGCCATCAGGAAGTAGCCGGTCAGGTTCACGTCGATCACCGCCCGGAACCCCTCGGGCGGGACTTCCCAGAATCCCTGGGGCTCGGCCATGAACCGCGGGTTGACCGTCCGCATCCCGAGGCCCGCGTTGTTGACCAGCAGGTCGATGCCGCCGAGCCGGGACCAGGCCTGATCCGCCGCGCGGGCCACGGACACCTCGTCGCTGGCGTCCGCGGCCACACCCAGGGCGCCGGGCAGCCGCGCGGCGGCCGCCGCGGCCCGCTCCGCCGACCGGCTGGTCAGCACGACCGTGGCGCCGGCCTTGGCCAGCGCGCTCGGCCATGGCCAGGCCGAGCCCGCTGGTCCCGCCGGTGACCAGGGCCCGGGTGCCGTCCAGATCCATGCCGCTGTCGGATGCCATCAGATCGAGAAGTCCTGCTCGTACCAGACCTCGGCTGCCCGCGGGCCGCGCACCGGCCGGCGTAGCTGGCCGGGCGCTCACTGGCCGGACGTCTGAGCCGGCCGAGTCTGAGCTGGCCGGGGGTGGGCCAGCCGGGTCCGGCGGGCCGCCCCCGTCGAAGCGCGCTTCCAGGTCCTCGATCCGGTCGTGCAGCGCGCGGAGGCTGACGCCGACCAGGTCGGGCAGGACGGCGTTGTCGAGATCCGCGGGCGCGGTCGCGGCCCGGGCGTGCTTGCGCATGATCACGTGGCCGGGCACGCCGACGACGACCGAGTCCGGCGGTACCGGCTTGACCACGACGGCGTTGGCGCCGATCCGGCTGTCGTGCCCGATCGTGATCGGGCCCAGCACCTTGGCGCCGGCCCCGATGGTCACCCGGTCGCCCACGGTGGGATGCCGCTTGCCGCGGTCCAGGCTGGTGCCGCCGAGCGTGACCCCGTGGTAGATGGTCACGTCCGCGCCCACCTCGGCGGTTTCCCCGATCACCACGCCGATCGCGTGGTCGATGAACAGCCCGGGGCCGAGCACCGCGGCCGGGTGGATGTCCACCCCGGTGACCCGCTGGGTGAACGCGGAGCAGAGCCGGGCCAGCAGGGTCCGGCCGTGCCGCCACAGCCAGCTGCTGGCCCGGTGTCCCCAGACGGCGTGCAGCCCGGGGTAGCACAAGACGAGTTCCGCGGTGCTGCGGGCGGCCGGGTCACGCTCCCGGGCCGCCCGCACGTCCGCGCGCAGGGCAGCGAGCATCGCTAGCCGTCGAGGCCCGCGAACAGCGGCGTGCTCAGGTAGCGCTCCCCGAAGTCCGGGATCACCACCACGATCAGCTGGCCGGCGTTCTCCGGCCGGAGCGCGACCTGGACCGCGGCCCACACCGCCGCTCCGGAGGAGATGCCGCCCAGCACTCCCTCCTCCCGGGCCAGCCGGCGCGCCATGTCCAGCGCGTCGTCGTTGCCGACGGGGATGATCTCGTCGACGACGCCGGCGTCGTACACGTCCGGGACGAACCCGGCGCCGATGCCCTGGATCGGGTGCGGGCCTTTCGGGCCGCCGGACAGCACCGGGGACGCGGCCGGCTCGACCGCGATCATCCGCACCGAGGGCTTGCGTTCCTTGAGCACCTCACCGACCCCGCTGATGGTGCCGCCGGTGCCGACGCCGGCCACGAAGATGTCCACCTCCCCGTCGGTGTCCCGCCATACTTCCTCGGCGGTGGTGGCCCGGTGGATGGCCGGGTTCGCGGGGTTCTCGAACTGCTGCGGCATGAAGTACCGCTGATCGCTCTTGGCCAGTTCCTCGGCCTTGGCGATGGCGCCGGGCATGCCGTCGGGACCCGGCGTGAGCATCAGGTCCGCACCGAGCGCGCGGAGCAGCTGCCGCCGTTCCCGGCTCATCGTCTCCGGCATGGTCAGCAGGCAGCGGTAACCGCGGGCCGCGCAGACCATGGCCAGCGCGATGCCGGTGTTGCCGCTGGTCGGCTCCAGGACGATGGTGTCCGGCCCGATCAGCCCGTCCCGCTCGGCCGCGTCGATCATGGCGACGCCGATCCGGTCCTTGACGCTGCTGGCCGGGTTGAAGAACTCCAGCTTCGCCACGACCGGGGCCGTGGCCCCGTCGGTCACCCGCTGCAGCCGGACCAGCGGCGTGTTACCCGTCAGCTTCGTGACGTCCTCGGCGATCCGCATGATCTGCCCCTTCCCGCGGGCGCCCCGCCCGCGTGCTCCTCCCATCACATCATTGGGTCGCGGCGGAGGCAGTGCGCGGGGGAGGACGGCGGGCGGGACGAGACAGTGCGACAGGTTCCCCGGCGTGCCGGGCGCCGACGGCGCAGCCCAGGTCATTCCAGGCCGGTTAGAACCAGTATCTCCACTACCCGCGCCGGGGCGGCGGCGGCCACCCGGGAAGCGGATCTCGTAGCCCGTGGCGCAGGTGCTCGGGTTGGCAGCCTCGGTGTGCCCGTACCCGTCGAACGGTCAGCAGCCTCGCCCGGGCCAGGTCCCGGGTCATTGCGACCGAGTCCCGGAGGGGCAGGACCGGGTCGCCGGTGTTGCCGAGGACCAGGATGGTGCTGGCCGTAGGCCGGTTCCACGGACCTGAGTAACGGTCCTTGGCCGCAGCGGCGGGCCAGTCCGCGCACGCTTCCAGGCGCCAGGCCGACTGCAGGCCGAAAGCGCCCGAGAGGGCATAAGCGCGACGCGCGGCGGCCGCGTAGGCGGCCGGGTGGCGCGGGTTCGGGCTGTCCGAGCAGAGCACGGCGAACGTCTGCTCCTCGCCGGTGTAGACGGCCGTGGGCGGAGCTGGTCGCCGTGGGCGGGCTGGTCGCCGTGGGCGGACGGTGAGCGGCCGAGGCCGTCCAGAGCTGCTGCAGCAGGCTGGCGCCGGACTGCCACTGGCTCACCGCGTTCAGAGGCACGCTGGCGACCGCGTCCGCATAGGTGTAGGTCTGCGGCGGGGTGCCGACAGTGACCGGATGCCGGCGCAGTCGTCGCAGCAGCGTGGCCCACTTGGCGCGGGTCGCGGCCGGGGTTCCGGCGGAGAATGCGCACGCCGAGGTGGTTGTCTTGCCGCACAGGTCCAGGAAGTCCCGCATCACCGCCGCGGACGCTTGGGCCGTGCCCTGGCGAAGAAAGGTTGGCAGCACTCCGTGCCGGTGGGTCCAGGCGACCGGGTTGAGGTTCGCGTCCAGGACCATGTGGCCGGTCGTGGCGGGGAACAGGTTGGCGTAGGTGGCGCCGAGTCCGGTGCCGTAGGACACGCCCAGGTAGTTCAGCACCGGGGCGCGGACCGCCTGGCGCAGCAGGTTCATGTCACGGGCCACGTTGGCGGTGGTGTCATGGTCCAGCAGGCGGCCGCCCCGTACGGCGCACCGCCCGTCGAACCGGGCCCAGGTCCGCACCCAGGCCGCGTCCTGCCGTGCGCCGACCGGGAAGGCGGGCAGGCCCCCCAGGAACTTGCCCTCCGCCGCCATGGTCGGGAAGCAGCGCACCGCGGTGCTGTAGCCGAACCCGCGAGGGTCGAACGTGATGATGTTGTACCGAGCCACGATCGCCGCGGGAAGTTCCCCGAAGCCATCCACGAAGGGCTGCGATCTGCACGCCGGGGCCGCCGCTGTTGATGAACAGCGTGCCGATGCGGCGAGCCGGGTCGGTCGCCTGGTGCCTGACCACGGCAATCCTGATCGTCGCGCCGCGCGGGTGCCGGTAACTCAGTGGCACCCGGACGGCGGCGCACTGGAACCCGCCGTCGCAGGAGCGCCAGTGCAGGACCGGAACAGGTGGCCTGGCCGATGCAGGCGCCGCGGCCGAGGCGGCCGTAGGCACTATCACCGTGGCGAGCAGAACGGCCGCGGCTACCACGGCGGCAGGCCGCGGGATGCGGCGAGCTGCCTTGCCCGCCGCCGTGCGGATGGCGGAGAGGGCAGCGGGCAACCCGCAGGCTGCCTGTTCGGTGAAGTCAAGGATCCGTCTGCATGCAATCATCGGATGTCGTCCTTGTGTGCGGATCGCCGAGGGCTGTGTGCTCCAGGGGTTGACCCTGGTTGCGGCCGCCTGCGGCCGGACAGCACCTTCTGGCCGCCGGCGGGTTCAGGCCACCGGGGGGGTCAGGCCGACGGGGGGTACCGGCTGCTTCTCTGGCGGCCGTTACGCCTGGCCGGCCGTCCGGGAGTCCTCCGGGACGTTCGCGGTCACGGGCAGCGTGCCCGGCTCCACCCGGCCGGACTCCCCCGGGCCGGACTCCTCCCGGCCGGACTCCCCCGGGCCAGACTCCACGGCGCGGTCCTGCCGGCCTGCGGCCTGCGGCCCGGCGGTCTGCGGGACCTGCTCCACGCGCGCGCACGCCGTGCTCCTCGTGCACGTACCGGCGGCCGCGCAGCAGCGAGGCGACGGCGGCGATGAGGCAGGCCGCGATGGCGAAGTCGAACGCGATGTGCAGGCCATTCGAGAACGCCGGGGAGATCAGGGCCGGGAAGAAGCTGCGCCCGGTCAGGAAGGCGGCGTGGCTGGCCGGCAGCTTGGCGAGCGCCGGGCCGAGCAGGGTCTGGATCGGGTTGTAGCCGAGCAGCGCCGCGAACATGACCGAGACCGGCGGCAGGGCCGCGACCCGGGCCGCATCGGCGGGCGACACACCCTGCGCCACCAGGCCGTGGTTGAGCGCGGCGGGCAGCGAGGACGCCAGGCCCAGGATGATCAGCGTGAAGAAGATGCCGATGGACAGCACCATGGCCGAGTTCTGGAACGTGGCGCTCATCCCGGCACCGACCCCGCGGCTCTCCCGCGGCAGGCTGTTCATGATCCCGGCCCGGTTCGGTGAGGCGAACAGCCCCATGCCGAGCCCGTTGAGCAGCAGGATCAGCGCGAACTGCCAGTAGGTGAAGTTGATCGGCAGCAGTTCGAGGAGCAGGAACGAGGCCGCGGCCACGACCATGCCGCCGGTGGAGAACGGGCGGGCCCCGAAGCGGTCGGACAGCCAGCCGGACACCGGCCCGGCGATCAGGAAACCGACCGTCAGCGGCAGCATGTAGATCCCGGCCTTCAGCGGGGTCTCGCTGAAGCTGACGCCGTGCCGGGGCAGGTAGATGCCCTGCAGCCAGATGATCAGCACGAACATCAGGCCGCCCCGGCCGAGCGAGGACAGCAGGCTGGCCAGGTTGCCGGCGGTGAAGGCGCGGATCCTGAACAGCCGCAGCTGGAACATCGGCTCCTCGACGCGGGTCTCCACGAAGCAGAAGACGATCAGCACGGCCAGCCCGCCGAAGATGGCGGTCAGCACGAACGGGCTGGTCCAGCCCATGGTGTGGCCGCCGTAAGGCTGGATGCCGTAGGTGATCCCGACCAGCACCGCGATCAGGCCGATGGCGAAGGTGATGTTGCCCAGCCAGTCCAGCCGGGCCGGACGGCGGACGCCGAGCTCCCGGAGCTTGAGGTAGGCCCAGAACGTGCCGAACACCCCGAACGGCACCGAGACCAGGAAGACCAGCCGCCAGTCCACGGGGCCGAGCAGGCCGCCGAGGACCAGCCCGATGAACGAGCCCGCGATGGCGGCGACCTGGTTCAGCCCGAGGGCCAGCCCGCGCTGGTTGGTCGGGAACGCGTCGGTGAGCAGCGCGCTGGAATTGGCCAGCAGCATGGCCCCGCCGACGCCCTGCAAGATGCGGCCCGCGATGATCCACCAGGCCGCGGCGGAACCGTGCAGCCAGGTCAGCGCCAGCAGCACCGAGAACACGCTGAACACCGCGAAGCCCAGGTTGTAGATCCTGACCCGGCCGAACATGTCGCCGAGGCGGCCGAAGCTGACCACCAGCACCGCGGTGACGACCAGGTAGCCCATGATCATCCACAGCAGCAGGCTGGTGTTGCCCGGCTGCAGCGGGTTGACCCCGATGCCGCGGAAGATGTCCGGCAGCGCGATCAGCAAGATCGAGGCGTTGACGGTCGCCATCAGCACGCCGAGGGTGGTGTTCGACAGCGCGATCCACTTGTAGTGCCGGCCTGGCGGCCGGGCCGCCCACCCGGCGCCGCGCCGGAAGATCCCGCGGCTGGCCGCTTCGTGATGCCCGCTGTCTGTGATGGCCGTTGAGCTGCGCAGAGTTGGCTGGCTCAGCTGAGGAGGCCCGCATGCCTACCCTTCCCTGAAGGTGGTTCCCCGCCGCAGGTCCCGCGGCCGGGCAGTCTCGTCCCGGGCGCTCGCGCCCGGGTTTAATAGTTGCTTAATCAAAACTAACATCATGGGGCGCGGAGGTAATCCCGGCGAGCGGCCCGTTTTCGCTGCCCGCGCGAACGCCTGCTACACACCGGCCGCCGCGAGCGCGGCCATCACGCCGGCGGCGGCCGTCAGGCCGGCGGCCGACGGCGGCCGCAGGGCGGCAGTCCGGGAGCCGCCGGCCGGGCAGCCGGCGGGCAGTCCATCTCGAACCACACCCGCCAGCCCGACTGGCCGTTCCCGCTGCGGCCGCAGCGGCGGGCCAGCCGGGAGACGATCACTAATCCGCGGCCGTGCAGGTCGTCCGGATAGCGGGACTCGGCCCACGGGCCGCCGCCGTCGCGCACCTCGACCCGCAACTGCTCGCCGCGCAACTGGGCCCGGACGGTGAACCGGCCGCCCGGCTCCCGGGACCGGCTGTGCAGGCAGGCGTTGCCGACCAGTTCGGACAGGCAGAGCACGGCCTCATCGGCGTCCCGGCGGCCGCCGAGGAGGGCGGCCAGGAACAGCCGCGCCTCCCGGGCCTGGGGCGGCACCGCGGGGAAGTCCCGGGACCAGGTGAGCAGGGGAGCGGGGGGGCACGTCTGGCGCATGCTCTGTCCCTTTCCCAGGTACGAGCATTGTTATCAGTCAGTCACCGAAAGTAATCTTCACCGGAGCCCGCCACGAGCCCGCCAGAACCCACCAGGGCGGGACAGACCAGGTCAGGTCAGCGGACCAGGTCGTTGAAGAGCCGGTCCAGTTCGGCGGCCGGGTCGGCGGTCAGGCCGCTGTGTACCGGGCCCGGCTGCACGATCGTGCTGCGGTGGCGGTGAGCCAGCGGAACCGCACCCCCGGCGGCTGCCCCGCCGCGGGGCCGCTGCGGCAGCCCTCCTCCAGGGCGCCCAGGGCCGCCGCCACCGCCGCCAGGTCCGTGCCGGGGTCCAGGGCCCGGAGCCGGTCTTCGTTGAGCAGGATCCGGCAGCCGAGGTAGCGGTGCTGCTGGCAGTAGAGGATCACCCCGGCATTCATCGCCTCGCCGCGCTCCACTCTCGGCACGACCCGGATCAGCGCATACTCATACGGCTCGGCGCCCGGCACTCCCCCCGGGCCAGCCAACTCCTCAGGACTCATCAGCGGATCACCTCCAGCACCCGGGGAGCGCGTTCCAGCAGGTGCGCGGCGTAGTCCGCGGGCCGCCCGTCCCCGAACCACCCGGGGGGCACCAGGGCGAGCACCTCGTCGAGCAGCGCGGGCGTGATCTGCGGCGCCAGGGCCTCGTGCGCCGCGGGGACCCGGTCGCGGCGCCGCGCAGCACGTGATCACTGGCGTCGAACGGGGCCAGCGGCCGGGCGGCCGGCCAGTTGTGCTGGAAGTACAGCGCCGATCCGTGGTCGATCAGCCAGACGCTACCGTGCCAGACCAGCAGGTTCGGGTTGCGCCAGGTCCGGTCCACGTTCTGGATCAGCGCATCGAACCAGAGCACGCGGCTGGCGAACTCCGCGTCCACCGGCCAGCCCGCGGGGTCGAAGCCGGCCGACCCGGGCAGGAAGTCCACGCCCACGTTCAGCCCGTCGCTGGCCCGGAGCAGATCCTGGATCTCCGGGTCGGGCTCGGTGCTGGCGATCCGCGGGTCCAGGTAGGCGAGCACCAGCTCGGGGGTGCGCAGGGCGAGCCGCCGGGCCAGTTCGCCGCCGATGATCTCCGCGACGAGGGCCTTCGGGCCCTGGCCGGCGCCGCGGAACTTCAGCACGTAGGTCCCGAGATTGTCGGCCTCGACCAGGGCAGGCAGCGAACCCCCCTCGCGCAGCGGGGTCACGTACCGGGTGACGCTCACCTGTTCCAGCACGCCGGACAGGCTATCGGCCCGGACAGGCTATCGGCCCGGGCCGGCCGCCCGGTCAGCCGGTCACGCCGCCGCGGGCCGCGGCGTACCAGGCCGCGAACTCCAGCAGAGAGTCCAGCACCACCCCGGCCCCGGCGGCCATCAGCTCGGCGGCGCCGAACGATCCGGTGGACACCCCGACCGCGTGCGCGCCGGCCGTGGCCGCGGCGCCCATGTCGGCCGGCGCGTCACCGACGTAGACCGCCGCGCCGAGCCGGGTCAGGACGGCCGCCTTTTCCGGGCCGTACACGTGGGTGTAGACGTCGTCCGCCTCCAGTTCCGCCGCCAGGCCCGCGGCGATCAGGCTGGGCCCGACCGAGACAGCATGCTTCGCGGTGATGATGATGGCCCGCTCGCCAGCCGCCCGGACCGCCGCGAGGGCCTCACCCGCCCCGGGCAGCGGCGTGGTCAGCTCCGGGCCCAGCCGCACGTAGTGCCGCCGGTAGATGTCCGCGGCCGCGTCCCGCTGGCCGGCCGGGAACCAGTGACCCGCCTCGTCTTCCAGCTTGATGCCCAGGCGGCGGGTCACGGCGTCCGGGTCGATGTGAACCCCGGTCTCCCGGGCCACCTCCGCCCACGCGGCCAGGATGGCGGCCTGGGAGTCGATGAGGGTCAGGTCCAGGTCGAAGCCGACCGGCCCGGCCAGGCTCAGTCCCGGGCTCACGATGCCCGCCCGGCGCGGCTGAAGGTCACCGGCGCCGCCTCGTAAGCGGAGATCTGGGAGCCTGGATCAAGAGGCGACCCGGACGGTAATCACTGGTGCGGGACCAGGGCAGGATGGCTGAGCAGACCCGTGGAGGCACTAGGTGAGCACTTCGGATCAGCCGGACCGGATCAGCCAGCACCGGATCAGCCGGCACTAGATCAGCCGGCACTGGCGCACCATCCGCTCGACCCGCTGACCGCCGAGGAGTTCCGGCAGGTCGCCGGCGTGCTGCGGCGCGACCGGGAGGTGGGCCCGCGGTGGCGGATCGCCTCGATCGAACTCCGCGAGCCGGCCAAGGACGCCCTGGGCGCGGAAACCGGCCAGGCGCCGCCCCGCGAGGCGCTGGCCGTCTGCTGGAACCGCGACGATGGCCATGCTTACCGCGCCGTGGTGTCGCTGGACGAGAACGCCGTTACCGCCTGGGCACCGCTCCCCGGCCAGCAACCGAACATCACCCTGGACGAGTGGCACGAGTGCGACGAGATGCTGCGCGATGACCCGGCCCTGGCGGCGGCGCTCGCCCGGCGCGGCATCACTGATCGCTCTCGCATCCTCACTGACCTCTGGGCCTTTGGCGCGGACCTGGTTCCGCCACGTTACCGTGGCCTGCGGCTGGGCTGGGCCGACGTCTGGCACCGCGGCAGCGAGGAGGGTAATCCCTACGCGCACCACCTCAGCGGGCTGCATCCGATCGTGGACCTCAACACGATGACGCTGCTGGAGGTCGGCGACGAGGCCGACCCGGGCCCCCAGCCCCAGGTGATGGGCGAGTACCTGCCCAAGCTGATCCCGATGCCGCTGCGTGAGGTGGCGCCGCTGGAGATCAGCCAGCCGGACGGGGTCTCGTTCCGGCTGGACGGGCATCTGCTGCGCTGGCAGAACTGGGAGCTGCGGCTCGGCTTCAACTACCGCGAGGGCCTGGTCCTGCATACCGTCGGGTTCAACGACGGCGGACGGCTGCGGCCGGTCGCGCACCGGCTGTCGTTCGCGGAGATGGTGGTGCCCTACCGGGATCCGACCCCCGACCACTTCCGGCGGACCGCGTTCGACATCGGCGAGTGGGGACTCGGCTTCATGACCACCTCGCTCGAACGCGGCTGCGACTGCCTCGGCGAGATCACCTACCTCGACGCGGTGGTGCACGACTCGGCGGGCGAGCCCCAGCTCATCCCGCCACGCCATCTGCATCCACGAAGAGGACAACGGCGTGCTGTGGAAGCACGTGGATCACGAGTTCGGCCCGGAGGTCCGCCGCGCCCGGCGGCTCGTGGTGTCCTTCCACGTCACCGTGGCGAACTACGAATACCTGGTCTACTGGCGCTTCTATCAGGACGGCAACATCGAGTGCGAGGTCCGCGCGACCGGGATCATGGTCACCTCCACCCTCCCGCCCGGCCAGCAGTCCCCGTACGGCACGCTGGTGGACAACCGCACCTACGCGCCGTTCCACCAGCACTTCATCGTGGCCCGGCTCGACCTCGACGTGGACGGCCGCGCTAATACGGTCTACGCGGTCGAATCGGAGCCCGCCGCCGCCGGGGCCGGACGACCCGTACGGGCTCGGCCTGCGGCTCCGCCAGACCCCGCTGCGCACCGAGGCGGAGGGCCAGCAGGACTACGACTGGGCGGCCCAGCGCAGCTGGAAGGTGGTGAGCACGGACACCTCGAACTCGCTCGGCACCCCGACCGGGTACAAGCTCGTGCCCGGCGGGTCGTTCCCGGCGTTGCTGGACCCCTCATCCGCGGTGCTGCGGCGGGCCCGGGTGATCGAGCACACGCTGTGGGTCACCCCGTACCACCCGGACGAGCGGTGGCCCTGCGGCGACTTCCCCACCCAGAGCGCGGCCGACTCCGGGCTGCCCGTCTGGACCGCCCAGAACCGCTCTATCGAGGACACCGACGTCGTGCTGTGGTACGTGTTCGGGATCCATCACATCACCCGGCCGGAGGACTGGCCGATCATGCCGGTAGACACGGTGTCGTTCTGGCTCAAGCCGTTTGGGTTCTTTGACCGTAATCCCGCCCTTGACCTGCCCCCGGACGGGAATTCCGGCTGCCACCCAGGCGGGGACGGCGCCGGATCCGGCTGAGCGTGCGGTCAGGTCGCTACGCTTTGCCGATGCGCAGCCGCCTGGCGCTGCGGACGGCCAGGTGGCTTACTGGCCTGACCGCCGCGCTCTGGATGACCGCGCGGCGGCTCGCGGCCGCGTGCCGCTCGCTTCTCGCTAACGCCTCCCCCTCCCCCGGCGCCGGCTCCTGGACCGTGTACCACGGCGATCCGGCCGGCTCCGGGGCCGCGGCGCCGGCCCGTGGCCGGGTGGACACCGCGTCCCCGGCCTGGACCTCCCCGGCGCTCGACGGCGAGATCTACGGCGAGCCGCTGGTGTCGGCGGGCCGGGTGTACGTGGCCACCGAGAACGACACCGTGTACGCGCTGTCCGCCGCCACCGGGGCGGTGGCCTGGTCCCGGCACCTGGCCACCCCGGTGCCCGCCAGCTCGCTGCCCTGCGGCGACATCGCGCCCACCGTCGGGATCACCGGCACCCCGGTCATCGACCCGGCCCGCGGCGAGATCTTCGTGGTGGCCGACGAGCAGGTCCAGGGCCAGCCGGCCCACGTGCTGGCCGGCCTGAGCACGTCGACCGGCCAGGTCGAGATGACCCGGGACGTGGACCCGCCCGGGGCGGACACCGCGGCGCTGCTCCAGCGCACCGGGCTGACCCTGGCCGGCGGGCGGGTGGTGTTCGGCTTCGGCGGCAACGACGGGGACTGCGCCACCTACCGCGGACGGGTGGTGGCCGTCCCCGAAGCCGGCGGCGCGCCCGCCATGTTCACCGTGGACGCGAAGGCCGGCCAGTCGCAGGGCGCGGTCTGGATGGGCGGGGCCGCCCCGGCCGTGGACGCCCGGGTGACGTCTGGGTCAGCGTCGGGAACGGTTCGGTGTACCAGGCCTCGCGCGGCTATGACGACAGCGACTCCGTGCTCGACCTGTCGCCCTCGATGCGGCTGCTGCAGTACTTCGCGCCGGCCGACTGGCCAGCGAACAACTCCCGGGACCTCGACATGTCCGCCGAGCCGGTGCTGCTGCCCGGCGGCCAGGTGCTGCTGGCCGGGAAGTCCCGCATCGCCTACCTGCTCAACGGCGCCCACCTCGGCGGCATCGGCGGGCAGCTGGCCTCGCTGGGCCCGGCCTGCGGCGCCGACATCGACGGCGGCCCCGCCGTGACCGGCCGCACCGTGTACCTGCCCTGTGTCGGCGCCGGGATCGTCGCGGTCCGCGCGGCGGCGTCACCGCCCGGCCTGCGGCTGCTGTGGAGTTCCGCGGACCGGCGGCGGGCCGCCCATCGTGGCCGGGGGGCTGGTCTGGACGATCAGCCAGGCCGGGACGCTGTACGGCCTCGATCCGCGGACCGGGCAGGTCCGGCAGCAGGGGCCCCTCAATCGGCCCCCTGGCGCGACGAACCACTTCCCCACCCCGAGCGTCGGCGCCGGCCTGCTGCTGGCCCCGGCCGGCAACCGGGTGGTCGCGTTCCGGGCCGGGCGCCGCTCCGGGCAGCAGGCCAGCCGTCCGGCAGCCGGCCCCGGCCAGCACGGCCCGGCCAGCACGGCTCCGTCGGCGCACGCCTCCGCCGGGGCCCAGCCGGGCGGCGCGCACCCGCCAGCGGGCCTGTCCGGGGGCGCCATCGCGGGCATCGTGGCCGGCAGGCGCTGGTGCTGCTCGGCGCGGCGGCTGGCTGGCTATGGCGCCGGGTGGGGCCGCCGCGCCGCCGAACCCTGGCCGTGGCGGCGTCCCTGGACCCCTTCATGATCGCGGTCAAAAGGGGCGTGCCGTGGCAGAAATTGACCGTGATCACGGATGCGGCGGCTCACGAGGCGGCACCAGAGGTCGTCTTCGCGGCGGCGGCTCCGGCGCACCGGACGGCCGTAGAGCCGGGCGTCCCGCTCGATCTCCGCGACGTCCTCTTCGGCGGCCTCGCCGCACCCGCCGGCTGTGCGTGGTCCGCAGCCGGGGCGGCTGACCAGCAGCCTGGTTCGCCGGCCGACCAGCGCCACGATCACCAGCAGCGCGACGATGACCACCACGAAGATCACGACCGCTTCGGCCCAGGAGAAGCTGTTCGATGCGGACGCGGCCTCCGCCCACGCACTGCTTACGCTGACCCCGGACGTCATGGTTCCGCCTCCAGGCCCGAGCCAGCCGCGCGGCTCTGCCGCCCCGCCACCGGCATCCCGAGCCGTCCCCTCCAGTGTAAAGCGCAAGCCAAATCCGGGGCACCCTTCCGGGCCCGGGGAAATGCCGCTTCGACCCCGCCTTTCCCGGGCCCGGGAAATGCCGTACCTTTCATCCGCCCTAGATGCCCGGCGAGTCCGGCCCGGAAGGGCATGTGCACGGCCGATGGCTTGCGCCCGGGCCATTCAGGCGCGGGTGACCGGGGGCCCTGACGACGGCGCAGCCGCGGTCACGGCCCGCCTGATGGACCGCGCTGAGGCGCTGGCTGAGGCGCCCGGGTTCCTGGCCGCAGTCGGCGTCGCCGACCGCGTCGAGCTTGTGGTCGGCGACTTCCTGCGTGAGGTCCCGGGCGGCGACCTGTACGTGCTGAGCCAGATCCTGCACAACTGGGACGACGAGCATGTGCGCACCATCGCCGGTAACTGCCACCGGGCGAGCCGGCCGGGCGGCGGGCTCATGGTGATCGACTACGTGCTCCCGGACGGGCCGGAGCCATCCCTGGCCCATCTGATGGACCTGATCATGATGATGGTCCTGGGCGGGCGGGAGCGCACCCGCGCCGAGCACGAGGCGCTGCTGGGCCCGGAGGGTTACACCCTGGTCCGGGACACCCCGCTGACCGACGTGCTGCCCTGGCGGGTGCTGGAGTTCGAGCGCCGGTGACCGGGCACCGCGCCGGCAGCACCGCCGTGGTCAGGGCCGCCGTGGTCAGGGCCGCCGTGGTCAGGGCCGCCGTGGTCGGGCCGGGCTGCGGCGGTGAGCCAGGCGGAGGCCAGCCGCTGCGGGCCCTGCCGCAGCCAGGCCCGCAGCTCCCCGGGTTCCTGGCTGGTCACCAGCTCCGGCTCGGCGCCGGGCAGGATGGGCCGGTGGTATTCGAGCTCGGCGTGGCCGGGCAGCCAGTCCAGGCCGGCCAGCTCGTCCTCCACGGCGGCCCAGTGGACGGCGTTGTTGACGTGGCCGGCGGTGTCGAAGTCCGCGGCGCGCAGCGGCCAGGGCCGCCCTTCGGCGGACCCGGGCAGCCCCGGGTGGGTGAGCCGGGCCGAGACCTGCCGGCCCCCGGTCGAGGGCCCGTAGACCCGCTGGAACGTGTCGCCCAGCGGGACCGGCCGCCCGTCCGCGCCGAGACCGCGACCCAGATCGCGGTGGACTGGATAAGGTCCCCGCCCGCCCCGCTCACCGTCGTGGTGCGCTCCGCCCACCGCGGGCCGGTGGCTGAGCAGTAGGTCCGCAACGAAATTCGCTCCCGGTGCGCGGGGAACCCCCGGATGGCCAGGGCCACCCGGCGCAGCAGCCACAGGTACGAGCCGTCCCAGCCGGCGTCGCTGACATCGTCTTCGGCGGCCTGCTGGAGGTAGCGGGCCAGCGCGTCGAGCCGCAGCCGTCCGGCCGGGGTCACCTCGGTGCTCTGCACCATCCGGGCGGAGGTGAACACCCGGCCCTGCGCGGGATCGGCGCGGAACACCGGGGCCGGACGGGGCAGCAGGAAAGTCATCCCTGGCATTGTCGCCGACGTCGCTTACCTCGTGATGACACCGGGCCAGCCCGGGTAGGTAACGGGCTACCCTCGCGAATGACGACGAGACTCTCCGAGGAGCCACGCATGACTCAGCAGGGCAACGCAGACATCGGCGTGACGGGCCTGGCGGTGATGGGCCGCAACCTGGCCCGCAACCTGGCCCGGCACGGGCACGTCGTGTCGTTGCACAACCGCTCGCCGGAGCGGACCCGCAGCCTGGTCAAGGAGCACGGCGACGAGGGCACGTTCGTGCCCGCCGAGTCGATGAAGGAGTTCGTGGCCAGCCTCAGCCGGCCGCGGGCCATCATCATCATGGTCAAGGCGGGCGAGGCCACCGACGCGGTGATCGACGAGCTGGTGCCCCTGCTGGACGAGGGCGACATCGTCATCGACTGCGGCAACGCGCACTTCATGGACACCCGGCGGCGCGAGGCCGCGCTGCGCGAGCACGGCCTGCACTTCGTCGGGTGCGGCGTGTCGGGCGGCGAGGAGGGGGCCCTGCTCGGCCCGAGCATCATGCCCGGCGGCTCACCGGAGTCCTACCAGAAGCTCGGCCCGATCTTCGAGTCGATCGCCGCCCAGGTCGACGGCACGCCGTGCTGCACGCACGTGGGCCCGGACGGCGCCGGTCACTTCGTCAAGATGGTGCACAACGGCATCGAGTACGCGGACATGCAGCTCATCGCCGAGGCCTACGACCTGCTCCGGGCGGGCCTGGGGGCGTCGGCGCCCGAGATCGCCGAGATCTTCCGCACCTGGAACGAGGGGGACCTGGACTCGTTCCTCATCGAGATCACCGCGCAGGTGCTCGCGCACACCGACGCCGAGACCGGGAAGCCGTTCGTGGACATCGTGCTCGACCAGGCCGAGCAGAAGGGCACCGGCCGCTGGACGGTGCAGAGCGCGCTCGATCTGGGTATCCCGATCACCGGCATCGCCGAGGCCACCTTCGCCCGGGCCCTGTCCGGCCACGCGGACCAGCGCGGCGGCCGCCCGCGCGGCGTTCGGAACCGCGGTGACGTCCCCGCAGATCAGCGACACCGACGCGTTCGTCGACGACGTCCGCCGGGCGCTCTACGCGTCCAAGGTGGTCGCCTACGCCCAGGGCTTCGACCACATCGCCGCGGGCAGCGAGGAGTACGGCTGGGACATCGACCGGGGCGCGATGGCGACCATCTGGCGGGGCGGCTGCATCATCCGGGCCCGGTTCCTGGACCGGATCCGGGAGGCCTACGACGAGGACCCCGCGCTGCCCAGCCTGCTGGTCGCGCCGTACTTCGCCGCCGCGGTCCGGGACGGGGTGGACAGCTGGCGCCGGGTGGTGGCCCAGGCCGCGACGGCCGGCATCCCGTCCCCGGCGTTCTCCTCCTCGCTGGCCTACTACGACGGCCTGCGCCAGGAACGGCTGCCCGCCGCGCTGATCCAGGGCCTGCGGGACAACTTCGGCGCCCATACCTACCACCGGGTGGACAAGCCGGGCACCTTCCACACCGAGTGGGCCGGCGACGGCCAGGAGCACCCGGCCTGAGCACGCGGCCCAGGCAGGGAAGGCTCCGCGTCAAGAATTCACAACAGGCGCGCCGGAATGGGCGCCGATTCGCACCGCATCGCCCTGGCGCTCGTATCCTGGCGGGCATGCATTCGTCGGCTGCCCGGGCGCGTCACCGCGCGTGGCTCCCCGTAGTCTCGGGCTCACTTTTCGTCACTCTGGCCGTGTCGGGCTGCAGCATGTTCACGCCCGCCAGCCAGCATTCGTCGGCGCTGCCCTCGGGCGGCACGTCGGGGTCGGCGTCATCCGTCACCCAGCCCGAGCGCCGACGCCCACGCCCAAGGTGTGCGCCAGGAACGCGCCTGGCTTCCCCTGCACGATGCGCAACCGGATCAAGGAGATCCGCGGCTACATGCGGCACCTGCCCGGTTCCATCGGCATCGTGATCTACGACCGGAAGAACGGGGCGACCTGGCATAACGCCAACGCCGACGTCGCCTACCCGGCCGCGTCCACGATGAAGCTGGCCATGATGACGGACATCCTGCAGCGCAGCGACGCGGGCAGCATCGACCTGACCAGCGCCGACCGGCAGGCGATGTTCCAGGCGCTGTACACCAGCAACGACGACGACGCCAACTACCTGTGGAACAAGTACGAGGACGGCAGCTTCCTGAACCGGATCCGGGCGTTCGGGATGAACGACGCGAGGTTCACCTCGTCGTATATCAACTGGGGCTTCATGGACTGCACCGCCCGAGGACCTGGACAACCTGATCAATTACGTGCTCAAGGACGCCCCGGCCAACGTCCGGAATTACCTGGTCTACCGGCTCCAGCACGTCGCCGCGCTCGACCAGCAGTGGGGCGTCTGGGGCGCGGGCCCGGAGAACCACCCGGGCAACAAGGACGGCTGGGAGCAGGACGGCAATATCTGGATCACCAACACCGTCGGCTTCGCGGGCCCGGACCAGCAGTACACGATGGCGATCATGTACAACCTGGGGGGCTTCGGCGGCGTCGGGGACGCCGGGTTCAAGTACGGCTCGAACAAGCTGACCCAGATCGCGTCGATCCTGTTCCAGGGCCACCACACCGCGGCTCCCACCCCCCAGGCCTCCGCGGTGCCCTAGCCGGAGGCTCTGGGCCGGGATCAGGGCTTGCGGCCCACCACGCAATAGGTGGGCAGGCGCCGGGTGAGTCGAACTGCTGGGGCGGGCCCGGGTGCCACTGGCCCAGCGGCACCACGCCGGGGTCGATGATCTGCATGCCGTCGAAGAACCGGGTCACCTGGGCCCGGGTCCGGGTCGTGATCGGGACCGCGGACCGCTGGTTGTAGCGCTCGGTCCCGGCCGCGACCCGCCCGCTCTGGATGTCGCTGGTCGCGTGCGACAGCGCCAGGAAGCTGCCCGCGGGCAGGGCATCCATGAGCCTTGCAGTGATCTTGTAAGGGTCATCCTCGTCGGGCACGAAGTGGAGCACGGCCAGCAGCATCACCGCGACCGGCTGGCTGAAGTCCAGCGTCCGCGCCGCCTGGCCAGGACCCGGTCGGTGTCCCGGATGTCCGCGTCAACGTAGGCGGTCTCGCCGTCAGGTCCGCTGGTCAGCAGCGCGCGGGCGTGGGACAGCACGATCGGGTCGTTGTCCACGTAGACGATCCGCGCCTGCTCGTTCGCCCGCTGGGCCACCTCGTGGGTGTTGTTCGCGGTGGGCAGGCCCGTCCCGATGTCGAGGAACTGGCTGATGCCCCCGCTCGGTGGCCAGGTAGTGCACGGCGGCGGCCAGGAACGCGCGGCCCGCCCGGGCCACCATCGCCATGGCGGGCATGACCTCGAGGACTCCCTGGGCCGCCACCCGGTCGGCGGTGAAGTTGTCCTTGCCGCCGAGGAAGTAGTCCCAGATCCGCGCGGGGTGCGCCACGCTGGTATCGAACCCGGGCGCCGCGGCCCCGGGGCTGTCATCCGCCCCCATCACGCCCCTCTCCGACGGCCGGTACTCCCTGCCCACAGTACGCAAACGCCTGCAAAGTGGTCAGGGACAGACTATTACCGGCGGCTACCGGGGAGAGTGCGGAGCGCGGTCAGCTGGTCGGGGACCGCTGGCCAGGCAGCGGCAGCGGGAGCCGGTCAGGATGCGGCGGCGTGCTCCGCGGCCAGGTCCGGGCCGTCGTCGGCCCGGTCGCAGCCGCAGTCGGTCTCGTGGCAGGCCACCACGAACAGGTGCAGTTCGGCGGTCAGCCGGCAGTCCGGGTCGTCCGAGCAGTCGGCGACGCCGTCCGGGTGCAGGATCGCGGTCCCGTGGCAGTGCTCCAGATCCTGCTCACATCCGGCGCACGCTTTGATGATCACAGCTGACTCGGGCATCACGGCTCCTTCCGAGTCTGCTCTATCACCACCGGCCGACAGTCGCAGCCCGCCGGGCCGGCGCCGCGCAGATTCGCCGGAAATCTTCCGCGTGCTAGGAAATCTTCCGGGCCCGCCGTTTCGGCCGGCCAGCCGCCTGGATCGCCTTGATGAGCTCCGGCTTGGACATCTTCGACCGGCCGGGGATGTCCAGCTCCGCGGCCCGGGCCAGCAGGTCCGCCTTGGACAGCGCGTCCAGGTCCGGCGGCCCGGACTCCGCGGCCGGGCCGCGGCCCGCCGCCCGCCGGCCGCCTCGCCGCCGCCCGGCGCCTCCGCTGCCCGGCCGCCCTTCCGGGCCTGACCGGCCCGGCCCGCCGGCCTCGGCCGGCCTGCGCCCCCGCCGCCGCGGGCCCCATCTTCTCGACCGACGCCTCCAGGGCCGCCATCAGGTCGATCACGTTCGACTTGGGCCGTTCCGCCTCGAACACCACGGCCTGGCCTTCCCGCTTGCGCTCGATCAGCTCCTCGACCCGGGCCCGGTAGGTGTTGTGGTAGTCCTCCGGTGCCCACGGGACCGTGAGCGACTCGACCAGCCTCTTGGCCACCTCCAGCTCACGGCCCTGGAAGCTGGCGTCCTGGGGCAGGGTCTCGAGTTCCTCGCTGGGCGAGCGGATCTCATCCCCGAAGTACATGGTCTCCAGGATCAGCACGTCGTCCCCGGGACGGACCGCGACCAGGTGTTCCTTGTCCCGCAGGATCATGGTGGCGATGCCCACCTTGCCCGTCTCGTGCATGGCCTGCCGGAGCAGCGCGTAGGCGCGGTCCGCGCCCTTGCCGCGGGGGGCGAGGTAGTAGGTCTGCCGGAAATGCACGGGGTCGATCTCGCCCAGCTCCACGAAGTCGCTGATCTCGATGGTTTCCGACTTACCCGGCGAGATGTCCTTCAGTTCCTCGCGGTTGACCACGACGTACTCGCCGCCGCCGAGGGGAAACCCGTTCACGATGTCCTGGGTCGCGACCTCCTCCCCGGTGACCTCGTCGACCTTCTTGTACCGGATCCGGTGGGAGGTGCCCTTGTGCAGCTGGTTGAAGTGGATGGTCTGGTCCGCGGTGGCCGTGTACAGCCCCACCGGGACGTTCACCAGCCCGAAGCTGAGGAACCCCGACCAGATGGAACGCGCCATGCTCTCTCCCAAGGTCCAGACGTCACGGCCGGCGTTCCCAGCGATCCTTGGTGGCTGGGCTGACCGCCAGGCGGCATCCCGGGCCGGACGTGGCTGCTGAGCCGCGTCGTGGATCTTGATTCTATGCTGCGACCCCGCGGTGACCAGGGACTACCTACCCCGGGGGGAGAGAGGGAACTGACCGGGGAGGGAGCAGGAGCTGACGTCAGGCGCCCCCGGGCGGTGGTCCGCCCCGGGGGCTCGGCCTGCCTGGCGCAGCGGTCGGCTGGCGCGGCTCAGAACGGTGGCTCGGCTTAGAGCGGTGGCTCGGTGTAGCGACGCTCCTCGTACACCTCGGTCCGCGGGACCGCCGCCGATGTGGTGGTGACGGTCCGGCGCCTGCGCCCGAACATCCACACCAGCGAGATGATCAGGCCCACGACGCCGGCGATCATCAGGATCACCCCGACGAGCTGCAGGTCGATGCCCGAGGGCGAATAGCTGATGGCAAACCTTAAAATCGCACCGATCACGATGAGCGCGATGCTGCCGCCGTAGGTCATGGACAATTACCTCCTGTCGCCTCGGGCGGGGCAGCTAGCCGCCGCCACGCCCGGGACAAGGCGTATTCGCCCCCGGCCGATCAGTCCGCAGGGCCCGTGGCGCCCAGCTTCCCCGTAACGGCCGGGACATACGTGCCCGCAGCTGATTCTTGGCTGGCACGCCGGTTGGCCAGCTGGCCGCGGCTCCGCCGCCCAGGCCCGGCTGCAGCAGGCTCGGCTGGCCGCTGCTCGGCCGCCGCCGGGATCGGATCGCCGGGCGCGAGCACCGGCAGGTCCACGGCCACCAGGTCCGGGTACTTCAGCCCGGTTCCCGTGTTCAGCACGACCACCTCGTCGCTGGCGGCCAGCCAGCCGGACTCGCGCAGCTGCCTGACGGCCGTGACGCAGGCGGCCCCCTCGGGGCAGATCAGGCTGCCTTCCAGCCGGGCTATCTCGCGCTGGTCCGCGAGCAGGTCCTCGTCGTCCACGGCGACGGCGGTCCCCCCGGTCCCCCGCACCGCGTCGAGCACCAGGAAATCGCCGAGGGCCTTGGGGACGGTGATGCCGAAGGCGACCGTGCGGGCGTCCGGCCAGGGCTGGCTCTCCGCGGCCCCGCTGGCGAACGCCGCCACGATCGGCGCGCACCCGCTGGCCTGCACCGCGACCAGCCGGGGCAGCTTGCCGTTGACCCAGCCCAGGTCGCGCAGTTCCCGCAGCGCCTTGTGGATGCCGATGATGCCCACCCCGCCGCCGGCCGGATAGACGATCACGTCCGGCAGCCGCCAGCCGAGCTGCTCGGCGATCTCGTACCCCATGGTCTTCTTGCCCTCGAGCCGGTACGGCTCCTTCAGGGTGGAGACGTCCTGGTAGCCCGGGCGCCCGGGGAGCGCCGCGGCGATCATCGCGCCCGCGTCCCCGATGAGCCCGTCGACCAGGTAGAGCTCCGCGCCGGCCGCGGCGCACTCGGCGCGGGTGATGGATGGCGCGGCGGCGGGCATCACGATGAGGCTGCGCAGCCCGGCCCGGGCGGCGTAGGCGGCCCAGGCCGCGCCCGCGTTGCCGTTGGTGGGCATGGCCACCCCCGGCACGCCGAGCTCGGCCGCCCTGGACACCCCGACGGCCGCGCCGCGGGCCTTGAAGGTGCCGGTCGGGGTGAGCCCTTCGTCCTTCATCCAGAGCCCGGGCACCCCGATCGACTGGCCCAGCCGGGGCATCGGCAAGAGCGGGGTCATGCCCTCCCCCAGGCTGATCACCCGCCGGGCGTCGGTGACCGGGAGCAGCTCGTGATAGCGCCACAAGTCGGGCGGCCGGCCGGCGATGTCCTCGCGGCTGACCTGGGCGCTGACCCGCTCGATGTCGTAGCGCGCCAGCAGCGGCGCGCCGCAGGTGCAGGTGCCCTGCACCTGGCGCGCGTCGTAACCGGTGCCGCACCGGGAGCATTCGAGGTGGCTGAGGGCTGAGTAGGGCACGCAGGTGTTCATGCCCAGCCGCCCGCGTTCTCACCAGCAACACGGGGTCATCAGCGCACCGGCGCTCTGGCAGCACGGCCGCCCGTCTGGCACGCACGACGGCCGCCCGCCCGGCGGCGCCCGCTACAGGAAGTCGGCGACCTCGCGCAGCAGCGCGGCCTTGGACCGGGCCCCGACCAGCTCCTTGACCACCTGGCCGCCGTCGAACACGCTCACCGTGGGGATGAGCATGATGCCGTACTTCACCGTGGTCTGCGGGTTCTCGTCCGCGTTCACCTTGACCACCTCGATCGCGTCCGCGTGTTCCGCGGCGATCGCCTCGAGGACCGGCCCGAGCTGGCGGCACGGGCCACACCACTCGGCCCAGTACTCCACGATCACCGGCTTGGTGCTGCGCACCACCGAGGCCTCGAAGCTGTCGTCGGTTACTGTCTTGACCGCACCCATGACGGTGCTCCTTTCGGTGAGACGCGCCGCTCAGCGTGGGCTGGAGAGGGCGCTGCTGGAGAGCTGGTCGTGCCCGTCGCCGAGCGTGCCCAGTGCCGTCGCCGAGGTGCCCGTCGCCCAGGTGCAGGGCCAGGCAGTCGTCGCTGCTGCCGTGCGCGCAGACCTGGACCAGGCGGCGCAGCCGGCACTGCAGCCGGGCCAGCTCGGCGAGCTGGTCGGCGACCGCGGCCAGCTTGGCCTCGGCCGCCCGGACGATCTCGTCGGTGGACCGGGCCTCGGCGGGGCCGAGCAGGTCGCTGATCTCGGCCAGGGTGAAGCCGAGCCGCCGGGCCCGGCGGATGAAGGCCAGCCGCCACCGGTCATCCTCGGTGTACTCACGGAATCCGGACCTGCCCCGGGCGGGCTGCGCCAGCAACCCGCGCCGCTGATAGAACCGGACCGTCTCGACCCCGACCCCTCCGGCGTCAGCGAATTTCCCGATCGTCAACCCAGCCATAGTCGGCAAGCTAGCAGCCGTACTCCGGTACGGAGTCAAGCGCTGCGCCGGCCCCTCCTGACCCGGTAGGTAGTGAGCAGCCACGATGTCGGCGAGAATGTCTCTATGACCGTCCTTAGCCGGCCTCTGGTAAGCCCGTGCAGCCAGCTCCGGCATCGCTAGTGCCGGGGCCGCGCGCGGCAGCGGCGCGAGCTCCCGTCCAGCTCGCGGTGTCCGGGCTCCGGGTCCGTTTTGGCCGGCTGACGGCCCTGGACGGGGTGGATCTCACCGTGCGGGCGGGCGAGGTGGTCGCCCTGGCCGGGGAGAACGGTGCGGGTAAGAGCACGCTGATCCGGTGCATCGCCGGGGACATCGCCCCCACCTCGGGCGTGATCGCGCTGGACGGGCGGCCGGTGCCGCCGGACACGCTGGGCGCCAAGCGCCAGGGCATCTCGGTGGTCTGGCAGGACCTGGCCCTGTGCGACAACCTGGACATCGCCTCCAACGTGATGCTCGGCCGTGAGCGCCGCCGCCAGCTGCTGTCCGGCATCCGGATGCGCACCGATGCCGCCGCCATCTTCGAGCGGCTGGGCGTCCCGCTCCCGGACCCGGAACGCTCGGTCCGGTCGCTGTCCGGCGGGCAGCGCCAGCTGGTCGCCGTGGCCCGGGCCGTGGTTCACCAGCCCCGGCTGCTCCTGCTCGACGAGCCCACCGCGTCGCTGGGCGTGCAGGAATCGGCGCTGGTGGAAGACCTGATCGCGCGGGTGCGGGCGCAGGGCACGACGATCGTGCTCGCGTGCCACGACATCAGCCAGATGTTCCGGCTGGCCGACCGGATCGCGGTGCTGCGGCACGGGCAGCTCGTCGCCGAGGTGGCGCCGAGCGAGGTGCATCCCGGTGACGTCGTGGCCCTGGTGTCCGGCCAGGAGGTGGATGCCTCGGCCCGGCGCCAGCTGACCCGGCTGCACGGCCTGACCGACCGGCTGGTGTCGGCCGACCCGTCGTCCAGCCTGTCGCTGATCCTGTCCGCCCTGGGCGCCGCGCTGGGCAGCGAGCGGCTGTGCATCCACTTGCTGGCCGATTCCAGGCTGGTCTGCGCCGCGTCGCTGGGACTCGCGCCGCCGCTGCTGTCCCCGTGGTCCGACCTGCCGCTGCGGCCCGGCGGGCGGCCCGGCCGGGCTGGCCGCGGCCGCCCAGTGCCCGATCATCGAAGAGGACGTGCAGGTCGGGGCGGCCTGGGCGCCCTTCGCCGAGCTGGCCAAGTCAGCCAAGGTCGCTAGCTCCTGGTCGGTCCCGGTGCTGGGCCCGGGCGGGCTCCTCGGCGTCATCACCGTGTTCCGCGCCACCGTCGGCAAGCCGCAGCGTGACGACCTCGACCTGGCCACCCTGTACGCCGGCTACGCGGCCAGCGCTATCGAGCGGGACCGGCTACTCGACGAGGTCACCTCCCGTAACCGGGTGCTGGAGACGATCCGGGAGATGCTGGAGACCCTGGCCGGGCCCATCCCGGTGGCCGACGGGCTGGGCATCGCCCTGCAACTGCTCCGCCGGGGCCTGGAAGCCGACGAGGTGGCGCTCATCGTCCGGCCACCGGACGGCCCGCCCGCCTGCCGGGCCGCAGACGGCGTGGCTGACCCGGCCGACCCGGAAGCGAAGGACGACCGCCCGGCCGCGTCCCCGGCCGCGCGGCAGGCCGCGGCGGCGGCCCTCACCCGGGCGGGCCAGGAGGACGTGGCCGTGCAGCGCAGCTGCACCGAGCCGCGACTGGCTGCTCTCGGTGGCCTTTCCCGCTCCCGGCGGCCTGGCCGCGCTGGTCGCCCGGTGGCAGGCCGGCCTCCGCCGGCGGATTCCGCGGCCCTGCTGGAAGACGCGGCGCACTCGCTGCGGCTGGCCCTGGAGCGGGAGGAGGCCTGGTTCGCCAACCAGGAGACCGCCGCCCTGCGCCGGTCCCGTGAGCTGCAGCGCGGCTTCCTGTCCCGGCTGAGCCACGAGCTGCGCACCCCGCTCACCGCGATCAAGGGATACGCCTCCAGCCTGTTGCAGACCGATGTGACCTGGGACGACGAATCCGAGCAGCGGTTCCTGACCCGGATCGCGGCCGAGTCGTCCCGGCTCGGCCGGCTCGTGGACGACCTGCTGCGCTTTTCCGCGATCGAGTCCGGCATCCTGCAGCTGCAGCGGGATTGGTGTGACATCCCGCTGGTCCTCGACGCCGCGATCGCGTGCCTGCCTCCGTCGGGGGCGCTGCTGGTCGGCGTGCGGTGCGCGGCCGACCTGCCGCCCATCTGGGCCGACCACGACCGTCTGGAGCAGGTCTTCGTGAACCTGCTGACCAACGCGGTCGGCCACAACCCGCCCGGCACCCGGGTGATGGTCACCGCGAGCGCGGACGGCCCGGATACGGTGCTGGTCAGCGTGGCCGACAACGGGCCGGGGATGCAGCCCGACGTCGCCCAGGCCCTGTTCGAGCCGATGCGCCGCCGTCGCTCCCCCAGTTCCGGCTCGGGCCTGGGGCTGTCCATCGCCCGGGGCATCGTCGAAGCGCACGGCGGCCGGATGGAGCTGGTCCAGCCGGTCCAGGGCACCTGCTTCCGGATCCTGCTGCCGGTGGAGAACCCCGACAGCCAGGCCGCGATCGGCACGGCCGCCACCGATGACACCGGGGACCGGGACACCGGGAGCCGGGGACACCGGGGAGCCGGGGATGACCAGGGGGCCGGGGATGACCGCCGAAACTGTGGCGGCGCCGGCGAGGGGAGCCAGCTGACATGCTCACGCAGGCCGGGAACACCCGCGCCCTGGTGGTCGAGGACGACCCGAACATCGTCGACCTGATCCGGTCCAACCTCGCGGTGCGCGGCTTCGACACCGTGGTCTCGGTGGACGGGCTGCGCGCGCTCAACCTGCTGGAGACCGAGGAACCCGACATCGTCCTGCTCGACCTCATGCTTCCCGAAGTCGACGGGTTCGAGCTGTGCCAGCTGATCCGGGAGCGATCGTCAGTCGCCATCATCGTGGTGTCCGCGCGCGGCGGCGAGCGGGACAAGGTGACCGCGCTCAACATGGGGGCGGACGACTACCTGACCAAGCCGTTCAGCATCGAGGAACTGCTGGCCCGGATCACGGCGACGCTGCGCCGCACCCGCCCGGCGGAGACCGCGCCGCAGAGCGTCCCGCCGGTGATCACCATCGGCCAGCTGGAGATCGACCTGGCCAGTCAGCAGGTCCGCCGGGAGGGGGCGGCGGTGCATCTCACCCCGACGGAGTTCGCGCTGCTGCGCGAGCTGGCCATCAACCGGGGGAAGCTGCTGACCCACGCGCACCTGCTGCGCCGGGTCTGGGGCCGCGGCTACGAGACCGAGACCGAGTACGTGCGGGTCTATGTCCGGCGGCTCCGCGCCAAGCTCGAAACGGACGGCAGCGAGCCGCTGATCCTCACCCAGCCGCGGGCTGGCTACCGCATCGCCGCCGAGTGATCCCAGCGGCGCCATTCCGCCGCTCGATCCCGGCATCGGGCCGATTCCGCCGGCGATTCCGGCCGTGTGAACCCTCCCGGTCTCAGGCGGGTCTCAGCCCAGTCTCAGGACGACCACAAGTTCGACTGTGAGCGCGAACATTAACGCATACCCGAACATTGTTAATGCTTTTTTCACGATGTTACAGAGATGTTTACGCCCCTGTTCATCCTCGCCGTCTTACTGTTTTCCCAGATAGATCGGGGTGCTGCGACGATCAAGCTGAGACGCTGGGCCGCGCACCCCTGACATGTCCCCGCCCACAGCGAGGTGGTTCCTTTGCATTCAATGACCAAGAAAGTCGCGCTGACGGCCGTCGCCGGCAGCGCGGCTCTCGTCATCGCCGCCTGCGGCAGCAGCTCATCGGGTGGCTCCTCCGGCAGCAGCAGCCAGCTCGTCCGTGCCGAAGCTGTCGCTCAGCCAGATCAACAACACGTTCTCCGCCATGGCCACGCTCAAGCCCCTGGCCGCCAAGGGCAAGGGCAACGTCACGGTGATCCTGCCGGACACCGTGTCGTCCACCCGGTACGTCGAGTTCGACGCCCCGTACCTGAAGGAGTCCTTCCAGAAGGCCGGGCTCAAGTCGTCGCAGTACACCGTGGAGAACGCGCTGGGCAGCGACGCGACCCAGTTCAGCGACGCCCAGACGGCCATCACCAAGGGCGCCACCGTGCTGGTCGTGGACGCGCTCGACTCCGGGGTCGGCGCGCACATCGAGTCGTACGCCAAGGCCCACGGCGTCCCGGTCATCGACTACGACCGGCTGGTCCTCGGCGGCCAGCGCAAGTACTACGTCAGCTTCAACAACGTCCAGGTCGGCAAGCTGATCGGCCAGGGCATGGTCAGCTGCGTCGCCGCCTGGGGCGTGAAGAAGCCGCAGCTCATCGTCATGAAGGGCGCGCCGACCGACAACAACGCGACGCTGTTCGCCCAGGGCTACGACGCGGTGCTCGCGCCGAAGTTCAGCTCCGGGGCTGGAAGGACGTCAGCAACCCGGCCGGCACCTGGGACCCGCCGACCGCGCTGAGTGAGTTCCAGCAGCAGTACACCGCCCACCCGAACATCAACGCCGCGCTGATCCCGAACGACGAGAACGGCGCGCCGATCATCCACTACCTGACAGAACAAGGGCATCAAGCCCAAGACCTTCCCGACCACGGGCCAGGACGCCACGCTGACCGGCCTGCAGAACATCCTGGCCAACTACCAGTGCGGCACCGTGTACAAGCCCATCTACCTGGAGGCCCAGGCGGCCGCCGCGCTGGCCATGTACATCCGGGCCGGGGTCGTGCCGCCGGCGAGCTCTGGTCAACGGCACCACCGAGGACACGCAGTCCAAGGTGGCCGTCAAGTCCGTGCTGCTGGCGCCGAAGTGGGTGACCGCGGCCAACATGAACTCGACCGTGATCGCGGACAAGTTCGTGCCGGCCTCCCAGCTGTGCGCGGGCAAGTACGCCAAACCATGCGCCGCCGCTGGCATCTCGGGTTGATTTTGTGGTCGGATAGCCGACCGGGACACCAGCAGTGACAGGTAGCTCGGCACACGGAGCCCGGCCCGCCACCGCGGGCCGGGCTCCGTCCGGTATCAGTGAGGGAACTTACTATGGACGGGCCGCTACTGCAGCTACGCGGCATCGGGAAGAACTTCGGCCCGGTGCAGGCGCTCAGCGGGATCGACCTCGATATCCCGGCCGGGCAGGTCACTGCCCTGGTCGGGGACAACGGGGCCGGGAAGTCAACTCTGATCAAGACCATCTCCGGGATCTGGGAGCCCTCGCACGGCCAGATCATCTGGCAGGGCCAGCAGGTGAACTTCCGCTCCCCGAGGGACGCCACCGACGCCGGGATCGCCACCGTCTACCAGGACCTGGCCCTCTGCGACAACCTGGACATCGTGGCGAACATGCTCCTCGGTCACGAGCTCCGGCGGCATCTGCTGCTGGACGAGGTGACCATGGAGCAGATGGCCAAGAAGACCCTCAGCGACCTGAGGGTGGTCACGGTCCGCAACATCCGCCAGCCGGTCGGGTCGCTGTCCGGCGGGCAGCGCCAGTCGGTGGCGGTGGCCAAGGCCGTGATGCAGGAAGCGAAGCTCGTGATCATGGACGAGCCGACCGCCGCCCTGGGCGTGACCCAGACCGCACTGGTGCTCGACCTCATCCGGCGGCTGGCCGACCGCGGCATCGCCGTGCTCGTGGTCTCGCATAACCTGATCGACGTGTTCCAGGTCGCCGACCGGATGGCCGTCCTGTACCTGGGCCGGCTGGTGTCGGTCGGCCCGGCGTCCGAGTACGACACGCCGTCCGTGGTCGAGCTGATGACCACGGGCGGCCTGGAGCGGAACGGCCGCGCGGACAACGGTGCCCGCAGCCCCGACAGCGGCCGGGAGGGCTGACCCTTGACATCCACGAATCCCCCAGCACCGGAGCAGGGCAAGACCACCGAGACGGACAGCCGCGGAAGACATAGCGGTCCGGACCGGGGTCCCAGCTGAGCTGGTGGCCAACTCGGTCGGTGAGTACCTGCGGATCTGGGGCAAGCAGATCCGCAGCGGCGAGAGCGGCGCGCTGCCGGTCATCATCGGCCTGATCGTGATCGTGATCTTCTTCCAGATCAAGAGCTCGCTCTTCCTGTCCGCGGGCAACCTGGTCAACCTGATGACCCAGGCCGCGTTCATCATCACCCTCGGCATGGCCGAGGTGTTCGTGCTGCTGCTCGGCGAGATCGACCTGGCGGCCGGCTTCACCGCGGCCTGCGGGGCGGTCATCGCCCTGTGGATGGTGGCCACCGGCTGGCCCTGGTGGGTCGCGGTCCTGGCCACGCTGGCCGCCACCGCGGCTTACGGGGCGCTCCAGGGCTTCATCATCACCGCGCTCCGATTGCCCTCGTTCGTGGTCACGCTGGCCGGCTACCTGGGCCTGTCCGGTCTGCTCATCTACCTGATCAACGCGACCGGGAGCATCGGCAACGGCGGCGTCATCCGGCTGAACAGCAACGTCCTCAACGACATCGAGGGCGGCGCGCTCAGCGCGGCCGGCCAGCTGGATCGTCATGATCGTGCTGGTGGTGGCGGCCGGGGTGGCCCTGTACATGCGGGACCACCGCCGCCGCGCCAACGGGCTGGTCGCCCCGCCGGTGTCCATCACGCTGCTGAAGATCGGCGTGATCGCGGTGGCGGGCCTCGTGGTGGTGCTGGTGGGCAACACCAACCGCGGCACGCTGTTCCTGGCCGTGCGCGGGCTGCCCTGGGTCGTGCTGGTCGTGCTGGCCATCCTGGTGATCTACACGACCCTGCTCGGGCGGACCCGGTTCGGCCGTTATATCTACGCGATCGGCGGCAATACCGAGGCGGCCCGGCGGGCGGGTGTCAACACCAACCGGATCCGCGTGCTGGCGTTCGCGCTGTGCGGCCTGACCGCCGGCATTACCGGCATCATCTACTCCTCCTATCTGGGGTCGATCTCCAGTGGCGTCAACGGCGGAGCCAACGTGCTGAACGCCGTGGCGGCGGCGGTCATCGGCGGCACCAGCCTGTTCGGCGGGCGCGGAAAGATGATGGACGCGCTGCTGGGCGGCCTCGTCGTCGGCGTCATCGCCAACGGGCTGCAGCTGCTGGGCCTCGGCGCGGCCGCGCAGTTGATGTTCACGGCGCTCGTGCTCCTCGCCGCGATCACCGTGGACGCACTGGCCCGCCGCGGACGAGGCACCGTCTGACCGCCGGTCTAACCAGCCGGTGCCCAGCGGCCACGACTGGGTGTTCCGCAGCCATAACGCCGCGGAACACCCAGCACGTGGCCGCTTCGCACATCCGGGAGGCCAGCCAGCCCCGCACCGATCCGGGCCGCGGCCGCTTACCGGCTGCGCAGCGGTCTCAGCGGTGGCGGCCCCCCAGGTGCCGCCGCGCTCGGCGGCCTGGGCGATGTTCTGCACCATGCCGCCGAAGACGACGCCGTGGAACGGGGAGATCGACCGCCAGTACGCGATGCCGGCCGCGCCACGGGGCTGGAAGATGGCCCGCTGGTGGTAGACGGTCCGGTCCTGGTCGTCCCGGCCGACCGAGAGTTCGAGCCAGGCCAGGCCGGGCAGCTTCATCTCGGCGCGCAGCCGGAGCAGGGACCCGGGCGTGATGGCCTCGACCCGCCAGAAGTCCAGTGCGTCGCCGACCAGCAGGTGCCTGGGGTCGCGGCGGCCGCGGCGCAGCCCGACCCCGCCGGCCAGCCGGTCCATCAGCCCGCGCACGGCCCAGGCGAGCGGGAAGGAGTACCAGCCGGTCTCGCCGCCGATGCCCTCGATGACCCGCCACAGCGCCTCGGGCGAGGCCTGGACCACGGCTGCTCCGGTCGTCCACGAACAGGGAACCGCCCGCCCAGGCCGGGTCGCTGGGCAGCGGATCGCTCGGCGCGCCGGGGGTGCCCGCGGAGGACCACCGGGTGGACACGTCCCCCTCGGCGGTGTGCCGCAGCGCCAGGGCGATGGCCTGGCCGATGGGCAGCAGGCCGTCCGGCGGGTCGGGGACGTACTGCGCGATGTCGTGCTCGGCGCAGACCACCTCGTTGCGCAGCGATTCCACCAGGGGCCTGGCCAGCCCGGCTGGCACCGGGGTGACCAGGCCGACCCACAGCGACGACAGCCGCGGGGTGAGCAGCGGCACCGGGACCAGCACCCGGGGCGGCAGCCCGGCCGCCTCGGTGTAGCGCCGCATCATCTCCGCGTAGGTCAGGATGTCCGGGCCGCCGATGTCGAACCGCCGGTTCACGCCGTCCGGCAGCGCCGCGCAGCCCACCAGGTAGCGGAGCACGTCGCTGACGGCGATCGGCTGGATCCGCGTCTTTACCCACTTGGGGGTGACCATGACCGGCAGCCGCTCGGTGAGGTACCGGAGCATCTCGAACGACGCCGACCCGCTGCCGATGATCACGGCGGCCTGCAGCGCGGCGGTCGGCACCCCGCTGTGCAGCAGGATGTCGCCCACCTCACCCCGGGAGCGCAGGTGCGGGGACAGGTCGGCGGCCGGGCCGGACACGATCCCGCCCAGGTAGACGATCCGGCGCACGCCCGCGGCCGCGGCCGCCTCGGCGAACAGCCCCGCCGCCTGCCGGTCCCGCTCTTCGAACGAGGCCCCGGTGCCCAGGGAGTGGATCAGGTAGTAGGCGACGTCCACGTCCTGCAGCGCCCGCCGGACCGCCGCCGCGTCCATGACGTCGGCGGCCGCGATCTCCACGTCGTCCGTCCACGGCCGGTCACCCAGCTTCCCGGGGTCCCGGGCCATGCACCGGACCCGGTAGCCCGCGGCGAGAAGCTCGGGCACCAGCCGTCCGCCGATATAGCCGGATGAGCCGGTGACCAGGCAACGCAGCGAAGTGGACATGTCCTCGAGTCTCGCATGGGGGGTGCTGCCTGGTATTCGGCGGACGGTGGCCTGGCGGTTGTCGGCTCCTGCGCCCCACCGCGCACCCGGCCCTGGCAGCACCTGGCCCCCGGCTTCCGGAATTTTTGCGCAGACTGTAATGTTGACCTGTCCGCAACATTCGATTCGTTACCAGCTTTCAGTGAGCGCAACATGACTCTGGCCGATACCGCCCCGGTGGCGGAACCGCGCACCTCGCTGCGCGAGCGCAAGAAGCTCGCCACCCGCCGGTCGCTACGCCGGCACGCCCTGGACCTCGTCGCGCAGCGTGGCTTCATGCACGTCACGGTGGAAGACATCGCCGAGGCGGCCGACGTCTCGCCGCGGACCTTCTTCAACTACTTCCCGTCCAAGGAAGCCGCTCTGTTCGGGGCGGACCCCGAGCGGATCGCGCGGATGCGGGAGCGGGTCGTGCACCAGGCGCCGGGAGAACCGGCCCTGAGCGCACTGCGCCAGGTCCTGGTGGCCGAGGCCCGGATGGTCACCAATGAGCTCGGCGAGCTGGGCGGCGACCCGCTGGACATACTGCGCCGGATGAAGGTGGTCCGGGCTGACCCGCACCTGCGGGCCGCCCAGTCCGCGCACATGGCGAACATCGAATGCGCGCTGACTGAGGCGCTCGCGGAGCGGCTGGGCACCGATCCCGCCCGCGACCCCTACCCAGGCTTGCTGGCCAGCGTGGCCAGCGCGGTGATCCGCGCGACCACGGTCTTCTGGGCCAGCTCCGGCGGTTCGGTACCGCTGGACCAGCTCACCGACCGGGCGTTCGCGGCCCTGGCCGGCGGACTGCCCGAGAACTGCTCATTGCGCCAGGTCACCGTGACCTCGGCGCCCGGAAAGGACGAGGAATGACCTCCCCCACCACCAATGCCGCTCGCGCCGGGGAGCGCGATGACCGGGCTCAGCCAGCGCCGGATCTTCCTGATCATCGGCGCCCTGATGCTCGGCATGCTGCTGGCCGCACTCGACCAGACCATCGTGTTGACCGCGCTGCCGACGATCGTCGGTGACCTCAAGGGCGGGTCGCACATCGCCTGGGTGATCACCGCGTACCTGCTCGCCACCACGGTGTCCACGCCGTTGTGGGGCAAGCTGGGTGACCAGTACGGCCGGAAGATCTTCTTCCAGGCCGCCATCGTGATCTTCCTGATCGGCTCCGTCCTGTCCGGCCTCAGCCACATCCATGTTCGAGCTCATCGCGTTCCGCGCGATCCAGGGCCTGGGCAGCTGGCGGGCTGATGGTCGGCGCGCAGGCCATCGTGGGCGACATCGTCTCGCCCCGCGAACGAGGCAAGTACGTGGGCCTGTTCGGGGCGGTCTTCGGCGTCTCCAGCGTGATCGGGCCGCTGCTCGGCGGGGTCTTCGTGGACAACCTGACCTGGCGCTGGATCTTCTACATCAACGTGCCCATCGGCATCATCGCCCTCGTGGTGGTGGCCAGCCAGGTCCCCGGCACGCTCAGCCGGGTGCACCACGTCATCGACTACCTCGGCACCCTGGTGCTGTCGGCCGCCGCGACCTCGCTCATCCTGCTGACCAGCCTGGGCGGCACCACCTATCCGTGGAAGTCCGCGCCCATCTACATCCTGGGCGCGGCGGGGATCGTGCTGATCGGCGTGTTCGTCCTGGTCGAGCGGCGCGCGGTGGAGCCGGTCCTGCCGCTGCACCTGTTCCGGCTGCGCACCTTCTCGACGACCAGCGTCGTCGGCTTCATCGTCGGCTTCGCGATGTTCGGCGCGATCACTTACCTGCCCGCGTTCTTCCAGGTCGTCCGGGGCATCTCCCCCACCATCTCCGGGGTGTACCTGCTCCCGCTGATGGCCGGGCTGCTGCTGACGTCGATCGGCTCCGGTCAGATCATCTCCAGGACCGGGAAGTACCGTTTCTTCCCGATCGTCGGGACCGCCCTGATCACCATCGGCCTGTTCCTGCTGCACCTGATGGGCGTGCACACGTCCACCTTCCTGGACGCGGTCTACATGCTGGTCCTCGGCCTCGGCCTGGGCAGCGTGATGCAGGTGCTGGTGATCATCGTGCAGAACGGGGTGCCGCACAGCGAGCTGGGCGTCGCCACCTCGGGAGCCACGTTCTTCCGCTCCATCGGCGGGTCGTTCGGCACCGCGATCTTCGGCGCCATCTTCTCCAACGTCCTCATCGGTAACCTGGCCAGGCACCTGCAGGGCATCCACCTGCCGGCCGGCTTCAGCGCGGCCGACGCCACCCCGGCGCTGCTGGGCAAGCTGCCGGCCGTGGTGCACGCGGGCTTCGTCGCGGGCTACGCGGAGTCGATCCAGACGGTGTTCCTCGTGGCCGTGCCGATCGCCGCGCTGGCCTTCATCGCCACCTGGTTCATCCCCCAGGTGGAGCTGAAGCAGTGGCCGGAGCCGAACGCGGACGTGACGCCGCGACACGCCCATGGCGGTGGCGGGCGCCTCGGTGTCCGGCCGAGGTCACTGGACCAGCCGGGCGCCGTCCCGGCCCCGGCCCGGAACACGGTGTCCCCCGAATCCCTGGACCCCCAGGACGCCTCCACCGACACCTGACCGTCCCACTCCCCCGAAGGCCCCGGCGCGCCCAGCGCGCCGGGGCCTTCGCGTACCACGTCCCGGCCACCGCTGGCCCGCTCCCCGCCACGTTTCACGCTGAACGTTCGCCCGAATCGGGCCAAACACCTGCCATAACGCACGTCCGGCGTGAAACGTCGGCCCTGGCCGCCCAGGCCCATGGCGGTGTGGAGGACCGGCGCGGTGCCTGCCATGCTGGCCGGATGGCCGATGCGCTCACGGCCCGGGACATCCGGGTCACCCTGGCCGGGGACGCGCTCGAGGACTTGCGGGAGCGGCTGCCGCGGACCCGGCTGCCCGCGGCGGACGGGGACGGCTGGGCCCGCGGCGTGCCCCGGTCCTGGCTGGCCGCGCTGCTGGCGGACTGGCAGA
Source organism: uncultured Actinomycetes bacterium (assembly GCA_963742055.1). GTDB lineage: Bacteria > Actinomycetota > Actinomycetes > Streptosporangiales > Streptosporangiaceae > RYN-230. Next base: position 7,959 of record CAVUKT010000052.1, on the reverse strand, counting down.
AGTTCGACGTGGCCGCGTTCCAGGCCCGGCTGGACCGGCTGACCCACCGCGAAGCCACCGTGGACGGCCAGCGGATCCACCTGGTGCACGCGCCCGGGCAGGGCCCGGACCCGCTGCCGCTGCTGCTGACCCACGGCTGGCCCGGCTCGTTCTGCGAGTACCTGGACCTGATCCCGCTGCTGGCCGACCCGGCCGCGCACGGCGGCGATCCCGCGGACGCGTTCACCGTGGTGGTGCCGTCCCTGCCGGGGTTCGGATTTTCCGCCGCCCCGCCGCCCGGCGGGCTTACGGCCGCCGCGGTCGCCGCGCTCTGGCACCGGCTGATGACCGAGGAGCCTGGGCTATCCCCGGTTCGCCGCGCACGGCAGTGACCTCGGCGCCGGGGTCACCGCGTGGCTGGCCCGCGACTTTCCGGCGGCGGTCGCGGGCATCCACCTGGCCACGCCCGGGCTGGCCGTCCCGCCGCGCCCGGGCCGCCCCTGGGAGCCCGAGCGGAGCGGAGCCCCGCGGAGGAGAAGTTCGCCGCCGAGGTCACGGCCTGGACGGCCGGAGAAGGCGGGTACGCGCACGAGCAGTCCACCAAGCCGTCCACGCTCGGCGCCGCGCTGCACGATTCCCCGGCCGGCCTGGCCGCCTGGATCGGCGAGAAGGTCACCGCCTGGAGCGCGGTCCGCCGCGACGGCCAGCCCGCGTTCGGCCGGGACCTGCTGCTCGGCACGCTGACCCTGTACTGGGTCACCGGCACCATCACCTCGTCGCTGCTGCCTTACTGGGCCTACGCGCACGACCCCGGCGCCGCGTTGCCGGCCGGCGATCCGCCGGACGTGCCCACCGCGATCAGCATCTTCGGCGGCGAGCGGGTCCCGTTCCCCAAGCCGCCCCGCGAGCTGGCCGAGCGGTACTTCACCGTCACCGGCTGGGCCGAGCACGACCGGGGCGGGCACTTCCCCGCGGTGGCCGAGCCCGGGCTGCTGGCGCAGACGCTGCGCGATGTGTTCCGGCCAGCGCGGAGCGCCCGATGAGCCAGCGGAGCGCCCGATGAGCCAGTGCGCGGAGCCAGCAGCGCCATGAGCCAGCCGCCCATCACCCAGCCGGAGGTGGTGCGCTACAGCGACCGGCCGGAACTGTGGGACAGCCTCGGCGACCTGTCGTCCGAGGTGTGGCCGGAGTACAACCTGCACGGCGACGTGCTCAACCAGTACTGGGACCAGCTCTACACCACCTTCCCGGAGTGGCAGTTCGTGCTGTTCGACGCCGCCGCCGGGCAGGTGCTCGCCGAAGGGCACACGATCCCGGTGGCCTGGGACGGCACCGACGCGGGGCTCGGACCGGGCATCGACGCGTCCCTCGCCGCCGGGTTCGCCCTGCGGGCCGCGGGCGGGACACCGTCCGCGGTGTGCGCGCTGGCCGCCGAGATCCCGCCGCGCCATCAGGGCCGCGGCCTGTCCCCCGTCATGTTGCGGGCCATGGCCGGGCTGGCCGCCGACGCCGGGCTGGCCCACCTGATCGCGCCGGTCCGGCCGAACCTGAAGGAGCGCTACCCGACCATCGCGATCGGGCGTTACGCGGCCTGGACCCGGGAGGACGGGACACCGTTCGACCCGTGGATCCGGGTGCACACGCGGCTCGGCGCGCGGCTGGGCCCGGCCCTGCCCCGCTCGATGCGCATCACCGGCAGCGTGGCGGACTGGGAGTCCTGGACCGGGATGCGTTTCCCGGAGACCGGCGAGTACGTGTTCCCGAAGGGCCTGGCCACCGTGCACATCGACCGGGACCGCGACACCGGCCAGTACTGGGAGCCCAACGTCTGGCTCATCCACCGGAGCTGATGACTGGGCGAGCGGCGCCGGGCTGGAGTACCAGGGCGGCGAGCTGGCGCACGGTGACGGCCATGACATTTGTCATGCGCGGGTCAGGACAGCGCGCCTAGGAAGGCCGGAGCGGGCTCGCCTTAGCGTGACATGGCACCGTGAAAACCTCCCGGGGAGATAAACCGTGGTCACCGAGATCGTCATCGGCGTGGCCGTCCTGGCCCTGCTGATCTACCGCCAGCTCCGCACCCGTCCGGTCAACGCCTCCGGGCTGCGCATCGTCGCCATTATCGGCGTGATCGGCCTGATCGAGACCTACCAGTTCCTGCAGCAGCATCACGCGGGCGCGGTGACCTACGCCGCGCTGCTGGGCAGCCTGGCGCTCGCCGCCGGGTTCGGCGTCCTGCGGGCCGCAACGGTCCGGATCTGGCTGCAGGACGGCCAGCCCTGGTCCCGGGGCAGCTGGATCACCGCGGGGTTGTGGATCGTGGCGCTGGCCGTTCACCTGGGCTACGACGCCCTGGTCGCCGGGCCCGGCCGGGACAACGTGGGTGCCGCCACCATCGTTCTCTACCTGGCGGTGAGCCTGGCCATCCAGCGGCTGATCGTGCGGCTGCGGGCCCAGCGCCTGCAGTCCAGCGTCCGTCCAGAATTCCGACCGACTAGGCACGCTGCACCGGTGAAGGCCGGCCTGGTCACCCTGGCCGGCCAGCCTGGCCGGTGGCAGGAATTTGCTGGCGGATGGCGTTCCTGCCACTGGTGGCCAGGCTCTCCGGCAGGCAGCGTAGCTCCGTGGTCAACGCGCCAGAGGAGACGGGAGAACGGGCGCCGGCCGGTGGCGGACGACGTCTGCCCCGGGGGGCCGCGGACGACGTCCGGCGGGCCGGGTGGCTCGCGCTCCTGGTGGTCTGGGTGCTCTGGGGCAGTACCTATTTCGCCATCCGGGTCGGCGTGGAGACGCTGCCGCCACTGCTGATGGCCGGTACCCGTTATGTCGTGGCCGGGCTGCTGATGTTCCCGTTCGCGCTACGTTCCGGCGGCCCGGAAGTGCGGGCCGCCGACCGGCCGCGGGCGTCGGGATGGTGGTCCGCGGTCCTGGTCGGCACCTTGCTGCTGGCAGGCGGGAACGGCGGGGTCTCGGTCGGCGAACGCAGCGTCCCGTCCGGGCTGGCCGCCCTGCTCGTGGCCACGGTTCCGCTGTGGCTGATCCTCATAGACCGGATCCTCAACGGAACCAGGATCCGGCGGCTCGCCATGGCCGGGCTGACTCGCGGGCGTGATCGGGGTGGGGTTCCTGGCCGGGCCGTTCGGCGGCGGAACGGGACATGCGGGTGCTGGACACGGCGCCGCCGGTGGTTCACCCGGGACCGGCATCGTGATCATTCTCGCCGCCAGTGTCAGCTGGGCGTCGGGCACGATCGTCTCCCGCCGGGTGCCGTTGCCCTCCCGGCCGTTGCTGGCCACATCGATGCAGATGCTCGCCGGAGGGGTGGTGCTGCTGGCCGCCGCCGCCGCGACCGGGGAATTCAGCGGGTTCGACGTGTCGCAGGTCTCGGCCGCCTCGTGGCTGGCCCTGGCCTACCTCATCGGGCCGGGCTCGATCATCGCGTTCAGCGCCTACGTGGTGGCGGTACGCCGCCTGCCCACGGCGACCGTGGCCACCTACGCCTACGTCAACCCGGTCATCGCCGTCCTCCTCGGCACTTCCTTCCTGGGCGAGGCCCTGACCGCGTCGATGCTGGTCGGAGGCGCCCTCATCGTCGTCGCGGTGGCGCTCGTGGTGCGGTCCCAGGCGGCCGCGACGCACTGATTTGCCTCATCCCCCGGTTGCCCATAAAGTGAAGGCACACCGACGCGGGGTGGAGCAGTTCGGTAGCTCGCTGGGCTCATAACCCAGAGGTCGCAGGTTCAAATCCTGCCCCCGCTACCAAATAGCAGGTCAGAGGCCCCTTCCGATCATGGAAGGGGCCTTCTGCATGTCCGGTTGTTAACGGGATCTAGGTCAGGCGGAATCGCTGCGGCTGTCTCCTGGCTCCTGTTCGGGACTGAGGCGAGCGAACCACGGATGATGATCCGATCCGCGAGCGTTTCGCTACCTGACGGCCCAGCCACCAGATCCGCGTGACGGATTGATGGTGGCACGATTGCCGCCCTGGAGCTGCGCAGCCGATAGGTACGCCCGGTGACCAGATCGCCTTGAGCGGTCCGGCCACCGGGCGCTTGACTGCCGCGGAACCAGCTACTTCTTGATCGTCTTCGGCTTCGGGCCGGTGACCTGGCTGCGGCCCGCCCGGGTGTAGCCTGCGGGGATCTCCGGGCGGAGCTTCGCCAGGTTCGCGGCCGTGGGCGGGAGGTAGGTGTAATCGCGTGACGTTCTGCTGTCCATTGGACATGCGCAGGTACTGCTGCATCGGCAGGTAGGTCGTGGCGTCCACCCACAGCCGCGCCGCTGTCACATGGGGCGGGGCTTCGCTGTTGGGCGGCACGCTGATCTCCAGCTCAACGGCCTGCTGTCCGTGCAGTTCGGTCGGCCCGACCACCTTGAACTGGCCGTTAGCGATCTCGGCTCGGATACCGGCCGCGTCGAGGGTAAACCCGAGGACGAACTTCGCGTGCCACTCACCCCAGAGGTGCCTGAAGTGATTTACGTCCATGATCGTCCCGGAAAGCTGCAGGCCGCCCTGGTCAAGATTGGAGCTGTAGCTGTTGGCGGCATCGTTCCCGGAGGGCATCGTGAAGGAGTACTCCCCGTCCTTGAATACGGCTCCGCCCGACCCGAGGCCAAGGTTACGGATATGTACCTTCTGGCCAGGCTGGGGAAATGCCGGCGACTGCCATGTCCCCCCGCCCGGCGCGGCCCCGCCGTGTGCGTACAGGATGTCGCCGCTGGCGGTGTCGATCGCCGCGAGCAGGCGGGTTCGCAGCGCGGGCGCCGCCAGGGGCGTGGCCTTGGTGGCAGGTCCATGGCCTACCGCCGCTATCACCGCGACCAGACCCACGACGAGGGCCACGCCAGTCGTGAGGCCTGCAGCTAGCCGCCGGTTCCCCCGCCGGGGGTGGTAATCGCGCTGAAGCAGCCGCTGGCGGGCCTGGCCCGGATTCTCGAAATCGGCAGCAGCCCTGGCGAGGGTACTGCGCAGCTGACTCTCAAGTTCGTCGGTAGGCATCAGATAGTTCCTTTCATGATGGCCGGGTGGTGGGTCCGGTGGAAGGCAGCCCGCTGCGGGTAAGCGCCTGAGCCAGCCGGGCTGCGGCGCGGGATGCGGTGCTGGTGACCGTCGCGGCCGAGCAGCCGAGGACATTCGCGACCTCGGCGACGGGCAGGTCCTCCCAGTAGCGCAGCACCAGCACGGCACGCTGCCGCGCAGGCAGCTGAGCCAGCGCCCAGCGGAACTCCGCGAGGTCATCAACCTCCCGCAGCGCCCGCGTCGCGCTCTCGTCGGCGGCATCGATACCGGCGTCCTGCGGCCCCAGTTCCGCCTGCTGCCGGGACCGGCGGCCAGCATCATCAAGCACGAGATTGATCAAGATGCGGCGGGCATAGGCGGCCGGATGATCCATCGACCGCACCCGGTTCCACCGCCGCGCCACCCGCAAGAACGTCTCCTGGACCAGGTCCTCGGCATCCCTGACGTCCCCGGTCATCAGGTAGCCGGTACGCAACAGCGAGTCTGACGCCTCGGCGGCGAAGCCCTCGAACTGGCGCTTCGATGCCGCGTCGCTAGCCCAGTCCATGCGCACCTCCTGAAGCCCGGCCCCGCCCTCATCTGTATAAACCCGCCAGTCCGACCCGAGACTGAGCGCAACCCGCAGGTATTTTTCTTCACCGCTGAAGGTTCGCCGCTTAGGGCCGCGGTCAAGGCAGACCGAGCCCGTCTCTCCAACGCGGGTCCGGCCGTAGCGTGGCCTGTCTGATCGAGGGGTCAGGGAGATGCAGAAATCCGCCGGTCAAGGACTGTGCCCGTAAACGGATCTGTAAACGGGACGCGGCGGGACGGGCCGAGGCCGGGGAGAGCGGCAAGGCACTGGGAGACGCTGGGGCCACGTACGCCGAGGTGGGCGGACATGAGTGAGACCCGCCGGGACCGCAGAGACGCGTGTCGTAAGTCTCATAACCCAGAGGTCGCAGGTTCAAATCCTGCCCCCGCTACCAAGTAGTTGCAGGTCAGGGGCCTGATCGCCGGAGGGCGGTCAGGCCTTCTTGATCTTCATAGCAGCGTGGTGGCAGCGCCGCCGAGGCGGTTCGTGGGCAGGTACAGCGCCCACACCGTCATGGTCGCCCTTGTCGGCGTCGAGTGCTGCCTGCAGCACGGCTTGGGCTTCCTTGACTTCGGCGGGTCGCGTTCGCCGGCCTTCCGCTTCTCGCGCTCGGTTCGTACGTCGCCACGGATGGCCGCGATGACGCGCTGGGTGTGCGCCGGGTCGAAGGCTTCGCCGTTGCCGCCTGAGCCGGACCCGCCGCTGTCCCGGCCGCCAGCGGCGGTCCCGCCGCTGTTCTGGCCGTCCTGCGTGCCAGTGCCCGCGCCGCCGTTTCCGGCGCAGCCGTCCTGACCCTCGCCTCCCTGCCCACCTTCGTCGCCATCGGGTGCGCCGCCAGCGATCATGTGGATGGGGAGACCGTTCTTTCGGTAGCCGATGATCGCGCCAGGCGGCATCGACAGTCGTGCTCGTGGTGCCATGGGTTGCCCTCCGAGGGCGTCGTGGCCACTGCGCCAGGCGATGACCGCGTGTGGGTGGTGCCACCGGCCGCACCAGGCGACCGGAGTCCGTGAGAAAGAGTCGCGGCCGGAATGGCCGCTGCGGCTGCCGACTTTGCTTGCCGACGCCTAAGCGAGGTGTCATCCTCAGTTACAGGGGGTGATGGTCTTGGTCAGCGAACTGCCAGAAGAACCTTCGCCCCGGGACCGCGCACCAAGGTTGAGCCTGACGTCCGAGTCCCTGGACCGTCAGCGCGATGGCTCCGTCCATGGCCAGCAGCCGCGCCAACTCGGCGCGGCTAGGTTTCGATGTGCCTGTCCGCGAGCCGTACCGTTCGGATCAGCCGGATCTGCTTTAGCTGTAGAACGCGTCGTAGATGGCCTTAGCCGGTCAGGTAATCGACTCCTTGGCAATTGCCGTGACCAGGCTGCAGGCCCAGGGACTGCCTGCGCTGGTGGCTGGCCGGAGTCAGGCGGCCGCGGTCCGGCAGAGGATCTCGCCGTGGAGGACTGAGAGCCAGCCGTCCTCGCGGCCGCCCAGGAGAGCCAGGCGGCACTGATGCGGCGCAGGTCGCCGGGGGCCGCGTACCCGCCGTCAACTAGCTGGCGGGCCAGCGCGGATTCGGTGATCCGGTCGGCCCACATGCGGCCCCAGTGATCGCGGTCGGCGGGCGTGGCGAAGCACCAGGTGCTGGACGTGGCCGTGATGTCGGTGAGGCCAGCCGCCCTGGCCCACGACAGCAGCCTCCGGCCGGCGTCGGGCTCACCGCCGTTGGCGCGCGCGGCGGCGCGGTAGAGGCGCAGCCACTCGATCGAGTCCGGGAAGCTGCGGCCACCAGGTGAAGGCCGCGTAATCGCCGTCGCGCGCTGCGACGATACCGCCCGGGCGCGTGACCCGGGCCATCTCGCGCAGCGCCTGCACCGGGTCGGCCAGGTGCTGGAGTACCTGGTGGGCGTGGACGACGTCGAAGGAGGCTTCGGGGAAGGTGAGGTCGTGCGCGTCCTGCACGCTGAAGTCGGCATTGGTGATGTTCCGGGCTGCGAGTGTCGCGCGCGACAGATCCAGTTCCTCCGGCCCGATCTCCGTGGCGGTGACCCGGCCGACCAGGCTGGCCAGGTCGGCGGTGATGGTGCCCGGGCCGGCGCCGATATCGAGCAGCGAGTCGGTCTCGCGCAGGTGCGGGAGGAGGTATGCGGCGGAGTTCGCTGCCTGCGCATCCGGTGCGACCGCAGGACCGATTCGTGATGGCCGTGGGTGTAGGTGTTCATGGTCTCCTTCCGGTCACGCAGTCTGCCCGCACTTCATACTGGTATCCAGAACATGAGAAGGTTCTCGTCGAACGACACGACTTCGCCCGTCGCCCAGCGCCAGGGGCACCCACAGCCATAAACACCATTCGGATGCGGCACAGACAGCCAGACCAGTAAGCACGGATCGGCCCAGAACGGCG
>CAVUKT010000051.1:0-208615 GCA_963742055.1 uncultured Actinomycetes bacterium | reverse complement strand
ACGGCCTTTTACCAGATGCCCCCGGCCGTCAACAAGAACCTCCCCCCGGCCCTGGCTGGCTCCGGCGGTGCAGCGGGCGGATCTGGCGGGACGGCGTCCGGTGGTGGCCGCGGGACCGGCGGGCGGCATCCCTGGGGCGGGTTCCGGTGGCCACGCCACGGGAGCCGGGGGAGCGACCGGCTCCGGCGCCCGCTGCCCGCCCCGCTGGGCGGCCCACCGCACCTGGCCGGTGGATCTGGGCCGGGGCCAGGGACCACGCTGGCCGGACTGACGCCCACCGCACCGGGCAGCCCGGGGCCAGGTGGCACGGGACCAGGCGGTCCAGGACTAGGCAGCCCCGGGAGTGGCGGCGGATTGCCCGGCCCCGGGCGGCCCCGCCCCCGGCGGCCCCGGAATCCTCCCGCCGGTACCCCGGACCGGTTCCGGCGGCGACCCGGGCGGACCCGGTTCCGGAAGTAACCCGCCAGGCGAGACGCCCCCGGGAGAAAAGGGAGTTGGCGGTGAGCCAGCGCCTGGCGAGGGCGGCCCAACCCTGCCACGCAACGTCTTCCGCACGCTCAGCTCGCTCGAGGAACAGGGCCCGGTCGCCGCGGGCGAGGTCAGCCCGGGCGAAGCTGGCCTGACCGGTGAACGGGTTCCTGGGGCGACGACGCCCGGCGAGATAGCCGCCCCGGACGGCCTCGCAGCGCAGGGAGACGCGGGGTTCGCCGGGAGCCGGATCCCCGGCTCGTTCCCGATGACCGGGGCCGGTGCTGCGGGCGCAGCGGGCGAGGCCGACCGGAGCAGCCAGTACTGGACCAGCGAGGACGAGGCCACCTGGGGGCCGGAGTTCGGTCCGGGCCTGGCCGCCGGGCCAGAGGCGGCAGCGGGTGACGGTATGGGCTGGATGATGCCCGGCAGCGGCGCGGGCCGGAGCCAGGACCGCGAGCGGTCCCGGCTGGCCTGGACCAGCGAGGACGACGATTTCTGGGCGGCAGGCGGTCCGGCTGTTCCGCCCGTGATCGGGGGCTGACCACCCGCCGGTGCCTGGGGCTGGGGGACGAATCGGCGTTCTCGTGCTCACCGCGGCGTTGGTGATCGCGGCGGGCGGGTGTGGCGCGGGCTCCGGGCCAGCTGGGCCGTCCGCAAGCCCGGGAACCGCCGGTGATGCCAGCCGGGCCAGCGCGTCCGGCCCCGCCCGGGGCAGTAATCGCCCGGCCACGGGAGCCCAGCTGAAGCGGTTGCTCCCCGCCGAGGGGAGCCTCCCGGCGGGCTGGGTGCTCAGCAACGGAACCGGCCAGGAAATAGACAGCGGCACAGCGCTGACCGCGCCTCCTTATCTTCCGGTCCTGCCCAGGCAGTCGTGCGCGTCCTGGAAAGGTGTTGACGCCCATTTCCTGCTGGCTGGCGATCAGGCGTCCGCCGCGCAGCTCAGCGTGACCGTGGGGCACGGCAACAACACCAGCCTCGGCAGCGTCAACCTGGCCGGCTGATTACCCCGGCTGGGCGGCCCGCCAGTTCGCGCTGATCACATCGTTCGCCGAGCACCGCTGCGGGCCGTTCAGCACCCGCGACGAGATCACCGGAGCCCGGGTCGAGATGAGACCGTCCGTCACCACAGTGCCGGGCCTCGGCGATCAGGCCCTGCTTATCAAGATCATCCAGGCCAACGGCCCGCTGCCGGACGGAACCTACTATCCCGGCGACTACCTGCTCGTGGCCCGGGTGGGCGATTACCTCGCCGACGTGGACGCGCCCGCCTTTCCGGGCCGGTCGCCGGGCCAGGCCGTCCGCAGTGTGATGACCGCGCTGGCCGGGCGGCTGGCGGCTGGGCTGAGCTGACTGGGCTGAGCTGACTGGGCTGAGCTCTTCGCTGACCGCCGCGACGGCTGGCCCCTGCGCGGCTGGGCCGCCGCAACTCGCTCACTGTGGCCCCGGGCGGGGCGTCGCGGCCACGAGCGCGGCGGTGGTGGGCTTAGCGTGGAGGTGTGACGGTTGACCTGTTCGCGGGGCTTGCGGTGAGCGACTACCAGCGCGCGCTCACCTGGTATGAACGGCTGCTGGGCTCCGGACCCGCTTCTTCCCGAATGCGACGGAAGCGGTGTGGGAGCTGGCCGAGCACGTTACCTCTACATTGAGAATCTGCCCGGGCGGGCCGGGCATGCGCTGCACACGGTGTTCGTCGATGACCTCGATGACCGGGTCGAGGGCATCGGCGCCCGGGGAATCGAGCCCGCCTCACAGGAGACATACGGGAACGGTGTCCGCAAGGTGATCTATCGCGACCCCGACGGCAACGAGATCGGCTTCGGGGGCGCCTCGCCCGGGTGACCGGAGCGTGGCCGGTGGTCGCTCCCGCACTGTCAATCACCGGGGCAAGCGGGCCCGGACAGCAGCTAGCGACCGCCGCGACCTCGACCGATCGCAGTGTATTCACGGTCGTCACCAGTGTCCCGATGCCGACCGGCTGATCATATTCAGCCCGTACGTGCGCCGGGGAACCGCCAGCACGTGAATGGGGTGATGCTGGTCGCTGACTGCCGGGCTCGGATGCTGCATGAGTCTGACCGTGCTGGCCAGCCGATCGTTCGCACGCCTGCGGCCGAGTGTTCTCGACTCGAGGGGTGCGGCCGCGCCACAGCAGTTCCATCGCCGCCGCGCCGAGCTTCCTGGACCAGGCTAGATCCGGGGCTGGCACCCCGGAGGGCATCGTGCAACGTTTCCTTGATCCTGTCCTTGCAGACGAGCGCGAACCCCAACTCAGCGGCGAGCGGAACGGCCAGGCTGGTCTTACCCGCTCCCGGTGCCCCGGAGACGAAAACCATCTGACGCGAACGCGGCATGCTCTCCTGCCTCGCAGGACGACAAATCCGGCTGACCGAGAACGTCCCCCTTGCCCGGTGCCGGTCACGGGCCTACAGTAGCTGGCGTACTCCTAAAGTACTGGTTCGTACTTATGGCGAGGCCCCAGTTAGTGCAGGTAAGCATCCGCGAAAGCGGCTGCCCGACGCGGGGGGACCGCGTCCCGTTCGGCCCTATGGAAGACGTCAAGCGCAGCGGCGGGAAGAGGCGACGGCAGCGATGACGGACCTGCTCGGCGGCCTGCACATCAAGATTCCGGCGGCCGCCCGGTGACCCGCGTGCCAGCAGAACTGAGCGGGCTGGCGGCCGAGTTCCCTGGCTACGACCCGGGCGGCAGCCGTGAAGGGAGATCTGGATGTTCAGGACTCGGACCGGATGGCGGGCACGCACCCAGCTAGCGGTAGCCGGAGTCGCCCTCGGTGCCCTGGTCGCGGCCGCGCCGGCGGTGAACGCGAGCACCCGCGGCGGGCAGGCGGCCACCAGCACCAGCGCCAGCGGACCGATGGTGGGCACCGCCAATGGGGCAGTTCGCGGCCTGGCCAACGGGGCGGTCGATGAATTCCTGGGCATCCCCTATGCGGCACCGCCGGTCGGCGCGCTGCGATGGCGGCCGCCGCAACCCGCCGCCAGCTGGCCTGGTGTACGTGACGCGACCAAATTCGCACCGCACTGCCCGCAGCCGGCCTCGCCTTTCGGCCAGGCCAGCATGTCGGAGGACTGTCTCTTCCTGAACGTCTTCACGCCAAGCCACCAGACGACTCGTTCGCACCGACCCGTCATGGTGTGGATCCATGGCGGCGCGCTGGTGAGCGGGGAAAGCGATGACTACAGCCCCGCAAAACTGGTGGCGGACGGGGTAACCGTGGTCACCCTCAACTACCGGCTCGGTGCGCTTGGGTTCCTGGCCCACCCGGCACTGGCCGACGCGAACGGCCAGTCGGGCGACTACGGCCTCATGGACCAGCAGGCCGCCTTGCGCTGGGTCCAGCGCAACATCGCCAGCTTCGGCGGCAACCCGCGGAACGTCACCCTCTTCGGTGAGTCCGCAGGCGGCCTGTCCACCCTGTCACAGGTTGCGTCGCCTCAGGCCAGGGGATTGTTCGAGAGGGCGATCGTCGAGAGCGGGTCCTACAACCTCACGCAGGCATCGCTCTCGGCCGCCGAGGCGGCCGGTGAGGCTTTCGCGGCCGCGCGGGATGCGCCAGCCAGACCGCGGCCTGCCTGCGGAGCCTGCCGGTCTCGACCATCCTGGCCAGCGAGAACACGGCCGGCTACACGCCGAATATCAACAGCGAGGTGCTGCCGGAGACGCTGAAGACCGCTTTCGCCACCGGCAACTTCAACCGTGTCCCGATCATCAACGGCACGAACCGCGATGAATGGCGGCTGTTCGTCGCGATCAGCGAACTGGCGGGCAACCCGGTCACGGCCTCGAACTACCAGAACATGATCTCCTCCACGCTTGGGGTCTCGCCCGCGGCGGCGGTGGTCATCGCGGCTAAGTACCCGCTGACTGCGTTCCCCAGCCCATCCATCGCCCTGGGCGCGGTCGGCACGGACGCCATTTTCGCGTGCCCCGCGCTGACCATCGATCAGTCCGTCTCGCACTTCGTGCCGACCTTCGCCTACGAGTTCAACGATGAGAACGCACCAGAGAACTTCCTTCCCCCGGTCAGCTTCCCCTACGGTGCGGCCCACGCGTCCGAGATCCAGTACCTGATGGATCTGCCGACGGCCGCTTTCCCCGGGACGCTCTCGGTCCAGCAGCAGCAGCTAGCGACGATCATGAAGGGTTACTGGGCAAACTTTGCCAAGCGCGGATTCCCCTCCTCGTCCGGCACCCCGTTCTGGCCGCTCTTCAACAACCTCACCCAGAAAATGCAGTCGCTGGCGCCACCCGCACCGCAGACCGAGACCGACTTCGCGAACACGCACAACTGCGCGTTCTGGACCGCCCTGGAAGCGGGCTAGCCCCTGGTTGCCAACGGCCAGGGCTTGATCTTCTCCGTCAGCCCGCGCGAGCAGCAGCCCAGTCACAGCACCCGGCGGCCGGACCACGACCCACCGTTTGGGACGTCCGTCATTCGTCAGTGAGGGGGAGTCCTCGACGAGCTCAAAGCCCATTACGTCCACGAAGAATCTGATCGCCGGGTCGTACTCACGGACCACGACGGCGATAAGGCCGAGATGCACGGCGCCAGCCTAGGTCACCGCTTCTGGTTGCGGCTGGGCCTGGCCCAGCCGTCCCAGTGGACGACGATCTTCTTCCCGGCGCCGGGCAGGGGCAGCGACTCCGCTTCCGCGATGACGGCATCGCGTTCGGCGCGCGACAGCCGGCCGCCAGGGCTGGACGGTCAGCGCGGTGCCCGCGCGCCGCCAGGTCCCGGCGATCTCCCCGCCGAGAAGGAGGCCGCCGGGCCAGACGCGCGGGGTCCACAGAGCGCGACGACGGTCAGCGTCCGGGACCAGCAGGTCCCGGTCGGCTCCCTGGAGGAGGAGATAGGCGTCACCGCTGGGGAGCAGCCGTGCGGGTGCCGCCGGGCCCGGGGCGCGGCGCGGAGGGCTGCCTCGTCCTGGGTGAGGATCCACGCGTCGCCGGCCGGCGTCTGCACCGGGGTCAGCGACGTGCGGAGCGCCTCGAATGCCGCGATGCCGGGCCGCCGCCGAGCCCCGCCCACCGGGCAAAGGCCTCGGGCGTGTTGGGACCATAGATATGCAGGTACCGCCGGGCGAGTTCTAGCCGGGCGTCCCGGGGATCAGTCTCCGGCGGCGGCACGCTCCAGATGGTCGGCTGCCGGGCGCCTTCCCAGCGGATCACGACGGTGCCAGTTGCCGCCGCGTACCTGAGGCTGTTGGGGTGCACGCCCAGTGCGCGGCCCGCCTCTCCGTAGGCCATCCGGGTGCCGCCGAGGAGAGCCCTCAGCCGGGCGGCGAGGTCCTCCGCCCGCTGTCGGCCCCGGGCATCGTCGGGCAGCGTCCCGAGCGAGAAAACGGCGAGGTCGCGCGCAGCGACCACGAAGACGCTAAACCGCGGGCCCCAGAGCTGGACCAGTGACGGGTCCTCCCACGTGGATGGACCGGTCTTCGCGACGCGCGCGTGAATCGAGAGAAGCGCGGCCCGGGGCATGCTGTCCTGCAGTCCCGCCCAAGCGGCGCGGCGAAGGGAATCAGGGCCGTGCGCAAGCCGCTCGCCAAGCCCGCCGACGTGCTGGCGGAAGGCCAGGATCTGCCGCCGCGTGAGGTCGAGCCCGGTCGTGGTCACCGTCACCACCGCCAAACTTCCCGCCAGATCCGCCGAGAATACAGCCGGGCGGCTCCGGCCCAGAGGAATTGTCGAGACCGGTGGATCAACTTGCCCGGTGGGGATTAGCGCGTGATGGGCTGGTAGTAGAGCAGGACGTTGCCTGAGGTGAATTGCTGAGTCTTGAGCAGTTTGAGGCTGGTCTGGCCTGCTCCTGCGAACAGGGACCTGCCCTGGCCCAGGATGACCGGGTTCACCAGGATCCGCAGTTCGTCGAGCAGGCCGGTGTGCAGCAGCCCGGCGGTCAGTGTCGAGCTGCCCGGGATCACGATGTCCTTACCGGGTTGCTGCTTGAGCCTGGCCAGTTCTTCTTCGGCGTGGCTGCTGATGATCTGCGCGCCGGCCCAGGTGGCCTGCGGCAGGGTCCGCGAGATGACGATCTTGGGGGTGGTGTTCATCGCCTTCGCGACGTCCGGGTCGGACTCCTGTCCGGCGGGCGTGGGCCAGAAAGCGGCCATGAGCTCGTAGGTCACCCGGCCGAATACCAGCGTTCCGGCCTCGCGGAGCTGCGCCAGCGCGAACAGGCTGAACTCCTCGTCGATGGTCTGCCAGTCCAGCGCCTGGCCCGGGCCGGCGTGGTAGCCGTCGGCGCTGATGATCATGAACGAGAACATCTTCCGCACGGATCCTCCAGCTTGGTCGCTTCTTGCTGCTGAACGTGTAGACGATTCCGGTGCCCCGGGGTCATCTGCGGGCGGGATCGTCAGGCGGTGAGGCGGTGGCGATGCCTGGTTGACGCGACTACCACAGAGGCGTATAGCAACGGTTGGGGAGATTGTTCGGTAAGGAGAGGGAAATGGCGGATCGAGTAGCTCACGTGGCCTGGGCCAAGCCGGGGCGCCGCTTTGGATTTGGCGCGGGCTTGGCGGCGGTATTCATCGTGGCCCTGGCGCTGCCAGCGAGTGGGCTGACCACGCCTTCCTCGGCCGCCCGCACGATCCGTGCGAGTGCTCTGACGGCTGACCAGCAGTCGATTAGCGCGAAGGTCAGCGCCCTGCTGGGGCGGATGACTGTCGCCGAGAAGTTCGGCCAGCTGGAGATGGCGGGTCCGGACGGGCCCAACGGCACGCCGGGTGACCTGCTGACTGAGGCGAAGAACGGGCAGATCGGCTCGGTCCTCGACCTCGTTGGCGTCAACAACATCAACCAGGTCCAGCAGCAGGCGCTGGACTCACGGCTCGGAATCCCGCTGATCTTCGGGCTCGACGTCATCCACGGTTACAAGACGATGTTCCCGGTGCCCCTCGCCGAAGCCAGCAGCTGGGATCCTGCGCTGGTCGAGAACGACGAGTCCGTGTCGGCCTCGGAGGCCACCGCGGACGGGATCAAGTGGACGTTCAACCCGATGGTCGACATCAGCCGCGATCCCCGCTGGGGCCGCGTCGTCGAGGGCGCGGGCGAGGATCCGTATCTGGGCTCCGCGATCGCCGCCGCGAAGGTTCGCGGCTACCAGGGCTCCGATTTCAGCGCCCCGGACAAGATGGCCGCGACCGTCAAGCACTTCGCGGCCTATGGCGCCCCGGTCGCCGGCCGGGAGTACAACACGGTTGACATGTCCACCCAGCAGCTGTTCAACGACTACCTGCCGCCCTACAAGGCGGCGATCGACGCCGGCGCCGCGACGGTGATGGCCTCGTTCAACTCGCTCAACGGCGTGCCCAACACCGCCAATCCGTACACGCTGACGACGATCCTGCGCGACGAATGGGGCTTCGGTGGCACGACCATCAGTGACTACCAGGCCGTCCAGGAACTCGAGGCCTTCGGCTACGCCGCAAACGGGGCGCAAGCGGCCCAGCTGGCCCTGACGGCCGGAATCAACATCGAGATGGCGGTACAGGTCGGAAGCTCCAGCCCGTACTCCACCTACGACAACTACGGACCGCAGCTGCTCGCGTCAGGGAAAATCACGATGGCCCAGCTCAACGACGCGGTCCGGCACGTGCTGACGCTCAAGTACCTGGCCGGCATGTTCTCGCACCCCCTGACCGATCCGACGCGGGTGCAGACGGCGGAGCTGACGCCCGCCAACCTGGCCGCGGCGCGGAAATCGGCAGACGAGTCGATGGTCCTGCTCGAGAACCACAACCACGCGCTGCCGCTGAGCACCAGCACGCCGTCGGTCGCGGTGGTCGGCCCGCTCGCTGACGACGCGCTCGACCAGCTCGGGCCCGACGTGCCGATCGGATACGACACCACCACGAGCGATCTCAGCACGGTCGACAAGGTCGTCACGGTCCGCCAGGGGATCATCAACGCCGTCCCGAAAGCAACGACGGTTAACTACGCGCCGGGCTGCGCCGACCCGTACTGCACCTCGACCAGTGGCTTCGGCGCCGCGGTCGCGGCCGCGCAGGCCTCGGCTGTGACGGTCGTCGTGGTCGGCGAGCCGTCCGCGTACACCGGTGAGGCCTCCTCGCGCACCAATCTCGATCTGCCTGGCCAGCAGCTCGCGCTGGTGCAGGCGATCGCGAACACCGGCAAGCCGTACGTGGTCGTGCTGATGAACGGCCGGCCGCTGACGATCGACTGGCTGGCCGCCAACGCACCGGCGCTGCTGGAGGCGTGGTATCCCGGCACCGAGGGCGGCGACGCGGTCGCCGACGTCCTGTTCGGGAAGGTTGATCCCGGTGGCAAGCTGCCGATGACGTTCCCGGTGAACGTCGGGCAGATCCCGATCTCCTACAACGAGCTGCCGACCGGCAGGCCGTATGACCCCAACAACAAGTACACGTCCAGGTACCTCGACGCGCCCAACGCGCCGCTGTACCCGTTCGGCTACGGGCTCTCGTACACGACGTTCTCGCTGTCGAGCCCGCACCTGTCGTCGACCAGCGTGTCGGCGAACGGCCCGCTGACCGTCAGCACGAACATCACCAACACCGGATCTGTCGCCGGCGACGACGTCGTGCAGCTCTACCTGCACGAGAACTTCACGAGCATCCTGCAGCCCGTGGAAAAGCTCGAGGGCTTCCAGCGCGTGACGCTGGCGCCCGGACAGTCCAAGACGGTCACGTTCACGCTCGGCCGCCAGAACTTCGGCTTCTATAACGAGCAGGGCCAGTTCGCGGTCGAGCCCGGGCCGTTCAACCTGTGGGTCAGTGACAGCTCCGACGTCGGCACGCTCACGCCGTCAACGTTCACGGTCAAGTAGGAGGCTGGCCGTGGGCGTTCGCAGTTACCTCCCCGGCACCGCCCGCCGCGTACGAGTCTGCGCCGCAGCGCTGATCGCAGCCTGCGCGCTGGTGTTCACGGTGGGCGTGCCGGGACAGGCTCTCGCCGACCAAGGCGGCGGCGCCCTCAGCGCCAGCCAGCGCCTGGTGCTGCACGGCATCGCCGCAGACACGTGGAAGTTCTACGCCGCCGACGTCGACCCCAGCACCAACCTGCCGCTGGACAACCTCGGCCCCGGCGCCGTCCGCGCCACCTACACCTCGGCGGCGAACATCGGCGTGTACCTATGGGCGGTCGTCGCGGCCCACGACCTGGGCCTGATCGACCGCGCGCGGGCCGATTCGCTGATCAGCGCGACGCTCGACGAAGTCGCCACGCTCAAGCGCTACGACGGCTTCCTCTACCAGTGGTATGACACCAACAACGGCAACGTCCTCGCTGAACCCCGGGCAGGGCGACTGCAGCGAGACGACCCCGGCCCAGGACAACTGCTGGTTCGTCTCGGCGGTCGACAACGGCTGGTACGCGTCCGGGCTGATCGAGGTCCGCGAGGCGCTGCCCGAGCTCCGCGGCCTGGCCAGCCGGCTCCTGGACGCAATGGACTTCGGGATCTTCTACGACAACCGGGCCCAGACGGACTGCAACGTCAACGCGGCGCTCGGCAACCAGCACACCGGGACGATGTACGGGGGCTACTACGTCGGCCAGGGGCCAGCCCCCTACCACGTCGACACGCTCTACAGCGACCCCCGGATCGCGATCTACATAGGAATGGGCATGCACCAGATGCCCGGCGACGTCTGGTGGCGGACGTGGCGGACACTGCCTCCCAAGCAGTGCCCGACCGACCCGGACTACTCCTCGCAGGGCCAGTGGCCGGTGCCGGGGTACTGGCAGACCTACACCGACCCGCAGTCAGGCAAGAAGTTCAACGTCTGGGAGGGTCACTACACCTACCCCGGGACCTCGCTGACGTTCGTGCCCACCTATGCCGGCGGCATGTTCGAGGGCCTGATGGCCAACCTCGTCGTGCCCGAGACAACCTGGGGCACGCGCAGCCTGGGCCTCGACGACCTGCGCTGGGCCGAGGTCCAGGAGAAATACGCGACGCAGGTCCTGCACTATCCGGTCTGGGGCATGTCGCCCTCCAGCACGGCGGACGACACCGGGAACTACGGCGGCTTCGGCGTCGAGGGACTCGCGTTTCCCGCCGGCGAGGGCTTGGCCCAGTGCACCACCTGCGCGACCGAGGATACCGTCAGCCCGCACGCGTCGATGATCGCGCTGCCGGTACTGCCCCAGCAGGCCTACGCGAACATCGAGGCCCTACGCAGCCGGTATCCGGGCATCTACAGCTCCGACGGTGGCTTCTACGACGCGGTCAACCCCACGACCGGCTCGATCGGCCATCGGCGACTGGTCCTCGACCAATCGATGATCATGGCGTCGCTCGACGACGCCCTCAACCACGACGCGCTGCAACGGTACTTCGCGCGCGATCCGGTGTCCTGGGCCGCTCGGCTTTATCTCTCCTACGAAACGATGTCGATCGGCTGAGCAGGCCGGCCTCCGCCCGGTGCCAGCAGCCGGTACTGGTGTGTCAGCGGGGGAGCAGATCCTCGGGGCGGGTGACGGGAAAGCCGTACGGGTCGATCACGACCCCGTCCACCCGGCGGGCCAGGGCCAGGGCCGCCTCCCCGACGGTGAGCCGGATGGCCCGGTCGGCCGTGGCGGCCGGGAACTTGCTCCGCAGCTCCCACCGGGCCGGCTCCTGATCGCGCAGGTCCCCCAGGGCCAGCGGTGGCGGATCCAGGGCCGACCGGGACAGCCGCGGCGGCCAGAAGACGGTGAGGAACCGGGGCTCCTGCTCGGAGACGAGGATAGTAGGCCCCCGGCACGTCCTGGTCTTCGTCGGCGAACAGCGCATCGTCGGTGTAGGGCTGCAGCACGCTGATCACCTGCTCGGCGGGCAGCGGCTGGGCGGTGTACACCGAGGCGGACAGGTTGAGGTTCATGGCCGGGCGCTGGCCGTGCACGGTACCGCCCAGCCGGGCGGCCAGGCCGCGGACCAGCCGCTCAGCGTCCTGCCACTTGGCCTGGTCCGGGCGGGAACCGCGGGTGCCGGTTTCGATGATGTCCGCGTAGTACGCCGAGGCCGTGCTGGCGGGCAGCCCCGCCTTCGCGGCCAGTTCCGCGGTGACCTCGACCGGCCCGTGCAGCAGCACGCCGTTGCCGAACGCGAAGCGGTCGCTGCGCACGCGCAGCGCGGGATCGTAGGCCACCAGCGCATCGGCGATCTCGTCGCTGACCTCGGCGGCCAGCAGCAGCGTGGGGCCGGCGGCGAGACGTTTGGCCGTGCGGCCGGACGGGGCCATCAGGATCGGCCCTCGATCGGGCCCTCATCGGACCGGGCCCATCAGGAGACGGCGTGGCCGCGGCCGCGCAGTTGCCCGGCCACCTGCAGCCGCGCATGCCGCTCGGCCGGGGTTTCCGGCAGCAGTGAGGTCAGCAGCAGGGCCAGGTACAGGCCGATGGTCAGCGCAGCTGAGGATCAGGAAGATCTGGCCCAGGACGTTCCCGGGCCGGATCGTGCTCGGGCGCGGGTCGTTCCAGCCCCGCGCGGTCGTGGCGGCGAAGAAGGCCAGGATGCCCAGCGAATACACGACCTCGAGCACCAGCACCACGGTAAAGCCGGCCGTGGACCGGTGCCACAGGGCGATCAGGATGGCCACGACGATCAGGGTGACCAGGGCGGTGAGGAACAGCCACAGGATCGACAGGGCGGCCCGGCGCCCCCAGTAGCCCGCGCCCCGGCGGTCATACCAGGTCAGGCCCAGGCCGGGGAGGACCGGCACCGTCACGTCCCGGGGGAGTGCGTGCCGGGGCGGCAGCCCGGCGGAGCCCGCGCTCACCGCGGGGTCCCGGGCGGCGGGACGAACCGCGTCATTAAAAGATGCTGTCCCACGCGTGCTCCACCCCGTGCGCGATGCCGGAACCCACCTTCACGAAGTCCTGGCCGGTCTTCACGGCGCTGTCCCCGATCCCGTCGCCGATGCCCAAGATAACACCGTGCTTGGAGATGTCCGCGCCCCAGTTTTCCTGGATCAGGTTGTGCGCGAAGTCGCCGACGCCGTAGGCGACGACGCCGCCGGCCAGCACGCCGGCCCCGCCGGCCGCCAGGGTGAGGCCCACGCCGCTCACCCCCAGCGCGCCGAGGCCCGCCGCGGCCCCCCCGGCGGCCAGCCCGCCGACCCACCCGCCGGCGGCGATCGCGGCGACGTTGCCGCCGGCCTCGCCCGGGTAGGCGACGTAGGCCGGGCACGCCCGCGGCCATGTCGTCCTGGGCGCCGAAGTAGGTGCTGGCCCCCGCCGCGGCGATGTCCACGAACGGGATGTCGCCGGCGAAGCGCGCGAGGCCGCCGCCGGTGCCGTCCAGTCCCTCCAGCTTGGTGCCGACGCTGCTGATGTCGCTCGGGCTGAAGCCCCACGCCTTGGTGAACGGGTTCTCGGTCTTCTCGGCCGCGGCCAGATCGTCCTGGACCGAGGACAACGTGCTCTTCGCGTCGCCGAAGTTCTGCTTGCCCTCGTCGCTCCACGGCCCGAACCGGCCGTCGGCCTGCCGGGCCTCCTCGCGCGCGTCGGTGATCGCCTTGCTGATGGATTTCTTCAGCCCCGGGAGCTTGCCCTCGACGTAGGCGCGGTACCGGGTCTGCGCGCCGAAGAACCCGGCCAGCGTGTCGAACAGCGCGGTGTAGTCGCCCTTGCCCAGGCCCGCGTCCCCGCCGCCTTCCGTGGCGGCCGTGCCCAGCTGCGCGAGCGCGGCCGCGGCCTGGCTGCGCGCGGTGGCCGCCAGGAGCATGCTCTGGTTCCAGAACGACTGGTAGCTGACCCGCCAGCTTTCCTTGGTGGCGTCGGCGAAGCACTCCTGCGGCGGCTGCCCGCTGGCGCCGATCGGCACGCCGTGCGCGGTCGTGGTGTCGGCGGCCGCCTCCAGCGCGCTCTCGATGCTGGCCAGGTTGACCGCCAGCGTGTTCACGATGTCGCCGGCCGCGGAGACCATGACCGCGAGGGCGGTGGCGCCGGTCGCGTCGTGCTGCCAGGCCTTGCTGAAGGCTGCGGCGGCCGATCCCTTCCAGCCCGCGTCGCCGACGATCTGGCTGACCTTCTTGTCCAGGGCGGTGGCCACGTCGCTCAGCTTGGGCACGTATCCGTACAGGGTTCCCGCGTACGCCGACAGGCCATGGATGTCGCCGCCGACCCAGTTGTGGGCGAACGGGGCCAGCGCGGACGGGGACTTCGCACCTGTTCCCACAGCCGTCTCCTTTGTCCTGATCGGTGCGTGTACCGGTGCTGCCTGGGGTCTGCTGCTTGGTCCCGGTCAGCTGATCTGGGCCGGATCGCTGATCTGCTGGCTCAGCGTGGTCAGCGATTCCTCGGTGTGCTGGTAGCGGTCGTGCGCGGTCTGCAGCTTGGTGCCGTTGTCGTCGATGTCCCCGCCGATCTGCAGGTGCAGCAGGCAGGCCGCGTCCACCACGGCACTGAGGCTCTCGTTGAACGCGCCGGAGCCGCCGTCGGGCAGCGCCGGGCAGGCGTCCGGCATGATGCCCAGGAACGTCTTGGCCTCGGCGTGAAAGGTGGTCGCCGCCTCCTGGAGGTCGGACATGACCACCTGGAATCCGTCGCTCATGAGTCGCTCCCCGGCAGCCGGTCGAGATCGTCGTAGTCCCAGCGCCAGGCGCCGGGCTGAACGTCAGGGTCGAGCAGGACGGTGTGCACACCGCGGGCGCCCGCGAGTTCCCGCACCGTGTACAGCGGGAGGGCGACCCAGGGCTGGGCGTGGCCGAGCGCCTCGACCAGCCGCGGTACCGAGCTGAACACCGGCAGCACTGGCGCGCCACCGGAGGACTCACGCAGCTCGAAGACGATGTCCCGCTCGTCGTGCTCGATAGCGGGATGGGCGGGGGCGATGACGATCACCCCGTCATCGGGATAGCCCGGCCCGGCGGCGTCTGGATTCCCCGGAATGCTCATCGCGCCGTGCCTCCCCGTTGCTCGGCTGCGGTGTTCGGCCTGCGTTACCCGGCTGGCTGTGTCCTGGCCGGCCGTTTCGGCACACACCGTAGCCCGTGCGGTGGGGCTTTTGCGGGGAAATTGACCGGCCTGAGACCAGGCCGGAACCTTCGCGGCCGGCCCGGGTCAGGCTCCGGTGAGCCAGGCGAAGCTCCAGGGTTCGAGCTCGATCCGGGGCGCACCGGGGTCCACCGCGGTGCTGCCGTGCGCGAGCCGGGGGCGCGTCAGGCCTGCCCGGGCCACGATCTCCGCGTCAACCGGCTGGCTGAAGTCGCTGAAGTTGGTGAGCGAGAGGAACGGGGCGCTGCGCGGATGCACCCGGCGGTAGGCCAGCACGCTCCGGTTCCCGGTCGGCAGGATCTCGGTCGTCCCGCCCGACCGCAGGGCCAGCAGTTGCTGGCGGGCGCGGGCCAGGCCTTGCAGGGCCGTGAACGCGCGGCCTTCCACACTGGACGGGTCGCCGCGCCGGGCGGCCCGGGCCCAGTCCATCCGCGGCCGGTGCATCCACCGGTTGTCATGCGCGTGCGCCGGGTCTTCCGCCCACCCCGGATCGTTCGGCATGGCCAGCTCGTCGCCCATGTAGATGAGCGGGATGCCGCCGAAGGAGAAGACCACCGCGTACATGGACTCCAGCCGCCGGAGGCCCAGCGTCAGCTCGGCCTCGTCTCCGGCCGCCACCGCGCTCTCGATGCCGCACAGCGAGGCGGCCATGCCGGAGATCCGGGCGTCCCCGGTCAGCGGGTTTTCCTGGAACAGTGCACCGCGCGCGAACGACCCGGGGAAACGGCCGGCGAAGAACTCGCTCAGGAACCGGCGGTGCTCGAAACCGCCCAGCCCGGCGGCGGCCGCGTCCGCGTCGGAGACCGCCCAGCCGATGTCATCGTGACAGCGCAGGTAGGAAACCCACGCGGTCGGCGCGGGCGCGGCCCGGCGACGGGAGAGCGCGTGCTCGGCGAGCCGCACGTCCCGGCTGGCCAGGGTCGACCAGAGCATCACCATGAGCTGGTTGTCGTAGGCCAGGTCGCACTCGGGCTGGTAGCGGTCGTGCGCGCCGAGGTACTGCACCAGCATCTCCGGGCCGACGATCGCCTCGGCCTTGAGGACCAGGCCCGGCGCGGCCAGCCGGGTCAGCGCGCGGAACGCCTGGAGCAGCAGGTGCGCCTCGGGCTGGTTCTGGCAGTCGGTCCCGGGCCGTTTCCACAAGAACGGCGCCGCGTCCAGCCGCAGCACGTCGACCCCGCGGTTGGCCAGCGTGAGCATGGTCGCGAGCATCTGCCGGAAGACCGCGGGATTGGCGTAGTTCAGATCCCATTGGTAGTCGTGGAACGTCGTCCACACCCAGCCCAGGCCGGGCACCTCGGTGAAGCTGCCGGGGGCCGTGTCCGGGAAGACCTCGGGCAGCGTGGCCTGGTAAGCGTCGGGCGCGGTGCGGTCGGGATAGATCAGGTACATCTCGCGGCAGGCGGGATCCCCGGCCCGCGCCTTGCGGGCCCATTCGTGCTCGCGCGCGGTGTGATTGAGGACCAGGTCGATGCACAGCGCGATGCCGCGGCCGTGCAGTTCGGCGGCGAGCACCTCCAGGTCGGCCATGCTGCCGACCCGCGGATCCACCGCACCGTAGTCGGCCACCGCATAGCCGCCGTCGCTGTCCCCGTCCCTGGGGCGCAGCAACGGCATCAGATGCAGGTACGTGACCCCGAGTTCGGCCAGGTAGTCCAGATGCTGCCGGACGCCGCGCAGTGAGCCGGCGAACCGGTCCGCGTAGCAGACGTAGCCGATCATCCGGGACCGCTGGAACCACGCGGGATCGATCTCGCGGCGCCGGTCCAGCAGGCGCAGCAGCGCGGGCCGCTCGGCGGCCGCGTTCAGCGCGTCGAGGACCAGTTCGGTCGCGAACCGGGTGGTGTCGATCACGCCGCCATAGACCTGCTCGAGCGGCCCGGCGATGTCGAAGGACAGCTGTTCCAGGCGGGCCAGGAACGCGTCGGCTTCCAGGGCGCCGAGACGCTGCCGCACCGCGTTCTCCGCCTCGTGGTCCAGCCTCAGCACGCGATATCCCCTCCGAGCCCGGCCGGGCGGCCGAAGATCGAGAATACGTGCCGGCGCCGTCCCTTGACCTCAAGCCAGGTTGAGGTTCTACGGTGCAGGTGCGCAAGTGTGCCGGGCCGGGACAGGCTGGCGCGCTGATCGACATGACCAGCGAACTGGAGCAGCAGATGGCATTCACCGACGCCGAAACGGCCTACCTGGGCGGCCAGCAGCTGGGCCGGCTGGCCACCATCCAGCCGGACGGCAGCCCCCAGGTCAAGCCCGTCGGCTTCCGCGTCAACCCTGGGCTGGGCACGATCGACGTGACCGGCTTCAACCTGACGTCCAGCCAGAAGTTCCGTAACGTCCGCCGCAACGGCCAGGCCGCCCTCGTGGTGGACGACATCGCCTCCACCGATCCGTGGCGGGTGCGCTTCCTGGAGGTCCGGGGCACCGCGGAAGCCCTGGAGGACGGCGCCGACGGCGGCCCGCTGATCCGGATCCATCCCACCCGGATTCTCAGCTTCGGCGTCGAGGAGCCGCCGGGCGAGCCGCACCAGACCCGGATGCATGCCCGCGACCTGGTCGGCTAGGGGGCGGGCGGGGGGCGATGGGCGTACAGCATGCGGGGCTGGCCATGCATTGCACATGGTTCCCTGTCACGGCCGCCGCGCTGAGTGCGCTTCCGTCCGCCTCATCGGTTACGCCCGCGCATGCTGCACGCCCACCGCCTTCCAGGTTCAGCCGTTGAGTTAAGCCTCCTGCTCAGGTGTCAAGGGGGATGCGGGTCAGGCACAGGGGGCAGTCGGTAGCGGGCCACACCTGGCTGGGAACGGTGGCGGCGGCGTAGCACGGGACCGACATGGTGGCCTCGATGGTGGCGGCGCCCCGGCCGAGGGCCAGCAGGGCACCAGCCGCCACCGGGGCCGCGCCGCTGTCCCGGAGCAGCCTGAAGCAGGCCGTCACGGCGGTCCCGGCGTTGATGGCGTCGTCGACGATCGCGACCCGCCGCCCAGCCACGCGCCGGCCCAGGCCAGGGGGCAGGCGGTACCCGGTCCGGCCGGGGCCAGGCGCGCGGCCCGCGGGGACGAACGCGGTGTCCAGCACGTCCGCCACGGCCAGGGCCAGGAAGGCGCCGCCCTCGAGCGGACCGCAGACCGCGTCGATCTGGTGCGCGTCCAGCCGGGCGCTCAGCCACTGCACATACGGGCGCAGCCGGGCCGGGCGCAGGAACAGGGCGTCGAGGTCGAGCCACAGGTCCCCGTGGAACCCCGTACCCAGGTCGAAGTGCCCGCGGCGCGGCTGCGCGAGCCGGGCTACCGGAGGCAGCCTCCCGCCATCGGTCATGCCCGCGTCGCAGGCCTCGGTGAACTCCGGATAACCGTGCGGGACCCCCGGCCCGAAGCCGGGCGCCATGGCGCCCGGCTTGCAGCCGGGACGCCCTCGGGTGTGCCCACGAACCCGTCGGCGCTGACCCCCAGATGGGACTTGATCATCATTGACCTTGCTCCTGTCTTCGCGGCCCGGCGGCCCGTTCACCGGAGACGTCGGAACCCCGGGGCGGGTACTCGACACCGGCCTGGGTACGAAGCGGCCATGGCGGCAGGGAACGAAGGGGCAGGGCGAGGGTACCCGCTGCTGCGGCAGGTCGTCCTGGATGGCACCGACGTGCGGGAACTGGCTGAGTTCTACCGGCAGCTGCTGGGCTGGCAGTACCGGCCCGGCGATGAGCCGCCCGCCCCGGGTGAGCCGGACCCGGCAGGCCACGACTGGCTGGTCCTCAGGGATGCGGCGGGCGCGGTCCGTCTCGCGTTCCAGCAGGTGGCGGAGCTGCCCCAGGTGACCTGGCCAGAGGGCGCGGTGCCGCAGCAGATGCATCTGGACCTGTACGTGACCACCGCGGACGAACTTGGCGCGGCCCACCAGCGGGCGCTGGGCCTGGGGGCCGGGATGATCTACGACCGGTCGGGCGACCCGGAGGAGCCGCTGCGCGTCTACGCCGACCCGGCCGGGCATCCGTTCTGCATCTTCCTCGGCCCGCCGCCGGCCTGACGCTCTGCTATCCCTGGGGGACGACCCCCTGGAACCGCCCGCTCGGCGGACACGCTCCGGCCGTCCCATTCGGGTCACACCTCGTGAGTGGCCTCCCAGCCGGGCAGCGGGACGGCACCGCCGGGCAGCGGCGCCCAGAAGTCGGGCTCCGGGCGGCGCCTCGACCCGGATGCGCCGGCCGCCATCCCAGGCCGCGTCGAACCCCAGCCGCCATGAGTGCAGCAGCGTCCGGCCGGCGGCCGCCTTGTCGAACAGCGGGTCACCCTCGATGGGATGGCCGATCCAGGCCAGGTGCACCCGGATCTGATGCCGGCGCCCGGTCAGCGGGCAGACAGCGAGCAGTGTGTGCCCGGCGTCGCCACTCACGGTCTGGAACGTCGTGGTGGACGGGTAGCTCCGGACCTCCTGGAACTGCTCATCCGGCGGGATCGACCAGCGGGAGCAGGCCGGGTCGAAGGCGATCGCGGCACGGTTGGCCGCCACCCGGACCCGGTTCTTGCGCCCGACGCTGAGCGGCAACTCGATGGTGCCCCGGCCAGGCAGCCCGGTGGTGGCGGTGATGGCCAGGTAGACCTTGTCCACGGTGCGCCGGTTGAACTGGCGCGTCAGGTCGCCATGCAAGGCCAGGTCCTTGGCCAGGAGCAAGACCCCGGAGGTCACCTTGTCGATCCGGTGCGCGGGGTACAGCTTCTCGCCCGCCTCCTCCGCCAGCCGGACCAGGTCGGTGTCGTGCCGCTCGCCCATGACGGAGAGGCCGGCCGGCTTGTTCAGCACCAGCGCCGCGTCATCCTCGTAGAGCACGGCGGTGGCCCGGATCTGCGCCCAGTCGCTCACTGGCCCCACGGTATCCGGGTCCCGGGCTGCTGGCCCCGGCCGCATTCGCGTAAGCGGAGATCGAGAATGCCCTGCCCGGTGCCCGGCTCTCACGGCTGAGCGGCTCACCGGGGCAGATCGTTTCGCTGGGAAACGGTGGGGCAGAGCCGCGGGAGATAGCTGGCAAAGCCAATCATCCATGCCTTTCCGGCGGCATCCCGCCTGTCCGGCACCATTTCAGGCGCACCGTCTCCGGGCCCGGCCGGGCGGATGACCGGGCCGGGCCGGCTCATCGCCGCGGAACGTCACGGGACGCTGCGGCCCAGGTCACAGCCTCCCGGCCGGACACGACGCGACTAAAAGTTGCCACCACTGATACCTTGGCTTTAACCGGGACGGCAGGTAGCGGCGGCGTCCTGCTCCGGTGTCCGTCTCTACTACTCGCGGGATCTGGTGTGGGTAGATGGGTTAGTGCCCCGTTGGCCGCCTGCCTGCTGGCCCTGGCAGCCGCAGGCTGTACTGGGCGTGCCGTCTCGGCCAGCACCCAGACCCCGGCCCGGTCCGCCGCGGGCCAGCCAGACCGCCACCAACGCGTCGCCGAGCCCGTCCGCGTCGGCCGCCCCCGCGGCGGTCGCGTCCGCGGTATCCGCCCGGCCGCTGCCGGCCGGCACGGCGGCAAACTGCCGGCGGGCGCCTACTACCTGCTCGCCGGGCGGTCCCTGTCCAGCCTGAACGTGTGGGAGGTGGGCCCGGACGGGGCCCTTACCCAGCTCACCCACAATCCTCCCGGCCACGGGATCGACGCGCTGGCCGCGTCGGGCGCGGGGATCGTCGTGGGAGACGCCGCGGACGGGACGGACCGGCTGGCCCGGTGGACCCGGCACGGCCTGTCCTGGCTGCGGCACAGCTACCGTGGCCCCTTCATCTACGGCAGCTCGCCCGATATCAGCGGCCACGGCACCATCGGCTACGTCACCCCGCCCACCGGGTCCGGCGCCGCACCGGGACGCGAACTTCGCCATCTGGACCCAGCCCTCCTTCACCAGCCGGGCCACGGTCGTCTACCGCCAGCGCCGCCCGCTGGACGGCCCGGTGTTCGGGCCGCATGGCCAGATCGCCATTGAGGGCTGGACCGGGCCGCAGGCCAGCCGTCGCCCGGGCGTGCTGATCTACCGCCACGGCGACGTCACGACGCTCACCACCGGGGTGTCCGCGATCCCTTCCCTGCTGGCCTGGGGTCACCGCGCGCCAGCGCTGGCCGTCGCGTTCCCGGCGAACCGGGCCGAGCTGCTCTTCCCGGACGGCAGGCGGCAGCCGCTGCCGCACGGCTGGCAGCCGCTGGCCTGGAACCAGGCGGGCACCCAGCTCCTCATGCAGTCCGCCACGGGCCTGGGCATCTGGTCGGCCACTGCCCCCGGCGCGGGTGCGCACGGTCGGCATCATCACGCCCCAGGTGCAGATCCTCCAGGCGGTCTGGCTGGCCAGCCGGGCGCCGATGTGACCGTCCGGCCCGGCTGGCCCGGATAATGAGCCGGCCCCGGAAGAAACGCCGCCGGCGGCGGGTTGGCGGCTAGGTGAGCAACGTACCGCTGTCCGTGCTGGACCTGGCTCCGGTGGCGGCCGGGGCCAGCGCCGCCCAGGCCCTGGAGTACACCACCGAGCTGGCCCGGCGCACCGAGGAGCTGGGGTACCGGCGGTTCTGGGTGGCCGAGCATCACAACATGC
This sequence comes from uncultured Actinomycetes bacterium, assembly GCA_963742055.1. Taxonomy (GTDB): domain Bacteria; phylum Actinomycetota; class Actinomycetes; order Streptosporangiales; family Streptosporangiaceae; genus RYN-230. Next base: position 187,611 of record CAVUKT010000051.1, on the reverse strand, counting down.
CGGCCATCGCCAGTTCCGCCCCGGCTGTGCTGATCGCCCACCTGGCCGCGGCGACCTCCACGATCCGGGTGGGCTCGGGCGGCGTGATGCTGCCCAACCACGCCCCGCTGGTGGTGGCAGAACAGTTCGGCACCCTGGAGGCGCTGCACCCGGGCCGGATCGACCTGGGCATCGGCCGGGCCCCGGGCACTGACCAGTACACCGCGCTCGCATTGCGGCGCACCATGGAAGGGCTCTCGGCCGAGGCGTTCCCCCAGGAACTGGCCGACCTGATCGGGCTGTTCCGGGCGGAGGGCCTGCGGCGGCCGATCACCGCGACGCCCGGGCGGGGGGACATGCCCGCCATCTGGCTGCTCGGCTCCAGCGGGTTCAGCGCCCAGCTCGCCGGGCTGCTCGGCCTGCCGTTCGCGTTCGCGCACCATTTCAGCTCGGCCAACACCGTGCCCGCGCTGGCCTTGTACCGGCAGCATTTCCAGCCGTCCCAGTGGCTGGAGCGGCCGTACGCGATGGTGGCGGTGAGCGCGATCTGCGCGGACACCGACGAGCGGGCCCAGTGGCTGTCCGGGCCGGCGGCCCTGTCCTTCGTCCGGCTCCGGTCCGGGACGCCGGCGCCACTGGCCAGCCCCGAGGAGGCGGCGGCCTACCCGTATTCCGACCGGGAGCGGGAATTCGCCCAGGACCGTTTCTCCGGCCAGGCGATCGGCTCCCCGGAAACGGTCCGTCAGCAGCTGTCCAGCCTGCTCGAGCGGACCGCGGCCGACGAGCTGATGCTGACCACCATGGTCTACGACATCGAGGACCGGATCCGCTCGTTCGAGCTGATCACCGAAAAGGTCGCGGGCAGCCTGGCCGGGCCGGCCTCTGAGTCTTCGGGCGCCTGAGCCTTCGGGTACCTGAGCCGCTGGTGCTGCACCGCTGGGTGGCCGTTTTCTTTTTCCCTCGCGTTAGCTGCGGGTACACCAGGGTAGGTCAGGCCCACGCTCAGGGAGGGCAGACACCATGGCAGACCCGAACGGTACGACACCGCCCGCCGTAGCAGCGGAGACTTCAACAGGCGACCTCGTCAAGAATTTGTCTGAGCAGGTTTCCCGGCTCATCCGGGATGAGCTGAAACTGGCCGAATACGAGATGACCGCTAAAGCCAAGCGGGTCGGCCGGGGCGCGGGCATGTTCGGCGGCAGTGGTCTTTTGGCGCTGTACGGTATTGGCTGCTTCCTGGCGGCGGCCATTATCGGGCTGGCCTTGGTCGTGCCCGGCCTGGGCGGCGGCCCTGATCGTGGGCGGTGCGCTGCTGATCGTCGCGGCGATCGCCGCGATGCTGGGTAAGAGTCAGTTTGGCCGGGCCACGCCGGCGGTACCGGAGCAGACCGTGCAGAGCGTCAAGGCCGATGTGGAAGAAATCAAGGAAAGGGCACACCGATGACCGCAGCAGAAGGCGCAGCAGGCGAGACCGGCTCCCCGCCCGACAATCCGGAAGCCCTGGTCGAGGAGATCAACCGGACCCGGGAAGAACTCGGGAACACGGTCGAGGCGCTGACGGCCAAGGTGGACGTGAAGGCCCGGGCCCAGAGCAAGGTGAGCGAGGTCTCGGGCCAGCTCAAGGGCAAGGTCCGCGACGTGACCCACGGGCTGTCCGGCAAGGCCGACCAGCTGAAGGGCGAGGTTAGCGGCCGGGCGGCGGGGGCCCGGCAGGCCGTGACCGAGAACGGCAAGACCGTACTGGGCGCGGGGGAGCCAGTCACCAAGAGCATCGCCAGCCGCGCTTCCCAGGCCGGGGCCACCGCGCAGGCCGTGGCCACCAAGGCCGGGGCGACCGCCTGGGCAGCTACCCCGGAGCCGGTCCAGCAGCGGGCCAAGCGGGCCGCGGCCACCGTGAACCAGCACCGGGTCCCGTTCGCGGCCGCCGCGGCCGCGGGTGCCTTGCTGCTGACGGGCTGGCTCGTGGTCCGCGGCCGCCGGCGCTGAGCCAGGCGCCGCCGCTAGCCAACACGACGGGCCGGGCCTGATCATCGGATCAGGCCCGGCTCGCCTGCTAGCTGGAGCGCGCTGCCTGGGACCCGCTGTTCTAGCTTGACCACTGAGCTAGCTTCCCCCTGATCTAGCTCGACTGTCAGCTTGACCACTGGCTGAACCGGGGCCGGGGAGCCTGCTTCCAGGTGTGCTGCGCTTCCGCCCGCAGCCGGGCGGCGCGCTGGTCCTCGCGCTCATACAGCAGCCCGAAGGTGAACGCGTTCTCGCCGGCCAGGTGCGCCCCGATGCCGAGTTCCCGGTCCACGCCCCGGGCCACCACCGCGTCCTGGTGATCGCCGAGGACGGACTGGATCTTCTTCATCTGCTTGGTGAAGCGCCGGGCGTCCCGGCCCAGGGCGGGGCTGATCGCCTCTCCCGGCGTACCGGGCCCGCTTGGCGGCCTTCCGGGCCTCGTGATAGGCCGCCTCCTGGCCTCGCGCCGGCGGGCGTGTGCCCGGCCTGGCGGATCCGCCGCCGGGTGCGGCGGTAGGTGCGGCGGGCCGTGGCGGGCAGCACGCGGCCCGCGGGCCGGTCCGCCTCAGCCGACAGCGGCGGATCCGCCAGCAGTTCATCCAGCGCGTCGCGCAGGGCGAAGTACCGCGCCGAGTCCAGCGCGGCCAGCACGTTCGTGCGCGCGGCCGCCTGAATCGGGGCGAAGTGACCCTGAACGCGCGCCTCGGCCGGCCCGAGCACCAGCTCGGGCGGGATCGTCCGCAGGTTGTGCGCGAGCCGGCTGGCCAGCACCTCGGCGTCGCGGGCCTCGCCGAGTACTCCGCCGAGCCATTTCAGTTCGGCCAGCATCCCTTCGGTCCCGGAGCGCGGGATGATCTTGCCAAACGACTGCAGGGTGCTGCGCAGGCGGCGGGTGGTCACCCGCATCTGGTGCACGGCGTCGGGCTCGTCCGCGCGGACCAGCGGATCCAGCGACTTCAGCCGCGCGGCATGCTCCCGCAGGTAGGCCAGCACGACGTCACCGGCGGACGCTGGCCGCGCGGCGTGGTGCCGCCCGCCGCGCCCGTTCGCGGCGGGCCGGGAGTCCCCGGGAGCTGACCAGCCCAGCGCCCGTTCCAGCTTCGCGGTCCGCGCGGAGGGCTGCAGCCCGTCCCGGCGGAGCTGCGCGTCCGCCGCCTTCAGCAGCCGCGGGCCGCCACCGGTCAGCTCGACCTCGACCTCAGCCCACTGCGAGATCATGGTTTCCTCGCCCATCGTCTGGGCGGAGACGTCGTCGGCGGCGATCTCGGCCAGCGAGGTGCCCGCGTTGTCGATCAGCGTCAGCACCTGCCGCCGGGTGCTGATCCGGGCTACCGGGCGCAGCGCCTCGCCGCGGGTGTACCCGCGGACCAGCCCGGCCAGCCGCGCGGGCACCTGCCGGCCGCGGCCCAGCGGCAGCTGGATCTCCCGCCGGGTGCTGCCCCCGGCCGGGAGTTTCAGGTGCCAGCCCGGGTCGCTGCCGCCGCGCCGCCGGCGCAGGGTTACCCCGTTGCGGATCAGCCGCATGTCGTCGGTGTCGTAGTACTCCGCTTCCAGGAGCTGCTCCTCGCGGCCCGGCGGTGCCAGCCACGCTGGGCAGGCTGTCCAGCTGCGGCACGGTGGTGCCCGGGGGAGCCTCGTACTTCATTTCGGTCTCGTAGACGGTCGTACTCATGCCCGGCCACTACCCGGCCATTGCGCACGGGAACATGGGCTGCCGACCCGGTGAACGGGAGTGAGGCCGGCGGGGGCTCGTGTTTGGGGTGCCCGCTGCGGGGGACTCGGAGGGCGCTAGTTCCGGAAAAGGAGGTTCCCATGGCAACTGGGGCCATTGTGGCGATCGTTATTGTCGTCATCGTTGTGGCCGCCGTCCTGCTCGTGCTGACGACGGCGAACCGCCGCCGTCGGCTGCGGGAGCGGTTCGGGCCCGAATACGACCGGGCGGTCACCGAGCGCGGCAGCAGGCGCGAAGCAGAAGCCGAGCTGGCGAAGCGGGAGAAGCACGTCCGGGAACTTGATATCCGGCCGCTGAGCCCGACCGCGCGGAACCAGTACCAGTCTGAGTGGACCGCGGTCCAGGAGCAGTTCGTGGACGCACCGCAGGCCGCGGTCACCGGGGCCCAGACGCTGGTCTCGGCCGTGATGGAGGCCCGGGGTTACCCCACCCAGCCCTATGACCAGACGCTCGCCGACCTGTCGGTCGAGCACGCGAGCACGCTGGACCACTTCCGGGCGGCTCATGACATCAGCCAGAACGCCGCCGCTGGCACCGCGTCCACCGAGGACCTGCGCCAGGCGATGATCCACTACCGGGCGCTCTTCGCCGAGCTCCTCGGGGAGCCCGCCAGCAACCTGGACGGCCGGCCGCTGACCAGGATGGCGTCCCGGCGACCGAGCCCGGCCCGGGAACGGCCGGGGACCAGCCGCGCCAGCTCCGTCGACCAGTCCGCGGCCACTCCCGTGGATGAGCCCGCGGCTACTCCGCGTGGATGAGCCGTGGCCACCCGCGTGGACGAGCCCGCGGCCACCCGCGGTGGATGAGCCCGCGGCCACCTCCGTGGACGAGCCCGCAGCTACCCCCGCGGATGAGCCCGCCGCCACCTCCGTGGACCAGCCCGCCGATCCGGCCCTCAATCCCACCCCCGACGCCGTGACCAGCGCGCGCCGGCAGGAAAGGTGACGCAGATGACTTCCCAGCGCGACGAGACGGTGGGCCACGATGGCCGGACGACGAGATGACGGACGACCCCATCGTCGTCGAGCGCCACGACGAGATCCTGGGCGGCCCCCCAGCCGATGACCCGGAGGCGGATGACGCCTTCGGCCCGCGACGCGGCGGCGGATGACAGCACGCCGGCCGGCTACCAGCCCGGCGACGAGCCGGCCAGCGACAGGCCAGGCACCGGCAGCTGGCCGAGCGACGAGCTGGCCAGTGACCAGATGGGCACCGACCAGCTGAGCACCGACGCGCCGGCCAGCGACGAGCTGGCCGGCCGTGCATGCGGCACCGGAGACGGGCAGTGCAGGGCTGGAGCAGGACCCGCCGCCCCTGGTGGTCCCCTCGGGTCCTGCTCCGGGTGACCCGGCGGCTCCCGGCGGGGCGGCGGCGTCTGGACGCCAGGCGGCCGTCCCTGGTAGTCCCCGCGGGCGCCCGTAACCCCGGCGCGACCCGGCGGCTCCCGGTGGGCGTCAACGCCCGGCGCACAGGCCGCCGCAGCGCAACCCGTAGGGCCGAGCCCCGGGCACCGCCCCGGTGGACGCAAGCACCTGCGGACGCACAGCCCCGCGGGCGCTGGCCCCGTGGACGCCGGCACCCCCGCCGCTTCCGCCAGCGAGCCGGCCGGCCCCAACGGCGACGGCATCCCCGCCGCCGCTCTCGCCGGGCAGCAGTGGCCGGCGATCCAGGCGATGTTCGTTGATGATCCAAAGGGGTCCGTGGAACGCGCCGCGGCGGCCGCGGATGAGGTGGTGAAAGCCTTCGTGGCCTCGCTGCAGCGGGAGCAGACGGCGCTGCGCGCGACCTGGGAGAAGGACACGACCACGGAGGATCTGCGTACCGCGCTCCAGCAGTACCGGGCGTTCTGCGGCCGGCTGGAAGGCCTGGCCTGACCGTCTTGGTCACCGGGCCGGCCGCTCCCGCAGCGGCGGCCAGGCCCCGGTGACCATCCCGGGCCCGGCCCGGCACGGCCCGGCCCGATGGCCCTGACCCGGCGGCCCAGCCCAGTGGCTCAGGACGGGCCGCGGCGGAGCCGGACCCGGTAGGAGTAGTGCGCCGGGTCGAAGTAGCTGACCGCCAGTTCGACCGGGGTGTCCGCGTCGTCGGTGTAGAGCCGGTCGATCCGGAGGACCGGCTGGCCGGGTGCGCACTCCAGATGCCCCGCCGCCGCAGGCGGGGCCGCCGCGGCGGTGATGCTCTGCTCCGCGCCCTTGATCGACCGGGTCATCCTGGTGTCGATCAGCCCGATGACCGTGATCTGGCTGCGCCGCCCCGGGGCGGCCAGCTCCGGCACGTCGCCCAGCAGCGCGCCGACCGGCGGCGGCAGGAACACCGAGGTATGGCAGAACGGGACGTTCCCATGCAGCCGGATCAGCGTGAGCGCGTGCACGTCGTCGGAGGGCAGCCGCAGCCGGCTCGCGGCCTCGACGTCCACCGCATGCCGCAGCGGGGTGATGACCTCGCACTCGGTGTCCAGGGACAGGGCCATCAGGTCCTCGACCGAGCCGAAATGCCGCAGGTAACGGTCGGCCTCGGCCACCGGGTAGGTGCCGCGCCCGGCCACCCGGTAGATGATCCCCTCGGAGACCAGATCCTGCATCGCCCGCCGCACGGTCTGCCTGCTCACCGAATGCCGCGCGGACAGCTGCTCCTCGGTGGGCAGCTGCTGGCCGTCGGCGTACTCGCCGCTGCGGATCGCGTCGCGCAGCGAGGCGGCCAGCGTCCGGTAGGCGCTGGACCTGGCCTGGTCGGGCACGGCTGCCGCTCCCTTCTCCCGGGCGCCCCCGGGGGCGCGGCCTGGCCGGGCTGGCCGGCTCAGACGGTTGCGTAGCCAAATGGCCGTACATATCTTAGATTCAGTCGGCCAACTGCGGGAGAGGTGCCAGGTGCCGGAACCAGCGGACTCGCTCGCCGGGCGGCTCGCCCAGCTGGGCCCACGACCTCGAGCCGACCGGGGAGGATCTGGCCCTGGCCGACCGTTCGCTGGTGGACACGGTCGCGGTGGCGCTGGCCGGCCGTGATCACCGGGTGACCCGGCTGGCCGAGACCATGCCGGAAGGGCCGCGCTGGGCGGTGGCCGCCCATGTCCTGGACTTCGATGACCTGCACATGGAGTCCACCACGCACATCAGCGCGGTCTGCGTGCCGACCGCGCTCGCGCTGGGTGCGGGGGCCCGGGCCTATCTGGCCGGGGCCGGGGTGATGGCCCGGCTCGGCAACGCGCTGGGCTGGCCGCACTACTCCGCGGGCTGGCATGCGACCTGTACCGCTGGCGCGCCCGCCGCCGCGGCCGGGGCGGCGGTCGCGATGGGCCTGGGACCAGACCAGATCGCCAACGCCATCGCGCTCGCGGTGCCCGGCGCGGGCGGGGTGCAGCGGGCGTTCGGCACCGACGCCAAGTCGCTCCAGGTGGGATTCGCCGTCAACACCGGGATCCGGGCCGCGACCCTGGCCGCGGCCGGCGCGCAGGCCGACCCGGTCGCCCTGGAGGAATGGATGACCCTGGTCGGCGGGGATCCCGGCGCGGCCGACCTCTCCGGGCCGGCGGTCCCCGGCGGGCTGGCGGTCAAGATCTACCCGTGCTGCTATGCGCTGCAGCGCCCGATCAGCGCGCTGGGGGAGCTGGCCCAGTCCGGGCCGCTGGACCCGGCCGAGGTGAGCCGGATCGTGCTCCGCACCCCCGAGGGCACGCTGGCCCCGCTGATCCATCACCGGCCGGACACCGGGCTGCAGGGCAAGTTCAGCCTGGAGTACGCCGCGGCCGCCGCGCTGCTCGACGGCTACCCCGGCTTCGCCAGCTTCACCGACGACGCGGTGCGCAGGCCCGCCGCCCGCCGCCTGGCCGGGCTGGTGGAGATCAAGAGCGAGCCGGGCGGGACCTGGCTGCTCGACGGCGAACTGGTCGCCGAGCTGCACACGGCCAGCGGCGGCGTGGCCCAGATCACCCAGCAGTTCCCGCCCGGATCGCCGGGGCGGCCCGCCACCGCCGGCCAGCTCCAGGCGAAGATCGCCGACTGCCTGGCCGGGCTGGATGTGGGCGGCCAGGAGCTGGATCCCTCCGCGTGGACCTGGCCGAGTGCCGCCGACCTGCTCCGGGACTTCTGCTAGTGCTGCGGTGTACCGCACTGCCGCGAAGGGACGGTCATGGATGAGCTGAGCGAGGAGGAGCGCGCGATCGTCGGGCTGGTCCGCGAGTTCGTGGACCGTGAAGTCCGGCCCGGTGGCCTCGGAGCTGGAGCACGCGAACACCTACCCGGAGAAGCTCATCGAGCAGATGAAGCAGCTCGGCATCTACGGGCTGGCCATCCCCGAGCCGTGGGGCGCGGCGCGGGTCAGCACGCCCTGCTATGCCCTGGTCACCGAGGAACTGGCCCGCGGCTGGATGAGCCTGGCCGGCGCCATGGGCGGGCACACGGTGGTGGCCAAGCTGCTCCTGGACTACGGGACCGACGAGCAGAAAGAGCGTTATCTGCCCCGGATGGCGACCGGCGAGATCCGGGCCACGATGGCGCTCACCGAGCCTGGCGGCGGCTCCGACCTGCAGGCCATGCGCACGAGCGCCCGCCGCGACGGGGATTCCTACCTGGTCAACGGGACCAAGACGTGGATCACGAACGCCCGCCGTTCCGCGCTGATCGCGCTGCTGTGCAAGACCGACCCGGCCGCCCGGCCCGCGCACGCGGGGATCAGCATCCTGCTGGCCGAGCACGGACCGGGGTTCACGGTCTCCCGTGACCTGCCCAAGCTCGGCTACAAGGGGGTGGAGAGCTGCGAGCTGTCCTTCGACGACTTCCGGGTGCCGGCGGATGCGCTGCTCGGCGGCCGGGAGGGTGAGGGCTTCGGCCAGATGATGCGCGGGCTGGAGATCGGCCGGATCCAGGTCGCCGCCCGGGCCGTCGGCGTCGGCCGGGCCGCGCTGGAGGACGCGCTGCGGTACGCCCAGCAGCGGGAGAGCTTTGGCCAGCCCATCTGGCAGCACCAGTCGGTCGGCAACTACCTGGCCGACATGGCCACCAAGCTGACCGCCGCCCGCCAGCTGGTCCTCTACGCCGCGCGCTGCTTCGACGCGGGCGCCCGGGCGGACATGGAGGCGGGCATGGCCAAGCTGTTCGCCTCGGAGACCGCGATGGAGATCGCGCTCAACGCGGTGCGCATCCACGGCGGGTACGGCTACTCCACCGAGTTCGACGTGGAGCGGTATTTCCGGGACGCCCCGCTGATGATCGTCGGTGAGGGCACCAACGAGATCCAGCGCAACGTCATCGCCCGCCAGCTCATCAAGCGCAACTCAGTCGCCCCGTGAGCGAAGCGAACCAAGCCAGCCCCGTGAGCGAAGCGAACCAGGCCAGCCCCGTGCGCGGACTTCCGCTGGAAGGCCTGCTGGTCGTCGCGCTGGAGCAGGCGGTGGCGGCCCCGTTCGCCACCCGCCAGCTCGCCGACCTCGGCGCGCGGGTGATCAAGATCGAACGGACCGGCGCGGGGGACTTCGCCCGCGGCTACGACCAGTCCGCCCTCGGCCAGTCGAGCTATTTCGTCTGGCTGAACCGGGGCAAGGAAAGCGTCGAGCTCGACGTCAAGCAGCCCGCCGACCGGGCCGTGCTGGACGCCATGCTGGCCCGCGCGGACGTGTTCGTGCAGAACCTCGCGCCTGGCGCGGCCGGGCGGCTCGGCCTGGGCGCGGAGCAGCTCGCCGCCCGCTATCCCCGGCTGATCAGCTGCTCGATCTCGGGGTATGGCCCGGACGGCCCGTACGCCAGCAAGAAGGCCTACGACCTGCTGGTGCAGTGCGAGGCCGGGCTGCTGTCGGTGACCGGGACGCCGGCCGAGCCGGCCAAGGCGGGCATCTCGGTGGCCGACATCGCGGCCGGGATGTACGCCTACTCCGGCGTGCTGACCGCGCTGTACGAGCGGGAGCGGACCGGCCGGGGCGGCTGCTTCGAGGTGGCCATGCTCGACGCGCTGGGCGAATGGATGAGCCAGCCCTACTACTACAGCGTCTACGGCGGCCGGACCTCGCCGCGCACCGGGGCGCGGCACGCCTCGATCTCCCCCTACGGGCCCTACCCGGCCGCAGGGTGGCCAGGTGTTCCTGGGCATCCAGAACGAGCGCGAGTGGGCGGTGCTGTGCGAGCGGATCCTGGGCCGCCCGGACCTGGTCACCGACGAGCGGTTCGCGACCAACCCGGCCCGGGTCGCGCACCACGACGAGCTGACCGTGATCCTCACCGAGGTGTTCGCCGGGATCGCGGTGGACCAGCTCGAAGCGTCGCTGGAGGCGGCCGGTATCGCCAACGCCCGGATGCGCAGCCCCGAGGAATTCGCCGCCCACCCGCAGCTGGCGGCCCGCGACCGGTGGCGGGACATCGATTCCCCGCACGGGTCCCTGCGCGCGCTGCTGCCGCCGGTCACGGTGCCCGGCCGGACCGCCGCGATGGGAGCGGTCCCGGCGCTCGGGCAGCACTCCAAGGCCATCCGCGCGGAATTCGGACTTCCGAGAGCAGGAGGCATCACCATGACCACGACGCAGGACTCCGCACCGGCGCAGCTGCCCCATTTCTCCCTGGTCATCGACGGCCAGCCGGCTGAGCCGGCCTCCGGGCGCCGCTACGAGAGCATCGACCCGTTCTCCGGCGCCCCGTGGGCCACCGCGGCCGACGGGGGCGAGGCGGACGTGAACCTGGCCGTGGCGGCCGCCCGGCGCGCGCTGTCCGGGCCGTGGGGGCAGCTGACCGGGTTCGGCCGGGCCCGGCTCATGCGGCGGCTGGCTGAGCTCATCGCGCGGGACGCCGACCGGCTGGCTGAGTTCGAGACCCGGGACACCGGCAAGCTGCTCCGCGAGATGCGCGGCCAGCTGGGCACCATCCCCGAATGGTTCTATTACTTCGCCGGGCTGGCCGACAAGCTCGAAGGCTCGACCATCCCCGCGGACAAGCCGAACTTCCTCGTGTACACGCGGCGCGAGCCGGCCGGCGTGGTGGCGGCGATCGTCCCGTGGAACTCGCCGCTCCTGCTGCTCTGCTGGAAGCTGGCCCCCGCCCTGGCCGCCGGGTGCACGATGGTGGCCAAGCCCAGTGACTACTCCCCGGCGTCGGCGATCGCGCTGGCCGGACTGCTCGAGGAAGCCGGGTTCCCGCCCGGCGTGTTCAACGTGGTGAGCGGGTTCGGGCCCGAGGTGGGCAAGGCGCTGGCTGCGCACCCCGGCGTGGACAAGATCGCCTTCACCGGGTCCACCCAGGTCGGCGCCGAGGTCGCCAAGGCGGCGGCCAGCAACATCACCGGCGTGCTGCTCGAACTCGGCGGCAAGTCCGCCCACCTGGTCTTCCCCGACGCCGACCTCGACGCGGCCAGCAACGGCGTGGTGGCCGGGGTGTTCGCGGCGACCGGGCAGACCTGCATGGCCGGGTCACGGCTGCTGGTGCACCGCAGCGTGCACGACGCCCTGGTGGACAAGATCGTCGCCCGGGCGGAGGCGATCAAGCTGGGCGACCCGCGCGAGGCCGCGACCGAGATGGGACCGCTGGCCACCGAGCCGCAGTACCAGAAGGTGCTCTCGTTCTTCGCCTCGGCCGCGAGCGAGGGCGCCGCCCTGGCCACGGGCGGCCAGGCCGCCGGGGAGCTGGGCGGCTACTTCGTCCAGCCCACCGTGCTCACCAACGTGAAGCCGAGCATGACCGTGGCCTGCGAGGAGGTGTTCGGCCCGGTGCTGGCGGTCATCCCGTTCGACACCGAGGAGGAGGCCATCGGCCTGGCCAACGACACCCGCTACGGCCTGGCCGGCGCGGTCTGGACCAAGGACATCCACCGGGGCCACCGGGTGGCGCACGCGCTGCGAACCGGCACCGTGTGGATCAACGCCTACCGGGTGGTCGGCCCGGATGTGCCGTTCGGCGGGTTCGGGTCCAGCGGGCTCGGCCGGGAGAACGGCATCCAGGCGGTCCACGAGTACACCCAGACCAAGGCCATCTGGGTCGAGCTGACCGGCGGCACCCGCGACCCCTTCACCCTCGGCTGAGCTCTCTTCCTTATGCCTCCCACCCGCACGCGCCCCCGCCGCGGCGGGGCGCGCCCGGGCGGTACGGCGGCCCGCCCCTTGCCAGGCCGGCCGCGCTCCGCCGCCCGGTACGCTGCTGGCCCTCGGTACGCTGCCGGGCACGAGGGGAAGCGATGACGCACACCGCGCTGCACCGCATGATCATGGCCCAGGCTGACGCGCTGGACCGGATCGCCGAGCTCGACCTGGCCGCTCCGGCCGCGATCCTGGCCGGCGCCCGGCGCGTGATCATCGTGGGTACCGGAACCAGCCAGCACGCCGCCGAACTCGGCGTGATGATGCTGGAGCAGGCGGGCCTGGATGCGCGGTGGTTCCCCGCCTCCACCTGGGTGCGGTGGAGCCCTGGCCCGCGCGCCCGGCGACGCGCTGGTGGTCATCACCCACACCGGGCAGACCGGGTACGCCGCCCGCGCCCGGGCCGACGCGCTGGCATCCGGGGTGCCCGTGGTCTCGATCACCGGGACCGGCGCGGGCTGGCCGGAGGCCATCACGACCGTGGCACCGGAGGAATCCGAGACCTACACGGTGAGCTACACCGCGGCCCTGGCGGTGCTGGCCCGGCTGGCCAACTAGGTCGCCGGGGCGGGTGAGGCCCTCCCGGGCGTCGCGCGGCCAGACGGCTCCGCGGGTGACATATTGCAGGCCGCGGCGCAGATCCGGGTCGCCTGTTCCGCGCCCGCTACCGAGGACGTCCCGGTCCCGGCCCGCAGCCTGGGCATCGTCGGCTGCGGCCCGTGGGGCATTACCGCGCGGGAGGCCGCACTGAAGATCCGCGAGGGGGCCCGGATGCTGGCCGAGGGGTTCGACGCCGAGCGTTTCCTGCACGGCAACGCGGTGCCCTTCACCGCGGCCGACGGCGTCCTGCTGCTCCAGCCGGAGGCGGACCAGGACGGGCTGACCGCGGCGGTGGGTGAGGCCGCGGCGCGCGACAGGATTCCCGTCAGCATGCTCACCATCCCGGATGACGGCCTCTCACCGTTGCTGGCGCAGCTCCCGATGACGGTGCACCTGCAGCTCCTGGCCGAGCGCTTCGCCCGGCTGCGCGGCCAGGATCCGGACACCGTCATCACCGGCGCCTGGGCCGACCCCGATTTGTGGCAGATCGGCATGCCCGTGACCCCCCGGTAGGGTTCGCGATACCCCGGTGCGGTTAGCCCGCCGCCCGCGTGCGGGCGGCGTGAGCGGCTGGTGACCGGACGCCATCCCCGGCCGGAAGCCGAATAACTCCTTGGTCAACCCGTCTGCGGTCGGGGCCGAAATGCCCTAATATCGGCGACCTAGCAGGGCGGGGTAGAGCGGGGACCGAGAGCGGGGACCGGTGTGGACTTGCGATAACGGGCATGCCATTTCCCCGGGGAAGAGTTTTGCCGCCGTTGCGGAGCCTACGTGCGGCCCGGTGACCTTTCCGCGGCACCGGAAGCGGCGGCGCAGCCTGGACTCGGATCCCGGCCCGGGGCAGGCGGAACCCGCCACGGAATACTCTGATGACCCCTTCGCGGAATATACCTCGGCCTACAGCAGCGGGTCGTTCACGGAATTCATCGCGGCCACCTCGGAAGCCGACATCCCCTCCTTTTCGGCTGAGCCATTGCCGGACGCGGTGGCCCAGGGCGCTTACGGGCAACCAGCGCCGGACGCGCCCGTCACCGGGGCGCCAGATGTCCTGGGCGCGGATGGGCCTGACGCTCCCGGCGACCTGCGCCGGACGCCCACGGGTACGACCAGCCGGACGTTCCCGGTGACCGTGCGCCGGACACCTCGGATCAGGATGAGCCTGCCGCTCCCAGCGGCGAGACGCCGGACGCTTTCGGCCGCGGTGGGCTGAGCTGCTCGCCGGACCGGGACAGGCCCGGCTTCCACGGCGTGGCGAATCGGAGGACTCCGGCAACGATCTGTCCGGAGACGCCGCGGACACGCCGGTGTCCGGATTCCAGGCCATGATCCACCTGCCGCAGCCCCCGCCGCCGAGCGGTCATCCTCAGCCGCCGACGGCCGTCCCCCGCGGCTGAGCGGCCGTCCCCGCCGCCGAGCGGCTTCCCCGGCGCCGATCGGCCATCCCCGCCCAGCGCACGGCCATCTCCGTTCAGAGAACGGGTCGAGTGGGCGCCCCGCCCCGCCCAGACCGCGCCGCCTGCGGAGGAGCGGATCTCCCCGCCCGGGGAGTGGCACATCCCATCCCGCCCGGCCGCGTCCGGTGGAGACCGTGCCGGGTCCGGCGGCAGCCGCTGGCAGCGCCGGCGGTCGCAGTGCTGGCACCGCCAGCGCGGGTAGCGCCAGTACAGGCAGCGCCAGTGCGGGCAGCGGCGCCGGGGGCGGCGGGACCCTGGCTGCGCCCCGGGTCGAGGACGAGGACGAGACGGAGCCGGACACCGCGGTCGGCCCGGCCGTCCCCGCCGACCCGCTGACCGACGCCGGCTACCGCCGTCCCAGCCGCACCCGGCTCCTGGCCGCGGTAGCCGCGGTGGCGATCCTCGGCGTGACCGGGGTGACCGGCACCCTGGTCGTGATGCACAACCACCAGACTGTCGCGGCCGTCCCCGCCGCCACGAGCACTGCGGCCGGCGCAGCCTCCGGGCCCGCTGGCGCGGGGGAAGCGGGGTCCGCCAGCCCGGCCCCGGCGGCACCCCGGTGGAGTTCGCCGGTACCGGTTGACCCGCAGACCCTCCCGGCCAGCAGCGCCCAGATCACCGGCCTGGCCTGCCCGAAGCGCACCGTCTGCTACGCCACGGATGAGCGCGGGCACGGTGCTGTCCCTCAAGTCCGGCGGGACCTGGCCGGTGTCTAACACCGACCCGAACGGTCACCTGATCGCCATCTCCTGCCCCTCAACCAGGTTCTGCCTCACCGTTCACGCCGAGGGGTTCGCGATCCCGCAAATCCGCGGCACGTGGGGCGCCCCGGCGCCTGGTCGGCTCCGGATCCGGGACGCTGACCAGCGTGTCCTGTGCTGACTCCTCCTTCTGCGTAGCCGTTGACAACATCGGTGTCGCCTTCACCTACCGGGGCGCCGCCACGGGGTGGAGCCAGCAGACGGTCCGACCCGAGCGGGCAGCCGCTGAACTCGGTCTCCTGCGCCAGTCCCACCTACTGCGTGGCGGTGAGCGCGAGCGGGAACGTGTTCACGTACAACGGATCCTCGTGGAGCGGGCCGGACGCGGCGGACGTGGGCCATGACCTGGTCAGCGTGTCCTGTCCCAGTACGTCGTTCTGCATGGCGGTGGACTCGTCCGGCCAGGCGGCCGAGCATTCCGGCGGGCTCATGGGGACTCCAGCCGCTGGGGTCGGCGGCCGCCGCGGTGTCCTGCCCGTCGGCGGGATCCTGCCTGGCGGTGGCACGCTCCGGCGCGACCGCGAGCTACGCAAACGGCCGTTGGGCCCGCGTGCCCGCCGCGGCTGCCGGGGACCGGATCACCAGCCTGAGTTGCGCGGCGGTGAACTCGTGTGTGGCCATCGGCCGGGACAACAACGTGCTGTTCTACGCGCCTCCTAAGTCAGCCTGAGCAGGTCAGCCGGACAGCGCCCGGTGCTGCCGGTGACCACCACGCCCCAGGTTGTCGATCCGCCCGACGGGATCGCGCCGTTGTAGCTCTCGCTGCCCGCGGTGACCTGCTGGCCGGACTGGCTGACGGTGGCGTTCCACGAGCTGGTCACGGTTTCGGCCGTGTCGGCGAACGAGAAGCCCGCCGTCCAGCCGGTGCCCGTGCGCCGCCCTGTTGGTGACCGTGAGCTGGAGCTGGTAGCCGCCGGGCCAGGAGCTGGTGACCGACGAGGTCAGCGTGCACCCGCTCGCCGGCTGCGGCGTGCTGCCGTCGGGCTCGGCGCTGGGCTGGTGACGCGCTGCCTGGCTGCTCGGGCTCGGGCTCGGCGAACTGGTCGACGTGCACCCTCCTCCGACGTCGTGTAGCTGACCGGCGTGTAGCGCCGCCGGGCAGCCGTCGGCGCAGCCCGCGGGCAGGGCGAAGCTGTACACCTCGCCGTTGTTGACCAGGTTGCCGGACGCGTCGATGACCCGGATCTCGTACTGGGTGCCCGGCGTCCCGGCCCCGGTCGTCGGCGCGATGATGTAGTCGTCGCCCATGTCGCTGTCCATCGTGGCGCGTCGCCCAGGCGCCGTTCGCGTAGTACTGCACGCCGTGGATGCCGTTCGGCAGGTGCGAGATGGCGATCGCCGGCCAGTACGGCTGGGCGCCCTGGATGGCCCCGATGTTGATGTCGCCGGTGTAACCGGGCGCCGGGCTGAACTGCCAGTCACCTGCCGGTTGTTCCAGTGCCGGGTACATGTTGCCGACCGGCTGGCCGTTCAGCACGAACTGGTTCAGCGAGGCCTGGGCAAGGTCGACGTGGTACGGGTCGTCCTTGCACCACGCGTTGTCGTCGTCGCAGCTGTCGGCGACCACCATGTCCAGCGTGGCGCCGTCGTACTGGTCGGCGACCCAGCGACCCGTCGCGGCAGAACGGCTCGTTCTGCGCCCCGTCGTTGATGCCGTTGCAGTAGTGGCCGATCGTGACCTTCACCCAGCGGCCGCAGTTCAGCCCGTTGTCGAACATGCCGATCTCGCTGGCATCGGCCGCCGGGATCGGCCGGGGCAGGTTGCTGTAGACGCCCGGCGAGTTCTGCACGTTCAGCGCGAGGAAGTTCTGGCTGTCCAGGTCGGCCTGCGGCAGCCCGCAGCCGCCGTACGGCGAGCCCGAGGCCGGTGAACCAGGTCGCGTTGCCCGGTGACCGGTGACGGCGTGCCCGAGACATTGATCGCGGCCGCCGGGAACTGGGCCGCGATCAGCATCGCGCAGCACCCCAGCACGGTGCCGGCGGCGAGCATCCTGCGCCGGGTCCGCCGCCAGCCTGAGAACGGGTGGATCATGACCGCCTCCGGAAGGTCGCCGCTGCCTGCCTGCGCAGGCTCGTCCGGTGCGAAGGGCCACGCAAGGCACGCTCCGCCGCTGCGCACACCGCCCCAGGTCAGCGCGACGGACGGGCCCCGGTCCGCGTGAAACTTCCGCCCGCGCCTCACCAGGAAGCCGGGCAGGCTACCCGGTGCGGAGATGGCGGCCCGGGGGACCCGGTCGCTGCCTGGCGCGCCTGCCGGGGGATTAGCCTGCGCAGGGTGGAGGAACCCGAGAGTGATCTGGCGGGGCATCCGGACCGGCTGCGCTGGAACGAGAGGTACGGCGCCGGGTTCACCCCCTCGTTCACGCCGCATCCGCTGACGGCCGCGGCGCTGGCCCTGGACCTGCCGGCCGGGCCGGTCGCCGACCTGGCCAGCGGGCCGTCCGGCAGCGCGTTGCTGGCCGCGGCGCAGGGCCTGCCGGTCACCGCAGTTGACGTCTCCGAGGTGGCGCTCGGCCTGCTCGGCCAGGAAGCCCGGCGCCGCGGGCTGGATCACCTGATCACCCTGGTTCACGCCGACCTCGGCGCCTGGCATCCCGGGCTGGGCCGCTACGCGCTGGTGCTGGCCACCGGGTTCTGGGATCCCGGGGTCTTCGCCGCGGCCGTGCGGGCGGTGGCCCCCGGCGGCGCGCTCGGCTGGGAGGCGTTCACCCTGGCCGCCCGCCAGGCCCGGCCCACGCTGCCCGCCGAGTGGTGCCTGGCCCCGGGGAGCCGGCGACGCTGCTGCCGGACGGCATGTCCGTGATCAGCCAGGAAGGCGTGCCGGATGACTCAGCGGGATACCCGGCGGCGCTTGCTGGCCCGCCGGACCAGGCCGGGGGCGCTCCTAGTCGTCTCACGATACGAGACCAGAGAGTTAACTATAGTGAGACGGCTTGGTAGGGTCTTCGTTGTGGAGCTGTTTGAATGGGATGCCCAGAGCTACGACGCGCTGCCGCTGCCGCATAAGCGGTGGGGACCCAGTGCCATCGCCCGGCTCCGGCTGGCCGGGGACGAGACCGTGGCCGACATCGGCGCCGGAACCGGGCGGGACGCGCAGCAACTACTGGAGGTGCTGCCCCGGGGGCGGGTACTCGCCATCGACGGCTCGCGACAGATGCTCGCGCAACTGCGCGAGCGGCTGGCCGGGCAGCTGGACCGGGTTCAGGTGCTGCAGGCCGATCTGCGCGAGCCGCTGCCGGTGCCGGAGCCGGTGGACGCGGTGCTGAGTGTGGCCACGCTGCACTGGCTGCCGGACCACGCGCAGGTCTTCAGGTCGGTGGCCGGGATACTCCGGCCCGGGGGCCAGTTCGTGGCCGAGGCGGGCGGGGCCGGCAACATCGCCTCGGTCCGGGCGGCCCTGGCCGAGCTGGGGGCCGACGACGGGAAAGGCATCTGGAACTTCGCGGGGGTGGACGAGACCCGCGCACGCCTGGCCGCCGCCGGCTTCACCGGCATCGAGGTCGGCCTGGTGCCGGACCCGGCCCGGCTCGAATCGGCGGACCAGTTCGAGGCGTTCCTGGCCACCGTCATCCTCGGCGTGCACCTGCGCGACCTGCCGCCAGCCGAGCGCCGCCCGTTCGTGCGGGCGGTGGCGGCGCGGGTGCCCGAGACCGTGGTCGATTACGTCCGGCTGCAGATCCGCGCCACCCG
This sequence comes from uncultured Actinomycetes bacterium, assembly GCA_963742055.1. Lineage (GTDB taxonomy): Bacteria > Actinomycetota > Actinomycetes > Streptosporangiales > Streptosporangiaceae > RYN-230. The sequence goes on along the minus strand of CAVUKT010000051.1, from coordinate 169,344 downwards.
GGCCGCCCCCGGGCCGACCTGACCGGGCGGCCGGGAGCAGGTCTTCCGATGAGTGGAAGGCCTGCTGCCCGGCCCGCGCGGCGTCGCGCACAATCGGCAGCACTACGTCGTGCCGGGGTGAGGAGACGCCATGTCGTTCGTGCGGGATCAGTGGTACGTGGCGGCCTACTCCGCCGAGGTCGGGCGGGCGCTGCTGGCGCGGACCATCCTGGGTGAGCCGCTGGTGCTCTACCGGACCAGTGCCGGGCAGCCCGCCGCGCTAGTGGACCGCTGCGTCCACCGGCACTTCCCGCTGTCCGCAAGCCAGCTCGACGGCGACACGATCGTCTGCGGGTACCACGGGTTCACCTACGGCCCGGATGGCCGGTGCGTCGCGGTTCCCGGGCAGCTGCGCATCCCGCGGACCGCACGGGTCACCGCCTACCCGGTCGCCGAGCAGGACTCACTCATCTGGGTCTGGATCGGTGACCCCGACCGGGCCGACGCCGGCGTTCATCCCGCGTGCGCCCTGGCTGGCCGACCAGGAGTACACCACCGTCCGCGGCATGGAGCCGCTGGCGGCCCGGTACGAGTTGCTGGTGGACAACCTTTTGGACCTGTCGCACGAGACCTACCTGCACGGTGGGTACATCGGCACCCCCGAGGTTGCGGACACCCCGATCAGTACCGAGATCGACCAGGAACAGCGCGTCATCCGGGTGAGCCGCCGGATGGACGGCGCCGCGTGCCCGCCGTTCTATGCGCGGTCCACCGGGCTCAGCGGGCGCATCGTGCGCTGGCAGGACATCGAATACCACCCGCCGTGCCTGTACCTGCTGCACAGCCGGGTGGCCCCGGTCGGCGTCCTGCGCCCGGCCGGACGGCACCGACCCGATGGCTTCCATGTTGAGGTCGTCTACGCCATCACCCCGTCCACCGAGACGAGCACGTATGACTTCTGGGCCGTGGCCCGCGACTTCGCGCCCGGCGACGCGTAGATCTCCGCCTTCCTGCACGACAGCAACCGGACCGTGGTCCTGCAGGACGTAGCGGCGCTGAACACGCTGGAACAGGTGATCGCCGCCGAGCCGCCGGGCGTGCAGGAGCTCAGCATCAACATCGACACCGGCGGGCTGGCCGCCCGGCGCATGCTGGCCCGGCTGGCCGAGGAATCCGCGGGCCGGGCCGCCCCGGTGTCGTGACCGCGGTCTACCGGGTCGACTGGATGCCGGGTACCGACCAGCTGCGCGGCACCTGCCACTGCGGAGCCACCGGCGAGGCGGCGGACCCGGCGGTCATCTGGCAGTGGCTGCTGGCCCATCCCGCCCATCCCGCCCACCTGGCCCATCCAGTTCGCCGCGAAACCAGCTCCGGATCCGGGACGCCGTGATGCGCCCGGAGCCCGAACTCGACCTGGTCGTGGCGCGCCGTGCCGCCGTGGCCGACGGCGTGATCACGCTCGACCTGCGGGACTCCTCCGGGGCCGCGCTGCCAGCCTGGGCCCCCGGCGCGCACATCGACCTGATCCTGGGGCCCGGCCTGATCCGGCAGTTCTCGCTGTGCGGCGCTCCTGCTGACCCGGGCGGCTGGCGGATCGCCGTGCTCCGCGAGCCGGGCAGGCCGGGGCGGTTCGGCGTACGTTCACGACGCGCTCGGGGCCGGGTCTCGCGTCCGGGTCCGCGGGCCACGCAACCGCTTCCCGCTACAGCCCGCGGACCGCTACCTGTTCATCGCGGGCGGCATCGGCATCACCCCGATCCTGCCCATGCTGGCCGCGGCGGACGCCGCCGGCCGCCCGTGGACGCTGACCTATGGCGGGCGCACCGCCGCGTCCATGGCGTTCCGCGCCGACCTGCTGGCCCGGTACCCCGGCCAGGTGCGGATCCGGCCCCAGGACGAGACCGGTCTGCTGGACCTGGCTGCCATCCTCGGCCGGCCGCAGCCCGGCACGCTGGTGTACTGCTGCGGGCCCGCGCCGTTGCTGGATGCGGTGACGGGCTGCTGCGCCGGCTGGCCGGAGGGCGCGCTGCACCTGGAGCGTTTCACCCCGGCGGCTGCGACGCACCGGCCGTCCGGGCCGGCCTTCGAGGTCGAGCTGGCTCGGGCCGGGCTGACCCTGATGGTGCCGCCGGGCCGGTCCATCCTCGACGTGATCGAGGCCGCCGGGGTCCCAGTGCTCTCCTCCTGTACCGAGGGGACCTGCGGGACCTGCGAGACCGGCGTTCTCTCCGGCGTCCCGGAGCACCGGGACTCGGTCTTGTCCCTGGCCGAGCAGGCGGCCGCGGACACCATGATGATCTGTGTCTCGCGGTCAGTGACCCCGAGGCTGGTCCTGGACATCTGACTCCGGCCACCGCGGCCCGGTCGGGCCCGCAGCCGCTGATGATAATGGTTCACCACACCATCCAAGGGGTCCGGGATGGGCGACGAAGCCCATCGTAAGAAGCCCGTAGCGAGGCCCGGGTGCCGCCGCGCTCGCTTAGCGGCAAGCTCCTGGACGTGCTGGGCACCTTCCAGGCCGACCACGCGGAGCTGACTCTGTCGCAGATCAGCCGGCGCAGCGGGCTGCCGCTGAGCACCACCCACCGCCTGGTCCGCGACCTGGCCACCTGGGGGGCGCTGGAGCGGAGCGCGACGGGCACGTACCACATCGGCCTGCATCTGTGGGAGATTGCCTCGCTCGCCCCGCGGAGCCTCGGGCTGCGGGAGATCGCCCTGCCCTACATGGAGGACCTGTACGAGGCGACCCACGAGAACGTGCAGCTCGCCGTCCGGGACGGCCTGGAGGTCGTGTTCGTGGAACGGCTGGCCGGCCGGGACGCGGTCCGGGTGCTGACCCGGGTCGGCGGCCGTTTCGCGCTGCACGCCACCGGCGTGGGGCTGGTCCTGCTGGCCTACGCCCCAGCCGACGTGCAGGAGCAGGTAATGGGCGGTCCCCTGGAACGCTGGACCCCGAAGACGATCGGCAGCCCCGGTGCAGCTGCGCCGGGTCCTGGCCGAGGTGCGGCAGCGGGGCTACGCGGTCAGCGACGGCCAGGTCACCATGGATGCCCTGTCCGTAGGGGTCCCCATCCGCGCGTCGGGGGATCAGGTGGTGGCGGCGCTCTCGCTGGTGGTGCACGCCGAGGGGGCCCAGCCGAGCGCCCTGGCGGCGGCGGTCCGTGCGGCGGCCCGAGGGATCTCCCGGGCGCTCGGCTCGCCCGCCGCGCAGCGGTTGACCCGGCAGTTCCTGCGCCGTCCCGCAGGCCATGATCATCAGGGCGGGGCCGCCATCCCGGGCGCCGCCTCGTCATAATGGCCGGATGCTGAGCGGTACCCGCCGGGACCGGCCCGGGAACCTGCTCCGCCCGCCCGGGGCGAGCGCCCGCGTGACCAACGTGGAGCTGTTCTTCGACCTGGTCTACGTGTTCGCGGTCACTCAGCTGTCCCACTACCTGGTCGATCACCAGTCGGTCGAGGGGGCGCTCCAGGCTCTGCTGCTGCTGGCCATGGTGTGGCTGGTCTGGGCGTACACCACCTGGGTCACCAACTGGCTGGACCCGGAGCGGATCCCGGTCCGGGTGATGCTGCTGGCGCTGGCCCTGGTCAGCCTGATCATGTCGGCCGCCCTGCCGTTCGCGTTCGCGGGGCGGGGGCTGGCGGTGGGCGGCGCCTACGCCCTCATGCAGATCGGCCGGAGCGTGTTTGCCGTGGCCGGGCTGCGCGGGCAGCAGTTGCAGCGCAACTTCGAGCGCATCCTGGCCTGGTGCATGGTAAGCGGCTCGCTCGCCGTGGCGGGCGGGCTGGTGGCCGGGCACGCCCGGGAACTGCTCTGGCTGGGGGCGGTCACCGTCGACGTGGCCGGCGGCCTGGCTGGCTTTTACACCCCGGGCCTCGGCCGGTCGGAAACCCGGGACTGGACGATCGAGGGCAATCACTTCGCCGAGCGCTGCCAGGCCTTCATCCTGATTGCGCTGGGCGAGTCGATCGTGGTGATCGGGGCCGCGCTATCGAAGCTGTCGTCGGTCACCTGGCAAGAGATCGTCGCGTTCCTGGCCGCCTTCGTTGGCAGCGTCGGGCTGTGGTGGCTGTACTTCCATCGCAGCGCGGAGGAGGGCGCGCGGGTCATCGCCAGTTCGGCTGACCCCGGACGGCTGGGCCGCTCCGCGTATCACCTCATCCACCCCGTAATGGTGGCCGGGATCATCGTGGTGGCGGCGGGTGACCAGCTCGTACTCCGGAACCCCGGCGCCGTGGGGCACCCGGCGGTCTCGGTGATGCTGCTCGGCGGAACTGCCCTGTACCTGCTGGGTCACGCGGCCTTCAAGGCCGTGATCTGGGGCGGGGTGTCGTGGACCCGGGTCGGCGGGGTCGTGGTCCTGGCCGCGCTGGGCGGGCTCGCCCCGTACGTGCCGGCGGTCGCCCTCAGCGTGTGCGTGGCCCTGGTCGTGGTGGCCGTGGCCGCCGCCGACTCCCTGCTCCCCGCTACCCGCCACTGACCGCCCGCCGCGACGGCCGATCCCGGGGCGGCCGCCCGGGGATCGGCCGGGACGCCCGGACGGTTCGTTCTTGACGGGCGGGGCCGGGCGCCGGAAACACTCCACAGCATGCGGGCTGCGCTGCTCGACCCATCCGGGAAGGTCTGTGTCCGGGAGGTGGCGCCGCCGGAGCCGGACGGGCGGGCCCTGGTCCGGGTGGCCCAGGCCGGTGTGTGCGGCACCGACCTCAAGATCGTCTCGGGGGAGGTGCCCGTCTCACGGCCCCGGGTGCTGGGCCACGAGATGACCGGATGGGTGGCAGGCTCCGGGGCCGCGAGGGGCCGTGCCCGCGGGGACTCCGGTCCTGGTCAACCCGGCCCTGTTCTGCGGCCGGTGCGACCTGTGCCGCCGTGACCTGCCCCACCTGTGCCGCAGCGGCGCCCTGCTCGGCCGGGATGTGGACGGCGTGTTCGCCGAGCTGGTCGCGGTGGACGAGGCCTGCCTGCACCCGCTGCCGGACAGCCTGCCCGCCGCCGACGCGGCCCTGCTCCAGGTGCTGTCCACCTGCGTGCACGCGCAGTCCGGGCTGCGCATCTCGCCGGGCGATACGGCGGTGGTGGTCGGCCTGGGCGTGAGCGGGCTGCTGCACGTCCAGTTGCTGCGCGACCGGGGCGTCCAGAACATCGTCGCGGTGACCCGCTCGGCGTGGAAACGGGACCTGGCGCTCAGCTTCGGTGCCAGTGCCACGGCCACCCCGGAGCAGGCGGAGCAGGTGGTCGCCGACTCCTCTGGCGGCCGCGGGGCGGATATCGCCATCGAGTGCGCAGGCACCCAGCCGACGCTGGCCCAGGCCATGCGGCTGGCCGGGGCCGGCGGGGTGGTCGTGGCGTTCGGCACCGTGGTCCCGGAGGGCAGCGTGGTTCCAGAAAACACCGTGGTTCCAGAAAACACCGTGGTCCCGGACACCCGGCCTGCGGACCGCTGCCGACCTACGACTGGTACCTGAAGGAGCTCACCATCCGCAGCCCCCGGGCCGCCCGGCCGCGCGACTGTGACCTGGCCATCCAGTTGTGCGCCGAGCACCGCCTGGACCTGGCCCCGCTGGTCACCGGGCGCTTCCCGCTGGACCATGCATCCCGGGCGCTCACCGCCTGCCGGGACCCGGAGCAGCTGAAGGTGGTCCTCGACATCGGCTGAGCGGCATCCTCAGCCGCCGAGCTGGCGGCCGATTACCCGGTCCGCCGGTGAGTCGCTGTAAGCTATGTGCGCTTGGCGGCCATGAGGCGGAGTAGCTCAGTCAGGCAGAGCAAGCGGCTCATAATCGCTGTGTCGCCGGTTCAAGTCCGGCCTCCGCTACCAGTTCGCGCGGCCCACCGCCGCGGTCCGGGTTCCCGGTTCCGCGGTGCGGGGTGCCGTGCGTGCTGCCGTCCGCGGCCCGGGAATGGTGCCTGGCTGCGGGCTGTTGTCTGTCCAGATGGTCCTGCTGTCTGGCGGCAGCGCCTGTTCTTACCAGGCCGCTGTCCTTACAGTAGGTCTGTCTGTACTCCGCCCATCCAGAGAAAGGCACTCCATCGTGGCTGCCACCGACGTCAGGCCCAAGATCACCCTGGCCTGCACGGAGTGCAAGCACCGTAACTACATCACCAAGAAGAACCGGCGCAACGACCCGGACCGGCTCGAGCTGAAGAAGTACTGCCCGAACTGCCGTTGCCACCGGGCGCACCGCGAGACCCGCTAACGTCCGCGTGGCCGTCAACAAGGACTACGCCGGCCGGTCATTCCCGGCGACGCAGCCCTACGAGGTCAGCCGGGTCAAGATCGCCGAGTTCGCCGACGCGATCGGTGATCCCGAACCCGGTCTACCGGGACCGCGACGCGGCCGTCGCGGCCGGCTACCCGGACGTGATCGCCCCGCCCACGTTCCCCATCGTGGTGACGATGGCCGCGTCCGGGCAGGCCATCGCCGACCCGGGCCTCGGCATCAACTACGCCCTGGTGGTCCACGGCGAGCAGCGCTTCAGCTACGCCCGCCCGCTGCGCGCGGGGGATGTGGTCACCGCGCAGTCCACCATCGAGACCATCAAGACGCTCGGCCGCAACACGGTGATGACCACCCGCACCGAGGTCGCGACCGTGGCGGGCGAGCAGGTATGCACCGCCTTCTCCACGCTGGTGGAACGCGGGACGGCAGGTGAGGCGGAGTGAGCGCGGCGGTCAAGTACGCGGACGTCGAAGTGGGCGCCGAGCTGCCCCCGGCCAGCTACCCCGTGGCCCGGCTGGACCTGATCAAGTACTGCGGCGCGTCCGGTGACTTCAACGTCATCCACTGGAACGAGCGGATCGCCCGGTCGGTGGGGCTGCCCAACGTCATCGCGCACGGCATGTTCACCATGGCCCAGGCGGCGCGCTACGTCACGGACTGGTCCGGCGATCCCGGGGCCATGACCGAATTCGGCGTCCGGTTCTCGGCCCCGGTGGTCGTGCCCGACGACGACGGCTTCGTGACCATCGAGGTCAGCGGCACCATCGAGGAGAAGCTGGACGACAACCGGGTCGTGGTGGCGCTGACCGCCCGGTCGGCCGGGGACAAGGTGCTCACCCGGTCCCGCGCGGTGGTCCGGCTGCCCTGACGCCGCCCATGGCCAACGTCCGCGAACCGGTGAGGCTGTCCCGCTTCACCACCCTGGGGCTGGGCGGACCGGCCCGGCGTTTCGTGGTGGCCGGCACCGACGAGGAGATCATCGCCGCGGTGCGGGCCGCCGACCAGCGCGGCGAGCCGCTGCTGGTCCTCGGCGGCGGCAGCAACCTGGTCATCTCCGACGACGGTTTTCCCGGCACCGTGATCCAGGTGGCCACCAAGGGCATCCACCGGACCACGGACCCCGGAGCGGGCCCGGACGCGGCCGGGCCAGGCCAGGCGGAGCCGGGTGCGCCGGTGACGCTGACCGTCGCGGCCGGCGAGGACTGGGACACGGTCGTCGCCTCCTGCGTGGCCGCCGACCTGGCCGGGCTGGAATGCCTGTCCGGCATCCCCGGGCTCGCGGGCGCGACGCCGATCCAGAACGTCGGCGCCTACGGCCAGGAGGTGGCCGACACCATCACCCGGGTCAGGGCCTACGACCGGGCCAGCGGCCGAGGTGGTGGACCTGGCCGCGGCCGACTGCGGGTTCGGCTACCGGACCAGCGCCTTCAAGCGCAGCATCACGGCCCCGGCGGTGACCGGCCGGTTCGTGGTGCTCGGAGTGACCTTCCAGCTGACCAGCGACCGGCTGTCCCGGCCGGTCCGCTACGCCGAACTGGCCCGGGCCCTGGGCCTGGACGCAGCACGCCTGGACGCAGCGGCGCGCCAGGATGAGGGCGCGCGGGCCCCGCTGGGCGACGTGCGCTCGGCCGTGCTCCGGCTGCGCCGCGGCAAGGGCATGGTGCTCGATCCCGCTGACCCGGACAGCCGCAGCGCGGGATCGTTCTTCACCAACCCCGTCCTGGACGCCGCCCAGTTCGCCGCGCTGCGCCGGGTGGTGGACGAGCGGTGCGGTCCCGGCGTCCCGATCCCGCAGTTCCCGGCCGGGCCGGGCCAGGTGAAGGTGCCGGCCGCCTGGCTCATCGGGCAGGCCGGGTTCGGCAAGGGCTACCAGGGCGCACGCCGGGCCGGCGGTGGCCGGCCGGGACCCGCCGCGCACATCTCCACCAAGCACACGCTGGCCCTGGTCAACCCGGGGGATGCCCGCACCGCCGACGTGGTCGGCCTGGCCCGGGAGATCCGCGACCGGGTCCGTGACATCTTCGGGGTCGAACTGGCCAGCGAGCCGGTGCTGGTCGGCGTCAGCCTCTGAGCACGGAAGGATTCCTCGTGACGGCAGAGCAAGCACCAGCCGCCGGGCGGGCCCTGGTCCTCGGCGGTGGCGGGCTGTCCGGGATCGCCTGGGAGACGGGGATCCTGGCCGGGCTGGCGGCAGGCGGCGCCGACGTCACCACGGCGGACTACGTGCTGGGCACCTCGGCCGGGGCCACGGTGACGGCCCAGATCGGCAGCGGGCTGCCGGTGGCGGACCTGTTCGACCGGCAGACCGTGCCCGCGCTGCAGTCCGCGGAGCTGACCCCGGACCTGGGCCGGGTCATCGAGCTCATGGAGTCCTGGGAGAAGCTGCCGCTGGAGTTCCCCGACCCGGCCGAGCTGCGGCGCGTGGTCGGCCAGCGGGCGCTGGCGGTGCAGACCGTGCCCGAGGCCGAGCGGCGCGCGGTGATCGCCGGGCGGCTGCCCCGCCGCGACTGGCCGTCCCGCAAGCTCGCCGTGGTCGCGGTGGAAGCCCACACTGGTGACGTCCGCGTGTTCGACAAAGACTCCGGCGCGGACCTGGTCGACGCGGTGACGGCGAGCTGCGCCATCCCGGGCATCTGGCCCCCGGTCACCATCGGCGGGGGCCGCTACATCGACGGTGGCACGCGTTCCGCGGTCAACGCCGACCTGGCCGCCGGCTACCAGCGGGTCCTGATCCTGGCCCCGATGGCCGACCCGTCGCTGGACGAGCAGGTCGCCGGGCTGGTGGCCGCGGGTGACGGGGTCCAGGTGCAGGTGATCACTCCGGACGACGAGTCCACCGCCGCCTTCGGGCTCAACCCGCTGGACCCCGCGGTGCGTGCGCCCGCGGCGCGGGCCGGGTACGCGCAGGGAGAACGGGCCGCCGCTGCGGTCTCCCGCCTGTGGCAGCTCCCGGATTTTCCCTAACGCCCCCTGGTGCCGGTGACTCTGGAGCCTCCGCCGCTGAGCCATGGCGCTGGCCTGCCCCGTCCTGCGCGGCCGCGGCGACTCCGCCGCGATCACCCAATGATCGATGATTGACACTCATCGATCATCGGCTAGGCTGCGGTCTTGTGAACCTCGAAGCGAAGGGTGACACGGGTCTGCGCGGGGCCAGGGTCCTGGTCACCGGGGGGACCCGCGGCATCGGCGCCGCCACCGTGCGGCGCCTGGCCGCGGCCGGCGCCGAGGTGGTCGCCGCGGCCCGGACGGCACCCGATCCGGTGGGCGAGGTCCCGGTGCGCGCTGATCTGGCCGGCAGTGATCTGGCGGGCACTGACCCGGCGGGCACTGGCCCGGGCAGGTTCGTGGCCGCGGATGTCGCTACGGCGGACGGGGTCGCGGCGCTCGCGGAGCAGGCGCTGGACCTGCTGGGCGGCATCGACATCCTGGTGTCCAACGCGGGTGGCCAGACCCACCGGCCCGAGGGCGTGCTGCACTTCAGCGACGAGGACTGGCAGCGCGACCTGGACATCAACCTGCTGTCCGCGGTGCGGCTGGACCGTGCGCTGCTGCCCGCGATGATCGCCCAGGGGAGTGGCGGCTCGATCGTGCACGTCGGCTCCAACGCGGCCCGCATGCCGCGGCCAGCGTCGCTGCCCTACACCGCGGCCAAGGCCGCGCTCACCGCCTACAGCAAAGGGCTCGCCCGGGAAGCCGGCCCGCACGGCATCCGGGTCAACGTCGTGCTGCCCGGCCTGATCCGCACCGAGGCACTGGATACCCGGATGGCCTCGCTGGCCGAGCAGGCCGGCTCCGCCCCGAGTCGGTGCTGGCGGGCACCGTCGCGGCGCTCGGCATCCCGCTGGGGCGGGCCGGGACCGCCGACGACGTCGCCCAGCTCATCGCGTTCCTGGTCTCACCCGCCGCGGCCTACCTGACCGGCAGCCAGTTCACCGTTCGACGGCGGCGCGCTCGCCACCGTCTGACCGGCTCATCGCCAACCGCGGCCCACGGTCCGGCACCGCCCCGTCCGGCACCATCGCACCGTCCAGCGCCGCTCCTCGGTCCGCGCTGCCACGCCTCGTCCGGCGCCGCCCACCGTCCGGCTCCAGCGCCCTGATCGGGCCGCTGCTAGCATCGCGGCGTGCCCGGACCGTTCGCCGATGAGCAACTCGCCGCCTATATGGCACAGCCGGCCCCGGTGTTTGCCCAGCCTGAGGTGGCCGCGATGCGCGAGGGAATCGCCCGCCGCGCGGCGGAGCGGCCCCGCGGACCGGACCTGCATGAGGTGCGCGACCTGCGGATCGGCGAGCTCCCGGCGCGGCTGTACCGGCCCGTCCCTGGTCCCGTCCCGCTGGTGGTGTACCTGCACGGCGGCGGCTGGACGATCGGCAGCCTCGAGTCCCATGACCGGATGTGCCGGCGCCTCGCGGACGGTTCCGGCGCTGCGGTCCTCGCCATCGACTACCGGCTCGCGCCGGAACACCCGTGGCCGGCCTCGGTCGACGACACCGTGGCCGCGCTGCGCTGGGTGGCCTCCGCGCCCGCCGGACTCGGCGGAGGCGCCGACCGCGGTGGCCGTGGCGGGCGACAGCGCCGGCGGCACCCTCGCCGCGCTGGGCTGCCTGCGCGTGCGCGACGAGTATCCGCCGGCGCTGCCCGATCTGCAGGTCCTGCTCTACGCCAATACCGATCTCACCGGCGCCCAGCCCTCCATGCGCGAGAAGGCCACCGGCTGGGGCCTGGACGCCGCCACGGTGCGGTTCTTCAACTCCCAGTGGGTCCCCGACCAGGCCCGCTGGTCTGACCCCGCGGTCAGCCCGCTGCACGCTCCCGACCTGTCCGGCCTGCCTGGCGCGCTGATCGTCAGCGCGGAGCACGATCCACTCCGCGACGAATCCGAGGCCTACGCCCGGCGCCTGCGCGACGCTGGCGTTGAGGTCGAGCTGCGCCGCGAGCCCGGCCTGATCCACGGCTTCATGACGCTGGACGAGATCTCCCCGGCCTGCGCCGCGGCCGCCGACCGCGTCGCGGCCGACCTGCGCGCCCGGCTCACCCGGCCCTGAACCTCGGCCAGGCTCGGAGCTCCGCCGGAGCGCCGGAAGCTGGTCCGGCCGGCACCATGGACGTACTTGGTGTCGTAGCCCGTGGACCGACCACCGAGCTCCGGCCGGTTTGGTAGCTGCGGCGCAGCCAGCCGTTGACCCAGGGGCATGGCGGCCTTCGTGGAGGGCGGAGCTTCCGGTAGCTTCGGTGAGCCGGACCTGGCGGCGAGCCGGGAGACCAAACGATGGGCGTTGCGGGCCAGTTCCGCGCCGGCCTTGTTGCGGAAGACGTCCTCCGTCGTCGGGCCGAACAGCACCAGCAGCACGGTCGGGTTCACCGGCCAGCGCCAGCCGGGCCCACTTGCGTGCGGAGTAGATGATGACGTCGAGGTCGCCGGCGCCGGAGCGGTTGGCCAGGCCGCCGGCCCGGTCCCAGGCGGTGTGCCGCTCGTATTGCTCGAACAGCACGAGCGGAGCCTGGCCGCGGGTGCCGTTGGGGACACGGGCCAGCCCGGTCACGAACTGAGGGGGCTCCAGGCACAGGCCCATCCATCCCGGTCGTCCTGCCCGGTGACCGAGGTGCCGTGCACCCCGGAGCCGACCTGGACCCGCAGGACATGCCGTCCTCGGCGATCCTGCGTGCCTCCTCCGAGGCGTGCGGGTGCGCGAAGCCGGCCGGCAGCGTCGGTGGAGCCCGGGATCGGCAGAGCACGGACGGATCAGCATGATCCAGTTCTAGCCGGGGTGACCAGCCGGGCGCCAGGAATTTGGCGCGCCGCGGACCCGGTCCGCGGGCCGGGTCACCGGCCGCTGGCCGTAATCAGGGAACTGAGCAGGATGGCGGTGAGCGTCCCGGCCAGCAGGTAGGGGCCGAACGGCAGACGCGACTTCCGGGACGCGCGCCGGGCGGCGATGAGCGCGAGCCCGGCGGCCGCGGCGAACAGGTACCCGAGGAACAGGCCGGCGACCAGGGCGCCCTGATCCAGCCAGCAGCCCCCACCAAGCGCCGCCCGGCCAGCCCCCGCCCAGCCAGCCCAGGTACAGGCCGAGGAGGCCCGACAGCTTCACGTCGCCCCAGCCGAGGCCCGCGGGGTACAGGAGTACCTGGAGCAGGAAGACCCCGCAGGCCAGGGCCAGGCCGGCCAGCGCGCCGAGGAAATGGCCGGCGCCGCCGGGGAGCAGCAGCGCGGCGAACCCCAGCAGGGCCAGGGCCACCGGGTAGGAGGGCAGGGTCAGCGCGTCCGGCAGCCGCTGGCACCGGGCGTCGATCACGGCCAGCGGCACGCCGATCCCGGCCAGGTAGCAGAACGCGGGCAGCGCCGGGCTCGGCCCGAACCGTATCGCCATCACGGCGCAGGCCAGCCCGGTACCCAGGGACAGCGACCAGCGGGTCCCCCGGCTGGCCGGATGTGCCGCGTGCGTGGGTTAGCCGCCGGTGGTTCATGTGCCCGTGGTTCAGGGGCCTGCGGTTCAGATGGCTGCGGGGCGGCCAGCAGGCGGGCCGTGAGCCTGCTGGCCGCCCGGCCCGCGAGCAGCCCGGCCACGGCGGCGGCGGCGACGGTGGCCGCGTCCACCGGGTTCACCGGCTGCCCCGCTTCATCGGTCCCCGCTCATCGGCCCGTCCGGACCGGTCATCGGAGCCCGCTCATCGGCTCTAGCCGCCGTTGATGCTCTGGATCTCCGCCACGGGGAAGGGCGGGGTGCGGCCGGTCATCTGGATGGGCGGCAGCGCGTTCGGCCCGGGGCCGTTGAGCACGCCCGCGCCCCAGGTGACCGACCAGGTGACGGTGGCGCTGACCGACGCCGCGGCCACCGGGGCCTGCCAGAGCACGCCGCAGTCCGGCGGGGTGCCCGCTCCGGAACTGGCCGGGGCGTGCCCGACGCGGTACCGCGAGCCGTCGGGGCCGCACGCCGAGTACGGCGTCCCCGGCCCGTTCGCGCCGACCGAGAACGCGCCCTTCGCCGCGAGCCGGGCCCACACGCTCACGGTTTCCCCGCCCAGCGTCGCGGTCACCTCGTAGGCGCCCGGGCGGCCCGTGGTCACGCTCACCGGCAGGGTCCGGCCCCACACGTAGGTGGCCAGGTTGACGTAACCGTGGCCGGCCGGGTTCACGGTCAGCGTGGGCGCGGGGATCCCCATGTGGTTGTAGGCGTAGTCGGCCAGGGTCCGGAGCGGCACCGGCGGGGTGGGCGGGACCTGGCCTGGCGCGGTGAAGTCGAACAGCGGCAGGGTGAAGCACAGCTTCTGGGCCGCCTTCGGCGCCGCCGGGTTGACCGGCAGCTGCCACCAGGTGCCGGGCGGCACCGGCTTGTCCTTGAGCAGCGTTTTCGCCTGCTGCACCGACTGGTAGACGCCGAAGGGCGTGCCCGGGACGACGCTGCCGAACTGCTGGATGATGGTGGTGCTCCCCGCGGTGGTGTCGCCGATCGGCTGCCACAGGCAGGGCGGTGGCGGCACCGGCAGCTGGACGTGGACGGCCCCGTTGCCCACGTCGCCTTTGAGCGTGATCAGGTTGCTCAGCGAGACGGAACAGGTGTTGCCGGTGCAGCCGACGTAGGCTCCGGCGCTGGCCGGGCCGGCCAGCCCAATCCGATCAGGCTGAATCCGATCAGGCAGAGTCCGATTAAGCAGAGTCCGGTCAAGCACGGGAGCGTTATTAAACCGGCGGGCGCGAGAGCCGGGAATGCGGATCGCCGGATCATGGCCTGCACTCCGGCGCCTGCGGATAGTAGACGACCGGGTAGACAGATACCACATTCCACTGGCCATTTTTCCTGGCCATGACATCCGTATTCCTATAGTAGTGCTGGTCGGCGGGAATCCGGTCGGGGATGATCTTCCCGGTGGCCAGGCTGGTATTGTGCGACCCGGAGTTGTCGAAGCACTCGGACACGTCAATGGCGCCCGCGGTGGTGGGATCGGGGTACGCCCGCAGGTGCGAGAAGCTGATGGCCCCGGTGAACGATTCGGTGGTCACGCTGGGCTCACTGAGATTTGCCTTGAGTGCGCCGAGCACATCCCCGGAAACGTACCTCGTCCAGCGGTCGTCCTGGTTTCCCCGGTACTCGGCGTAGAGGAAAGCGAGCAGGAAGTTCTTGGCCGCCACGACCGCGGGGGCCTCGCCCCGATCGGCGGGCAGCCATCCCGGCATGAAGATATGAACGTTGCCGCCAAAGGGCGGCCAGGCCAGTGACGCCGGCGGCGTCGTGGCCGGCCATGTGGTGCGCCGGGCTGGCCGGGCTGCCGCCCGGTGCCGTCCGGCGTGGTCACGCCCGCGGGGCGGAAGGTCGTCGGCGACGTCGAGCACCCGGCGGTCAGCAGTCCGCCCATGATGAGCAGGCCCGTGGTGAGCAGCCCCTGGTGAGCAGGCCCGTGGTGAGCCGGCCCCTGGTGAGCATGTGCTGCCCTCCGTATCCTCGGCTGCGCTGCATTCTCGGCGGCGCGGTCCCTTCCGCTGCACTGCTGGCGGAACTCTACCAATACCGATTTAACCGGCAAGGGCCGTTTTCAAGATGATGGGGCACGGCTAAATTACTAGCTCGATTAAGACTAAATTACTACTTTAATTAGCAAGTATCGGGGATGCCACGGGGTTTGCTGGCCGCCTTCACCTGCCGTTTTCCGGCGTCCCGGCGATCTTGCTGCGCCTCAGCAGCCGGTAGCGCTCTATTACGACAAGGTGAGTTTCCGGCTTATGTCCCCAGTGGGTAGCCTCCTGTGGCTTTATGGTGAACAAGCGCCCGCATCATCCCCGGCGCCCAAAGGCGCACCGCGCGAGCACGCCCGCCGTCAGCAGGGAGAACTTCAGGGAATGCCAAGTGACCGAGGTACGCTGCCCCGCGGTTCGGAGCGGAGTAGTTCCGGCGGAGTGGTTCAGCACGGGGCGCTTCAGCGGGGAGCGGTTTTGCCGGCGGCAACGACCAGCGCACGAGCTGGCCGGAGCCGACGGCGCCGGCGGGACGGCGGCTGCCGAGCGCGCCACGGGAACGCAAGCCTGCGCTGGCCGCCCTGGCCGTGCTGCTGATTCTCGGCGGCGCGTTAGGGCGGGTTTCCTGGTCATCCAGAGCGGCAAACGGGTGGCCGCGATCGAGATCTCCCAGCAGATCGGCGCGGGCCAGCAGATCCCGCTGAGCGCGATGCAGCAGGTGCAGATCACCGCCGGTTCCGGCCTGGCCTACGTGCCCTGGGCGGAGGCCAGCCAGGTCACCCGGTTCTTCACCGTCAGCCACCATCCCGCCAGGGACCCTGCTGACCAGGGAGATGGTCGCTACCACCGGCACCTCGGTGGCCGGGAGGGCCGTGCTGGGGCTCGCGCTCAAGGACGGCCAGCTGCCGCATGGCCTCCAGGACGGCGATCACATCGACATCTACCAGGTCAGTGACGCGCAGGAAACCTGTCCCGGCGGCTCCGGTGGCACGCTGGCCGCCGACGCGGTCGTCCTCGCCATCGGCGCGCCGTCCGCGACCTCGGGCAGCACCGCGATAGCCGACGTGGAGGTCGCCCTCAATCCCTCCGACGCTGGCCCGGTCGCCTGCAACGCCGCGAACGGGATCGTGGGCATCGCGGTCCTGCCCGAACGGGGGCCGGGGCGCGGCGCGCCGCCGCCGCGGGCGCCGGGGCTGGATCCGGCCCAGACGGGCCACGCCGGGCAGCACGCCAGCCGCCTCGGCGGCGCCAGGCGCCGGGGGCGGGTGACGCCAGGTGCTGATCGCCGTCGCGGCTGACAAGGGGGCGCCCGGGGTCACCACTACGGCGCTGGCCCTCGCCGCGGTCTGGCCACGGCCGGTGCTGCTCGCCGAGTGCGACCCCGCGGGCGGCGACCTCGTCTACCGGCTGCCCGGCGAAGGCGGCGGCCGGCTCGACCCGCGGCGCGGGCTGCTCAGCCTGGCCGTGG
The DNA here is from genome assembly GCA_963742055.1 of uncultured Actinomycetes bacterium. GTDB lineage: Bacteria > Actinomycetota > Actinomycetes > Streptosporangiales > Streptosporangiaceae > RYN-230. The sequence continues at coordinate 153,226 of CAVUKT010000051.1, read as the reverse complement.
CCGCCCGGCGCGATCTGCAGCCCACCCAGCTCTGGGCGCACGCGCAGAAGCTGCGCGGCGGCCTGGATGTGCTGCTCGGGGTGACCAGCGCGGAGCAGGGGGCAGGCCTGGAACCGTTGTGGGGGCCGGTCGGCAGCGTACTGGCCGGGCTGCCGCAGGCCGACGTGATCGCGGACTGCGGCCGGCTCGGCCCGGACGGGGCCTACTACGACCTGCTGGCCCACGCCGCCGCCGTCGTCCTGGTCACCCGGCCCAGCCTGGGCGAGGTGGTGCGGCTGCGGGACCGCGCCGCGGCCGTGGCGCTGGCGGTGCGCCAGCGTGGCGGCCAGGACGCCCGGATCGGCGTGCTGGTCGTCGCCGATCACCGGGTGTTCAGCCGCGCGCTCGCCGAGGTGGGCCAGGTGCTCGGGGCGGTCAGCGTGCTGGGCGGGATCGCGTTCGAGCCCCGGAGTGCCGAGCTGCTCCGCGGCGAGTGGGGCGGGAGGCTGGACAAGTCGCTGCTGATCAGGACGGCCCGGGAGGTCGCGGGGCAGCTGGCCGGGCCGCCGGCCGTGGCCAGCGGGTGGGCTGCGGCGGGCGGGCGGGTAGGCGGGCGGGCCGGGCTGCGGAGCGGGCAGGCGTCGGCGGGCGGGCAGGCTGCGAGGGGCGGGTCGGGCTGCGGCCGGCGGGCGGGCTGCAGCGGCAGCGCCTGCCCGCGGGGCGGCTCCGGCGGGTGATCCGCGCCGGGCGCGGATCCGCGGCCGGGCGTGGGCCCGCTGCCGGTCCGCGGCGGCCGCTGGCCTGGTCGCGTGCGTGGCGCTGCCCATGGCGGTGGGCCTGCCCATGGCGGTGGCGGCGCTGCCCATGGCGGTGGGCCTGGCCACGGTGGCGGCTCCGCCCATGGCGGCGGGGCCGCCCGCCACGCCGCGGGCCGCGTCCCGGCCAGCCTCCCGCCGGCCGAGCTCTTCGGGCCCCCTCCGGCCGGCCATCCTGGGGCCTACGTCTGGCTGGCTTCCCCGCTGCCGCTGGCCTCTCCTCTGGGGCCAGCTTCCACGCCGGGGCCGACCTCTCCTCGGGGGCGACTCCAGCCGGGGGCCGACCTCCCCGCGGACGCCAGATTCCCCGGCCGCCGATCTCCCGGCCGCCGAGCCGGGCGGGTGGTGACGGCATGGACCACACCCTCGTCAAACGGCTCCGCGGTGAGGTGGGCGCCCGGCTGGCCGAGCAGCGGCGGCTGGACGCGTCGGCCGGCCTGCCGCCCATGTCCGGCGAGGACGAGCGCCAGTTCGCGCGGGCCCTCATCGCGCAGGTGCTGGAGGATCACGCCCGCAACGAGATCACCGCCGGGCGGGTCCCGCCTAACGCGCAGGAAGAGGAAGATCTCGCCGCCGCGATCCACGCCGCGCTGTTCGGCGTCGGGCGGCTGCAGCCGCTGCTGGATGGCCCGCACATCGAGAACATCGACATCAACGGCTGCGACCGGGTGTTCGTCGGCTACGCGGACGGGCGCGAGGTGATGGTCGAGCCCGTGGCGGAGAACGACGACGAACTGGTCGAGCTGATCCAGGTGCTCGCCGCCTACTCCGGCCTGTCCAGCCGGCCGTTCGACAGCGCCAACCCGCAGCTGGATCTCCGGCTGCCGGACGGGGCGCGGCTGTCCGCGGTGATGGACGTGACGCTGCGCCCCGCGGTGTCCATCCGCCGGGCCCGGCTCGGCAAGGTGTTCCTGGCCGACCTGGTGGGCAACGGCACGTTGCTGCCCGAGGCGGCCGCCTTCCTCGCGGCCGCGGCCGGCGCGCGGAAGAACATCATGATCGCCGGGGCCACCAACGCGGGCAAGACCACCCTGCTGCGCGCGATCGTCAACGAGATCCCGGCCGCAGGAACGGCTCATCACCGTGGAGCGGGCCCTGGAGCTGGGCATCGATCATTTCCCCGAGCTGCACCCGAACGTCGTCGCGTTCGAGGAGCGGCTGCCGAACATGGAGGGCCAGGGCGCGATCTCCATGGCCGAGCTGGTCCGGCGGTCGCTGCGGATGAACCCCAGCCGGGTCATCGTCGGCGAGGTCCTCGGCGACGAGATCGTGACCATGCTGAACGCGATGTCCCAGGGCAACGACGGCTCGCTGTCCACCATCCACGCGAACTCCTCGCTGGAGGTGTTCAACCGGATCGCCACCTACGCCATCCAGTCCGCCGAGCGGCTGCCGGTGGAGGCGACCCACATGCTCATCGCCGGAGCCATCGACTTCGTCGTGTTCGTGGAAAAACGCAACGAGTACCAGTTCGGCGGCCGGCTGCGCCGGTTCGTGAGCAGTATCCGGGAGGTGACCGGCGTGGATGGCCGGGTGCTGTCCAGCGAGGTGTTCGCCCCCGGCCCGGACGGCCGCGCCGTGCCGCGCGCGCCCGTCTCCTGCCTCGGGGAACTGGCCATGCACGGCTACGACCCCACCCGGGGGGCCTGGTGAACAGCCTCCTGTCGGGGTACCCGCTGCTCGCCGTGGTGGCCGGCGCGCTGGCCGCCGGTGGCCTGGTCCTGTTCGTCATGGCGGTCCGCGGCCTGCCGGCCGGGGCCGCCGGGCCGCCGGTCGGCCCGGCTGGAGCGCCAGCTCCGGCAGCTGGCCGGAACGCGCGGTGCGCTCGCCCTGCTGGCCGGCGCGCTCGCCCTGCTCGCCACCCGGTGGATCGTGGCCGGGATCGGCCTGGCCCTGCTGGTGCTGGCGTGGCGGACGCTCGGCGGGGCGGCCGGGGAGCGGCGGGCCATGATGCGCCTGGAAGCGCTGGCGACCTGGACCGAATCGCTGCGCGACACCATCGCCGGGGCGGTCGGCCTGGAACAGGCCATCCCCTCGTCGCTGCGGGTGGCCGCGCCGTCCCTGCAGGAGCCGCTGGCCCGGCTGGTGGACCGGCTGCACACCCGGGTGCCGATGCCGGAGGCGCTGCGCACGCTCGCCGACGATCTGGACGACCCGAGCGCGGACCTGATCATCGCTGCGCTGATCATCAACGCCCGGCTGCGCGGACCGGGTTTGCGGGACCTCCTCGGCGCGCTCTCCACGGCGGTCCGCGAAGAGCTGGATATGCGGCGGAAGGTCAACGCCGAGCGCCGGTCCACCCGGCGCAGCGCCCAGATCGTGGTGCTCGTGTCCGTCGGGCTGGCCCTGGGGCTGGCCCTGCTCAACCCCGGCTACGTGCACGTCTACGACAGCCCGCTCGGCCAGCTGGTGCTGGTCGTCGTCGTGGCCCTGTACGCGGCGGGCTTCATCTGGATGCGCAGGCTGGCCACGTTCGATGCCCCGGAACGCCTGCTCACCGGGCCGCGCCGGTGCTGCCCGCCGGCGCCGAGCCGCGGGCACCGCGGCCGCGGGCACCGAGACCGTCGGCTCTGCGCACGGGGGCGGGTCATGACCGCGGTCCTGACCATGGGGGCCGTGGTGGGCCTCGGCCTCTTCCTGCTCATCTTCGCCCTGGTGCCGCGGCGGGCCAGCCTGGCCCGGCAGCTCGCCGCGTTCGACGCGGCGCGCCCGCCGATGAGCCAGGCGGTGCGGCGGGCAGTGGACGAGCGGGAAAGCGAGTTCAGCCGGCGGATGGGCCGGGCCCTGGCCGCGTTCTGCGCCGAGCAGGGCTGGGAGTTCCCGTCGTTGCGGGCCAACCTGTCACTGATCGGGAAGTCGTTCGAGAACTACCTGGCCACGAAGGTACTGCTGGCCTGTTCTGGGGTTCCTGACCGGTCCCCTGTTCCTGCTCGCGGCTGGCCGCGGCCGGCTTCCATGTGTCGTTCATCCTGCCGGTGTGGTTCGGCCTGACCCTGGCCGCGGTCTTCTTCTTCCTGCCCGACCTGGAGGTCAAGCAGAAGGCGGATGCCCGGCGGCGCGACTTCCGGCACGCGATCGGCGCCTTCCTCGATCTCGTCTCGATGAACCTGTCCGGCGGCCGCGGCGTGCCCGAGGCGCTGATGGCGGCGAGCGAGATCGGGTCCGGCTGGGCCCTCTGGCGGATCAGGGACGCGCTGGCCAACGCCAGGATCAGCGGCCACACCCCGTGGCAGGCCCTCGGCATGCTCGGCGAGGAGGTGCGGGTCGAGGAACTGCGCGACCTGGCCGCCGCGCTCAGCCTGGTGGCCGACGACGGCGCCAAGGTGCGCGAGTCGCTCAGCGCCCGGGCGGCCAGCTTGCGCCGCCGGGAACTCGCCGACCTCGAGGGCCAGGCCGGCGAGAAATCCCAGTCCATGCTGGTCGCCCAGATGCTCCTGTGCGCCGGATTCCTGATTTTCCTTACCTACCCGGTAGTGGGGGTGCTGCTGAGCGCATGACCCGCAGCGTAACGCCCCGGTGCTCATTAAAACCGGTGCTCATTTAAACCGGTGCACATTGGACCTGGCACACGATGGAGGCACGATGAGCAATCTCACCACGACCATCACGTTTCTGCGGACCGTTCTCGGCGCCCGCCTCGTGCGGCTGCGGGCGGCGGCCCGCGATAAGGACACCGGCGCGTCCGCGGTGGAACTGGCCATTATCACCGCCGTCATTCTCGGCATCGCGGCCGCGCTGCTTCTCGTCATCAAGAACTTCGTCACTAACGAGAGTGCCCAGATCCACGGCTGAGGAGGCGCAGACACCGTGATGCCCCGCTCCCGGGCCGCCCGCGTGCTCCGGTCCCGGCGCTCCGACCGCGGCTCCAACGTGGTGGAACTCGCCGTGCTGGCGCCCGGCCTGATGATGATCTGCATGCTCATCCTGCAGTTCGGGCTGTGGTTCAACGCGCGGCAGGCGGCGCTGGCCTCGGCCCAGGCGGGTGCGCTCGTGGCCCGCGAAGAGGCCGCCACCAACTCGGGCTGGACGGGTGCCGCGCAGGACGCGGCCGCGCAATATTACGGCAATCTGCACACGAATCTGCTGAGCAAGGTACGGCCGCATGCGTATGGCGATCCGCAAACGAACGTGTTCGTCACGGTCAGCGGCCCGCTCGGCTATTCGGTGTTTCCGTTCTTCGGCCTCCACCTCACCATATCGGCCACCGCCGGCGGCCCCGTGGAATGCTTCCGGCCCGCCGCCCAGAATCGGTGCGGATGATGGCCCGGCGTCGTCGCTGGCCAGGCGCGCGTGGTTGTCCCGGCCGGACGCGAGCGCGGGTCCATGTCGGTCGAGCTCGTGGTCATCGCCCCCGGCCTGATCGGCCTGCTGCTCCTGGTCGGTGCGGGCGGCCGGGTCGTGGAGGCCCAGGGGCACCTCGACGGCGCGGCCCGGGACGCCGCCCGGGCCGCGTCCCTGGCGCCATCCCCGGCGCAGGCCAGCCAGCTGGCGCTGCAGGCGGCCCAGGCCGACCTGGGCGTCACGAGCTGGTGCGCCGCGGGCAGCATCCAGGCCCTGGTGGCGGGCTTCCCGGCCGCCGGCCAGCCGGCCGCGGCGGGCGACGACGTGACCGTGACCGTCCAGTGCGACGTGAACATGAGCCCGTTCACGGTGCTCGGCTTCAACCCGACCATGGTCTTCTCCGGCCGGGCGGTCGCCCCGCTGGACACGTTCGTGGAGCGGAACGCATGAGGGCGCCCACTGAACGAGCGCCGAACGAGGCGCTGAGCAGCGCGAGCCGGGCGCTGACGGCGCGAGCGGGGCTCGGTCGCCGTGTTCACCGTGGTCTTCGCCGTCGCCGTGGTCTTCCTGACCGCCCTGATCGTGGATGGGGGCATCGCCATGAACGCGAAGGAACGGGCGGCGGACATCGCCGAGCAGGCCGCCCGCGCCGCCGCCGGCAACATCGACATCGCCCAGCTCCGGACGGCCGGGGTCGCGGCCATCGGCCCCGGCGCCTGCGGCTTCGCGGCCAATCTGGTCAGCGCCTACAGCCAGCAGGACAGCAGCGGGGTGGACCGGGTCACCGGCGCCACCATGACCAGCTGCGTCGCCACCGCCGGGACGGAGACCGCCACCGTCGCGGTAACCATCACCACCCAGCCGCTCGTCGGCGGCATCCTCGGCCGCTTCACCGAGACCGCCCAGGAAACGGCGACCGCGGAATGCGGTATCGCGCGGGGGGCGGTCTGCTGATGGCGCCGTCCACGACCCGCACCCCGCGGTACACCCCGCGGCGACGCCGCCGCACCGCCGGCGACCTGCTGGTCGGCCTGCTCGCCATCGCCGCGCTGGTGGCCCTCACCGTGGGGGTGCCGTTCGCGCTGGTCACCGTGTTCGGGCTGCCGCTCCCGCACGCGATGCCCTCGCTGGCCCTGCTCACCCACCAGCTCGACCTGCCCGCGCTCCTGAAGGTGCTGTCCCTGCTGGTCTGGGTGGCCTGGATCCAGCTCGTCTGGTGCGTGATCGCCGAGGTCAGGGCCGCGGTCCGCAACGCCGGGATGCCGCGGCGGGTGCCGCTGGCCGGCGGCACCCAGGCGCTCGTGCACCGGCTGGTCACCGCGGCGCTGCTGGTCTTCGCGGCCACCACCGCGCTCTCACCCGCCCTGGCGCACCAGGCGCTGGCCGCGCCGCACTCGGTCACGGCCGCCAGCGGCCGGGGAACCGGCTCGAGCGGCCATCCCAGGCGGCGTCACCGGCCTGCCGGGCGGCGTCACCCGCCAGCGGGGCGGCGGGCACCGGCCAGCGGGGCGGGGCACCGCCAGCGGGGCGCAGGCACCGGCCAGCCGGGCGGCCGCGACGTCAGCCCGCCGGGACTGGCCAGCCCGCCGCAGGCGGCCCACTCGCCGCAGGCCGGGAAGCTGTACGTGGTGAAGCCGCCCGTCGGCCGGTTCCACGAGAGCCTGTGGGAGATCGCGCAGAAGTACCTGGGCGACGGCCGCCGGTACCGGGAGATCTTCGACCTGAACTAAGGACCGGGTGCAGCCGGACGGCTCCCGCCTCACCATCGCCAGCCTGATCCGGCCCGGCTGGGTGCTGCACATGCCCCGGGACGCCCACGGGCCCGGCCTCGAGGTCGTGCCCGTGCGGGACAGCCAGTCCGCGGCGGACGCGCCTGGTGCGTCCGGCGGCCCGGGCCAGCACGCCGCCGCACCGCGCCGGGGCGCATGGCCGGGCCGGGGAGCACAGCCGGGCCGGGGAACACGGGCGGGCCGGGGAACACGGACGCGGCGCGGCGGACAGCACGCCCGGGCCGGGGAAGCGGAGGCGACGGGGACCGTCGCCCGCTCCGGGGATCACGCCGGCCACCGCCGATCGGGCCAGCGCCCCGGATCTCGCCCGCCCCGGCGAGCCACGCCGGCATCCGACGCGATCACGCCGGCGCCCCGGCGAGCCCGGCACCGCCGATCCGGGGAGCATGGCCATCCGGGCGAGCACGGCCATCCGGGGGAGGCAGCAGGACCATCCGGGGAAGACCGGCCGCTCCCGGCCGCCGGCCGGCGCCAACGGTTCCCCCGCCGGGGGACTCCTGCACCCCGGCGCGCCTCAGCTACCCAGACGAACTGGCCGCAGCCGCGCTCCTCGCCACCGGGATCCTGGCCGCCCTGGGCCGCCAACGCCGCGAGCAACTGTGGCAGCGCGCCTTCGGCCGCCGGGTGGTCGCGCCGGCCGGACGGGCGGCGCTGGCCGAATCCGCGCTGCGGGCCGGGGCGCACGAGCCGTCCGCCCGGTTGCTGGACCGCGGGCTGCGCTACCTTTCCCGCGCGCTGGCGCTGGAGGGACGGACCCCGCCCGCCGTGGTCGCGGCTCACCTCAGCCACGAGAACCTGGACCTGTGGGTGGCGCCCGCGGACCTGGATGCGCCTGCACCGTGGACCGCCGTGGGCGACGGCCAGGTGTGGCGGCTGCCGTTCACCGCGCTGGGGCGGGTCGACGTGGACGAGGCGGCGCGACGCCCAGGCCCTGTTCCCCGGCCTGGTCTCCATCGGCGCCGACCGCACCGGGCGGGTTCTGGTGAACCTGGAAGCGGCGCATGGGCTCATCTCCGTGACCGGCCCGCAGGCCATGACCACCGAGGTGCTGTCCTCGATGGCCATGGAGCTGGCCACCAGCCGCTGGTCCGACCAGATGCGCATCACGCTGGCCGGCTTCGGCGACGACCTGATCCCGCTGGCCCCCGACCGGATCACCGCGGTGCCCACCGTGGATGAGGCGCTGCCCGCCCTGGAAGCGCACGCCGCCGAGGTGGCCGAGGCCATGGCTGCGTCGGGGGTGAGCTCCGCGCTGGACGGGCGCTCGCTCGGCGCTGGATCCGGACGCCTGGGCGCCGCACTACCTGATCAGCGCGGTGCCGCCCAGCCCGTGGGAGCGCAGCCGGCTGCTCGCGCTGGCCCGGGCCGGCCGCGCGGCCGCGGCCGGCTACGTGGTCGCCGGCGACGTCCCCGGCTCCGCCTGGACCTGGGAAGTCACGCCGGACGGCCGGCTGCTGGCCGGGGAACTCGGCTTCGACGTGCAGGCCCAGCTCATCCCGGCCCGTCAGCACGAAGCGCTGGTGGACCTGTTCGGGGCGGCGGCCCGGCCGGAGGGCGTGGCGCTCACGGCGCCGCCCCCCAACGCGGCGCCGCCGCAGCACCTGGAACCCGGCCGCGTGCTGCCGGTGGAAATCACCGTCCTGGGCCCCGCCTCGGTCCGGGCGCCCGGCACGCTCGAACCGGACCGGGTCGCCCTGGCCACCGAGCTCGTGGTCTACCTGGCCGTGCATCCCGGCGGAGTACACCCCAACGTGCTGAGCGCGGCCCTCTGGCCCCGGGGAGTGGCCGCCGACGTGCGGGACGCGGCCGTGGCCCGGGTCACCGAATGGCTCGGCACGGACAGCATCGGCCGGCCGCACCTGGCCGCGGACGCGTCCGGCCGGCTCCGGCTCGGCTCCGGGGTCCGGGTGGACTGGCAGGTGTTCCAGGCCCTGGCCGGGCACGCGGAGCTGGCCCTGCTGGGCAGCGCGGAGCAAGAGGATTATCTGGCCCGGGCACTGGAACTGGTGCAGGGTCAGCTGCTCGACGGCCGGCCGCCGGGCCGGTACGCCTGGCTCGCCACCGACGAACTCGAATACGAGGTCACCGCGCGAGTGGCCGACGCCGCGCACCAGCTGGTCGGGCTCCGGCTGGCCAGCGGTGATCCGCAGGGCGCCATGGACGCCGCGCGGGCCGGCCTGCGGCTGGCCTTCGACGACGAACTGCTCTGGCGTGACCTGCTCCGGGCGGCCCACCAGACCGGCCAGGAGGAACTGCTCCGCGCCGTGGTGGAGGAGATCTGCGCCCGGACCGCGCTCGATGAGGTGCTGCCCCGGATGGCCCCGGAAACCGAGTCCCTCATCGACGACCTCTACCCCTCCTGGCGCACGACTGTCCCCTAACTCCGCCGACTCCTCACCCGCCCGCCCGCCCCCGCCCCCTGGCCGTCCCGCGGCCCCATCCCCTCCAGTCACACTGGCCCCTCCCGCCCACTCTTCACGCTGAACGTGCGCCCATAACCGGACAAAACGCCCGTCCGGACGCACGTTCAGCGTGAAATGTCGGCGCTGGCCATGATCGATGTGACCCGCTCCGGGCGGAGTGGTCCAGGTGGCTGGAGGGGTGCATGTGACTGGGCAGCGAGGCGGTGGCCGTTCCGGCGGGGCAGGTGAGGCTCGGGGCATGGCGGGCCCAGCCGGACCCGGCGGCGTCCGCGCCGGCGTGGCTACCCCGGGTCCGCGGCGAGCCAGGTGTCGATACCGGCCAGCAAACGGCGCGCCACCGACGGCGGGGCGGCCGAGCCGCGCACCGACATCCGGGCCAGCCCGGCCAGGTCCGCGTCAGACAACCCGTGCACCAGGCGGCCGATCTCATACTGCGCGGCCAGCCGGGACCCGAACAGCAGCGGGTCGTCCGCCCCCAGCGAAACCGGCACGCCCTCCGCCAGCAGGGCCACCAGCGGCACATCCGCCGGGTCCGCCGCGACCCCCAGGGCCACGTTGGACGCCGGGCAGACCTCCAGGGTGATCCGGCTGGCCGCGAGCCGCTTGGTCAGCTCGGGGTCGGCCGCCGCGGCCACGCCGTGCCCGATCCGGTCCGCGTGCAGGTCATCCAGGCAGGCCCGGACGCTGGCCGGGCCGCACAGCTCGCCGCCGTGCGGGGTCAGCAGCAGGCCCGAACGCGCCGCGATCCGGAACGCCGCGGCGAACTCGCCGGCCGCGCCGCGCCGCTCGTCGTTGCTCAGCCCGAACCCGATCACCCCGCGCCCGGCGTACTGGGCGGCCAGCCGGGCCAGGGTCCGCGCCTCCAGCGGGTGCTTGGTGCGGTTGGCCGCGATGACGAGGCCGATGCCGACCCCGGTCTCGGTGGCCGCGGCGTGCGCGGCCTCCAGCACCAGTTCCACCGTGGGGGTCAGGCCGCCGAACCGCTGCGCGTAGCCCGAGGGGTCGATCTGGATCTCCAGCCAGCCCGACCCCTCGGCCCGCTCGTCCTGGGCCGTCTCCCGCAGCAGCCGGTGCACGTCCTCGGGTGTGCGGAGCACCGACCGGGCGATGTCGTAGAGCCGCTGGAAGCGGAACCAGCCCCGCTCGTCGGCCGCGGACAGGTGCGGCGGCCAGGCCGCGGTCAGCGCCTCCGGCAGCCCGATCCCGTGCTGCTGCGCCAGGTCGACCAGCGTGCTGTGCCGCATCGCCCCGGTGAAGTGCAGGTGCAGGTGCGCCTTGGGCAGGGCCGCCAGCGGCCGCAACGCTCCCGCTGGCGGCCGCATCATCTCGTCGCGCCCCAAAACCCGTCCGCGCCCCCAGTCCCTCAGTGCGCCTCGCTGAGCAGCTTGCCTATCCGGCTGATCCCCTCGGCCAGGTCGTCGTCGCCCAGCGCGCAGGAGAGCCGGAAGTAGCCCGGGGTGCCAAACGCCTCGCCGGGCACCACCGCCACGTCTGCGTGGTCCAGGATCAGCTCGGCCAGCTCGGCCGAGCTGGACGGCCGGGTGCCGGCGATCTCCTGGCCCAGCACGCCCTTGACCGACGGGTAGCAGTAGAACGCCCCCTCGGGGAGCGGGCAGACCACCCCGGGGATCTCGTTCAGCATGGCGGTCATGGTCTGCCGCCGCCGGTCGAACGCGGCTGCGCATCTCGGCCACCGCGGACAGGTCACCGGTCACCGCCTCCAGCGCGGCGGCCTGGGCCACGTTGCACACGTTGGAGGTGGCGTGCGACTGCAGGTTCGACGCGGCCTTGATGACGTCCAGCGGGCCGATCATCCAGCCGACCCGCCAGCCGGTCATCGCGTAGGTCTTGGCCACGCCGTTCAGCACCACGCAGGTGTCCGCGATCTCCGGCGCCATCACGGGCACGGAGGAGAACCGGGCGTCCCCGTAGACGAGGTGCTCGTAGATCTCGTCGGTGACGACCCAGATGCCGTGCTCGGCGGCCCACCGGCCGATCTCGGCCACCTGCTCCGGCGGGTACACCGCGCCGGTCGGGTTGGACGGCGACACGAACAGCAGCACCTTGGTCCGGTCGGTGCGGGCCGCTTCCAGGTCGGCCACGCTGGCCAGGTAGCCGGTCTGCTCGTCGGTCATCACCGGCACCGGCACGCCGCCGGCCAGCCCGATGGACTCGGGGTAGGTGGTCCAGTACGGGGTGGGCATCAGCACCTCGTCACCCGGGTCGAGCAGGGTGGCGAACGTCTCGTACACGGCCTGCTTGCCGCCGTTGGTGATCAGCACCTGGGCCGCGGTGACCTGGTAGCCGGAGTCCCGTGCGGTCTTGGCCGCGACCGCCTCACGGAGCTCGGGCAGCCCGGGGGCGGGCGTGTACTTGTGGAACCGCGGGACGGCGCACGCCCGCTGGGCCGCCTCGACGATGTAGCCGGGGGTGGGGAAGTCGGGCTCGCCCGCCCCGAACCCGATGACCGGCCGTCCGGCCGCCTTGAGCGCCTTGGCCTTGGAGTCCACGGCGAGGGTGGCGGATTCGGCGATCGCGGAGACCCGGGCTGAGATGCGCGGATGGTCTGAAGTCATGCCTACCATGGTGGCACCCCACGGATAGTGACCGCATCGCGATTACCGGTCAGCCCGGGCACCCGCGGCGATCGGGGCCGGGCAGATTCGCCCGGTCCGGCCAGATGGTTCGACGAGCGGGCCCCTGGCAACGTAGACTTCATCAACTGGTGGTGGTCCGCCCGGTGACGGCTGCGCTCCGGCAACGGTTCGCGGCGGTATCCGGGAGGCAGTAGGGCAGTAGCTCAATTGGCCAGAGTCCCGGTCTCCAAAACCGGTGGTTGGGGGTTCGAGTCCCTCCTGCCCTGCGAAAGCGGTCCGCGTCCGACGCGGGCCGGTGGTATCAGCTAGTACACCGATCAGCGTTGCTTCAGGTGAGGACATGGCGACTCAGACGCGTGGCGAGGTCTCTAAGGGACGGCCGAAGCCCGGGGGTCCGGCTAAGGACACCCGGACGTCTCCCGCGCTTTTCCTCCGCCAGGTCATCGCCGAACTGCGCAAGGTGATCTGGCCGACCCGCAAGGAGCTGATCACCTACACGACCGTGGCGCTGACCTTCATCGTCATCATGATCGGGATCGTGACCGCTCCTGGACTACGGGTTCACCAAGCTGGTGTTCGCGGTCCTGGGCTGAGCCGCCAGGCCGGTCATGGCGGGCAGGTGGCGGCGCGGAGGTTAGCGGTACCGGAGTTGCGGAACCGTAGCTAACGCGGGTTCGCGAGACCGGGGGGTTCGCAGCACCGGGGTGCGGGGCCGGGGGAGGCCGCAGCCATGCGGGGGTGGCGACGCCAGGGGAAGTTCCTGGTGCTGGTCCCGCCCGGAACACTCCGGTGCCGCCAGGAAGAAGCGGAGAGAAAGAGCTATCGTGTCCGAGTTCCAAGTGCACGTCGGTGATCAGGTCGAAGACCTGCCCGGCGCAGACGTTCCAGCCGATGAGGCAGCGGGCCAGCCGGCCGGCGACGAGGCCGCGGCCGGGGCTGACCCGTCCGGCGACGACGCCGTGAGCGAGGCCGCCGCGTCCGGGGACGCCTCGGACGACGACGGCATCGCCGACGGCCGACGCCGAGGCCGACGACGGCGCGACGCCGAGGCTGACGCGGCGACGGCGAGGCCGCCGCGGCGGACGGGGAAGCCGAGGACGGGGAAGCGGCCGGGGACGCGGACGGCGGACGCCGAAGCCGGAGGACGACGACCCGGTGGCCCTGTTCAAGGCGGAACTGCGGCTCCAGCCCGGTGACTGGTACGTGGTGCACTCCTACGCGGGTTACGAGAACCGGGTGAAGGCGAACCTGGAGAGCCGCACCCAGTCCCTGAACATGGAGGACTACATCTACCAGATCGAGGTCCCCGTCCACGAGGTGACCGAGATCAAGCAGGGCAAGCGCCAGCAGGTCTCGGAGAAGGTGCTGCCCGGCTACATCCTGGTCCGGATGGACCTCACCGACGAGTCCTGGGCCGCGGTCCGGAACACCCCCGGCGTGACCGGCTTCGTCGGCCTGTCCAGCCGTCCCTCGCCGCTCAGCCTGGACGAGGTGGCCTCGCTGCTCGCTCCCGAGCCGGAAGAGAAGGCCGCGCAGACCGAGGCGGTGCGCCGGTCCTCCGTGGAATACGAGGTCGGCGAGTCCGTTACGGTGATGGATGGCCCGTTCGCCACGCTGCCCGCGACGGTGAACGAGATCAACCCCGACACCCAGAAGCTCAAGGTGCTCGTGTCCATCTTCGGCCGGGAGACCCCGGTCGAGCTCTCCTTCGACCAGGTCTCCAAGCTCTAGGGCCCTAGCCCTAGGTCTGACCAGGCCGGACTGATCCGCTCCAGCAGGAAAAGGAACGCACGGAAATGGCTCCCAGGAAGAAGAAGATCGCTGCCGTCGTGAAGGTGCAGCTGCAGGCGGGCGCGGCCACCCCGGCCCCGCCGGTCGGCACCGCGCTCGGCCCGCACGGCGTCAACATCATGGACTTCTGCCGTCAGTACAACGCGGCCACCGAGGCCCAGCGCGGCAACGTCATCCCGGTCGAGATCACGATCTACGAGGACCGCTCGTTCTCGTTCGTGACCAAGACCCCGCCCGCCGCCGAGCTGCTCAAGAAGGCCGCGGGCGTGGCCAAGGGCAGCGGCGAGCCGCTCACCACGAAGGTGGGCTCGGTCACCGCGGCGCAGGTCCGCGAGATCGCGCAGACCAAGATGCCCGACCTCAACGCGACCACGATCGAGGCCGCCGAGAAGATCATCGCGGGCACGGCCCGGTCGATGGGCCTCACCGTCAGCGGCTGAGCTCGCCGTGGCTGCGACCGCCGCGCGGCTGAACCCCGCACCGGCTGGCGCCCCCGGCGCCGGCCCGGGCGGTGGCATAACCGCCCGGTGGTTTTCGTTGCATAACAAGCGGTTCCGCCGGCGGCCCGCAGCCGCGGACGGAACCGGCACCAGTGGCAGGGCCAGGCGCTGGCCCGACGACCACGACCTCCGTAACAGAACCAAGGAGAACGACATGAAGCGCAGCAAGGCCTACCGTCAGGCCGCCGAGAAGATCGACCCGGACCGGCTGTACACCCCGGTCGAGGCGATCGCCCTGGCCAAGGAGACGGTCACCACCAAGTTCGACCCCACCGTCGAGGTCGCCCTGCGGCTCGGCGTGGACCCGCGCAAGGCGGACCAGATGGTCCGCGGCACGGTCAACCTGCCCAACGGCACCGGCAAGACGGCCCGCGTGCTGGTCTTCGCGACCGGCGACCGGGCCGCGGCGGCGGAGGCCGCGGGCGCCGACTACGTGGGCTCCGACGACCTGATCGAGCGCATCCAGGGCGGGTTCCTGGACTTCGACGCCGTGGTCGCCACCCCCGACCTGATGGGCAAGGTCGGCCGGCTGGGCCGGGTGCTCGGCCCGCGCGGCCTGATGCCCAACCCCAAGACCGGCACGGTCACCACGGACGTGGCCAAGGCCGTCACCGAGATCAAGGGCGGGAAGATCGAGTTCCGGGTGGACCGGCACGGCAACCTGCACTTCGTGATCGGCAAGGCCTCGTTCACGCCCACCGCGCTGGTGGAGAACTACGCGGCCGCGCTGGACGAGGTGCTCCGGCTCAAGCCGTCCGCGGCCAAGGGGAAGTACCTCAAGAAGGTGGCCATGACCACCAGCATGGGGCCCGCCATCCTGGTTGACCCGGCGAAGACCCGCGGGCTTTCGGAGGAGCTGGAGCCCGCTACCGCCTAGAGCGTGTCCCACGCGGTGGCTGACTAGCTCCCGGCTTTCCGTTCGCGCCCGGCCCGGTTTTCTCCGCAACGAAAACCGGCCGGGCGCGGTCATGCCCGCCCGGGTCTGGGGCGGGCCGGGAAGGGCCTGGCCGGGCCGGGCGGCGAGCCCAGGGGACCGCGGGCCGGGTCCGCCGATTTGGCGGCCGGGCGGAATGCCCCTAGAGTTGTGCTGAAGCCAAAGACCGTCGGTTGCCGTCGCCTGCCCACGTCCTGCCAGCCAGGGCCGCGGACCAGGGGACGGCCGAAGGACCCGCGTCAGCGGGCGGCCCGCGCAGGCGTCCGAGCTGAATCACCGTGGCCAGCCTCTCCGGGCGGGCCGGTGTCCACGCCCTGGTGCCTTCGCGCCGGGGCGTTTCGCATGTCCGCTGCTCCCTCACCGGCGCCTACAAAGCCAGGACGGCCCTCGCAGGCCGTCCCGGATCAGGAAAGGAGGCCCATGGCGAGGGAGGACAAGGTGAGCGCGGTCGCCGAGCTCACCGAGCGTTTCCAGACCTCGGATGGTGCGGTGCTGACCGAGTACCGCGGCCTGACCGTGAGCCAGCTCGCGGATCTGCGCGCGGCCCTCGGGGACGGCACCACGTACCAGGTGGTGAAGAACACGCTGACCAAGCGGGCCGCCTCGGACGCGGGCCTGGCCAGCGAGTTCGACGCCCTGCTGAGTGGCCCGTCCGCGATCGCCTTCGTGAAGGGGGACGTGGTCGAGGCAGCCAAGGGGCTGCGCGACTTCTCCCGGAACAACCCGCTGCTCGTGATCAAGGGCGGGGTGCTCGACGGCAAGGCGATCAGCCCGGCCGAGATCGAGCGGATCGCCGATCTCGAGCCGCGCGAGGTGCTGCTGGCCAAGCTGGCCGGGGACATGAAGGCGTCCATGGCCAAGGCCGCCGCCGTGTTCAACGCGCTGCCGACGCAGATGGCCCAGCTGGCCGAGGCGTTGCGGGCCAAGCGGGAGGCCGAGGGTGGCGCGGAGGCGCCAGCCGCGGACGATGCGGCACCGGACGCACCCGCAGGGGACGCCGCCGCGGCGGAGGCCCCGGCAGCGGAGGCCCCGGCAGCGGAGGCCCCGGCAGCGGAGGCCCCGGCAGCAGAAGCCCCGGCAGCGGAGGCCCCAGCGGCCGACGCCGCCACCGAATAACCAGACAAGCACGGCTGGTCGCCGATCGTGGCCAGCGCAGGCCAGCTGGCCGCCGTAGCGGCCAGCGAAGGAAGCAGAGCCATGGCGAAGATCAGCACCGACGACCTGCTCGACGCGTTCAAGGAGATGACGCTGCTCGAGCTGTCCGACTTCGTGAAGCAGTTCGAGGACACCTTCGACGTGAAGGCCGCCGCCCCGGTGGCGGTCGCTGCCGCGGCCCCGGGTGGCGGCGGCGCCGCCGCCGAGGCACCCGAGGAGAAGGACGAGTTCGACGTCATCCTCGAGGCCGCGGGCGACAAGAAGATCCAGGTCATCAAGGAAGTCCGCAGCCTGACCAGCCTGGGCCTCAAGGAGGCCAAGGACCTGGTGGACGGCGCGCCGAAGCCGGTCCTGGAGCACGTCAACAAGGAGGCCGCGGAGAAGGGCAAGGCCGCCCTGGAGGGCGCCGGCGCCACGGTCACCGTCAAGTAACGATCTCGTTACGCCGGTCGCGGGCCGGGCCGCGCGCGGTGCGCGGCCCGGCCCACGCGTGTCCGGGCCCAGCCCGCGCGGACGGCCGGATGCGCCGTGGTGCCGGACCGCCGGCCGCCGCAGACCAGCGCCGGGCCCGGCGGCCAGCGTGCACCGGGTGGCACGGAAGCCCGGTGCAGGCCGCCGCGGTTCCCGTCCGCGGCCTGGTCCCGGGCGCCGGCCGCGCAGGGTGCTCAGTGATCAGGGCGGACGCCGGGAATAGAACTGCTAGGCTTACCCGTTAGTAGAGGTACTCACACGCATAACCCAATGTGGCCTTCGTCACGTCACCGATGTGACGAGACCATGCGGCTCGGACTTGACGTTTTGCCTTGGACGAGCCATGCTGCGGAGCAACCGTGAACATCAGAGTTAGATACAGTTGACGAGCGGTGTAGCTGTAGGCTACACTGCCAATTTGCGCTGCACTCTTACGTCCTCGGCATCCTCGAACCCTCGCGGCTTCGCCGCAGGGCGTTTCGCGTGCGTGCGGTGAGTAGTCGGCCACAAGCTCGGAAGGACCCCTGTTGGCAGCATCGCGCAGCGTCTCGGCCGCCAGTACAGCCCCTCGTCGCGTTACCTTTGCCCGTTTCAAAGAACCTCTTGAGGTTCCCGACCTCCTCGCCCTGCAGACCGATTCGTTCGACTGGCTGCTGGGCAACGAGCGTTGGCGTTCGCGGGTAGACGCAGCGCACGAGGCGGGCGTGAAGGAGGTTCCGGAGCAGTCCGGTCTCGAGGAGATCTTCGAAGAGATCAGCCCGATCGAGGACTTTACGGGAACCATGTCCCTCTCGTTCCGGGACCACCGGTTCGAGCCGCCCAAGTACTCCGTCGAGGAGTGCAAGGACAAGGACATGCACTACTCGGCGCCCATGTTCGTCACCGCCGAGTTCATCAACAACAGCACCGGCGAGATCAAGAGCCAGACGGTCTTCATGGGTGACTTCCCGCTCATGTCGCCCCGGGGCACGTTCATCATCAACGGCACCGAGCGTGTCGTGGTGTCGCAGCTCGTCCGCTCGCCCGGCGTCTACTTCGACCGCCAGGTGGACAAGACGTCCGACAAGGACATCTTCAGCTGCAAGGTCATCCCGTCCCGCGGCGCGTGGCTCGAGTTCGAGATCGACAAGCGGGACTCGGTCGGCGTCCGCATCGACCGCAAGCGCAAGCAGAGCGTGACCGTTCTGCTCAAGGCGCTCGGCTGGGACGACGCCAAGATCCTGGAGCGCTTCGGCGAGTACGAGTCGATGCGGGCCACCCTGGAGAAGGACCACACCACCGGCCAGGATGACGCCCTGCTGGACATCTACCGGAAGCTGCGTCCCGGCGAGCCCCCGACCCGGGAGTCCGCCCAGGCGCTGCTGGAGAACCTGTACTTCAACCCCAAGCGGTATGACCTCGCCAAGGTTGGCCGGTACAAGATCAACAAGAAGCTCGGCCTGGGCCTGCCGATCCGGCAGGGCACGCTGACCGAGGACGACATCGTCGCCACCATCGAGTACCTGGTCCGGCTGCACGCCGGCGAGGAGGAGATGAAGACCGGCGAGTCCGTCGTCATCCCGATCGAGACCGACGACATCGACCACTTCGGGAACCGCCGCCTGCGCACCGTGGGCGAGCTCATCCAGAACCAGGTCCGTCTGGGCCTGGCCCGGATGGAGCGGGTGGTCCGGGAGCGGATGACGACCCAGGACGTCGAGGCGATCACGCCGCAGACCCTGATCAACATCCGGCCGGTGGTCGCCGCGATCAAGGAGTTCTTCGGCACCAGCCAGCTCTCCCAGTTCATGGACCAGACCAACCCGCTGGCCGGGCTGACGCACAAGCGCCGCCTGTCCGCGCTCGGCCCGGGCGGCCTGTCCCGGGAGCGGGCCGGGTTCGAGGTCCGGGACGTGCACCCGTCGCACTACGGCCGGATGTGCCCGATCGAGACGCCAGAAGGCCCGAACATCGGCCTGATCGGCTCGCTGGCCTCGTACGCGAGGGTCAACG
The DNA here is from genome assembly GCA_963742055.1 of uncultured Actinomycetes bacterium. GTDB lineage: Bacteria > Actinomycetota > Actinomycetes > Streptosporangiales > Streptosporangiaceae > RYN-230. Next base: position 134,498 of record CAVUKT010000051.1, on the reverse strand, counting down.
CGTTCGGCTTCGTCGAGACGCCCTACCGCAAGGTCAAGGGCGGCCGGGTGACCGGCCAGATCGACTACCTGACCGCGGACGAGGAGGACCGGCACGTCATCGCCCAGGCCAACACGCCGCTGGGCCCGGACGGTGAGTTCGAGGAGAGCCGCGTCCTGGTCCGCCGCAAGGGCGGCGAGGTCGACTTCATCGGCACCGCCGACGTGGACTACATGGACGTGTCGCCGCGCCAGATGGTGTCGGTGGCCACGGCCATGATCCCGTTCCTCGAGCACGACGACGCCAACCGGGCCCTGATGGGCTCGAACATGCAGCGCCAGTCGGTACCGCTGCTGCGCAGCGAGGCGCCCCTGGTCGGCACCGGCATGGAGTACCGTGCCGCGACCGACGCCGGGGACGTGATCGTCGCGGAGAAGGCCGGCGTGGTCGAGGAGTCCTGCGCGGACTACGTGACCGTGGGCAACGACGACGGGACCAGGAACACCTACCTGGTGGCCAAGTTCCGCCGGTCCAACCAGGGCACCTGCTTCAACCAGAAGCCGGTGGTCACCGAGGGCCAGCGGATCGAGGCCGGCCAGGTCATCGCCGACGGGCCGTGCACCGACCAGGGTGAGATGGCGCTCGGCCGGAACCTGCTGGTCGCGTTCATGCCCTGGGAAGGCCACAACTACGAAGACGCGATCATCCTGTCCCAGCGGCTGGTCCAGGACGACGTCCTCTCCTCGATCCACATCGAGGAGCACGAGGTCGACGCCCGGGACACCAAGCTGGGCCCGGAGGAGATCACCCGGGACATCCCGAACGTCTCCGAGGAAGTGCTCGCGGACCTGGACGACCGCGGCATCATCCGGATCGGGGCCGAGGTCGTCACCGGCGACATCCTGGTCGGCAAGGTCACGCCCAAGGGCGAGACCGAGCTGACCCCGGAGGAGCGCCTGCTGCGGGCCATCTTCGGCGAGAAGGCGCGGGAAGTCCGCGACACCTCGCTCAAGGTGCCGCACGGCGAGTCCGGCAAGGTGATCGGCGTCCGCGTGTTCACCCGGGAGGACGGCGACGAGCTGCCGCCTGGCGTGAACGAGCTGGTCCGCGTCTACGTGGCCGCGAAGCGGAAGATCACCGACGGCGACAAGCTGGCCGGCCGCCACGGGAACAAGGGCGTCATCGCCAAGATCCTGCCGATCGAGGACATGCCGTTCCTCCCCGACGGGACCGCGGTGGACATCGTGCTGAACCCGCTCGGCGTCCCGGGCCGGATGAACGTCGGCCAGGTGCTGGAGACGCACCTCGGCTGGGTGGCCAAGTCCGGCTGGGAGATCGACGGCGAGGACGAGGACTGGAAGAAGCGGCTGCGCTCGGTCAGCGCGGGCGAGGCGGAAGCGGGCACGCCCGTCGCCACGCCGGTGTTCGACGGCGCCAGCGAGAATGAGATCACCGGCCTGCTCGGCAGCACCCTGCCGAACCGGGACGGGGAGCGGATGGTCGGCAGCAGCGGCAAGGCGCGGCTGTTCGACGGGCGCACCGGGGAGCCGTTCAAGGACCCCATCTCGGTGGGCTACATCTACATCCTCAAGCTGCTCCACCTCGTGGACGACAAGATCCACGCGCGGTCCACGGGCCCGTACTCGATGATCACGCAGCAGCCGCTGGGCGGTAAGGCCCAGTTCGGTGGCCAGCGGTTCGGGGAGATGGAGGTGTGGGCCCTCGAGGCCTACGGCGCCGCCTACGCCCTGCAGGAACTGCTCACCATCAAGTCCGACGACGTGCTCGGCCGGGTCAAGGTCTACGAGGCCATCGTCAAGGGCGAGAACATCCCGGAGCCCGGTATCCCGGAATCGTTCAAGGTGCTGATCAAGGAAATGCAGTCGCTGTGCCTCAACGTCGAGGTGCTGTCCAGTGACGGCGCAGCCATCGAGATGCGAGACACCGATGAGGATGTCTTCCGCGCGGCGGAAGAACTCGGTATCGACCTGTCCCGGCGCGAGCCGAGCAGCGTTGAAGAGGTGTGAGAGCGTGCTGGGCGGCCCGGGCCTGACGGCCCGGGCCGCCCAGGGGCGCCTCATCCGAACTACCCCAGGGGATAACACACGTGCTTGACGTCAACTTCTTCGACGACCTGCGTATCGGCCTGGCTACCGCTGACGACATCCGCCAGTGGTCCCATGGCGAAGTTAAGAAGCCCGAAACCATCAACTACCGCACCCTGAAGCCGGAGAAGGACGGGCTCTTCTGCGAGAAGATCTTCGGCCCCACCCGGGACTGGGAGTGCTACTGCGGCAAGTACAAGCGCGTCCGGTTCAAGGGCATCATCTGTGAGCGTTGTGGCGTCGAGGTCACCCGGGCCAAGGTGCGCCGGGAGCGGATGGGCCACATCGAGCTCGCCGCGCCGGTCACGCACATCTGGTACTTCAAGGGTGTGCCGAGCCGCCTCGGCTACCTGCTCGACCTGGCCCCGAAGGACCTGGAGAAGGTCATCTACTTCGCCGCGTACATGATCACGTACGTGGACGATGACTCCCGGGGCCGTGACCTGCCGTCCCTGGAGGCCAAGATCTCCGTGGAGCGCGGCCAGCTGGAGCAGCGCCGCGACAGCGACATCGAGGCCCGCCAGGGCAAGCTGGAGAAGGACCTGGCCGAGCTGGAGGCCGCCGGGGCCAAGGGCGACGCCCGCCGCAAGCTCCGGGAGAGCTGCGACCGCGAGTGCCGCCAGATCCGGGACCGCGCCCAGCGCGAGATCGACCGGCTCGAGGAAGTCTGGAGCCGGTTCAAGAACCTCAAGGTCCAGGACCTGGAGGGCGACGAGCTGCTGTACCGCGAGATGCGCGACCGCTTCGGCCGCTACTTCCGCGGCGGCATGGGCGCCCAGGCCATCCAGGAGCGGCTGAGCAGCTTCGACCTGGAGGGCGAGGCCGCCAGCCTGCGCGAGACCATCCGCAGCGGCAAGGGCCAGCGCAAGGCGCGCGCGCTCAAGCGGCTCAAGGTCGTGTCCGCGTTCCTGTCCACCCGGAACAGCCCGATGGGCATGGTGCTGGACTGCATCCCGGTCATCCCGCCGGACCTGCGCCCGATGGTGCAGCTCGACGGTGGCCGGTTCGCCACGTCCGACCTGAACGACCTGTACCGCCGGGTCATCAACCGGAACAACCGGCTCAAGCGGCTGCTCGACCTGGGCGCGCCCGAGATCATCGTCAACAACGAGAAGCGGATGCTCCAGGAGGCCGTGGACTCGCTGTTCGACAACGGCCGCCGGGGACGTCCGGTGACCGGCCCGGGCAACCGGCCGCTCAAGTCGCTGTCCGACATGCTCAAGGGCAAGCAGGGCCGGTTCCGCCAGAACCTGCTGGGCAAGCGGGTCGACTACTCCGGCCGTAGCGTCATCGTGGTGGGCCCGCAGCTCAAGCTGCACCAGTGCGGCCTGCCCAAGGAGATGGCGGTCGAGCTGTTCAAGCCGTTCGTGATGAAGCGGCTGGTCAACCTCAACCACGCGCAGAACATCAAGTCCGCCAAGCGGATGGTGGAGCGCGCCCGCCCCGTGGTCTGGGACGTGCTGGAAGAGGTCATCACCGAGCATCCGGTCCTGCTGAACCGGGCGCCGACCCTGCACCGGCTGGGCATCCAGGCCTTCGAGCCGCAGCTGGTCGAGGGCAAGGCCATCCAGATCCACCCGCTGGTCTGCACCGCGTTCAACGCGGACTTCGACGGGGACCAGATGGCGGTGCACCTGCCGCTGTCCGCCGAGGCCCAGGCCGAGGCGCGGATCCTGATGCTGTCCACCAACAACATCCTCAAGCCGGCCGACGGCAAGCCGGTGACCATGCCCACCCAGGACATGGTCATCGGGATCTACTGCCTGACCCGGGCGGCCGAGGACGCTCCCGGCCAGGGCCGGATCTTCGGCTCGATCTCCGAGGCCACCATGGCCTACGACACGGGCGAGCTGGACCTGCAGGCGAAGATCCAGATCCGGCTGGCCGAGGCCACCCCGCCGCGTGACTTCACCATGCCGGAGGGCTGGACGCCGGGCGTCCCGTTCCGGCTGGAGACCACGCTCGGGCGCTGCTACTTCAACGAGACCCTGCCCGCGTCGTTCCCGTTCGTGAACTACGAGGTCAGCAAGAAGCAGCTGTCCACGATCGTGAACGAGCTGGCCGAGACCTACCCCAAGGTCGAGGTGGCCGCGGCGCTCGACGCCCTCAAGGACGCCGGGTTCCACTGGGCGACCCGGGCCGGCGTGACGATCGCGATCGAGGACGTCATCGCCCCGCCGAACAAGGCGGAGATCCTCGATGCCTACGAGAAGCGCGCGGACAAGGTGCAGCGTGAGTACGAGCGCGGCCTGATCACCGACGACGAGCGCCGTCAGGAGCTCATCGAGATCTGGACGCACGCGACCAGCGATGTGGCCAAGGACATGGAGGCCGCGTTCCCCGAGACCAACTCGGTGTGGATGATGGTCAACTCCGGCGCCCGTGGTAACCCGATGCAGGTCCGGCAGATCGCCGGCATGCGTGGCCTGGTCTCCAACCCCAAGGGTGAGACCATCCCGCGGCCGATCAAGTCCAGCTTCCGCGAGGGCCTGTCCGTGGTCGAGTACTTCATCTCGACCCACGGTGCCCGCAAGGGCCTGGCCGACACCGCCCTGCGCACCGCCGACTCCGGGTACCTCACCCGGCGCCTGGTGGACGTGGCGCAGGACGTCATCGTCCGGGAAGAGGACTGTGGCACGGACCGGTCGCTCGTGATGCGGATCGCCGAGAAGGGCCCGGATGGGACGCTGCGGAAGCTGCCGAACATCGAGAACAGCGGCACCGGCCGCACCGTCGCCGAGGACGTCGTCGTAGACGGCAAGGTCCTCGCCGCGGCCGAGAGCGACACGTACGAGTCGCTGCTGGATGTCCTGGTCAACGCCGGGGTGGAGACGGTGCGCACGTACAGCGTGCTGGTCTGCGAGGCCAAGATCGGTGTCTGCGCCAAGTGCTACGGGCGCTCGCTGGCCACCGGCAAGACGGTGGACGTGGGCGAGGCGGTCGGCATCGTGGCCGCGCAGTCCATCGGTGAGCCGGGTACCCAGCTGACCATGCGTACCTTCCACACCGGCGGTGTGGCGGGGCTGGACATCACCCACGGCCTGCCCCGGATCCAGGAACTCTTCGAGGCCCGGATCCCCAAGGGCATGGCGCCGATCAGCGAGGTCGATGGCCGGGTCAAGATCGAGGAGACCGAGAAGACCCGGAAGATCATCGTCGTCCCCGACGACGGCAGCGAGGAGATCGCCTACCAGGTGCCGATGCGCTCCCGGTTGCTCGTCCATGACGGTGATCGCGTGCACGTCGGCGAGCAGCTGATCCAGGGTGCGATCAACCCGCACGAGGTGCTCAGGATCCTGGGCTCCCGTGAGGTGCAGCTGCACCTGGTGCACGAGGTCCAGGAGGTGTACCGGTCGCAGGGTGTGTCCATCCACGACAAGCACATCGAGATCATCATCCGGCAGATGCTCAAGCGGGTGAACGTGCTCGAGTCCGGCGACACCGACCTGCTCCCCGGCGAGCTGGTGGAGCGGCCGCGGTTCGAGAACGTGAACCGCAGCGTGGTCGAGCAGAGCGGCACGCCCGCTTCTGGCCGGCCGGTGCTCATGGGCATCACCAAGGCGTCGCTGGCCACCGAATCGTGGCTGTCCGCGGCGTCGTTCCAGGAGACGACCCGGGTGCTGACCGACGCGGCCATCCACGCCAAGTCGGACCCGCTGCTGGGCCTGAAGGAGAACGTCATCATCGGCAAGCTCATCCCGGCCGGTACCGGCATGCCGCGGTACCGGAGCGTGCGGGTCGAGCCCACGGATGACGCCCGCTCCTCGGTCTACCCGGCGACCGCCTACGAGGAGGCCCCGAGCTACGCGTTCGGTCAGGGCGCCGGCGACGCGATCCCGCTGGAGGAGTACGACTTCGGCTCCTACAACCGGTAAGCAGTCCGCCGCCCGTAGCAGGGCGGCAGTACCAGGCGGAGGCGCCCGGCAGCGATGCTGCCGGGCGCCTCCGCGCGTGCTGGCCCGCGCGCCGGGTGTGCCCCGTGTTTAGGCCACCACTCTGCGGACAGTGGCAACAGTAAGGATCCACACGGGATTGCTGTCCAGCATGGTGAGGAGCCAGAACATGGCGACCGAAGACAAGGCGGCCAACAAGGTCACCGAGATCAAGGGCAAGGCCAAGAAGGAGACCGGCAAGGCCATCGGCAACGAGCAGATGGAAGCCGAAGGCAAGGCCGACCAGGCCAAGGGCAACCTCAAGCAGGCTGGCGAAAAGGTCAAGGACGCCTTCAAGAAGTAGCGCGCCAGGCCAGTAGCAGTCCCCGGACCTTAGGCCCGGCGCAAAGCAAGCCCGGGTCGGCCAGGCCGACCCGGGCTTTCCCCTACCCGCTGCTGCTGGTGCCTGGCTGGAGCTCGCGGCGCTGTTGGTGCTCAGCATGGCTGGCTAGTACTGCGTGGCCGTGAGCGCCCCGGCGGCGGCGAGCGCCAGCTCGATCCCAGTGTCGGCCAGCGCCACCCGCCGCGCCCCCCGGTCCACCAGAGCCAGCCCCACCATCGTGCTCGCGTGCAGCACATCAACGGCAGCGCCCAGCGCCAGCGGGACCGGGCTGCCTGGCTCGGCCGCGCAGGGCCGCCGCCGTCAGCCCCGCCTGCACCAGATGCCGAACCCCCAGCACCCGCGCCACCCCGCAAGCCCGCCGGCTAGGCCGGGCCCGTGACGCCCCAGCCGGCTGCCCAGTCACCGGATCCCCGGTCAGCTTGATCAGCGCCTGCGGGGCGCAGACCAAAGCCACGCCATACCCCGCCCGGGCCAGCGTGACCGCCCACGCCCCCGTGCTGTTTCCCTTAGACATAGAGCCTCCGGCAGTTGCTGTGTGACTGCCCGGGCGGGACGTTGCCGTCCCGGGGTCCCGTTGGACCGGCCTGGCCAGTGTGCCCGGCCACCCTGTCACGCCCCTCGCCGGGGTGCGAAGCGGAGAGGCATGGCCGGTGTGGCCGGCCGGCCTGGCGTTGCGGAGCAGCCAGGCCGGCCAGCCATCCGGCCGGGCCGCACCAGCATCAAGAACGGCCCGCCAGTCGGCGAACCAGCAGCGAGCCGGCCAGCGCGGCCCCGGCCGCGAGACCACCGGCCACCGCCGGATGATGCGACGCATAGCAGCTGCCAGCTCCGCGAGTGCGACCGGTCGTCGAAGATGCCGTGCGCGCCGTAGTCGTGCCCCTGCCGCCCCGTCGGCCGGGTCGAACAGGTTGTCCGGCCGGCTCCCTACCGGCACCGCCTGGTCGGTCTGCTGCGCGTCGAACCCGGTCCGGGCCAGGTAGCGGTCCAGGATCGCGGGCGCGACCTTCTGCGCCAGCAGGGTCGCGGCCGTGCTCCCGCCGACCCAGTATTGCTTGCGCCCAGGATGATCGGCCGCGTACACGACGCCGTGCGCGGCGACCTCCGGCTGGTAGATCGGCGGCACCGGCTGGGGATGGCGCGGCAGCCGGGACAGCACCCAGGAGAACTGCGGCGTGTTGACCGCCGGCATCTGCACCACGGTCACCCGGACGCCCGAGTGCTCGTGCAGGAGTTCGCAGCGCAGCGACTCGGTGAACCCGTTGATCGCGTGCTTGGCGCCGCAGTAGGCCGACTGGAGCGGGATGGCGCGCTCGCTGAGCGCGGAGCCGACCTGCACGATGGTCCCGGCGTTCCGCGGCCGCATCCGGCTGAGCGCCACCATCGTGCCGTTGACGTAGCCCAGGTAGCTGACCTCGGTGACCCGCCTGAACTCGTCCGGGGCGATCTCGGCGAACGGCGCGAACACCGACGTGAAGGCCACGTTGATCCACACGTCGATGGGGCCGAACTGGGCCTCTATCTCGGTGGCCGCCTTCTCCAGCTGCGCGTGGTCGGCCACGTCGGCCGGGATGGCGAGGGCCTGGCCGCCCGCCTCGATGACGTCCTCCGCGGCGCCGTCCAGGCCGGCCTGCCCCGGGCGATGAGCCCGACGTTGGCCCCCCGGGCGCCGTACAGCCGCGCGGTGGCGCGGGCGATGCCGGCGCTGGCGCCGGTGATGACAACGGTCTGCGTCATGGAAGTTGCGTCCCTTCTGGAATAATCCGCTCGGCCGCCGTGGTTAACTTCCCTGGGCAGCAGGGACTGGCAGCAGTTCCCCGCTACCCTGCGGGCGTGGTTTCACCGTTGCCGTCAGGGAAAAATGACACCCGGTCGGGCCGTTTCGGCCTTGATCGGCGTTCGCTTTGCCTGTAGGCAAAAGGTTGGGTACGCTAGGGCATCGTGCCCGTGAGAAGCGGGTGCGCGTGCGCTAGCGGACTGTGGCGCCATGGCTGGAAGGCTTGCGGTCGATGACCGGCAGCTGGAAGGTGTGGCGAGTGGCCAGGCGTGCGGGCCTTTTCCTCTCTTGACTCCAGGCTCCGGTAGGAGCTTGTGTGCCGTGGTCACCGCGACACACCCGACCTCGGGGGTCGGAGGGACTGGGAAAACCAGCAGGTCAGCGCGGTCAAACCGCGCGGAAATACCCTGCGCCGCGGGCGCAGGAATACGGCAAGAGAAGACGTCGCGCCAACCGGCGCGGAGAACGAAGACGGAGACGCGGTGCCCACGATCCAGCAGCTGGTCCGTAAGGGCCGCCAGGACAAGGTGGCTAAGACCACTACCCCGGCCCTGAAAGGCAGCCCCCAGCGCCGGGGCGTCTGCACGCGTGTCTACACGACCACGCCGAAGAAGCCCAACTCCGCGCTGCGCAAGGTGGCCAGGGTTCGGCTGACGAGCCAGATCGAAGTCACCGCCTACATCCCCGGGGTCGGCCACAACCTGCAGGAGCACTCCATCGTGCTGGTGCGAGGCGGCCGGGTCCGCGACCTGCCTGGCGTGCGTTACAAGATCATCCGAGGCGCCCTCGACACCCAGGGGGTCCGCAACCGTAAGCAGGCCCGCAGCCGCTACGGCGCGAAGAAGGAGAAGAGCTGACATGCCGCGTAAAGGCCCCGCGACCAAGCGGCAGCTCGTAACCGATCCGGTTTACGGCTCACCGCTGGTGACTGCGCTGGTGAACAAGGTGCTGCGCAGCGGCAAGCGTTCGCTGGCCGAGCGGATCGTGTACGGCGCGCTCGACGGATGCAAGGACAAGACCGGCAACGACCCGGTGGTCACGCTCAAGCGGGCCCTGGACAACGTGAAGCCCACCCTTGAGGTGCGCAGCCGCCGTGTCGGTGGCGCCACCTACCAGGTGCCGGTCGAGGTCCGGGCCTCCCGCAGCACCACCCTGGCCCTGCGCTGGCTGGTTTCCTACAGCCGGTCCCGCCGGGAGAAGACCATGACCGAGCGGCTCATGAACGAGCTGCTCGACGCGAGCAACGGCCTCGGGGCAAGCGTGAAGCGCCGCGAGGACACCCACAAAATGGCCGAGTCGAACAAGGCGTTCGCTCACTACCGCTGGTAAATGAGCGGCTCCAGCCGGCCGACGATAGACGAAGCAGAGGAACTGAGCAGTGGCGACCCAGACCGCCGTAGAGCTTGCCAAGGTCCGCAACATTGGGGTCATGGCGCACATCGACGCGGGTAAAACCACGACCACCGAGCGGATCCTGTTCTACACCGGCATCAACTACAAGATCGGTGAGGTCCATGAGGGCGCGGCCACCATGGACTGGATGGAGCAGGAGCAGGAGCGCGGCATCACGATCACGTCCGCCGCGACGACCACGCACTGGCGCGATAACACCATCAACATCATCGACACGCCCGGCCACGTCGACTTCACCGTGGAAGTCGAGCGGTCGCTGCGCGTTCTCGACGGGGCCGTAGCCGTCTTCGACGGCGTGGCCGGCGTGGAGCCGCAGTCCGAGACCGTGTGGCGCCAGGCGGACCGCTACGGCGTGCCCCGCATCTGCTTCGTCAACAAGATGGACCGGGTCGGTGCGGAGTTCCACCGCTGCGTCGAGATGATCACGGACCGGCTCGGCGCCACCCCGCTGGTCGTCCAGCTGCCGTGGGGAGTCGAGTCCGACTTCCGCGGCGTCATCGACCTGGTGCGGATGCGCGCCCTGCTGTGGCAGACCGAGGGCAAGGGCGACAAGTACGACGTCGTCGCCATCCCGGATGACCACGCCGAGGCGGCCCGGCAGTGGCGTGACCAGCTGCTGGAGACCATCGCCGAGAACGACGAGGAAATGATGGAGGCCTACCTCGAGGGCACCGAGCCCAGCGAGGAGCAGCTCGTCGCCGCCATCCGGCGCGCCACCATCGCGGGCGGGATCACCCCGGTCCTGTGCGGCAGCGCGTTCAAGAACAAGGGCGTCCAGCCGATGCTGGACGCGATCGTGGACTACCTGCCCAGCCCGGTGGACATCCCGCCGGTCAAGGGGCACGAGGTGGGCGACGAGGAGGAGGTCGTGCTGCGCAAGGCCGACCCGTCCGAGCCGTTCGCCGCGCTGGCCTTCAAGATCATGTCTGACCAGCACCTCGGCAAGCTGACCTACATCCGGATCTACTCCGGCACCCTGGAGTCGGGCTCGAACGTGTTCAACACGGCCAAGGGGCGCCGGGAGCGGATCGGCAAGATCTACCAGATGCACGCCAACAAGCGCGAGGAGCGCCCGACGGCGGTCGCTGGGCAGATCGTGGCCGTGATGGGGCTCAAGGACACCTCCACCGGGGACACCCTGAGTGACCCGGCCAAGCAGGTGATCCTGGAGTCCATGACGTTCCCCGCGCCGGTGATCAACGTCGCGATCGAGCCGAAGACCAAGGGTGACCAGGACAAGCTGGGCACCGCGATCCAGCGGCTCGCCGAAGAGGACCCGACCTTCCAGGTCCGCACCGACGAGGAGACCGGGCAGACGATCATCTCCGGGATGGGTGAGCTTCACCTGGAGATCCTGGTCGACCGGATGAAGCGTGAGTTCCACGTCGAGGCCAACATCGGCCGCCCGCAGGTCGCCTACCGGGAGACCATCCGCAAGAAGGTCGAGAAGGTTGACTACACGCACAAGAAGCAGACCGGCGGGGCGGGCCAGTACGCCCGCGTGGTCATCAACCTGGAGCCGACCGGCGGCGACGGCGGCGGCTACGAGTTCGAGAACAAGATCACCGGTGGCCGCATCCCCCGCGAGTACATCCCGTCGGTGGACGCCGGATGCCAGGACGCCGCGGAGTTCGGCGTGCTGGCCGGCTACCCGATGGTGGACGTGCGCGTCACGCTCACCGACGGTGCCTACCACGAGGTGGACTCGTCCGAGCTGGCCTTCAAGATCGCCGGATCGATGGCGTTCAAGAGGGCGGCCGCGATGGCTAATCCCGTGCTGCTCGAGCCGGTCATGGCCGTCGAGGTCAGGACGCCGGACGACTACATGGGTGAAGTGATCGGCGACCTGAACGCCCGCCGTGGCCAGATCCAGGCCATGGAGGAGCGCTCCGGCATCCGCGTGGTCAAGGCGACCGTGCCGCTGTCGGAGATGTTCGGCTACGTCGGCGACCTGCGCAGCCGCACCCAGGGCCGGGCGGACTACAGCATGCAGTTCGACTCCTACGCCGAAGTCCCGCCCAGCATTGCCAAGGAGATCATCGCCAAAGCACGCGGTGAGTAACTGCTAGCACCAAACGTCAGTCAGGAGAATCGGCGCACAAGAGGCGCCTTGGCCCCACAGGACGTGGGGCAGATCGCAACGAGGAGAAACCAGTGGGGAAGGCCAAGTTCGAGCGGACTAAGCCGCACGTGAACATCGGCACCATCGGGCACATCGACCACGGCAAGACCACTCTGACCGCGGCGATCACCAAGGTGCTGCACGATAAGTACCCCGACGTGAACCCCTTCACGCCCTTCGACCAGATCGACAACGCGAAGGAAGAGAAGGAGCGCGGGATCACCATCTCGATCTCGCACGTCGAGTACCAGACCGAGAAGCGCCACTACGCGCATGTGGACTGCCCCGGTCACGCGGACTACATCAAGAACATGATCACCGGTGCCGCGCAGATGGACGGCGCCATCCTCGTGGTCGCCGCCACCGACGGCCCCATGCCGCAGACGCGTGAGCACGTGCTGCTCGCCCGCCAGGTCGGCGTGCCGTACATCGTGGTCGCGCTGAACAAGGCCGACATGGTGGACGACGAGGAGATCCTGGAGCTGGTCGAGCTCGAGGTACGCGAGCTGCTGTCCACCTACGAGTTCCCTGGCGACGACGTCCCGGTGATCCGGGTCTCCGCGCTCAAGGCGCTCGAGGGCGACGCTGAGTGGGGCGAGAAGATCGTCGAGCTCATGACCGCCTGCGACGACAGCATCCCCGAGCCCATCCGGGACACCGAGAAGCCGTTCCTGATGCCGGTCGAGGACGTGTTCTCGATCACCGGCCGCGGCACCGTGGTGACCGGCCGGATCGAGCGCGGCAAGGTGCGCACCTCCGAGGAAGTCGAGATCATCGGCATCAAGGAGAAGGCGCAGCGGACCACGGTCACCGGCGTCGAGATGTTCCACAAGATCCTCGACGAGGGCCAGGCCGGCGACAACGCGGGCCTGCTGCTCCGGGGCATCAAGCGCGAGGACGTGGAGCGCGGCCAGGTCGTCATCAAGCCGGGCACCAACACCCCGCACACCGAGTTCGAGGGCCAGGTCTACATCCTGTCCAAGGATGAGGGCGGACGGCACACCCCGTTCTTCAACAACTACCGTCCGCAGTTCTACTTCCGGACCACGGACGTGACGGGCGTCGTCCACCTCCCCGAGGGCACCGAAATGGTGATGCCCGGTGACAACACCGAGATGAAGGTGGAGCTGATCCAGCCCATCGCCATGGAGGAGGGCCTCCGCTTCGCTATCCGCGAGGGCGGCCGCACCGTCGGCGCCGGCCGGGTCACGAAGATCCTCAAGTAGTAGGACCGCTGTCCCGGGCCGCCCAGCGCGGCCGGGCGACAGCGGCCGCCAGCGGCACTCAAGACGTAAGGACACGGAAGGCACATGGCGGGACAAAAGATCCGCATCCGGCTCAAGGCCTATGACCACGAGGTCATCGATAGCTCGGCGCGGAAGATCGTCGACACGGTGACGCGCACTGGCGCGCGGGTTGCCGGGCCTGTCCCGCTGCCCACGGAGAAGAACATCTACTGCGTCATCCGCTCCCCGCACAAGTACAAGGACTCGCGGGAGCACTTCGAGATGCGCACGCACAAGCGTCTGATCGACATCATCGACCCCACGCCGAAGACGGTCGACTCGCTGATGCGGCTGGACCTGCCAGCCGGCGTTGACATCGAGATCAAGCTCTGAGGAACGCACCGACATGACCAAGAACACCAAGGGCGTGCTCGGCACGAAGCTGGGCATGAGCCAGGTCTTCGACGCCGACGGGCGGATGGTTCCCGTGACGGTGATCGCGGCGGGCCCCTGCGTCGTCACCGCTGTGCGGACGCCCGACGCCAACGGGTACTCAGCCGTGCAGCTGGGCTACGGCGAGATCGACCCCCGCCGGGTGACCAAGCCCGTGGCCGGCCACTTCGCCAAGGCCTCGGTGACCCCGCGCCGTTACCTCGTCGAGCTGCGGACCGATGACGCCACTGACTACACCCTGGGCCAGGAGGTCAACGCGGAGACGTTCGCTCCCGGCGACCTGGTCGACGTGACCGGCACCAGCAAGGGCAAGGGCTTCGCGGGCGTGATGAAGCGGCACGGGTTCAAGGGCCTGTCCGCCTCCCACGGCACCCAGCGCAAGCACCGCTCACCCGGCTCCATCGGCGGCTGCGCCACCCCGGGCCGGGTGTTCAAGGGCGTGCGGATGGCCGGCCGGATGGGCGGCGAGCGCACCACGACGCCCAGCCTCACCGTGCACGGGGTGGACACCGACCGCGGCCTGCTGCTCATCAAGGGAGCCGTTCCCGGCCCCAAGGGCGGCCTGATCCTGGTCCGCAGCGCCGTCCGGGCGCCGCAGACCGCCACGAAGGAGGCCCGGTGACCACCATCAGCGTCGTCTCCCCGTCCGGCCAGGCCGGCCAGGACGTGGAACTTCCCGACGAGATCTTCAGCGCCCCGGTCAACGTGCCGCTGATCCACCAGGTCGTCGTGGCCCAGGAGGCCGCGGCCCGCCAGGGCACGCACTCCACCAAGACGCGCGGCGAGGTCCGCGGTGGTGGCAAGAAGCCCTACCGCCAGAAGGGCACCGGCCGGGCCCGCCAGGGCAGCATCCGGGCCCCGCAGTACGCGGGCGGCGGCGTCGTACACGGGCCGCAGCCCCGCTCCTATGTGCAGCGGACGCCCAAGAAGATGAAGGCCGCCGCGCTCCGGGGCGCGCTGTCCGACCGGGCCGCCAACGGCCGGGTCGCCGTGGTCAGCGGGTTCGTGGACGGCGACCAGCCCAGGACCCGCGATGCGATGGCCGTGCTGCGCACGGCCATCGGGCTGCTGGACGCCAAGCTCAACGCCCGGGTGCTCGTCGTGGCCCAGGCCGAGGACGAAGTGACCTGGAAGAGCCTGCGCAACGCGCCGGGCGTGCGGCTGCTGGCCACCGGCCAGCTGAACACGTACGACGTGCTGGCCAGTGAGCACATCGTGTTCACCGAGGCGGCCCTGTCCGCGTTCACCGGCCAGCCCGAGGCCGCGGCACCGGCGCCCGCTAAGGCGAGCACCGCCAAGGCGACCAGGCCAGCACGACCAAGGCGAGCACCGCCAAGGCCAGCAAGCCTGCGACCGAGTCCGCGGACGCGGCTGAGTCTTCAGATGGGGAAGCGCCCAAGGCTCCCCGCCGCCGCACCACCCCGAAGGAGGGTGAGGAGCAGTGAGCGCCATCCGGATCCCGGACCACCGGGACATCCTGCTGCGCCCGGTGATCTCGGAAAAGACGTACCGGCTTGCCGACGACGGCAAGTACACCTTCCTGGTCGCCCGCGACGCCAACCGGACGCAGGTCCGGCAGGCGGTCGAGGCCATATTCGGGGTCAAGGTAACCGGCGTCAACACGCTCAACCGGCCGGGCAAGCGTCGCCGCACCCGGTTCGGCTGGGGCCAGCGAGTGGGCACCAAGCGTGCCATCGTCAGCCTCGCCGAGGGGGAGCGCATCGATGTCTTCGGCGGCCCGGTCAACTAGGCCACCGGCCACATCCCAAGGAGCTTGAGCACACATGGCTATCCGCAAGTACAAGCCCACCACCCCGGGACGGCGGGGTGCGAGCGGCGCGGACTTCTCCGAACTCACCCGTAGTGAGCCGGAGAAGTCACTGGTCCGCCCGCTGTCCTCGCGCGGCGGCCGGAACGTGCACGGCCGGATCACCGCGCGGCATCAGGGCGGCGGCCACAAGCGTGCCTACCGGCTGATCGACTTCCGGCGGGCCGACAAGGACGGCATCCCGGCCAAGGTCGCGCACATCGAGTACGACCCCAACCGCACCTCCCGGATCGCGCTGCTGCACTACGCCGACGGCGAGAAGCGCTACATCATCTGCCCGCAGGGTCTGTCCCAGGGCGACCGGGTGGAGAACGGCCCCGGGTCCGACATCCGGCCGGGCAACTGCATGCCGCTGCGGAACATCCCCACCGGCACCGTGGTGCACGCGATCGAGCTGCGGCCCGGCGGCGGCGCGAAGATCGCCCGCTCGGCCGGCTCCGGAGTCCAGCTGCTGGCCAAGGACGGCGGCTACGCGCAGCTGCGGATGCCCTCCGGCGAGATCCGGCGGGTTGACGCGGCCTGCCGGGCCACCGTCGGCGAGGTCGGCAACGCGGAGCAGGGCAACATCAAGCTCGGCAAGGCGGGCCGCAACCGGTGGAAGGGCAAGCGTCCCTCGGTCCGCGGCGTCGCGATGAACCCGGTCAACCACCCTCTGGGCGGCGGCGAGGGCAAGAGCTCCGGTGGCCGGCATCCGGTCAGCCCCTGGGGCAAGCCCGAGGGCCGGACCCGGCCATCCCACAAGCCCAGCGACCGGCTGATCGTCCGCAGGCGCAGCAAGAAGAAGCGGTAGGAGCACTCAACGATGCCTCGTAGTCTCAAGAAGGGCCCGTTCGTCGACGACCACCTGATCAAGAAGGTGGACGTGCAGAACGAGAAGGGCACCAGGAACCTGATCAAGACGTGGTCCCGGCGTTCCATGATCATTCCTGCGATGCTGGGCCACACGATCGCGGTGCACGACGGCCGCAAGCACGTGCCGGTGTTCATCACCGAGGCCATGGTCGGCCACAAGCTCGGCGAGTTCGCGCCCACCCGCACGTTCCGCAGCCACGTCCGGGATGACCGGCGCAGCCGCCGTTAGCCCGGCGGCCTGACACCGGGCACGAGTAATCACTAGAGAGCGAGAGAGAAGCATGGAAGCAAGGGCGAAGGCGCGGTATGTACGCGTCACGCCGCGGAAGGCCCGCCGCGTGGTGGACTTCATCCGCGGCATGCCTGCCGAGGAGGCGCAGGCGGCGCTGGCCTTTGCGCCGCAGTCAGCCAGTGACCCGGTTGGCAAGGTGCTCGCGAGCGCCATCGCCAATGCTGAGCATGCCCAGCAGGTGGACGCCGGCTCGCTCGTGGTGAGCCGGGCGTGGGTGGACGAAGGGCCGACGCTGAAGCGTTTCCGGCCGCGTGCGCAGGGCCGGGGCTACCGGATCAACAAGCGCACCAGCCACATCACGGTAATCGTCTCTGACGAACCCAAGGGGAGGTCCCGCTAGTGGGGCAGAAGGTGAACCCGCACGGGTTCCGGCTTGGCATCACCACCGACTTCAAGAGCCGGTGGTATGCCGACAAGCTGTACAAGGATTACGTCGCCGAGGATGTGGCCATCCGCCGGATGCTGCAGAAGGGCATGGAGCGCGCGGGCATTTCCAAGGTGGAGATCGAGCGCACCAGGGACCGGGTCCGGGTGGACATCCACACCGCGCGTCCCGGGATCGTCATCGGGCGCCGCGGCGCCGAGGCGGACCGTATCCGTGGCGACCTGGAGAAGCTGACCAGCAAGCAGATTCAGCTGAACATCCTCGAGGTCAAGAACCCGGAGACGGACGCCCAGCTCGTCGCGCAGGGCGTGGCCGAGCAGCTGTCCAGCCGGGTGTCGTTCCGGCGGGCCATGCGCAAGGCCATGCAGACGTCCATGAAGGGCGGCGCCAAGGGCATCCGGGTGCAGTGCTCGGGCCGCCTCGGCGGCGCTGAGATGTCCCGCTCGGAGTTCTACCGCGAGGGCCGGGTGCCGCTGCACACGCTGCGCGCCGACATCGACTACGGCTTCTACGAGGCCCGGACCACGTTCGGCCGGATCGGCGTGAAGGTCTGGATCTACCGGGGCGAGGCCCCGGCAGACCCGGGCCGAGCGCGAGGCGGCCGCGGCCGCCCTCCGCGCTGGCGGCCAGCGCCGCGACCGGCCCACCGGGCCGCAGCGCCGCCGGCGCCCCGAGGGTGCCGACCGCGGTGACCGGGCGCCGGGTGGCGACCGGACGGCTGGCGCCCCGGCTGGCGACCGGCCCGACGCATCCGCCGCCCAGGCCGCCGCGCCGCAGCCCGAGCCGGCCGCGGCGGCGACCGCGCCGAGCACGGGTGAGGAGGGCTGATCATGCTTATCCCGCGCAGGGTCAAGTACCGCAAGCAGCACCGGCCGGACCGGCACGGGGTCGCCAAGGGCGGCACCCGGGTGGCCTTCGGTGAGTACGGTATCCAGGCCCTGGAACACGCCTACGTGACCAACCGCCAGATCGAGTCCGCCCGTATCGCCATGACCCGGCACATCCGCCGTGGCGGCAAGGTGTGGATCACGATCTACCCGGACCGTCCGCTGACCAAGAAGCCCGCCGAGACCCGGATGGGTTCCGGCAAGGGCTCACCCGAGTGGTGGGTGGCCAACGTCAAGCCCGGGCGGGTCATGTTCGAGCTGTCCGGCGTGGCGGAGCCGGTGGCCCGGGAAGCGCTCCGGCGCGCCATGCACAAGCTCCCATGAAGTGCAAGTTCGTGACCCGAGAGGTGGGTGAGAGCTGATGTTCGAGGCACAAGCTCCCATGCTCTGCCGCTGAAGGGGCAAAGTTCGTGACCCGTGAAGTGGGTGAGGGCTGATGGCGAGCCTGGCCGCCGCTGACCTGCGGAATTCCAGTGAGGAAGAGCTGAACAGCAAGCTGGCGGAAGCCAAGACGGAGCTGTTCAACCTGCGCTTCCAGGCCGCGACCGGCCAGCTGGAGAGCCATGGACGGCTGCACGCCGTCCGCAAGGAGATCGCCCGCATCTACACCGTGAAGCGGGAACGCGAGCTTGGCATTGTGACCTTGGTGGAGGAGGCGGAAGACAGTGAGTGACGTCGAGCAGGGCGGGGTGCCCGGCCGGGGCTACCGCAAGATCCGCGAAGGTTACGTGGTCAGCGACAAGATGGACAAGACCGTTGTGGTCATCGTCGAGGACCGTGTGAAGCACCCTAAGTACGGCAAGGTCATCCGGCGCACGAAGAAGTACACGGCGCACGACGGCGAGAACGCCTGCGGCGTCGGCGACCGGGTGCGGCTGATGGAAACCAGGCCGCTGTCCGCCACGAAGCGCTGGCGGGTCTCGGAGATCCTGGAGAAGGCCAAGTAGTTACCACCGCGGGGGCTGACCCCGCGAGAACCCCGGCGTCAGGAAGCAGGAGTTGACGTGATCCAGCAGGAGTCGCGGCTTAAAGTCGCCGACAACACCGGTGCCAAGGAGATCTTGTGTATCCGCGTGCTCGGCGGCTCAGGCCGGCGATACGCGGGCATCGGTGATGTCATCGTGGCGACAGTGAAGGATGCCCTTCCCGGTGCCGGGGTGAAGAAGGGCGATGTCGTCAAGGCGGTCGTGGTGCGGACCCGCAAGGAGCGCCGCCGCGGCGACGGTTCCTACATCCGTTTCGACGAGAACGCCGCCGTCCTCATCAGGGACGGCGGGGACCCGCGAGGCACCCGCATCTTCGGCCCGGTTGGCCGTGAGCTGCGCGAGAAGCGCTTCATGCGGATCATCTCGCTCGCGCCGGAGGTGCTGTGATGAGCACCAGCAGCAGGAAGGCCGCGATGGCTAAGAAGGACAGTGCGACGGCCAGGCCGCCGCGCATGAAGATCAAGAAGGGCGACCACGTGGTGGTCGTCGCGGGCCGGGACCGTGGCCGGGAGGGCACGGTCATCCTCGCCGACCCCGAGCGGCAGCGGGTGCTGGTGCAGGGGGTCAACATGGTCCGCAAGAACAAGAAGGTGGACTACCAGGGAGCTCGTGGGGCCAAGGAAGGCGGCATCACGAACACCGAGGCGCCCATCCACGTGAGCAACGTCCAGCTGGTTGACCCGGACACCAAGAAGCCGGCCCGCGCCGGGTTCCGTTTCGACGAGGACGGCGCCAAGATCCGGGTCTCCCGCCCGGGCGGTAAGGACTTCTGATGACGACCACGACGCAAGAGACGCGGGTAGCCCGGCCAGTGCCGCGGCTCAAGGAGCGCTACCGGCAGGAGATCGCGCCGGCCCTCCGCGAGGAGTTCTCGTACGCCAACGTGATGCAGATCCCCTCGCTGACCAAGATCGTGGTCAACATGGGGGTCGGCGAGGCCGCCCGGGACGCCAAGCTGATCGACGGCGCGCTCCGGGACCTCACGGTGATCACCGGGCAGAAGCCCGCGGTCGCCCGGGCCCGTAAGTCGATCGCCCAGTTCAAGCTGCGCGAGGGCATGCCCATCGGCGCGCACGTGACGCTGCGCGGCGACCGGATGTGGGAGTTCTGCGACCGGCTGCTGTCGCTGGCCCTGCCCCGGATCCGTGACTTCCGCGGCCTGTCCGACCGGCAGTTCGACGGCCGGGGGAACTACACCTTCGGGCTGAACGAGCAGCTCATGTTCCATGAGATCGACGCCGACCAGGTGGACCGTCAGCGTGGCATGGACGTGACGCTCGTGACCACGGCGACCACCGACGATGAGGGCCGCGCGCTGTTGCGGCGGCTCGGATTCCCGTTCAAGGAGAGCTGAGGAGTGGCTAAGAAGGCGCTAGTCGTCAAGGCGAACAGGACGCCCAAGTTCAAGGTGCGCGGGTACACCCGGTGCACCCGCTGCGGGCGTCCGCGTGCCGTGTACCGCAGGTTCGGCCTGTGCCGGATCTGCTTCCGCTCGATGGCGCACCGCGGTGAGCTGCCGGGCATCACGAAGTCCAGCTGGTAGACCAACCCCTGGGCGCTAACCGCGCCTACTGACCACGCCGCAGGTCCCGCGGGAAACCACGGCGAGGAGGGCCCTCAGGCCATGTCAATGACCGACCCCATCGCAGACATGCTGACCCGTCTGCGCAACGCTAACTCGGCGTACCACGACACCGTGGGCATGCCCAGTTCCACGATCAAGGTCCGGATCGCGGAGATCCTCCAGCAGGAGGGCTACATCGCGGGCTGGAACGTGGAAGACGCCGAGGTAGGCAAGAGCCTCGTGCTGACCCTGAAGTTCGGGCCGACCCGGGAGCGTTCCATCGCGGGCATCAAGCGGGTCTCCAAGCCTGGCCTGCGGGTGTACGCCAAGAAGGACAACCTGCCCCGGGTGCTCGGCGGCCTCGGCGTTGCGATCATCTCCACCTCGACCGGCTTGATGACCGACAAGCAGGCGAACAAGCGCGGGGTAGGCGGGGAAGTCCTCGCCTACGTCTGGTGAGGAGACCGCGATGTCACGAATCGGACGGCTCCCCGTGGAGATTCCCGGGGGTGTCGATGTCACGCTCAACGGCCGTGAGGTCAGTGTCACGGGCCCCAAGGGCAGCCTGGCGCTGGAGCTCAGCCCCTCCCATCGAGATCGCCCGGGAGGACAGCACCCTGAAGGTCACCCGCCCGAACGACGACGGCAAGGTACGTGCGCTGCACGGGCTGTCCCGCACCCTGGTGGCCAACATGGTGACCGGGGTGACCCAGGGCTACAGCAAGACCCTGGAGATCGTCGGCGTTGGTTACCGGGTGCAGGCCAGGGGCTCGAACCTCGAGTTCGCCCTGGGCTTCAGCCACCCGGTGACGGTCACGCCGCCGGACGGGATCACATTCCGCGTCGAGACACCCACGCGGCTTGTCGTTGAGGGAATCGACAAGCAGCTGGTGGGCGAGGTCGCGGCCAACATACGGAAGCTGCGCAAGCCTGACCCGTACAAGGGCAAGGGCATCCGGTACCAGGGTGAGCAGGTCCGCCGCAAGGTCGGGAAGGCTGGTAAGTAAGCAATGGCTGTCACGAAGACCCGGGCCCCGGGACGCACCGCCGCGCGGACGCGGCGGCACACGCGGGTCCGCAGGAAGGTCATGGGCAGTGCGGAGCGGCCTCGCCTGAACGTCACCCGGTCCGCCCGGCACACGTCCGTCCAGCTCATAGACGACAGCGTGGGCCGGACGGTCGCATCCGCGTCTACCCTGGAAGAGGCGCTCCGGGGGGCCGACGGCGACAAGACGGCCAAGGCCCGCCGCGTCGGCACGCTGCTCGCCGAGCGGGCGCGGGCGGCCGGGGTTTCCGCCGCCGTCTTCGACCGGAGCGGCTGGGCTTATCACGGCCGGATCGCGGCCCTGGCCGACGCGGTACGCGAAGGCGGGCTGGACCTGTGAGCGTTATTCAGGACGGCTAGCGAGCCCGGGCCGCCAGGCCCGGGCGACCGGTCGGTGCGGTTTCTCCTGAATAACGCGAACTTCGGAAAGACACTGTGAGCTTTGAGATTACACGAGAGAAGGAACATCTGATGGCAGGAGCTCCGCGGCGTGGCGGCGGCGGTGGCGAACGGCGTGACCGCCGTGACGACCGCCGCGGCGGCGGTGCCGACAAGGGCACCGCTTACCTGGAGCGGGTCGTCACCATCAACCGGGTCGCCAAGGTCGTCCAGGGCGGCCGGCGGTTCAGCTTCACCGCCCTCGTCATCGTCGGTGACGGCAATGGCATGGTCGGCGTGGGCTACGGCAAGGCCAAGGAGGTGCCCGCGGCCATCGCCAAGGGCGTCGAGGCGGCCAAGAAGTCGTTCTTCCGGGTGCCCAGGATCGCCGGCACGATCCCGCACACCGTGCAGGGTGAGGAGTCCGCGGGCGTGGTGCTGCTGAAGCCGGCCAGCCCCGGTACCGGCGTCATCGCCGGCGGCCCGGTGCGCGCCGTGCTGGAATGCGCGGGCGTGCACGACGTGCTGTCCCGCTCTCTCGGCTCCTCGAACCCGATCAACGTCGTGCACGCGACGGTGGCCGCCCTGAAGAGCCTGAAGCGCCCCGAGGAAATCGCCGCCCGGCGCGGGCTTCCGATCGAGGACGTGGCCCCGGCGGCCATGCTGCGCGCCCGCGCAGCCGCGGCCGCCCTCGGCGCCACGTCCGGCAACAGCTGAGCGGAGGCCGATGATGGCACAGCTGAAGGTAACCCAGACCCGGTCGGAGATCGGGGGAACCAAGTCCCAGCGGGCGTCCCTGCGCTCGCTCGGGCTGAAGCGGATCGGGCACGTGATCGTCAAGGACGACCGGCCCGAGTTCCGCGGCATGATCTACGCGGTGCGGCACCTCGTCACCGTCGAGGAGGTCGACTGACATGCTGAAGATCCATCACCTCCGCCCGGCCCCGGGCTCGCGCACCGAGCGCACCCGGGTCGGCCGCGGTCAGGGGTCCAAGGGCAAGACCGCGGGCCGCGGGACCAAGGGCACCAAGGCCCGCGGCCAGGTGCACCTGGGGTTCGAGGGTGGCCAGATGCCGCTCCAGCGCCGGGTGCCGAAGCTGAAGGGCTTCTCCAACCTGGCGTTCAAGACCACCTACCAGGTGGTCAACATCGGGCGGCTCGCCGAGCTGTACCCGCAGGGCGGCGACGTGACCCCCGAGGACCTGGTGGCCAAGGGCGCGGTGCGCGCGGGTGAACTGGTCAAGGTGCTCGGTGACGGGCGACACGGAGGTGGCACTGAGAGTGACCGCCCACGCGTTCTCGGCCTCCGCCCGGGAGAAGCTCACGGCCGCCGGGGGAACCGTCACTGAGCTGTGATGCGCTCGCCAGCCAGGCGGCGGCCGGGGACACCCCGTGCCGCCGCTGTGGCACGTGACCAGCCTGGCACGTTGTCCCCCTGCCGGACGTTGTATGGCCGTGGCACGTTGTCCACCAGCGTGCAGCAGACAGTCATCATGACTGAGTGCAGGGGGCTGTTACAGTGCCGCGGACGCGTTACACTGCGGCGCACCGGCCGTCGCCGCCACCCTTTGGGAGGGCGCGGCACCACCCCGTTGACCCATCTAGTTGAGGACGGCGCATGCTGACCGCGTTCCTCCGGGCCTTCCGGACGCCTGACCTGCGCAAGAAGCTGCTGTTCACGCTGGGAATCTTGGCTCTCTTCCGGTTCGGCGCGGCCATTCCTACTCCCGGCATCTCCGAGAAGGCCGTCACTTTCTGTACCGGCCTGGAGAAATCGAGCAGCGCGGCGGGCGTCTACCAGCTCGTCAACCTGTTCAGCGGCGGCGCGCTGCTCAGGCTATCGGTGTTCGCCCTCGGCATCATGCCGTACATCACCGCCAGCATCATCCTCCAGCTGCTGGCCGTGGTGATCCCGCGGCTGGAGACGCTGCGCCAGGAGGGCCAGGCCGGCCAGGCCAAGATCACCCAGTACACCCGGTACCTCACCATCGGGCTGGCCATCCTCCAGTCCACCGGCATCATCGCCTACGCCCGGTCCGGGAACCTGTTCCAGAACTGCAACGAGTCGCTGATCCCGAACTCGTCGGTGTTCACCATTGCCACCATGGTCATCTGCATGACCGCCGGCACCGCGGTCATCATGTGGCTGGGCGAGCTGATCACTGACCGCGGCGTGGGCAACGGCATGTCCGTCCTCATCTTCACCACCGTCATCTCCCAGATGTTCGGCTACCTGGCCGACGTCTTCAAGGTCAAGGGCACGTTCGTGCTGGCCATCGTGCTGCTGGTCGGGGTCGGGATCGTGGCCTTCGTGGTCTTCATGGAACAGGCCCAGCGCCGGATCCCGGTGCAGTACGCCAAGCGCATGGTGGGCCGCAAGATGTACGGCGGCACCTCCACCTATATCCCGCTCAAGGTGAACCAGGCCGGCGTCATCCCGGTCATCTTCGCCTCGTCGCTGCTCTACATCCCGGAACTGGCCGCCACGCTGTTCGGCAGCAAGACCCACCCGCAGGGCTGGGTCACGTTCGTCGAGAACGAGCTCGGCACCGGGACCATCGGCGACTCCAAGCTCTACATGGGATTGTTCTTCGTCCTCATTGTGTTCTTCACGTACTTCTACGTGTCCATCACGTTCAACCCGACCGAGGTGGCGGACAACATGAAGAAGTACGGGGGGTTCATCCCCGGCATCCGCCCCGGGCGGCCGACCGCCCAGTACCTGAACTACGTGCTCACCCGGCTCACCGCCCCGGGGTCCCTGTACCTGGGCCTCATCGCTCTCGTCCCGATGATCGCGTTCGCGCTGCTGGGGGTGGGGAGCCAGTTCCCGTTCGGCGGGACCACCATCCTGATCGCGGTGGGAGTGGGACTGGACACGGTGAAGCAGATCGAGAGCCAGTTGCAGCAGCGCAACTATGAGGGCTTCTTGCGATAGTGCGAGTCGTCCTCGTCGGGCCCCCCGGTGCGGGCAAGGGGACACAGGCCCAGTTCATAGCGTCGCACCTGTCCATCCCGAAGATCTCGACAGGTGACATCTTCCGTACCAACGTCAGTCAGGGGACGGCGCTCGGCCGCCGCGCTCAGGCGTTCATGGAACGCGGCGATCTGGTGCCGGACGAGGTGACCATCGCCATGGTCACCGACCGGCTGCAGGAGGACGACACGCAGTCGGGGTTCCTGCTGGACGGGTTCCCGCGGACCGTCCCGCAGGCCGAGACGCTCAAGAAGATGCTCGCCTCCTGGGACACCCGGCTGGACGTGGTCCTGGAACTCGTGGTGGACGACGACGAGGTGGTGCGGCGGCTGTCCGGCCGCCGGACCTGCCGCCGCTGCGGCCGGGTCTGGCACGCGCTGTTCGATCCGCCCGCGCACCGGGACAAGTGCGACGACTGCGGGGGAGAGCTGTTCCAGCGGGACGACGACCGCGAAGAGACGATCCGGCACCGGGTCGAGGTCTACCTGGAGCAGACCGCCCCGCTCGTCGCGTTCTACGCCGACGAGGGCATCCTGCTCGGCATCGACGCCACCGGGCCGGTGGAGGAGATCACCGAGCGGGCGCTCAGCGCCCTCCGGCGGTTCATCCGCTAAGGCCGGCGTGCGTGGGTACGGTGGAACCGCACAGATCCCTCAGGAGGTTGCGGATGCCGAGCGATCCGAAGATCCGCGCGTCCGACGCCGACCGCGACCGCACCGCGGCCCTGCTGCGGGAGCATCTCGCCGCGGGGCGGCTGACGGCTGAGGAGTACCACGAGCGGCTGGACCTGGCCTACGAGGCGAAGACCCTCGGCCAGCTCGACGAGCTGATGGCGGATCTGCCCGGGATCGACCTGTACGAACTGCCCGACGCCAAGCTGCGCCGGGGCCGGGCCGGCAACGTACCGCTCCCGTGGGAGCGCCCCGGGAAGTAGTCACGGGGGAGTAGGCTGCGGGGGTTGGCGTTAGGGAATTTTCCTGCCCTGGGTCTGGTTCGCAATGTCAAGCGGGGTCGCGTAGACTCTGCTGCGGCTCGTGAGTTGCCCTGTGCTGGCTTTTGCCGGTCGCCTCGCGAGTGTTGAGCAAGACCACGCATTCCTGGTGCGGCACAGTCCTGGGATGCACCATGACAGAAACGTAGACAACACCCGCCTGCACACCGTCAGCGGTGGCGAGCGGGCCCGACAGTGAAGCGCGGAGGATATGCCCAAAAAGGACGGCGCCATCGAGATCGAGGGCAGGATCGTCGAGTCACTTCCCAATGCCTTCTTCCGGGTGGAGCTAGACAATGGGCACAAGGTCCTCGCCCACATCAGCGGGAAGATGCGGATGCACTACATCCGCATCCTGCCCGATGACCGGGTGGTCGTTGAGCTGAGCCCGTACGACCTGAGCCGTGGCCGGATTGTCTACCGGTACAAGTAACGGACTGACGCAGGACATTGACCCGTCCCAGCGCCGGAGGAGGCCACGATGAAGGTCAAGCCGAGTGTGAAGAAGATTTGCAGCAAGTGCCGGGTGATCCGGCGGCATGGCCGCGTGATGGTCATCTGCTCTGACCCGCGGCACAAGCAGCGCCAGGGCTGACGCCCGACCAACACGCACCGCAGCCCGTGTGTGGCACCAGCCGCACACGGGTTACCCCCGGTAGGAGGCCGGGGCCCGGCCCGGGCAGGGGCGGGGGAGCGGTCGCGCAGACCTCCTCGATGAAAAGGAGAACTGCCCGCCCATGGCACGCCTAGTTGGCGTTGACCTCCCCCGCGAAAAGCGGCTGGAAGTCGCTCTGACCTACATCTACGGAATCGGGCGCACCCGTGCGCTCGAGACGCTGAGCGCCACTGGCGTCAGCGGCGACACGAGGGTCCATGAACTCGGAGAGGACGACCTGGTCCGTCTCCGGGACTGGATCGAAGCGACCTACCGGGTCGAAGGCGATCTGCGCCGCGAGGTGCAGGCGGACATCCGCCGCAAGATCGAGATCGGGTGCTATCAGGGAATTCGTCATCGTCGTGGGCTGCCGGTACACGGCCAGCGCACCCAGACGAACGCCCGCACCCGTAAGGGCAGGAAGAAGACAGTGGCCGGCAAGAAGAAGGCCGGGAAGAAGTAGTCCGCGCCCGTTGCCACTGCTGGTCAGGGCCTGATCCTTAGCAGACAGCCCTCGACCACACTGCGGACCGACGACCTCACTGAATAGGAAGCAGATGCCGCCAAAGAGCCGTACTGGCGCCAAGAAGGTGCGCCGGAAGGAACGGAAGAACGTCGCTCACGGGCACGCCCACATCAGGAGCACGTTCAACAACACCATCGTCTCGATCACCGATCCCGTGGGCAACGTCATTTCCTGGGCGTCGTCCGGCCAGGTCGGGTTCAAGGGATCACGCAAGTCCACGCCATTCGCGGCGCAGATGGCGGCCGAGGCCGCGGCGCGCCGGGCCATGGAGCACGGGATGCGCAAGGTTGACGTATTCGTCAAAGGTCCTGGGTCTGGACGGGAGACCGCCATCCGGTCGCTGCAGGCGACCGGCCTGGAGGTTGGCTCGATCCAGGACGTCACCCCGGTTCCGCACAATGGCTGCCGCCCGCCTAAGCGGCGCCGGGTCTGAGGAGTAGCGCGAAGATGGCTCGATACACGGGCGCGGACTGCAAGCTCTGCCGCCGCGAGAAGATGAAGCTCTTCCTGAAGGGCTCCAAGTGCGATTCGCCGAAGTGCCCCATTGAGATCCGGCCCTACCCGCCGGGTGAGCACGGCCGCAACCGGCCCAAGGAGAGCGAGTACCTGCTCCAGATCCGGGAGAAGCAGAAGGCTCGCCGGGTCTACGGCATCCTCGAGCGGCAGTTCCACGGCTACTATGAGGAAGCCACCCGCAAGCGGGGTATGACCGGGGAGAACCTGCTCCAGATCCTGGAGAGCCGCCTGGACAACGTGGTGTACCGGGCGGGGTTCGCGAAGAGCCGGGACATGGCCCGCCAGCTGGTCCGGCACGGTCACTTTGTCGTCAACGGCAAGAAGGTGGACATTCCGTCCTACCGGGTGAGCGAGAACGACATCATCGAGGTCAAGCCGAAGTCCGTGGAGCTGACCCCGATGGTGGTGGCGCGCGCCGAAGCCGGCGAGCGGCCGTCTCCCGCCTGGATGGAAGTCATCCCGGACAAGATGCGCATCTTGATCCACACTCTCCCGGTCCGGGCGCAGATCGACACCCAGGTCCAGGAACAGCTCATCGTCGAGTACTACTCGAAGTAACAGCTCACCGGGCCGTCACCTCGTGGCGGCCCGGGAGCGGTGGATAGCCAGGCCGTCAGCGGCCCGGCTGTCAGCGAAGATCGCGGCGTCAAATAGCGGGCGTCGCGGAAAGGGGTACCAATGCTCATCGCCCAGCGTCCCACTCTCACCGAAGAGCAGGCCGGCGACTTCCGGTCGCGGTTCGTCATCGAGCCGCTGGAGCCAGGGTTCGGCTACACGATCGGGAACTCGGTCCGCCGCACGCTGCTCTCCTCCATCCCGGGTGCCGCCGTCACCAGCATCCGGATCGAGGGTGTGCTGCACGAGTTCTCCACCGTCCCCGGGGTGCAGGAAGACGTCACCGACATCATCCTCAACCTCAAGTCGCTGGTCGTCTCCTCCGAGCAGGACGAGCCGGTGGTCATGTACCTGCGCAAGCAGGGCCCCGGTGAGGTCACCGCCGCGGACATCGCGCCGCCGGCCGGGGTCGAGGTGCACAACCCGGAGCTGCACATCGCCACCCTGAACGCCAAGGGCAAGCTGGAGATGGAGCTGACGGTCGAGCGTGGCCGTGGCTACGTGTCCGCCGCCCAGAACAAGCAGCCCGGCCAGGAGATCGGCCGTATCCCGATCGACTCCATCTACTCGCCGGTGCTGCGGGTCACCTACAAGGTCGAGGCCACCCGCGTGGAGCAGCGGACCGACTTCGACAAGCTCATCCTCGACGTGGAGACCAAGCCGTCCATGCGTCCCCGGGACGCGGTGGCCAGCGCGGGCAAGACCCTCGTTGAGCTGTTCGGCCTGGCCCGCGAGCTGAACGTGGAGGCTGAGGGCATCGACATCGGCCCGTCGCCGACGGACGCCGCGCTCGCGGCCGACCTGGCGCTGCCGATCGAGGAGCTCAACCTCACCGTCCGCTCGTACAACTGCCTCAAGCGGGAGGGCATCCACACCGTGGGCGAGCTGGTCGCCCGCAGTGAGCAGGACCTGCTCGACATCCGCAACTTCGGCGCCAAGTCGATCGAGGAAGTCAAGCAGAAGCTGACCGACATGGGCCTCGCGCTCAAGGACTCCCCGCCAGGATTCGACCCGGGCAGCGCGGCCGACAGCTACGGCGCGGACGACGACGACAGCTACGTCGAGACCGAGCAGTACTGAACTGAGCAGTACTGACGGGGCCTGGCAGCCCGGTAGTACATAACCAAGGAGAACGTTCCGATGCCCACGCCCACCAAAGGCGCTCGGATGGGTGGCAGCGCGGCCCATCAGCGGCACCTGCTGTCGAACCTGGCCACCGCCCTGTTCGAGCACGGCAAGATCACCACGACCGAGGCCAGGGCACGCCGGCTGCGGCCGTACGCCGAGCGGCTGATCACCTTCGCTAAGCGGGGTGATCTGAGCGCCCGCCGCCAGGTCCTCACCGTGGTGACCGACAAGAGCGTGGTGCACACGTTGTTCACCGAGATCGGGCCGCAGTTCGCTACCCGGGAGGGTGGCTACACCCGGATCACCAAGATCGGTCCGCGTAAGGGCGACAACGCCCCGCTCGCGGTGATCGAGCTGATCCAGGAGGAAGCTGAGGCCAAGCCGCGGCGCCGCCGCGCCCGGCGGTCCCAGCCCGCCGCCCGCCCGGCTGCCTCCGCAGCCGCCCGGAGACGACTGAGGCGACTGAGGCGCCGGCCGATGAGGCCGACGCTGACGTCACGGCCGAGGCGCCGGACGCCGACGTCACGGCTGAGGGCACCGACGCTGAGTCCGCTGACGCTGAGTCTGCTGACGCGGACGGACAGCGCGGCGGGCAGCGAGGCGGCGGACAGCGAGGACGCGGACTCCGCCGAGGCGCCCGAGAAGTAACCGGGGAGCCGTCGCCGTTGACTGCTGAGGCCTGCCGGGTCCGGATCGACCTCAGCTACGACGGCGGCGGCTTTTCTGGCTGGGCCCGCCAGCCTGGCCAGCGCACCGTCCAGCAGGTGCTGGAGGACGCGCTGAGCCAGGTGCTGCGCGCCGACCCGCCCCGGTGCAGCTCACCGTGGCCGGCCGGACCGACGCTGGAGTGCACGCGCGGGGCCAGGTGGCGCACGCTGACCTGCCCCTGGCGGCGTGGCTGGACGCGGCGCCAGTCATCCTGCGCAGGCTGGCCAGGCTGCTGCCCGCCCGATGTCCGGGTCCGCCGGATCGGCGTCGCCCCGGACGGGTTCGACGCCCGGTTTTCCGCGCTGAGCCGCCGGTACTCCTACCGGGTCTGTGACGACGTGACCGGGCCGGAACCGCTGCGGCGGCACGACACCCTCTGGTACTCGCCGCGAGATCGAGATCGGCCCCATGAACGAGGCCGCCGCGCTGCTGCTCGGCGAGCATGACTTCGCCGCCTTCTGCCGCCGCCGCGAGGGGGCGACCACCGTGCGCGAGCTGCTGTCCCTCTCCTGGTCCCGGCCCGGGCCACGGTGTCCGGGTCCGGGGCGCCGAGTCCGCGGTGCCGGGTCCGCGGTGCCGGCTCGGAGTGCCCGGGCCCAGGGTGGCCGAGGCCACCGTGATCGCGGACGCGTTCTGCCACTCGATGGTGCGGGCCCTGGTGGGTGCGCTCCTCAAGGTGGGGGAGGGCGCCCGGCCGCCGTCCTGGCCGGCTCAGGTGCTCACCGCCCGGGTCCGTGACTCCGCCGTCCCCGTGGTCCCGCCGCACGGGCTCTGCCTGGAAGAGGTTTGTTACCCCCCGCCGGGCCAGCTCGCCCAGCGGGCCCTGGCCACCCGGCGGGTCCGGCCCGCGGCCGGCTGAGCCCGCGCCTGGCTGAGCCCGCTGCGGGCCCGGGCTGGCCGTCGGCGAGCCCGCCCGCTGGAGCCCGCCTGTGCGAGAGCCGGCCCGGTTACGGGGTCTCGGGCTTGCCGAACACCATCCGGCTGGTCAGGCTGATGCCAGCCGTGCTGGCCACCAGTTGCCGGGAGAACGTGTCCAGCTCCTTGCGCCGGGCCGCGCTGCCCGGAGCCTTCAGGTTGGTGAACTCGGCCCAGGTCAGGATCAGGTAGTGGCCCTTGATCTGGGCCTCTTCCAGCCCGGTCCCCTTCATCAGGTTCTTGGTCGGGCCGTGGGGGCCCGCGAGTTGCTTGATGAACGCGGTCGCGCCGGTCGCCTTCCCGGCCCGCTCCGTATCGGTCACGTTGGCCAGGTTCAGCACCCCGATGGTGGCCATGATCTTCTGCCCGGCGGACAGGTAGCTGGCCCGCATCACCTGGGTGCAGCCGGCCTTGCGCAGGGCGGCCTTCAGCTTGTTCCCCAGCACCAGGGCCGGGCAGTTGTGCCCGGCCCGCTGCACGGTCCGGGCGACGGTACCGCTCGCGGCGTAGCTGGGCGGGAACAGCTCGGTGAGCGAGAGGGCCTCCGGGTCGTCAGCCCGGGTGGTGATGTGCTTCCAGGGCCCCAGCGTGGGTGACGCGCTGCTGGACGCGCGTGGTCCTGGCCGGCCCGGCGACGCGCGGTCGGCGCAGTGGACTGGCCCTTGGTGGAAGTGCAGGTAGGCCACGGTGATCAAGACGATGACGACCACCATCATGACCAGCGGCATGAGCCACATCCGGGCCCGGCTGGGCGGCTTGCGTGGTTTGCGGGGCTTGCGGCCGCGGGCCTCCGACCGCGACCCTCGCGGTCCGGTCCCGCCGGTGTCCGGGGCCGGGGTTCCGGGAAGCCCGGCGGACGGCCCTGTCCCGGCCTGGTCCTGCCCTGCCCGGCTCTTCTCCTGCTGGCGGGCCGCCAGCCGTCCACCCGGCCGGGCCGTGCGCAGCGACGGATCCGTCGTCCGGCCCGGGTCGCCCGACTGTCGCCGGGAAGTCCGGGTGTCTCCGGGTAACCTGCAGCCGTCTCCCGGAGAAACCCGGACTCGCCGGGGTAGCCGGTCTCCCCGGGGTAAGCCGGCCGCGGCGGTCCCGGTCGCCGCGCAGCTCCAGGTGCCAGCGGCAGCCCGGGTGCCGCGGGGTCCCGGTGCGTGCGTCCCGGGGTCCGGGTGCGGCCGGACTCGAAGAATCCCCGTGGCCCGGCCTGGGGGCCTTCGCCGGCCCCGGGCGCCCGCTCTCGTCCGGCCCGGAACGAGCCGGGGCTCCTGCGGGGGCCGCAGTCCACTCGCCCGCCAGCTGGGCGTCGTCGAGTACCGCCCAGGTCTGGGTGGCCGTGGCGTCGGCCGACGGGTCGCTCACGGCCAGCAGCGAGTACTCGGGCTCGGATGCCTCCGGGTCGGACCCGGCCGTCAGCCGGGCCGCCCGGCCGCACTCACCGCGCGGAGCGCAGGCGCGTTCCACGGCGAGAACTGGCCCGGCGGGTACACCGGGTCGGGCGCTCCGGGTGCGGGCGGGAATCCGCGCACCGGGCCGCGTCCGCCGGGGCCCGCGGTCCGGAAGGCGCCGGCGCTCCACAGTGACCCGCGAGGCTGCGATCCCCCGCCGGCGGGACCGTTGCCCGGCGCTCCCTGGATCTCCTGGCCGGGCCGCCGTTCCGGGCGCCGCCACGCGTTCTCCCGTGACGGCGGACCGCCGCTGGGCGTGGCCGGCGCCGACGCGGGCGCTGGCGCCGCGCGGGCTCGGCTGCCCTCGGCGGGTTCACGTCTCCGCCGCCCGGCCGCGCGCCCGGACCCGGTCCCCCGGCTGCTGCCGGCGGGTACGCCCGTGCCCGGGTGTAGCTGGCGGGTGGCCCCGTCCCCCGGGTAGCTGGTCGGGTAGCCCGTGCCCGGGTGTAGCCGGCGGGTAGTCCGTGCTGGGGATGGCTGGCCGGTCCCGTGCCGGGGTAGCCTGGCTGGGTAGCCCCGTGCCGGGGGCAGCTGGCGGGTGCCCGGTGCCCCCGGGTGCGCTGGCGGGTAGTCCCGTCGCCGGGCGTAGCTGGCGGGTGGCCCGTCCCCTGGCCGTGGCTGGCGGGTAGCCCGTGCCTCCCGGGGGCGGGCGCCGCGTATCCAGCCGCAGCGGGGCCTGCGGTCCGGCCCGGGTAGGAGGAGGGGCCGTCCGGGCGCCGGTGGCTGCCGCTGGATCCGCCCGGGTAGCTGGTCTCCCCGCCGTACCCGGATCTGCCCCCATAGCCTCGCTGGGCTGGGCTGTCCCCGGTCGGCCCGGCTGAGCCGGTGGCCGGTGCCCGGGCGGCCGGCGGCTTCCTCCGGTTCTTCCTCGCCCGGGGCCGCGGGCCCTCGTGGTGGAATGGTCCAGGGCTGAGCTGCCCGTGATTGAGACGAGAGCGCGGCGCGGCGCGTCCTGGCGTCCAGTCGGCTCTCCGGCGGGCCGCCGCCCTCGTCACCCGGGTAGCCCATGCCGGGAGCGTATCGTTCTACGGAGCGGACCTCGGGCGGACCGGCAATTTGCCTGCCCGGCCAGGCGGGCGGCCGTCCCGGCCGCCGCGTCGTCGCTCGCTTTGACCGTTACTAGCAAGGGCCGGTATCCTTCTTTGACGTCCATGTGTGTTCGCATGCCCGCGGTGCCCGCTCAGCGAGGCTGGTTACGCGGCGGCGAGCGCGTCGGACTCCCTCACCTGGGATAGCAGCCGAGTTTGTTGTGCCCCGGGCGTGGAACCAGATCAAGTCCCACCACACGAAGGCTTACCACCGTGCGCACATTCAGCCCCAAGGCCGGCGACATCCAGCGTCAGTGGCACGTCATTGACGCGTCCGACGTCGTCCTCGGCCGCCTGGCCAGCCACGCGGCCACCCTGCTGCGCGGCAAGCACAAGCCGATCTTCGCGCCGCACATCGACACCGGTGACTTCGTCATCGTCGTCAATGCGGACAAGGTCGCGCTCACGGGCCGGAAGCTGGAGCAGAAGCTCGCGCACCGCCACTCGGGATACCCGGGCGGGCTGACCTCGGTGGCCTACGGCGACCTGCTCGAGAAGCACCCCGAGCGGGTGATCGAGAAGGCCGTCAAGGGCATGCTCCCGAAGAACTCCCTGGGCCGCAGCCAGCTGCGCAAGCTCAAGGTGTACGCCGGGCCGCATCACCCCCACCAGGCGCAGCTGCCCACCCCGTTCGAGATCACGCAGATCGACCAGCAGGCGCCTGCCGCCAGCGCGGGCAGCCGCTGACCGGTACGGCCTACGGCGCCGCGCCGGCGACCCCCGCCCTGGCGGGCGCCCTGATCAGAACCGATTCTGATCAGAATCGATGAGGAAGTACGAGGAAGGAACCGTGGCCGAGTCCACTGACACGCAGGTAGCTCCCTGAGGGCGCCAGCGTGGAGACGGCGGAAGACGCCGGCGAGCACGTGTCGGAGTACACCACCGAGACGGCCGCGGATGCCGGCGGTGAGCGGCAGCCGGCCCGCAAGCCGGTCGTGACCGGAAGCGCGCTCGGCACCGGGCGCCGCAAGGAAGCCATCGCCCGGGTCCGCATCGTCCCCGGGTCGGGACAGTGGCGGATCAACGACCGGACGCTGGCCGAGTTCTTCCCGAACAAGGTGCACCAGCAGCTGATCAGCGAGCCGTTCGTGAACCTGGGCGCGGAGAACCAGTTCGATGTGGTCGCGCGCATCAGCGGCGGCGGCATCACCGGGCAGGCAGGCGCACTGCGCCTGGGCATCGCCCGGGCGCTGATCCTGGTTGACCCCGACAACCGGCCCGCGCTGAAGCGGGCCGGTTTCCTGACCCGCGACGCGCGGGTCAAGGAGCGCAAGAAGTACGGCCTGAAGAAGGCGCGCAAGGCGCCCCAGTACTCCAAGCGCTAACCAGCTGACCTGCGTTTGCGGCCAACCCCCCGCAACTCTGTTTGGCATGCCTCGACGACGAGATGACCGGGGGGTAGCTAGATCATGGTCCGGCTGTTTGGAACTGATGGTGTCCGCGGAGTGGCCGGGGAGGATCTGACCGGCCAGCTGGCCATGGATGTGGCCCGGGCCGCCGCGTCGGTCCTGCACGACACGGGAGCCTTCGCCGCGGCGGAAGAATCCGGGCGCCGCCCGCTGGCGGTGGTGGGCCGCGACCCGCGGGCCTCGGGGGAGTTCCTCGAGGCGGCGGTGGTGGCCGGGCTGGCCGGGTCGGGTGTGGACGTGCTGCGGCTCGGCGTGATCCCCACCCCCGCGGTCGCCTTCCTCACCCGCGACCTCGGCGCGGATCTGGGCGTGATGCTGTCCGCGAGCCACAACCCGGCGCCGGACAACGGGATCAAGCTCTTCGGGCGGGGCGGCTTCAAGCTGCCCGACGCGGTCGAGGACGAGATCGAGGCGCACCTGGGGATGCCCCCCCGGCGGCGCAGCGACCTGCCCGCGGGCTTCGGCCGGGTGACCGACGCCACCACCGAGCCGGACCGCTACCTCGACCACCTGCTGGCCTCCGTGGCCCGGCCTGGGCCCGTAGGCGCCGCGGACGGCGCGGTGGCTGGCCCGCTGGCCGGCCTGACCGTCGTGGTGGACTGCGCGCACGGTGCCGCCGCGGCGTTCGCCCCGTCGCTGCTGCGGCGGGCCGGTGCCGAGGTCATCGCGATCGGCGCCGAGCCGGACGGGCACAACATCAACGCCGGCTGCGGGTCCACCCACCTGGAGACCCTCTCGGCGGAGGTGACCAAGCGGGGCGCGGACGCCGGTATCGCGCACGACGGCGACGCCGACCGCTGCCTGGCGGTCGGCGCGGACGGCGAGGTGATCGACGGGGACCAGATCCTCGCCGTGCTGGCCCTCGCCCTGGCCGGCCGGGGCGAGCTGCCCGGCAACACCGTGGTCAGCACGGTCATGTCCAACCTCGGCTTCCGTAACGCCATGCAGGACGCCGGGATCACCGTGGTGGAGACCGCGGTGGGCGACCGGTACGTGCTCGAGGCCATGCGGGACGGCCATTTCGGCCTCGGCGGCGAGCAGTCCGGGCACATCATCATGCTCAAGCACGCCACCACCGGGGATGGCCTGCTCACCGCCCTGCAGCTGCTGGCCACGGCCGCCCGCCAGGCCCTGCCGCTGGCCGACGTCGCGGCGGTGATGACCAAGTACCCGCAAGTCCTGGTGAACGTCCCCGGCGTGGACAAGGCCCGGGTCAGCGAGTCGGCGGAACTGGCCTCGGCGGTGGCCGCGGCCAAGGAGGAACTCGGCACCTCCGGCCGCGTCCTGGTCCGGCCCAGCGGCACCGAGCCCGCCGTCCGCGTGATGGTGGAGGCCGTCGAAGCCGAGCAGGCCCAGCGCACCGCCGACCGCCTGGCCGCCGCCGTCCGCGCCGCCGGCTGACCCCGCTCCGGCGCCCAGGCGCCACCGTTATCTGTTCGGATCCGCTGGCCCGAAACTGGGAGGAATCCGAACAGATAACGCACCGCCTCCGGTTATCCACAGAACGGGATTCTGGTGGTGACAAGGCGCGGGCGGGTTGGCCCACGCTGGGTGGCATGACCCGCGATGCCTGCCGACGAGGTCCTCGACCTGCTCGACTATCAGGCCGGGGTGCTGAGCCGGGCCCAGGCGCAACGCGCCGGGATGACCGGCAAGCAGATCGACACGGCCGGCGCGCAGCGGCCGCTGGCAGCGGCTGCACGCCGGGCGTGTACGCGGCGTTCAGCGGCGAGCCCGGGCGGGCCGCCATGCTCTGGGCGGCCGTGCTCCGGGCTGGGCCGGAAGGCGGTGCTCAGCCATCACTCGGCCGCTGAGTTACAGGGGCTGGTGGCCACGCCCGTCGCCGGCCATCCACGTCATGGTGCCCAGCCGGCCGCCAGATTGCCCCGATCTCCGGGGTTGTCCTGCACTATTCCTCCTGGTGGCGCGGGCACGTCATCCGGTCGCTGCGCCGCCCCAGACCCGGGTCGAGGAGACCGTGCTCGACCTGGCCGGCGGCGCGGCCAGCCTTGACGAGGCGCTGGGCTGGATTTTCCGGGCCTGCGGCAGCCGCAGGACCACGCCGGACCGGATCGCCGCCGCCATGGCCCGGCGGGCCCGGATCCGGTGGCGCACGGAGTTAGCGGCGGCGCTCGGCCTGGGTGCGCAGGGGGTCCACTCGCTGCTGGAGTTCCGGTACGTCAACCGGGTGGAGCGGCCGCATGGGCTGCCGGTCGCTACCCGGCAGTTCCGGGTGACCCGCGCCGGCCAGCACCAGTACCAGGACGTGACCTACCAGGCGTACGGCGTGGTGGTCGAGCTGGACGGCCGGGTGGCCCACCCGGTGGAACTCCGCTGGCGCGACATCCGCCGGGACAACGCCAGCACCGTCGACGGGCCAGCAGACGCTCAGGTACGGGTGGGCCGACGTGACCGAGCAGCCATGCCGGGTCGCCGCTGAGGTGGGGGCGTGCTGTCCAGGCGCGGCTGGGACGGGCGGCTGCGCCGCTGCGGTCCCGCCTGCCTGCTCCCACCCTGACCACCCCGCGCACCGGCCCCGCCACGCTGCACGCCCGGCTCCCCGCCGCCTGCAGACCCCCGATCGCCCGCAGACCCCGACCTACGGCATCCGTGGGCCGGCCTCGGCCCCGCGGCCGTACGCTCGCCGGCTCACTCGCGGTCCCCGGCCGCCCGCGCCCCCGCGATCGCGTGACAGGCTGGGCAGGTGATCATTGGCATCGGGGTGGACATGGTGGACATCGGGCGCTTCGAGGCGGCGCTTCGGCGTACCCCGGCGCTGGCGGCCCGGCTGTTCGCCGAGAGCGAACGCTGCGGACGGCCGGAGTCCCTGGCGGCCAGCTTCGCGGCGAAGGAAGCAGTGGCCAAGGCGCTGGGCGCGCCTGCCGGGCTGAGCTGGACCGACGTGGAGGTGATCCGGGACGCGTCGGGCTGCCCCCGGCTCGAGATCCGGGGCACCGTCGCCGGCGCGGCGAGCCAGCGGGGGATCCGCCGCTGGCATGTGTCGCTGAGTCATGATGCCGGGATGAGCATTGCGATGGTGGTGGCCGAAGGATGAGATACGCACACCAGGTGCGCAAGGTCCGGGCCGCGGAGCAGGCCCTGATGGCGCAGTTGCCGCCGGGCGCGCTGATGCAGCGGGCTGCGGCCGGGCTGGCGTCGGTGAGTGCGGGCCTGGTCGGGAAGGTTCCCGGCTCCAGGGTCGTGGTGCTCGCGGGCAGCGGGGACAACGGCGGCGACGCGCTCTTCGCGGGAGCCCGGCTGGCCAGCCGCGGGGCCGCGGTGCTGGCTGTCACGGCGGGCTCGCGGGTGCACGAGCAGGGCGCCGCGGCGCTGCGCGCCGCGGGCGGCCGCCTGGCCAGCGCGGACGACGACGCCGTCCCGGCGGCCATCGGCGCGGCCGACCTGATCCTCGACGGCCTGCTGGGCATCGGCGGCCGCGGCGGGCTGCGGGAGCCGCAAGCCTCGCTGGCCGGGCTGGCCGCGGGCTCCCCGGCCGTGGTGGTCGCGGTGGACCTGCCGAGTGGGGTGGACGCGGACACTGGCGTGGTCGAGGGACCCGCGATCCAGGCCGATGTGACCGTGACGTTCGGCACCCTGAAACCTGGCCTGCTGATCGACCCGGGCGCCGGGCACGCCGGGGTGGTCGAGCTGATCGACATCGGCCTCGGCCCGTACCTGGATGCCCCGGACGCCAGCGCGCTGCAGGCCCCGGACGTGGGTGCGCTGCTGCCCCAGCCCGGCGGGGATTCCGACAAGTACCGCCGGGGCGTGGCCGGGATCGTGGCGGGCAGTGAGCGGTTCACCGGAGCGGCCGCGCTGGCCGTGGGCGGTGCGATCCGCGGCGGCGCCGGGATGGTCCGGCTGGTGTCCGCGGCGCCGGCGGTGGCCGTGGTCCGGCTGCTCTGGCCGGAGGCGGTGATCACCGTGACGGGGCAGGACATCCCGGCCGGCGAGGACGTGCACGCCGCAGGACGGGTCCAGGCCTGGGTGGTTGGACCGGGCATGGGCACCGATGACCAGGCCCGGGACCGGCTGGCCGCGGTCCTGGCCAGCGACGTGCCGGTGCTGGTGGATGCGGACGGGCTGACCTTGCTGGCGGCCCACAAGGGTCTGCTCTCCCGCGACGCGCCGACGCTGCTCACCCCGCACGCGGGTGAGCTGGGGCGGCTGCTCGGCGCCGATCCCGCCGACGTGGAGAGCCACCGCCTGGAACACGCCAGGAAGGCCGCAGCGAGCCTGGGGGCCACGGTCCTGCTCAAGGGATCCACCACGGTGATCGCCACCCCAGACGGGCGTTCAGCGGCCAGCCAGGGCGGGACCAGCCAGGACGGGACCACCCAGGACGAGGCTGGCCAGGGAGGGCGGCCAGGTGGGGCAGCCAGGACGACCTGCCGCCGGTGCGGGTCAACCCCACCGGCACCTCATGGCTGGCCACCGCGGGCACCGGAGACGTGCTGTCCGGGCTGGCTGGCTCGCTGCTGGCCCAGGGCCTGGAGGTCGGCGAGGCCGCGGCGGCTGCCGCGTACCTGCACGGGCTCGCGGCCCGGCTGGCGGCCGCCGGGGCCGGGGCGCGTCCGGCGCCCGCCGTGGAGCCGTCCAGCGGCGGCTGGGACATCACGAACCCGGAAGACCCCCGGGCCGGGTACGCGGAGGCCCCGATCGGGGCGGCGGATGTGGTTGGCGCGCTGCCCGACGCGATCAGGTCGGTCCGCCGCCGGGCCCGCTGACCGCCGCCGGGCCCGGTAACCGCCGCCGGGCCGTGACCGCCGCCGGACCGCTGCACCGCCGCCGGGCCGACAAGCCACGGGACAGGCCGAACCCGGCGTGCTGGCAAACTGGGAGCGCCATGGACGGTCACGCGGAAGCGCTCATCGATCTGGCCGCCGTCGCCCGCAACGTCGAGGCGATGCGCGAGCACGTCCGCGGCACGCCGCTGATGGCGGTGGTCAAGGCCGACGGCTACGGGCACGGCATGATTCCCGCGGCGCGCGCGGCGGTGGCCGGCGGCGCGCAGTGGCTGGGCGTGGTGCACGAGCACGAGGCGCTGGCGCTGCGGCAGGCCGGCCTCACGACCCGGGTGCTGACCCTGCTCGGCGCGCCCGGCGCGGCGCATGAGGCCGCGATCCGCGAGGACGTCGACCTGACCGTGGACGCGGTGCCGCTGCTGCACGAGGTCGCGGCCGCGGCCACCCGGGCCGGGCGCCCGGCCCGGGTGCACCTCAAGGTCGACACGGGGATGGCCCGGGGCGGTGCCACCCCGGCCAGCTGGGTGGCGCTGGTCCTCGCCGCCCGGTCCGCCGAGGCCGCCGGGAACATCACGATTACGGGGATATGGTCCCATCTGGCCTGCGCGGACATACCTGGACATCCATCCGTCGCACGCCCAGCTGGCCCGGTTCACCGACGCGGTCAGGCTGGCCGAAGCCCAGGGAGCCCGGCCCGAGGTGCGCCACCTGGCCAACACCGCGGCGGCCCTGGATTTCCCGGATACCTGGTTCGACCTGGTCCGCCCGGGTGGCGCGATCTACGGGCTGGCCACCATTCCCGGGGGCGCGCCGGACTGGCTCCGCCCGGCGATGACGGTGCGGACCCGGCTGACGCTGGTCAAGCGCGTCCCGGGAGGCACCGCCGTGTCGTACGGCCACCACTACACCACCCAGGGCGAGAGCACCCTGGGGCTGATCCCGCTGGGTTACGCCGAGGGAATCCCCCGGACTGCCTCCGGGGTGGTCGAGCTGCTGGCCCGCGGTAAGCGGTGGCGCATCGCCGGCACCGTGTGCATGGACCTGTCCGTGCTGGACTTCGGCGCCGAGCCGGCCGAGACCGGCGACGAGGTGGTGCTGTTCGGCCCGGGCGACTCCGGTGAGCCCACCGCCCAGCAGTGGGCGGACGCCCTGGGCACGGTTTCCTACGAGGTCGTGACCAACTTTGCCGGGGGAATACCACGAACTTACCGTGGAGTAGCATACGAGGACAGTGAGTCCCCTGGTGCGGGGCTGTCGGGCACGGTGACGGGGCCGCAAGCCTGACGCACCGTCGGCCGGCAGGTCGCCGGGCCAGG
Source organism: uncultured Actinomycetes bacterium (assembly GCA_963742055.1). Classification (GTDB taxonomy): domain Bacteria; phylum Actinomycetota; class Actinomycetes; order Streptosporangiales; family Streptosporangiaceae; genus RYN-230. The sequence goes on along the minus strand of CAVUKT010000051.1, from coordinate 93,906 downwards.
GCGCGCGGCAGGGAGGTGCGATGGCGACCTGGCGGCGGATCACCGGAGTGGCGGGGCTGGCGGCGGGAGCCGTGGCGGCCGGGGCCGGAGCCGTCGTGGCGGCCGAGCGGATCGCGATCGGCCGGATCCAGGTCCTGCGCAGCACCGCGGCACCGGAGGGACTGGGCCAGCTACGCGGCCAGCCGCTCACCGTGCTGGCCGACGACGGGGTCTCGCTGCACGTGGAGATCGACGAGTCGCCGGCCGTGAAGCAGGCCCTGCGGGGCGCGCCACCCCAGCCGCACACCATCATCTTCTGTCACGGCTACACGCTGAACCAGGACTGCTGGCACTTCCAGCGGGCCGCCCTGGGCCAGCACCGCCTCGTGTTCTGGGACCAGCGGGACCACGGCCGGTCCGGGCGGTCCGCGGCGGGCGTGGCCAGCATCGACCGGCTCGGCGCCGACCTGGACCTGATCATCAAGGCGGTCGCCCCCGGGGACATGCCGGTGATCCTGGTCGGGCACTCGATGGGCGGCATGACGATCATGGCGCTGGCCGGCCAGCATCCCGAGCTCTTCGGGACCAAAGTCACCGGCGTGGCCCTCGTCTCCACCGCGGCCAGCGGCCTGTCCGCGGGCAGCCCCTGGATGCCCGGGCCGATCAGGCCCGTACTCACCCGGGCGCTCCCGATGGTGCTGCGCGGCGCCGCTACCGGCTACCGGGCCATGCTGGTGGAGCGCGGCCGCCGGGTGGCCGGCGACCTGTCCTTCCTCAGCACCCGCTTCATCGGCTTCGGCAATCTGCAGGTGCATCCCGCGGTGGTGGACTTCCTGGAGCAGATGATCAGGTCCACTCCGATCGAGGTGGTCGCGGCGTTCGGGGAAGTCCTGTACGGCGTGGACATGCGCGGCACGCTCGCCACCCTGGGCCGGGTCCCGGTGGTCACGCTGACCGGTGACAAGGACCGGCTCGTCTCGCCGTCTCTGGGCCTGGAGCTGGCCGAGGCCATTCCCAGTGCGGAGCTGGTCTGGGTGCCTGGCGCCGGCCACGCCCTTATCCTGGAGGCTCCCGAGGTGGTCAACGAGGCGATCACCGGCCTGATCGCCCGGGTGGACGCAGGCTCGGCGGCCCGCGAACGGTCCGCCTGAGGACTCTTCCCAGGGCCCGTGGGCCACGACACCGGGCCCGAAGCCACCGGCCCGGAACCCGGGCGGGACCGGAGTACGAGACGAAGAGGGCAGGTGCTGCAGCGTGGGGTCTGGCCACGACTTCGCCACCGGGCCGGCTGACCCCATCCCGGTGGCCACTGGAGATGACATGCGGGCGCTGGGCCAGCGGATCGCTGCCCTGCTCCGGGCCGGTGACCTGGTGGTGCTCACCGGGCCGCTCGGGGCCGGGAAGACCACCCTGGTGCAGGGCATCGGGCAGGGCCTGGATGTCCGCGGGCCGGTGACCTCCCCGACGTTCGTCATCGCCCGGGTGCACCCGGCGCTGAGCGGCGGGCCGGGGCTGGTCCACGTGGACGCCTACCGGCTGGGCAGCGTCGCTGAAGTGGACGACCTGGACCTGGACGCGTCCCTGGAGGACTGCGTGACCGTGGTGGAGTGGGGCGAGGGCCTGGTCGAGGAGCTCGCGGCCGACCGCCTCGAGGTCACGATCACGATGCCGCCGGCCGGTGAGCCGGGGGAGATGCGGCTGGTGACTTTGGCCGGCATCGGGGAGCGCTGGGCGTCCGCCGCGGATCCGCGCGTTGTGCCCTACCCGTGACACCCAAAGCCATATAGTTGCCGACTGTCCCCGCATTGCTGAGCTCAGCCGTTCCGTGAACGGCTGCCGTCCGGTAATGCGTCTCGCGCCGTTCTGCACGGTCTGATCCCCTTCCCGGAGGCGCGCCGTGGCTCAGCAGGGGCCCCGTCCCCCTCGTTCTGGTCGGCTGTCCCCACGCGGCGACCGGCAATGGAACGATGACCATTACCCGGACGACGACGAGGAACTCCCGCCCTGGGCGGGGCTCGCGGTCGATCCGCGCTGGGCGCAAGGCTCGACCCGCGGGAAGCGGCACGCCCCGGCCCGCCCGGACTCCGGGCGCGGCGCGCCCGCCGGGTACGACGACCCCGCCAGCCGCGGCGCATCCGGTGGTCACGCGCGGGCCGGTTACGGCGCCCCGGCCGGCTACGGCGAGCCAGCCCGGCTACACGGCCGCCAGCTACGACGGGCGGGCTACGACGAGCCCCCGGCTACGACGAGCCGGCCGGCTACGACGAGCCGTCCGGGTACGACGAGGAGCCGGGAGAGTTCCCCCCGCCCCCGGCACGCCCGCGGGGCCGCCAGGCCGCGGCCCGCGCCCGCCGGAACCGCCGGTCCATATACCTCTGGGGCGGCGTGCTCGCGGTGGCCGTGCTCATCGGCGTCGGAGTCTGGTTCCTGGTCAGCGGGGGCAGCAAGCCGGCCGCGGCGCCCAACCCGCTGGTCACGACGTTCCTGCCCGGTGAGTTCAGGACCGTCCCGAACGCGTGCACCGCGGTGACCGCCAGCACGCTCAACCAGTACCTGCCGGGGAAGCGGGTCGTCGCCTCGCCGAACTCGCTGGACGGCGGCGAGGCCAGCCTGTGCAGCTGGACACTGGATCACCGGCCGCTCTACCGGCTGCTGAACGTCCAGGTGCAGGCGTACACGCCGAACGGCCTGGCCAGCGGCGACGGCAGCGCCACGTTTGCGGCGATCGACGGGTACACCGCCGCGCTGCAGCAGAAGACCAGCCCGCCCAAGGCCACCCACCTGCCGAAGGCCACGATCACCACGATCTCGGGGCTGGGCACCAAGGCGTTCTCCGCGCTGCAGGTCACGCGGTCGCCCGGGCTCAAGACGGACCTGATGACGGTGGTGGTCCGCGACCGCAACGTGGTGCTCACCGCGGTCCTGCAGGGCAACAGCGGCCGGGGCGGCTACGGGGCGGTCTCCCCGGCCCAGCTCCGGGCCGGGGCGATCGCCGCGGCCCGCGATGTCATCGCCCGGCTGAAGTGAGCCGCCCCGCGAGCCTGCGCTGCCCGTCTCGTCCGGTGTCCCGCCTGGCCGGTCAACTGAGGCTGGTCAACTAGGCTTGGCGCCCGTGCTAGTGCTCGCGTTCGACACCGCGACGCCAGCCGTGACGGTAGCCCTGCATGACGGGACGCACGTGCTGGCCGAGACCACCACGGTCAACGCGCGCCGCCACGGTGAGCTGCTGGCGTCCTCCATCGACGCCGTGCTGGCCGAGGTCGGCGCGGGCCGGCTGGATATCACCGCCGTCGCCGCCGGGACCGGGCCTGGCCCGTACACCGGGCTGCGCGCGGGACTGGTCACCGCCCGGGTGCTCGGCAGCGCCCTCGGCGTGCCGGTGTACGGGGTGTGCACCCTCGACGTGATCGCCGCCGACGTCGCGACGCATGGGCACCGCCGCGGGCCAGGGGTTCATCGTGGCCACCGACGCCCGGCGGCGCGAGGTGTACTGGGCCCGCTACGACGCCGGCGGCCGCCGCCTGGACGGCCCCGCGGTCGGCTTCCCGGCCGACGTGGCCGAGACAGTGGCCAAGACAGCAGCCGAGACGGCGCCGGGCGAGCGGCAGACAGCCGGCCGCGGGCATCCTGACCGCAGGCGCGGGCGCGCTGCTCTACCCGGGTGTCCTGGGCGAGCCCATCGAGCCGTCCTACCCGGCGGCGGGCACCCTGGCCGGGATCGCGGCGCAGCAACTCGCCGCGGGCGAGCCTGGCTCCGGGGCCGAGCCGATCTACCTGCGCCGCCCCGACGCCCGGGTGCCCGGCCCGCCGAAGCGGGTGACGGTCCCGTGACGCGCCACGACGCCGCTCCGCCGGAGCACCCCGCGACGCGTGCCCGCCGCGACGCCGGGCATCACGCTCCGCGCCATGACCCCCGCCGACCTTCCCGCCGTGCTGCGGCTGGAGGCGGCCCTCTTCGGGGACGAGGCGTGGTCGGAAGCCATGCTGGCGTCCGAGCTGGAGGGGGCCGAGGCCAGCGGGCGGTACTACCTGGTCGCCGAGGACGCCGGTGGCCTGGTCGGCTACGCGGGGCTGCTGAGCCCGGGCGGCAGCCAGGCCGACGTGCTCACGATGGCCGTGGCCGAGGACCGCTGGGGCCAGCGGATCGGGGCCATGCTGCTGGACAGCCTGGTCGCCGAGGCGGCCCGGCAGGGCTGCACCGAGGTCTTCCTCGAGGTCCGGGTGGACAACGACCGCGCCCAGCGGCTGTACCGCAGCCGCGGCTTCGCGGAGATCGGCGTCCGGCGCGGCTACTACCAGCCGTCCGGGACGGACGCCCTGGTGATGCAGCTCAGCCTGCCCCGGCCCCGGCGGTTCGGCTTCTCCGGCCCGAGACCTCCAGCCAGGACCTCCAGCCCGAGAACCTCCGGCCCGGACCCCCAGCACCGGAACCTCCGGCCCGAGACGGGGCGACAGCGGCCGGCGGCAGGAGGCTCCCGATGACGTCCCCCCTCGCCCCCCTGGTCCTGGGCATCGAGACGTCCTGCGACGAGACCGGCGCCGGGCTGGTGCGCGGGCACGAGCTGCTGGCCGATTCCGTGGCCTCCAGCGTCGCGGAGCACGCCCGCTTCGGCGGCGTGGTGCCCGAGGTGGCCAGCCGCGCGCACCTGGAGGCCATGGTCCCGGCGGTGGACCGGGCGCTGGCCATGGCCGGGGTCACGCTGGCCGACGTGGACGCGATCGCGGTGACCGCGGGACCCGGGCTGACCGGCGCGCTGCTGGTGGGCGTGTGCGCGGCCAAGGCCTACGCGCTCGCCCTGGGCAAGCCGCTGTACGCGGTGAACCACCTGGCCGCGCACATCGCCGTGGACCAGCTGGAGCACGGCGCCGCTGCCCGAGCCGGCCATCGCGCTGCTGGTGTCCGGCGGGCACTCCTCGCTGCTGCTGGCCCGCGACATCGCCGGCGACGTGCAGCCGCTCGGGGCCACCATCGACGACGCCGCCGGTGAGGCGTACGACAAGGTGGCCCGGGTGCTCGGGCTGCCGTTCCCCGGCGGGCCGCCGATCGACATGGAGGCCCGCGTCCGGTGATCCGGCCGCGATCGCCTTCCCCCGGGCCAAGTACCGGGACCAGACCCTCGACTTCTCCTTCTCCGGGCTGAAGACCGCGGTGGCCCGCTGGGTGGAGGAGCGGCGCGCGGCCGGGGCCAGTGTCCCGGTGGCCGACGTCGCGGCCTCCTTCCAGGAGGCGGTAGCGGACGTGCTGACCCGCAAGGCGGTGCAGGCCTGCCGGGCCCACGGCGTGGACCACCTGGTCATCGGCGGCGGCGTGGCGGCCAACTCCCGGCTGCGCGCGCTGGCCGCGGAGCGCTGCGAGGCGGCCGGCATCCGGCTACGGGTGCCGCGGCCAGGTTTGTGCACCGACAACGGGGCCATGGTCGCGGCCCTCGGGGCGGAACTCGTGGCCCGCGACGCCAAACCGTCGCCGCTGGACGTCGGCGCCGATTCGGCGCTCCCGGTGACCAGCGTCCTGGCCTGAGGTTTACCGCCCGGACGTTTGACGGCGCGCCCCGCCCGGACTACTGTTCGGGACTGGCACTCTCTAGGGTAGAGTGCTAATGCGACGAGGCTGGACTGGCACCCGCGACGACAGCTGGCCATGGTCGTTCCTCTCTTAATAGTCGTTTCCCCATCCTTTTCGGAGGAGGAGGTCAGATCGTGGCGACCGCTACAAAGGTTGTTCTCAAGCCACTCGAAGACCGGATCGTGGTCCGCACTCTGGAGGCCGAGCAGACCACTGCGTCCGGGCTCGTCATTCCAGACACCGCCAAGGAGAAGCCCCAGGAGGGCGAAGTCCTGGCTGTGGGCCCCGGCCGGTTCGATGACGCTGGCGCCAAGCGCGTCCCGATGGACGTCAAGGTCGGTGACGTGGTGCTGTACAGCAAGTACGGCGGCACCGAGGTGAAGTACCACGGCGAGGAGTACCTGGTGCTCTCCGCCCGTGACGTGCTCGCCATCATCGAGAAGTAGATCGAGCAGTAACCGGCGGCGCCGCCGCGGGCCCGCAGCCCGTGGCGGGGAACCGCTCAGGACCACCGCCCCGGCGCTCGTTTGGCGTCCGGGGCGGTAGTCCGTAAAACCAGAGGTCCGCAGGACCAAACCGGGCCCGCGGCCGGGTCATCCCGGCCGCCGGGCACGACCTATCAAGGCAATTTTGAGGTGCTCATGGCCAAGATGCTGGAGTTCGACGAGGAGGCACGGCGCGCGCTGGAGCGCGGCGTCAACCGCCTCGCCGACGCCGTCAAGGTGACGCTGGGTCCGAAGGGCCGCAACGTCGTCATCGACAAGAAGTGGGGCGCTCCGACCATCACCAACGACGGTGTGACCGTCGCGCGTGAGATCGACCTCGAGGACCCCTACGAGAATCTGGGTGCTCAGCTCGCCAAGGAAGTAGCCACCAAGACCAACGACGTGGCCGGCGACGGCACCACGACCGCGACCGTGCTGGCGCAGGCGATGGTCCGTGAGGGCCGCCGCTCCGTCACCGCGGGCGCCAACCCCATGTCCATGAAGAAGGGGATCGACGCGGCCGCAGCCGCCGTGTCCGACCTGCTGCTGGAGTCGGCCCGCGAGGTCGAGGAGCAGCAGGAGATCGCGAACGTGGCGACGGTCTCCGCGCAGGACCCGAAGATCGGCGAGCTCATCGCCGAGGCGTTCAGCAAGGTCGGCAAGGACGGTGTCATCACCGTCGAGGAATCGCCGACCATGGGCCTCGAGCTCGAGTTCACCGAGGGAATGCAGTTCGACAAGGGCTACATCTCCCCGTACTTCGTGACCGATCCGGAGCGGATGGAAGCCGCTACGGACGACGCGTACATCCTGCTGCACGCGGGCAAGATCTCCTCGATGGCGGATTTCCTGCCGCTGCTGGAAAAGGTCGCCCAGACCAAGAAGCCGTTCGTGGTCATTGCCGAGGACGTCGACGGTGAGGCCCTTTCCACGCTGGTCGTGAACAAGATTCGCGGCCTGCTCAACGTCGTGGCGGTGAAGGCGCCCGGGTTCGGTGACCGGCGCAAGGCGATGCTCGCCGACATGGCCATCCTCACCGGCGGTGAGGTGGTCAGCGAGGAGATCGGCCTCAAGCTGGAGAACATCGGGCTCGAGAGCCTCGGCCAGGCCCGCCGCGTCGTGGTGACGAAGGACGACACCACGATCGTCGACGGGGCCGGCGACGCCGAGGCCATCAGCGAGCGGGTTCGCCAGCTCCGGGCGGAGATCGAGGCGACCGACTCCGACTGGGACCGGGAGAAGCTGCAGGAGCGGGTGGCCAAGCTGTCCGGCGGGGTGGCCGTCCTCCGGGTCGGTGCCGCCACCGAGGTGGAGCTCAAGGAGAAGAAGCACCGCCTCGAGGACGCCATCTCGGCCACCCGGGCCGCGATCGAGGAAGGCATCGTCCCCGGTGGGGGCAGCGCCCTCGTGCACATCGCGTCCAGCCTGGGCGACCTCGGCAAGACCGGCGACGAGGCAACCGGGGTGGCAGTGGTGCGCAGCGCCCTCGTCGCGCCGGCCCGCTGGATCGCCGAGAACGCCGGCGCCGAGGGCATGGTCGTGGTGGCCAAGATCGCGGAAATGCCCCATGGGCAGGGCTACAACGCGGCCACCGGCGAGTACGGCGACCTGCTGGCCCAGGGCGTCATCGACCCGGTCAAGGTGACCCGGTCCGCGGTGCTCAACGCCGCGTCCATCGCGGCCATGCTCCTGACCACCGAAGCTCTGGTGGCGGACAAGCCCGAGGAAGAGGACGAGGTGCGGCAGCGGGTGGCCACGGTCACTCGCACGGCCACGCGCACTAAAACCGAGAACAAAAGATTCCGCAACGAACACCGCAGGCCCCCGCCCGGCTTCATCCCGGGTGGGGGCCTGCGGTGTTCCGGGACGACTCGGCCCGGCCCAGCCCGCCTTCATGATCACGGGGGTCGCGACCGGCCCGGTGCCCACGCTGCCCCTCGGATGGCCCGCCCACCCGCCGGGGCCCGCCCACCCGCCTGGCCAGCCCGCCGGGCCCGGTCCGCCGGTGGCCCACGCCGCCCGGGCCCAGCCCGCTCCACCCGCTTGGCCGGACCACCGCCGGCGGCCCGCCCGGCGGCCACGCCACCCGGGAGTCCGCGCCCGCCCGGCTGCGCGGCGGCCGTAGCGCGGCCGCCGCCCTATGCCCCTCAGTCACACTGGCCCCTCCCGTCCACGTTTCACGTTCGTGCATGCGCCACAAACCCGGAGCAAACGCACCCACCTGCCCGCACGGTCGCGCGTGAAGAGTCGCCGCCTGCCACCCACCCGGCGGCGCGGGGGCCGGGCGAGGTGTCCCGGGGCTGGTGTGCTGGGGTCAGGGCCGGGGCAGGATGATGTCGCCGGGGGCGAGGTCTGGGGTGGCTGGACGGCATTTACCGGGTTTACGTGCCCATTGTCCTGGTGCTTCGATATCTAAGGCGCGAAAGGGACACCTCGCGCAATTTAAATTACACTCAGTAGTCAATTAATTACTGAGCGTAATTTCATGTTCGGAACGTGACTGCGCGACACATCAATGTGACCCTTCTGTTGCCCACATTGATGAGAGCACCCCCGTTTTCCTGGGCATCATGCAGTCGTGAGCGAGGGATGCATCATCCGGGCCGTGGCTGACGGGCAGGGAGCCGTGCTCCCGGCCGGGACCGCGGTGACCGAGGGGGCGGGGGCCCGCGAGCACGCCACCCACGAGCACGCTACCCATGAGCACGGTATCCCCGGCCAGCGAAGCCATGGGCCGGACGCCTACGGGCCGGGCGGCTACGCCCAGCGGGCCAGTGACCCCGGGAGTTCCGGCTACCGGTCCTCCGGCTACGGGGACACTGACCGCGGGTCCTATGACCGCGACCTGCGGGAACCCGGCGCAGCCTGGGCCGACGAGCCAGGGGGCTTCGGTGACCTGGCGCACCTGGCGGTCCGCGGCCATCCCGGGGCGGTCGAGGCGCTGCTCGAGCGGATCCGTCCCATGGTGATGCGCTACTGCCGGGCCCGGCTGGGCCGGATCACCGGGCACTACTACGTGGCCGACGACGTCGCCCAGGAGGTCTGCCTGGCCGTGCTGGCGGCGCTGCCGCGGTACCGCGACATGGGCAGGCCGTTCGCGTCTTTCGTGTTCGGCATCGCCTCGCACAAAGTGGCCGACGCGGTCCGTACCGCGTCGCGGCTCGCCGTGCCATTCGAGGACCTGCCCGACGGGCCGGACGAGCGGCCCGGTCCGGAAGAGACCGTGGTGGCCTACATTGAGGCGGAACGCACCCGGGCGTTGCTCGCTCAACTCCCACATCACCTACGTGAGCTGCTGATACTACGCGTGGTGACCGGTCTGTCCGCCGAGGAAACGGGTAACGTACTCGGTATGTCAGCAGGGGCGGTAAGGGTAGCCCAGCACCGGGCGCTGGCCCGGCTCCGGGCGCTTGCGATTGAGGAGTCGATTGCGTGATCACGGGGCGCGGACCCGGAGCGCCCGGTGTGACACTCGGCCTGGATTGCACGCGCAGGCGGGCGGCAGCGGGCGGCACCGGGGGCAGGGCCGTCGATCTCGGTGAGATCCGGCGGTCCGAGGAAGCTATCAACGTGCTCGCGGCGCGCGGCGCCGCCGGGCCGGAACTGACGCATGACCCGGCGCTGGCGCTGCTGGGTGCCCTGGTCGCGGACGTGGACACGCCAGGCAGCGCGCGACCCGGCTCTGGGTCCCGGGCTGGACGACCTCGAGGCGCGCCCTGGCGCCCGGGCCGGGTGGCCCGGCCGCGCGGCAGGCCAGCGCGCCGAGGCCTGGCAGGCGCTGGCCGCCGCGCCGTCCCGGGGCGCGGCCGCGTGGCTGCGGGCCGCGGTCGCAGGTGGCGTGGTGGCCGGCCTGGCCAGCATCACCAGCCTGATCGCCACCAGCATGCTGGCCCGGCTGGCCCGCGGCCCGGTCCCGGGGCGCCGCGCCGGTGGGCAGCCCGGCGGCCACCCGGCGGGCCATCCGGCCGCGGCCGGGCAGTCGGCCGCCCGAGCGGTCGCCGGCAGCGGGCCATCCCGCGCGGGCCATCCGGCGCGGGCCATCCCGGCGGCGGGACCCCTCTAGACTGGTGATGTCCCGCAGCCACCCTCGGAAGGTGTCATGAGCGACGTCGGCAAGTTCGCCCCTCCGGCCCTGACCTTCGACGACGTCTTGCTGCTGCCCGCGCACTCGGTCGTGATGCCCGGTGAGGCGGACACGACGGCCCGGCTCACCCGCCGGATCACGCTGAACGTGCCGCTGGTCTCCTCGGCCATGGACACGGTGACCGAGGCCCGGATGGCCATCGCCATGGCGCGCATCGGCGGGGCCGGCGTGCTGCACCGGAACCTCTCCGTGGACGACCAGGCGCAGATGGTGGACACGGTGAAGCGGTCCGAAGCCGGCATGATCACCAACCCGGTGACCTGCGGCCCGGATGCCACCGTGGCCGACGTCGAGCAGTTGTGCGCCCGCTACCGCATCTCCGGCGTCCCGGTGACCAGCCCGGACGGGGTCCTGGTCGGGATCGTGACCAACCGGGACATCCGCTTCGTGACCGACCACAGCCGCGGGGTGGCCGACGTCATGACGACGACGCCGCTGATCACCGCGCCGGTCGGGGTGTCCAGGGACGACGCGTTCGCGCTGCTGCGCCAGCACAAGGTGGAGAAGCTGCCGCTGATCGACGAGGCAGGCAAGCTGCGCGGCCTGATCACCGTCAAGGACTTCACCAAGAGCGAGAAGTTCCCCAGCGCCACCAAGGACAGCGAGGGCCGGCTGGTGGTCGGCGCGGCCGTGGGGGTCGGTGACGACGCCAAGGGGCGGGCCCAGGCCCTGGTCGAGGCGGGCGCCGACTTCCTGGTGGTGGATACCGCGCACGGCCACTCCCAGGCCGTCCTGGACATGGTGGCTCAGGTCAAGGCCAACCTCCGGGTCGAGGTGATCGGCGGGAACATCGCCACCCGGGCCGGGGCCCAGGCGCTGATCGACGCGGGTGCGGACGGGGTCAAGGTCGGGGTCGGGCCGGGCTCGATCTGCACCACCCGGGTCGTGGCCGGGGTCGGCGTGCCCCAGGTCACCGCGATCTACGAGGCCTCGCAGGCGACGCGGGCCGCGGGCGTGCCGCTGATCGGCGACGGCGGCCTGCAGCACTCCGGCGACATCGCCAAGGCCATCGCGGCCGGCGCCGACAGCGTGATGCTGGGCAGCCTGCTGGCCGGGTGCGAAGAGGGTCCCGGCGAAATGGTCTTCATCCACGGCAAGCAGTACAAGCTGTACCGGGGGATGGGCTCACTCGGCGCGATGCGCAACCCCGAGCGCGGCCGGTCCTACTCCAAGGACCGTTACTTCCAGGACGACGTGCTGCGCGAGGACAAGCTGGTCCCGGAGGGCATCGAAGGCCAGGTGCCCTACCGCGGGCCGCTCGCCGCGGTGGCGAACCAGCTGGTCGGCGGCCTCCGGGCGGCCATGGGGTACTGCGGGGCGCGGACCGTGGCCGAGCTCCAGGAGGCCCGGTTCACCCAGATCACCGCGGCGGGGCTGGCGGAAAGCCACCCGCACGACATCGAGATGACCGCGGAAGCGCCCAACTACGCCCGGCGCGGGCGGGCCTGATCAGGCGGCACTGAGAAGGGCGGCACTGAGCCATGACCACCGTAGAGATCGGCCGGGGCAAGAGCGGCCGCCGCGCCTACCCGCTCGATGAGATCGGCATCGTCCCCTCCCGGCGGACCAGGGACCCCGAGGAAGTCTCGGTCGCCTGGCAGATCGACGCCTACCGGTTCGAGATGCCGCTGGTCGCCTCGCCGATGGACAGCGTCGTGTCGCCGGCCTTCGCCGCCGGGCTCGGCTCGCTCGGCGGGCTGGCCGTGCTCGACCTGGAAGGGCTGTGGACCCGGTTCGAGGACCCGGAGCCGATCCTGGCCGAGATCGCCGAGCTCGCCCAGGAGGCCGCCACCCGGCGGCTCCAGCAGATCTACCACGAGCCCATCAAGGAAGAGCTGATCGGCCAGCGGATCGAGGAGATCCGCTCGGCCGGCGTGACCACCGCGGCGCGGCTGTCCCCGCAGCGGACCGTGCGGTACTACAAGACGGTCGTCGACGCGGGCGTGGACATCTTCGTGATCCGCGGCACCACGGTGTCCGCCGAGCACGTGTCCGGGCAGGCGGAGCCGCTCAACCTGAAGCAGTTCATCTACGAGCTCGACGTGCCGGTGATCGTGGGCGGCTGTGCCACCTACACCGCCGCGCTGCACCTGATGCGCACCGGCGCGGCCGGCGTGCTGGTCGGCTTCGGCGGCGGGTCGGGGCACACCACGGCCGCGGTGCTGGGCGTGACCGTGCCGATGGCCACCGCGATCGCCGACGTGGCCGCCGCGCGGCGCGAATACCTGGACGAATCCGGCGGCCGCTACGTGCACGTCATCGCCGACGGCGGGATGACCCGCAGCGGTGACATCGCCAAGTCGCTGGCCTGCGGCTCGGACGCGGTCATGGTCGGCTCCCCGTTCGCCCGGGCGGCTGAGGCGCCCGGGCGCGGCTACCACTGGGGCAGCGAGTCGCACCATCCCGACCTGCCCCGCGGGGCCCGGGTCGAGGTCGGCACGGTCGGCACCCTGGAGCAGATTCTGCACGGCCCGTCCGACGTGCCCGACGGCTCGCTCAACCTGATCGGCGCCCTCCGCCGGACCATGGCTACCTCCGGGTATTCCGACCTCAAGGAGTTCCAGCGAGTTGAGGTGGCCGTGACCCCGAACGCGCCGCCGCGACGGTGACGATGGCGGAGGAGGCGGCACGGCTGGACCCCGAGGGACGGGCCGCGGCGCTCGCCGCGCTCAGCGGGGACGAACTGCAGGTGCTGGTGGTCGGCGGGGGCGTGGTGGGCGCAGGCGTGGCCCTCGACGCGGTCACCCGCGGCCTGTCGGTCGGGCTGGTGGAGGCGCGTGACTTCGCCTCCGGCACCTCCTCGCGGTCCAGCAAGCTGATCCACGGCGGCCTGCGCTACCTGGAGCAGCTCAACGTGAGCCTGGTCCGGGAGGCGCTGACCGAGCGCGGGCTGCTGCTCCAGCGGATCGCCCCGCACCTGGTCCGCCCGGTGCCGTTCCTGTTCCCGCTCACCCACCACGTGTGGGAGCGGGCGTACGTCGGGGCCGGGCTGAACGCCTACGACGCGCTCGGGTTCTCGCTCGGCCAGCCGCGCGGGCTGCCCGGTCACCGGCAGCTCACCAAGCGGGGCGCGCTGCGGCTCGCGCCGGCCCTGAAGCGGTCCGTGCTGACCGGGGCGCTGCAGTACTGGGACGCGCAGGTGGACGACGCCAGGTTCGTGGTCAGCCTGATCCGGACGGCGGCCAGTTACGGGGCGCAGATCGCCTCGCGGACCCAGGTCACCGGGTTCCTCCGCGAGGGGGAGCGGGTCACCGGCGTGCGCGCGGTGGACCTGGAGAGCGGGCGGCACCTGGAGATCCGGGCCCAGCAGGTGGTCAACGCCACCGGGGTGTGGACCGACGACGTGCAGGCCATGGTGGGCGGCCGCGGGGTGATCAACATCCGCGCCTCCAAGGGCGTGCACCTGGTCGTGCCCCGGGACCGGATCCAGTCCCGCACCGGCATCATCATGCGCACCCCGACCAGCGTGCTGTTCATCATCCCGTGGGGCCGGCACTGGATCGTCGGCACCACGGACACCGAGTGGACCCTGGACAAGGCCCATCCGGCGGCCAGCCGGACCGACATCGACTACGTGCTGGCCCAGGTCAACCGGGTGCTCGCCGTCCCGCTGACCCGGGAGGACGTGGCCGGGGTCTACGCCGGGCTGCGTCCCCTGCTGGCCGGCGAGTCCGACTCCACGTCACGGCTGTCCCGGGAGCACGTGGTCGCGCACCCGGTGCCGGGGCTGGTGATGATCGCGGGCGGCAAGTACACCACCTACCGGCTGATGGCCCGGGACGCGGTGGACGCGGTCGCGCACGGGCTGGACTGGCGGGTCCCGCCGTCCTGCACCGACGAGGTGCCGCTGGCCGGGGCGGACGGCTACCTGCCGTTGTGGAACGCGCGGCACCGGCTGGCCCGGTCCTCGGGGCTGCACGTGGCCCGGATCGAGCACCTGCTGGGCCGGTACGGGGCGCTGGCCACGGAGATCCTCGACATGATCGCGGCCGAGCCGGACCTGGGCCGGCCGCTCACCGGCGCCGAGGACTACCTGCGCGCCGAGGTGAGCTACGCCGCCTCGCACGAGGGGGCCCGGCACCTCGACGACGTGCTGGCCCGGCGGACGCACATCTCGATCGAGACCTGGGACCGCGGCCTGTCCGCCGCCGCGGAGACGGCCGAGCTGCTGGCCAAGCCGCTGCGCTGGGACGACCGCCAGGTGGCCAACGAGATCAGCCACTACGAGGCGACCATCGAGGCCGAGCGGGCCTCCCAGGAAGAAGCCACCGACCAGGCCGCCGACGCGCTGCTGCTGGACGCCCCGGACATCGTCCCCGTCATCAGCTGACTTATTCCGGGGGGACGACCCCCCTGGACCCCCCGCTCGCCGCTCCGCGCCGAACGCCGGCTCGGCGAGCACCCGCCTGCGGCGGGCCCCGCCTCGCCGGCGCCTGCCGCGGCTGGCGCCCGGCCCAACCCTGCGAGCCCGGCACTAAACTCTCCCCATGCCTCCAGGCCACGCGTGTTTTCCGGCATCCAGCCGACCGCCGACTCGTTCCACCTCGGTAACTACCTGGGCGCGATACGCCAGTGGGTCGCGCTCCAGGACACCCACGAGGCGGTCTACTGCGTGGTGGACCTGCACGCGATCACGGTGCCCCAGGACCCGGCCCAGCTCCGCCAGCGGACCAGGGTCGCGGCCGCGCAGCTGTTCGCGGCCGGGCTCGACCCGGACCGGGCCGTGGTGTTCGTGCAGAGCCACCTGCCGCAGCACCCGGAACTGGCCTGGGTGCTCGGCTGCCTGACCGGGTTCGGCGAGGCCAGCCGGATGACGCAGTTCAAGGACAAGGCGGCCAAGGGCGGCGCCCAGCAGGCCAGCCTGGGACTGTTCAGCTACCCGGTGCTGCAGGCCGCGGACATCCTGCTCTACCAGACCAACGAGGTGCCGGTCGGTGAGGACCAGCGGCAGCACCTGGAACTCAGCCGGGACCTCGCGGTGCGGTTCAACCACCGCTACGGGCCCACGTTCCAGGTGCCCTCGGCGCTGATCCTGTCTGGCGTGGCGAAGATCACCGACCTGCAGGAGCCGACCGCGAAGATGAGCAAGTCGTCCTCGTCCGCGGCGGGCATCATCGACGTGCTCGACGAGCCGGGGACGATCCGCAAGAAGATCGCCCGGGCGGTCACCGACCCGGGCAGCGAGGTCCGCGCGGACGAGTCGGCCAAGCCCGGCGTCACCAACCTGCTGCGCATCTACTCCGCGCTGACCGGCGCGGACATTCCGGCGCTGGAGGCCAGGTACGCCGGCGCGGGCTACGGCACGTTCAAGAAGGACCTGGCCGAGGTGGTCGTCGGCGCGCTCGCCCCGATCCGGGAACGGACCGAGAAGATGCTCGCCGACGAGGCTGAACTCGACCGGATGCTGGCCCACGGGGCGAGCCGGGCCCGGCCGCTCGCGCAGCAGACCATGGCCATGGTCAAGGACCGGGTGGGCTTCCTCCCCCCGGCCGGCGCCTGAGCAGCACCACGATGCCCCCGGCCACCAGCGCCGCGAGGACCAGGGCGCCGATCCCCGCCGTGCCAGCGAGATGGTGGGGAAGCCGGCCGCCTGAGCCAGCCGGACGGCCCGCTGGTCGCCGGGCTTCTGGGCGCCGGTGACCTGATGGCCGGGATGCCGCGCGGCGGTGCCGCGCGGTCCGGGGCTGGCCGGGCTGCTGCCGGCCGCCGGGTGCGCGGCCGGCCACCCCGGCGGGCAGCGGCCGGGCCAGCGTGCCGACCGGGGTGACCTTCCCATCCATGGCGAAGCCCCAGTTCAGCAGCTTGGCGGCGACGGTCATCTCGGTGAGCGGGACGCAGTGCATGAGGGTCACGATGAGCGTGTGGCCGTTCCGCCGGGCCCAGGCGATGAACGTGGTCTCGGACGCCGTGGTCCAGCCGATCTTGCCGCCGAGGTCGCCGCGGTAGGTGCTCAGCATCGTGTTCTGGTTGAACAACTCGATCGAGTGGCGGCGGTGCAGCGGGAACATCGCCGCCCGGGTGGCCTCGATCCGCATGAACTCCGGCATGGTCAGCGCCTGCCGGGCGAACAGGGCCAGGTCGTAGGCGGAGGTGTGCTGGCCCTTGGCGTTCAGCCCGTTCGGGCCGCTTGGCCACGGTGTCGTCGGCCTGGAGCCGGTGCGCCTCGGCGTTCATCATGGCCACGCCCTTGGCGTAGGACCCGGTCGCCTGGGCGAGGGCGATCGCCGCGTCGTTGGCGGAAATCAGCAGCAGGGCCTGGAACAGGTCGGACACCTGGTACGCGTGCCCCTTGACCAGGCCCACCTTGTTCGGGGTCACGTCCGCGGCCAGCCCTGAGGTCACCACGGTGGCGTCCGGCTTCAGCACCGGCATCAGCGCGTCCGCGGTGAGTACCTTCAGCGTGCTGGCCGGCAGGAAGTGCCCGTGCGGGTCCTTGGCCGCCAGCACCTGCCCGGTTCCCGCATCCGCGATCACGTAGGAGGAGGCGTGGACCGAGGGCAGCCGCCGGGCGCCGTGCGCGGGGTAGTGCACGATGACGCCCCGCCCGGCGAGTTCCGGCCCGCCCACCACGGCCCTGCCCACGCCGGTCCGGCCCACCCCGCGGGCCCGGGCCAGGGCCGCGGCGCCGGACGGTGTTCGTTGCGGCGACTCGCGATGCGCTGCGCCGGGGCAGCCCGGTGGCGGCCCGGGCCAGCGCCGGCGGTGCCGCCAGGGGCGCCAGGGCGAGCAGTGCGGTCGCCGCGGCGACCGCGCCGCGGCGAGCCCGGAGCGGTCCCGGTGACTTCGTCGTCTTGCTCACGCTGAGTAGTCAATCATGGTCGGATTATGGCTCAGCTGTGCGGTGGCCGGCTGCCCCGGATCCCGGTGCGGCGCCGGGTGTGGCGAAACTCGCTTAGGTGTCTGGACTACCCGCCATCTAACCTTGGTTCATGGGACGTGAGTCGGAGTCAGGGCTGCCCATCGAGCCCGTGTACGGCCCCGGTCAGCCAGCAGGCTTCGACCCGGCGGAAAAGCTGGGCCCACCTGGCCAGTACCCGTTTACCCGCGGCGTGTACCCCACGATGTACACGACCCGGCCGTGGACGATGCGGCAGTATGCCGGGTTCGCCACCGCGGAGGACTCCAACCGGCGCTACCACGAGCTGATCGAGGCCGGTACCACGGGCCTGTCCGTCGCCTTCGACCTGCCGACGCAGATGGGGTACGACTCGGACGCCCCGCTGGCCCACGGGGAGGTCGGCAAGGTCGGCGTGGCCATCGACTCCGTCGACGACATGCGCATCCTGCTGCGCGGGATCCCGCTGGGCGAGGTCTCCACCTCGATGACGATCAACGCCCCGGCGGCCCTGCTGCTCCTGCTGTACCAGCTGGTGGCCGAGGAGCAGGGCGTGCCCGCGTCCGCGCTGACCGGGACGATCCAGAACGACATCCTCAAGGAGTACATCGCCCGGGGAACCTACATCTATCCTCCGGTCCCGTCCCTGCGCCTGGTCGCGGACACCTTCGCCTACTGCCGGGCGGAGATCCCGCGCTGGAACACGATCTCGATCTCCGGCTACCACATGGCGGAGGCCGGTGCGACGCCGGTGCAGGAGATCGCGTTCACGCTGGCCAACGCCAGGGAGTACGTGCGGGCCGCGCTCCGCTCCGGCCTGGCCGTGGACGAGTTCGCGCCGCGCCTGTCGTTCTTCTTCGTGGCCCGCACCACGCTGCTGGAGGAGGTGGCCAAGTTCCGGGCCGCCCGGCGGCTGTGGGCGCGGATCATGCGGGAGGAATTCGGGGCCAAGGACCCGAAGTCCCAGATGCTGCGGTTCCACACCCAGACGGCCGGGGTGCAGCTGACCGCCCAGCAGCCTGAGGTCAACCTGACCCGGGTCACCGTGCAGGCCCTCGCCGCCGTGCTCGGCGGGACCCAGTCGCTGCACACCAACGCCTACGACGAGGCCATCGCGCTGCCCAGCCAGAAGGCGGCCCGGCTCGCGGTGCGCACCCAGCAGGTGATCGCGAACGAGACCGACCTCACCGCCACCGTGGATCCGTTCGCCGGTTCCTACGCGGTCGAATCGATGACCGACGACGTCGCGGACGCCGCGGACGAGCTGATGGCCCGGGTCGAGGACCTCGGCGGTGCGGTCGCCGCCATCGAGCAGGGCTTCCAGAAGGCCGAGATCGAGCGCTCCGCCTACCAGGTGACCCGGGAGATCGACGCCGGGGAGCGGGTGGTGGTCGGGGTGAACAAGTTCACCGTGCCCAGCGACGAGCCCTACGAGCTGTTGCCGGTCGATCCCGCGCTCGAGGAGGAGCAGGCCCGCCGGCTGGCCACGCTGCGCAGCGAGCGGGACGCCGGTGAGTTCCGCCGCCGCCTCGACGACCTGAAGAAGGCCGCCACCGGCAGCCAGAACCTGCTGGTCCCGCTGCGCGAGGCGCTGCGGCACCGGGCGACCGTCGGCGAAGTCTGTGACGCGCTGCGCGAGGTCTGGGGCACCTACCAGCCGCCCGACCTCGACTGACCAGGCCGCCGCTCATGCCAGGACAGGGAACGTGCGTCACGCTGCGCCATGGTGCCTACCGACGGTTATCAGCACTATGCGGATTAGTAGCGGGGCGCCGGTGCGGTGAGCCGCGCGACCCGGGGTGATGTCCCGCCCCAGGGTGATTGACCAGGAGGAGGTCAGCGGTGGCGATCTGGTGGAATTCTTCCCGGGGCGCGACGCTGGGCGTCGAGTGGGAGCTCCAGCTCATCGACGCCGCGAGCAAGCTGCTGCGCCAGGACGCGCGGGAGGTCATCTCCGCGCTGCGCGGCCGGGAAGAGGCCGGCCCGCAGCCCAAGATTCACGACGAGCTCATGCAGTCCACGGTCGAGGTGGTCACCGGCGTCTGCAGTACGGTATCCGAGGCCGTAGCGGACCTAGCCGCGACAATTGCTGACCTTCAGCGGATCACGGATATGCGCGGTACGATGCTGGCCTGCGCCGGAACACATCCTGTCAGCGATTGGCGGGATGCCAAGATGGCGCCCGTTCAGCGCTATGCGGAACTCGTCGAGCAGATGCAGTGGCTGGCCCGCCGGATTCAGACCTTTGGTGTGCATGTCCACGTGGGGCTTCGTGATGGCAGCAAGGCGATTCCGATCGTCAACGCTCTCGCCGCTTATCTGCCGCATTTCCTGGCGCTGACCGCGTCGAGCCCATTCTGGGGAGGGCACGACACCGGGCTCGCCTCGAGCAGGGCGGTCATCTTCGGCGGGTTGCCGACCGCAGGTCCGCCACATCAGCTGGCGGATTGGAGTGAGTTCGAGGAGTACATGGACACGCTGCTGCGGGCCGGAACCATCCGGAGCATCAAGGAAGTGTGGTGGGATGTCCGGCCACACCCTGACTTCGGCACGGTCGAGATCCGCATGTTCGACGGGGTTCCGACGCTGCGTGAGGTGGGCATGGTCGCCGCCCTCTCGCAGAGCCTGGTCCACCTGCTCGACACGCAGCTGGACCGCGGCTACCGGCTGCCCAGCCAGCCGTCCTGGGTGGTCCAGGACAACCGCTGGCGGGCGACCAGGTACGGGCTCGACGCCATCGTGATCACCGACGCGGCGGGGTCGACCGCGCCGCTGCGCGATGAGCTGTACGAGCTGTACCAGGAGATACAGCCGGTCGCGCAGCGGCTGGGCTGCGCGGACGAACTGGATGTGCTCAGCGAGGTGCTCGAAAGGGGTGCCTCCTACGAGCGGCAGCGTGCTGTGGTGGCAACTGGCGGGGGGCTGACGGACGTGGTTGACGCGCTGGTCACGGAGTTTGCCGAGGACCGGTTCGTCTGCCCGGGGGAGGTGGCGAATGCCGAATGACCCTCTGCGCGCGGATCTCGGCTCGTTCCTGACCGCGCACGAGGCTGAGCTGATCGACTTCCGCCGCGACATGCACGCTCATCCGGAGCTCGGCTACCACGAGCACCGGGCCACCCGGCGGATCGCGCTCCGCCTGGCGGCCGCGGGCCTGCGGCCGATGATCCTGCCCAAGGGAACCGGGCTCATCGCGGACATCGGCGACAACTCCGACGGCAGCCCGCTGGTGGCGTTGCGGGCCGACCTGGACGCGCTGCCGCTCAGCGACGAGAAGCAGGTCTCCTACCGCTCGACGGTGCCCAACGCGTGCCACGCCTGCGGGCACGACGTGCACACCACCATCGTGCTGGGCGCGGGCCTGTTCCTGGCCCAGCAGGCCGCCGCGGGCCTGCTGCCGGGCCGGGTGCGGCTCATCTTCCAGCCCGCCGAGGAAGTGGCCGGCGGCGCGCTGGACGTGATGGCGGCGGGCGGCATCGCCTCGGTGGACCGCATCTTCGGCCTGCACTGCGACCCGCGCCTGGACGCCGGGAAGGTCGGGGTGCGCAGCGGCCCCATCACCGCCGCCTGTGACCGCATTACCGTCCGGGTCACCGGGCCGGGCGGTCATACCGCCCGGCCCCATTTGACTGCTGACCTGGTTTACGCGCTGGGCAAGATCGTCACCGAGCTGCCCGCCGCCCTGTCCCGGCGCGTCGACCCCCGGTCCAGCCTCAGCCTGGTCTGGGGCCGGGTGAGCGCCGGCACCGGGGCCAACTCCATCCCCGATGACGGCGTGGTGGAAGGCACCGTCCGGTGCCTCGACGACAAGGCCTGGCACGAGGCCCCGGACCTGCTCAAGGCCCTGATCGAGTCGGTGGCCAGCGCCTACGGGGTCATCGCCGACCTGGCCTACCAGCGCAGTGTCCCGCCGACCGTGAACGAGCCGGCCAGCACGGCGCTGCTGTCCGCCGCGGCCGAGCGGGTCCTCGGCCCCGACGCGGTCACCACCACCCAGCAGAGCCTGGGCGGGGAGGACTTCGCCTGGTACCTGGAGTCGGTGCCGGGCTCGCTGGCCCGGCTGGGCACCCGGGCTCCGGGCTCCGGCCAGGACTTCGACATCCACCAGCCCGCGTTCGACATCGACGAGCGCGCGATCGGCATCGGGGTGCAGCTGCTGGCCGCCGCCGCGCTCACCGCCGTCCGCGGCAGCGCGGCCGCCCCCGAGCCCTTCCCGGACGCCGCGAACGCCTGAGTCCAGCGCCGATTTGTGACCTGACCAGCGGCGTGGCCGTCAGGTGGTGACGATGGAACCGGCGAGGCTCAGGCGGCCGTCGAAGCGACAAGCGTCAGGACGAACGCCACGACGATGATTGCCACCCGCGCGTCAGGCGGTCCCAGTGCTCCGCTTCGGCGGCTGACCGCCCGCATCTGCTCCCAGGCCGGGTAAACCGCTGACCGGGGCGTTATCGTGTTCTGGCCACCCGGTCAGCGCAGGGTGGCCGGTCCAGGGACATGGAGCAGCAGCGGTGTTTACGCGGAAGGATCTGCCCGGCGAGCGGCAGGTCTACCGGACCAGCGGAGCCCTGGTGGCGTGGTGGGCGTGGGCCGCGTTCGCGGTCGTGCTGCTGGTCGTGCTGGCGCTGGGTCACCATGACCACGCGGCGCTGGTCACGGCGCTCGTGGTCATCGCGATCACCGGGATCATGTACGCGTGCGCGCTGCGCCCCCGGATCGTGGCCGACGCCGCGGGCATCACCGTGGTGAACCCGCTGCGGGTGCACGTGCTGCCGTGGGCCGCGGTGACCCAGGTGGATCTGGTCCACAACGTCCGGGTCCACTACCGCAGCCCGGCCGGGGCAGCCGGCGGGGACCCCGGCCGGGAAGATCGTGCACAGCTGGGCGGTGCAGTCCATCGGGACGCTCCCGGACCCGGCAGCGAGTTGCGGGCCCGGCGCGCCGCCCGCCGGGGGACTGGCCCCGCAGGCCGGGTACGCCCGGCTCCCCGACGCGGCCCAGGCGGCCCTGGCCGGATCGGCGGCCGAATTCATCGCCCGGCAGCTGGACGAACGGGCCCGGGTGCAGCGCTCCGCCGCCGCCGCGGATCCGCGTCCGCCGCGGATGCGGATTCCGGCGCTCCGGACGCGGCTCCCGCCGCCGCCCAGGTGCGCTGGACCTGGGGTCCCATCGCGGCCATGGTGGTTCCGTTGCTGATCCTGCTGGCCGTGGCGCTGGCCTGAGGCCGGCCGGCGACCTGGCCGCGTGCGGCGGCCCGGGCGAGCGAGCCGGCGAGCGGACCTGGCGAGCGAACCGGATGGCGCCCGCACGCCCGGTCCGCCGGAGTCCCATTGACTTCAAGTGCGCTTTAAGTCAGAGCATGAGGTCATGACGACGACCGCGAACCACCGCCCGCCCGCGACCTTCGCCGACCTGCCGCGCCTGATGTCGCTGATGACCGGCGACGACAAGCACGACCAGGCGGCCACCTCCACCCTGGACGTGCTCTGGGTGCTCTACGACCGGGTGCTGCGGGTCACGCCGCAGACCGCCGGGGACGACGCGCGGGACCGCTTCGTGCTGTCCAAGGGGCACGGGCCGATGGCCTACTACGCGGTGCTCGCGGCCCAGGGCTTCCTGGATCCCGCGGACCTGCCCGGCTTCGGCGCGTTCGGCTCCATCCTCGGGCTGCATCCGGACCGGGTCCTGGTGCCGGGGGTGGAAGTCTCCAGCGGATCGCTCGGCCACGGCCTGCCGCTGGCCGTGGGGATGGCGCTGGGCTTGAGAGCACGGGCCTGCGGGAGCCGCCTGGCGGATGCGCGGGTGTTCGTGCTGATCGGGGACGCCGAGCTGGACGAGGGATCCAACCACGAGGCGATCGCGTTCGCCCGGGCCGCCCGGCTGGACACGCTGCACGTGGTGGTGGTGGACAACGCCTCGTCCACCTACGGCTGGCCGGGCGGGGTGGAGGCCCGGTTCGCCGTCGAGGGCTGGTCGGTGTGCCGGGTCTCCGGGCGGGATCACGACGCGCTGGAGGCCGCGTTCACCGTGGCGCATCCCGGCCGGCCGCACATGGTGGCCGCGGTCGTCGAGCCCAAGTTCGCCGCCGCCGCGGCCCCGGCGGCCGCCGGGGCGCCAGCCGGGCCCGCCGCACCGACGCGATAGGAGACGGTCATGGAGACCATGCGCGAACGCTTCACCGCGGTCACGACAGACCTGCTGGCCGAGCACCCGCGGCTGGCCGTGGTGCTCGCCGACATCTCGGCGGACAGCTTCCGGCCGGCCGCGACCCGCTACCCGGACCGGGTGATCAACGTGGGGATCCGGGAGCAACTGCTGATCAGCGTGGCGGGCGGGCTGTCCCTGGCCGGGATGCGGCCGATCGCGCACACGTTCGCCAGCTTCCTGGTCGAGCGGCCCTTCGAGCAGATCAAGCTGGACCTGAACCACCAGGCTGCGGACGGCAGGCGCGGTACTGGTCAGCGCGGGCGCGTCCTACGACTACTCCGACAGCGGCCGCACCCATCAGTCGCCGGGCGACGTGGCGCTGCTGGGCACGCTGCCCGGCTGGACCGTGCACGTCCCCGGGCATCCCGACGAGGCCGAGCGCCAGATCCGCGCGGCGGCCCGCGGGGACGGGCTGGTCTACGTGCGGCTGTCCACCGAGGCCAACGCGGTCCCGCTGGACGGCGAGCCGGGCCGGCTGACCATGCTGCGCCGCGGCGCAGCCGGGGCACGGTGCTCGCGGTCGGCCCGCTGGCGGACGCCGTGGTGGACGCGACCCTCGGGTTCGACGTCACCGTGCTGTACGCGGCCACCATCCGGCCGCTGGACGTGGCGACGCTGCGGGACAGCCTGCAGGCTCCGGACGTGGTCCTGGTCGAGCCCTACCTGGCGGGCACCTCGGTGCCCGCGGTGGCGGAGGCGCTGCGCGACCTGCCGCACCGGATCCTCGGGCTCGGGGTCGGCCGCCGCGAGCTGCGCCGGTACGGCACGCCTGCCGAGCATCAGGCCGCGCACGGCCTGGACGCCCGGTCGTTGCGGGCCGAGATCGCCTCGTTCCTGCGGCGTCCTAGGTTCCCAGTGACGCGCAGGGCCGGGCCGCGCAGCCCGGCCACGTAGTCGGCCGGGAGCGCCCGCCATCTCGGCCGCGTCCGCCACGATGCCCAGATAACGCGCCGAGGGCAGGCCGCCCTCGTAGTCGTTGAGCACGTAGAGCCAGGCGGCCACGTCGCCGTCCAGCGTCTGCACCCGGACCCTGAGCTTCTGGAAGTAGCCGAGGTGCACGCCGTCCCAGTGGTCCAGCACCTGCTCGTCCAGGTCATGCAGTTCGTACAGGACCACGAAGACCCGGTCGGCCTCGTCCTCCACGACCGTGGCCAGGGCGCCTTCCCAGCTGATGTCCTCGCCGCCGAAGGTGAGCCGCCAGCCTTCCAGCCAGCCGTTGCCCCGCATGGGCGAATGCGGGCAGCGTTCGGCCATCAGCGAGGGGTCCATATTGGTGGCATACGCCGCGTACAGCTCCACGGCTCACCAGCGTAACCATGCCACGGTGCGTTGCGGCGGATCTCCGGTGACCGGGAAGCGGGTTCGCCGGGCCGGGAGCGGCCGGGCGCGGGAGGCGCGCCGGAGGGCAGTGCGCCGGCGGGAGGGCGGGGTGCGCGGTATCCGGGCGGCCGGGAAGAATGAGGCAGCGTGAACCAGCCGCACGCGAGAATCGTCATCCTGGGGGGCGGCCCGGGCGGGTACGAGGCGGCCCTGGTGGCCGCGCAACTCGGCGCCCAGGTGACCGTGGTGGACAGCGACGGCCTGGGCGGCGCCTGCGTGCTGACCGACTGCGTGCCCTCCAAGACCCTCATCGCCACGTCGACCACGATGTCCGTGGTGTACGGCGCGGAAGACCTGGGCATCCGGGTCGGCGCTGACCCGGCCGGCGGGGCCCCGGCGCGCGGGGCGGTATCGGGGCGGGCCTCCGCGGCCCGCGCGGGGCGCGGCCACGCGTCCGTGGACGCGCCCCGGCTGTACGCGAGGGTCAAGGCGCTGGCCCAGGCCCAGTCCGCGGACGTGGCGAAGCGGCTGGCCGCCGAGGGTGTGGAGACCATCACCGGCCGTGGCGGGCTGGCCGGCCCGGACACGGTCGTCGTGGACGGTCAGCGGATCCAGGCCGACGCCGTGCTCATCGCCACCGGCGCGATGCCCCGGGTGCTGCCCGGCGCGGAGCCCGATGGCGAGCGCATCCTGAACTGGCGCCAGCTCTACGACCTGCCCGAGCTGCCCCCGAGCTGATCGTCGTCGGCTCGGGGGTGACCGGCGCCGAGTTCGCCAGCGCCTACCAGGCCCTCGGTTCCCAGGTCACCCTGGTCTCCTCGCGGGAGCGGGTGCTCCCGCACGAGGACGCGGACGCCGCGGTGGTGCTGGAGGACGTGTTCCGGCGCCGCGGGATGATGGTGCTGAGCCGGTCCCGCGCGGCGGCGGTCAAGCGGACCCGCGACGGCGTGGTGGTCACGCTGGAAGGCGGCCGGACCGTCCGCGGCTCGCACTGCCTGCTCACGGTGGGCATGGAGCCCGCCACCCGGGACCTGGGCCTGGAGGAGGCCGGGGTCACCCTGGACAGCCGGGGCTTCGTCGAGGTGGACCGGGTGTCCCGGACCACGGCCCGCGGGGTGTACGCGGCCGGTGACTGCACCGGCGTGATGATGCTCGCGTCGGTGGCGGCCATGCAGGGCCGGATCGCCATGTGGCACACGCTGGGCGAGGCCGTGCAGCCGATCAGGCTGGACCATGTGGCCGCGACGATCTTCACGGACCCGGAGATCGCCACCGTCGGGGTGACCGCGAACGCGGTCGAGTCGGGCGCCGAGGACGCGGTCGCGGTCAAGCTCCCGCTGGCCACCAACGCCCGGGCCAAGATGCAGGGCTTCCGGGACGGGTTCGTGAAGCTGTTCGCCCGGCGCGGGACCGGGATCGTGCTCGGCGGGGTGGTGGTCGCGCCGCGGGCCAGCGAGCTGATCCTGGGCGTGTCGCTGGCCGTGGAGCAGTCGCTGACCGTGGACCAGATGGCCCACACGTTCGCGGTGTACCCGTCGCTGTCGGGCAGCCTGACCGAGGCGGCCCGCAGGCTCATGCTCCCGGCGAGCGGCCGCCGCTGACCCGCGCAGCCCGACCCTCGCCGGTCGGGCCTGTCTGGCACGGGCCGGTCGACGGTGCAGCGGGTGGGCCGGGTCAGTGGGTGGGGTGGCCCAGGTCGGGGTCCTTGGGGACCGGCAGGTCGTGCTGGCGCAGCCGGTTGGCCCGCAGGTCATCCGCGTAGACGGTCACCGTGAACAGGCTGCCGCACAGGATCAGGGCCACCATGGTCAGGCTGACCCAGAGCGGGGCGGGCAGCAGGATCGCCAGCACGGTGACCACGATCGCGCAGACGGGGATCGATGACGGCCAGATGCCGGAGCACGGTCCGGCCCCGCCAGCCCGCGTCGGTCAGCTCGTGCCGTACCCAGTGCACGTTCTCGGCCGGGAGCCGGAAACCGTAGGCGAACCGCAGCCACCCGAGCGGGCCGGGGTCGCCAGGCAGCCTGGTCAACGGGGTCTCCACGGTGCGCCCACGGCGACCCGGCGGCGCGGGGCGGCAGCGGTGACGGCGAGCGGGGGAGGCATGGTCCTAGTCTCCCAGCCGCGGCCACCTCCGACGCGCCCGCGGCCAGCCGGCGAGCCAGCGCTGCCCGAGCCGCTAGCCCTCGAGCTTGCAGATGACCGCACCGGCCGACACGGTCTGGCCGATCTCCACGCCCAGCCCGGTCACGGTGCCGTCCTTGTGCGCGGTCAGCGGCTGCTCCATCTTCATCGCCTCCAGCACCACGATGGTGTCACCCGCCGAGACCTGATCCCCCTCAGCCGCAACGATCTTGGTGATGGTGCCCTGCATCGGGCTGACGAGATCGTCACCGCTGGCCGGAGCGGCCCGCCGCCCCGCCGCGCCCGCCGGCCGCGGCCAGGCCGCCGGGCCGCCGCCGGCGCGGGCCCGGCCGCCACGCCCCCAGCCCGGCCGGGAGGACCACCTCGAGCCGCTTGCCGCCCACCTCCACCGTGATCCGCTCCCGCGGCGGCTGGCCGTCCTCCTGGCCGGGCGCGGGCCCGGACCAGGGCTCGATCGCGTTCTCGAACTCCGTCTCGATCCACCGGGTGTGCACGCGAGAACGGCTCGGTCGGTGAAGGCCGGGTCGCGGACCACCGCGCGGTGGAAGGGGAGCACGGTGGGCATGCCGCCGACCACGCACTCGTCCAGCGCGCGGCGGGCCCGCTCCAGCGCCTCGGTCCGGCTGGCCCCGGTGATGATGAGCTTGGCCAGCAGCGAGTCGAAGGCCTGCGGGACGGTCATCCCCTGCGCGTAGCCCGCATCCACCCGCACTCCCGGGCCGGACGGCCAGGTGAGCTCGGTGATGGTGCCGGGAGCGGGCAGGAAGTTCCGGCCGGGGTCCTCGGCGTTGATGCGGAACTCGATCGAGTGCCCGCGCGGCTCCGGGTCGGTGTACCCGAGTTCCTGGCCGTCCGCGATGCGGAACATCTCCCGGACCAGGTCGATGCCGGTGACCTCCTCCGACACCGGGTGCTCGACCTGAAGCCGGGTGTTGACCTCGAGGAACGACACCGTGCCGTCCTGCCCGACCAGAAATTCACAGGTACCCGCGCCCACATAACCGGCCTCCCGCAGGATGGCCTTGGACGCCTGGTAGAGCTGCTCGGCCTGGCTGGGGGACAGGAACGGCGCGGGCGCCTCCTCGACCAGCTTCTGGTGCCTGCGCTGCAGCGAGCAGTCCCGGGTGGAGATCACCACCACGTTCCCGCGGGTGTCGGCGAGGCACTGGGTCTCCACATGCCGTGGCCGGTCCAGGTAGCGCTCGACGAAGCACTCGCCGCGGCCGAACGCCGCCACGGCTTCGCGGACCGCGGACTCGTACGCCTCGCCGATCTCGTCCGGCTCGCGGACCACCTTCAGGCCCCGGCCGCCGCCGCCGAACGCCGCCTTGATGGCGATCGGCAGGCCGTGCTGGGCCACGAACGCGTCGACTTCCTCCACCCCGCTGACCGGCCCGTCCGTGCCCGCGGCCATCGGGGCGCCGACCGTGGCGGCGATCTGCCGCGCGGCCACCTTGTCGCCCAGGGACTCGATGGCGGACGGCGGGGGCCCGATCCAGATCAGCCCGGCGTCCAGGACCGCCTGGGCGAAGCCGGCGTTCTCGGCCAGGAAGCCGTAGCCGGGGTGGACGGCGTCGGCCCCGGACTCGGCCGCCACCGCGAGGATCTTCTCGATGCTGAGGTAGCTCTCCGCCGGGCTCGGACCGCCGAGCGCGTAGGCCTCATCGGCCATCGAGACGTGCAGGGCGTCGAGGTCGGATTCGGCGTAGACGGCCACGCTGCCCAGCCCGGCGTCCCGGCAGGCCCGCACCACGCGGACCGCGATCTCGCCACGATTCGCAATAAGCACCTTGCGCACGAATCTTCTCCTCCCGACTGCCGAGGAGTTTAGGCGAGCGTGCGCTGGCTGGTTCGCTCACGGGGGACCAGGCCAGGCGATATCCCGGGACGGGGCCTGGTCACCCCCGATCCCGCATCCGGGACCGGCGGCCTGTTGCGGAAGATCACCGTTGCAGGCGCGGCCGATCAGTATCCTCCAGCAGCGCGGGCGATGGCCCCCGCTTTTCGCGCAACGAACCCACGCCCGGGTAGCCAGGGGACCGGCACGCCGGGAACTAGCCCCTGGTACCGCTGCGATCTCGCCGGGCTACTCCGGCCGCGGCGCCCTCGTGGCGCAGCAGCCACGTCTTGCGGTCCAGGCCGTAGTAGTAGCCGCCCAGGCTGCCGTCCGACCGCAACGCCCGGTGGCACGGGACCACGGGCGCGATCAGGTTGTACGCGCAGGCGGCCCCGGCGGCCCGCGGCGCCCGGGGGTTCCCGGCCTGCGCGGCCAGCTGGGTGTAGCTGACCGTGCGGCCCGGCGGCACGGCGCGCAGCGCGGCCCACAGCCGCTGCCGGGACGGCGTGCCCGGCTGGTACACCGGGATCGCGTCCAGCGCCTGCAGATCACCGTCGAAGTACGCGGCGACCGGCTTGGCCAGCCAGGGCAGTTCGGCCGGGCCGGCGGTCTGCAGGGGCAGCGCGCGCAGGCGGCGGGGCCAGCCGGGCGTGCATCACGGCCGGGTCGGCGGTGAACCCGCCCGCGATCAGCCGGCCGTCCCGGGCCAGCAGGCTGAGCGGGCCGATCGGGGTGTCCACGACCGTGGCCAGCACGGTGCTGGCCAGCACGGTGCCGTAGCCGGGGTGGCAGCCGGTGTCGAGCGTGATGGGCTGGCGCGGTGCTGGCTGGCGCGGCGGTGGTCGGCACGGTGTCGGCTGGCACGGTGCCGCTGGGTCAGGCATGATCACTCTCAGCTGCTCAGCTCGCGGCGCAGGCCTGCGGCTGGGCCGCCGGGCCACGTCCGGGCTGCTCCGGCCAGGTCCACAGGTGCATGGCCGCGTACGCGCGCCACGGACGCCACCGCGCCGGATGCCCGGCCGGGGCGCCGAGCCGGGCCAGGGCGCGGCGCAGGCCCAGGTCGGCCTCGGGGAACGCGTCCGGGTCTGCGGCCGCGCGCATCAGGATGTAGCCGGTGGTCCAGGGCCCGATGCCCGGCAGCTCGGCCAGCCGGGCCGCGATCTCCCCGGGGTCGGCGCCGGGATCCAGGGTCAGCCGCCCGCTCGCGGCCGCCGCGGCGAGCGCGCGCAGGGTCCGCTGCCGGGCCGTGGTGAGCCCGAGGCCGGTCAGGTCGGCCTCGGCCAGCACGTCCGGGCCGGGGAAGACCACGCGTGGCCCGGCGCCGGCCCGCCGGGCCGCGTCCGCCGCGGCCGTCCACGGGCCCGTCGGCGGCCAGCGGGGTGCCGTGCTGGGCGGCCAGGCGGCCCGCGAACGTGCTCGCCGCGGCGACCGAGACCTGCTGCCCGAGGACCGCGCGCACCGCCAGCTCGAAGCCGTCGTAGGCGCCGGGCACCCGCAGCCCGGGCCGGGCCCGCACCAGCGGGGCGAGCAGGCCGTCGGTGGCCAGCGCGGCGCCGATCGCGGCCGGGTCGGCGTCGGCGTCGAGCAGCCGCCGGGCCCGGCCGACCACCGGGCTGACCGCCCCGAGCCCGCTGAGCCGGGCCCGGAGCAGCACGTGGCCCTGGCCCGGCCGGGGGATGAGCTCGATGATCCCCGGGCCCGCGGCGGTCTGCACGGACCGGGCGTAGCGGTCCTCGGTGACCTGCTCCACCCCCGGGATGGCCCGTGCGGCCAGGAAGCCCAGCCACGCCGGCCGCGTCGAACGGCTCGCGGTAAGCCAGCCGGAGGGTGAGCCAGGTGCCCGGGGCGCCGGCCGAGTCCCGCGCTCCCTGGCCCCCGGGGCCGGTGCGCCGGGCCCGGGCGCGCAGCTCCGACGGGCTGCGGCCGGAGGACTCGCGCACGCTCGCGTTGAACTGCCGGACGCTGGAGAAGCCGCTGGCGAACGCGACCTCGGTGATCGGCATGCTGGTCTCGGCCAGCAGCCGCCGCGCGGTCTGCAACCGCGCGGTCCGGGCCAGGGCCTGCGGCCCGGCGCCCAGCTCGGCCACGAGCAGCCGGTGCAGGTGCCGCTGGGTGACCGCCAGCCGCGCGGCCAGGCCGCCGATCCCGTGGGAATCGACGTAGCCGTCCGCGATCAGCCGCACCGCCCGGGCGGCCAGATCGGCCCGGACGTTCCACTCCGGCGACCCCGGGCTGGCCTCGGGGCGGCACCGCCGGCAGGCCCGGAACCCGGCCGCCTCCGCGGTCGCCGCGTGCGCGAAGAACCTCATGTTGCCCCGGGCCGGGGTGCGCGCCGGGCAGATCGGCCGGCAGTAGATCCCGGTGCTGGTGACCCCGGTGAAGAAGCGCCCGTCGAAGCGCGGGTCGCGGGCCATCATGGCCCGGTAGCAGGTGTCGGGATCGAGTGTCATGCTCTGATTCAACGCCAGGCCAGCGCGTGGTGCTGGCGGGAATCGGACCTTGTCACTCAGCTGCTGGTCAGGTGGCGCCGGTCGGTCAGGCTGCCCTGGTTGGGCTGGCGCCGGTCAGCTGCCGGGCCGCTGTTGCCAGCTGCGCGGCGACCGGCGCGGCGACCTCGTCGGCCAGCCACTGGGCGGGCCG
Organism: uncultured Actinomycetes bacterium; assembly: GCA_963742055.1. Lineage (GTDB taxonomy): Bacteria > Actinomycetota > Actinomycetes > Streptosporangiales > Streptosporangiaceae > RYN-230. The sequence continues at coordinate 62,754 of CAVUKT010000051.1, read as the reverse complement.
GTCGGGCCACGGCGGGACCGGGGCGAGGACGAGGTGCGTGGCGCCCGCGTCGATCAGCTCGAGCAGCAGGGCCCGGGAGGCCGCCGGGTCCCCGGGGCGCACCAGGATCTGCATGGACCGGGTGATCTGGGCCGGGTCGCGGCCGATCGCCGCGCAGTGCTCGTCGAGGACCCGGCTCTTGTGCCGGAACTCATCGGCGGTGCGGGCCGGGCAGTTCCAGATGTCCGCGTGCTCGGCGACGACCCGGAGCGCGGCCCGTTCGCCGCCGGCCCCGAGCATGAACGGCGGGTGGGGCCGCTGCACCGGCTTCGGCTCGCACACGGCGCCGCGCAGCCGGTAGTACCGGCCGGTGAAGTCGAACTGCTCGTCCTCGGTCCACATCCGGCGGATCAGCGTGCACGCCTCGGCCAGCGCGCCGACCGCCTCGCCGGCCGGGACGATGGGCACCCCGTAGGCCTCGAACTCGCGGCGCACGATCGCGGCCAGTTCGTCCGGCGCCCCGGGCAGCTGGCTGCCGCCCGCGCCGATCCCGAAGTCCAGCCGGCCGCCGGAAATCACGTCCACCGTGGCCGCCATCTTGGCCAGCAGGGCGGGGTTGCGCAGCCGGTTGCTGGTCACCATCACGCCGAGCCGCAGCCGCTGGGTCTGCGCGGCGAGCGCGCCGAGCAGCGTCCAGGCCTCCAGCGCCGCCCCGCGCACGTCTCCGCGCAGCGGGACCATGTGGTCCCAGAGCCAGGCGTGCTCGAACAGGGGAACCTGGTCGGCGTCCCGCCAGACCCGGAGGATGTCCGGGTAGCTCAGGCCCATCTGGGATGTCTTGATACCGAAACTCAGTCGCATGTCACTCCTCCGCCGGGCGCCAGGGCCGCCTGGCCCGACGCCACTACTCGATAGCCGGCTAATGAATTAGCCTACGCGCTGGGATCGGTAGCCGGCCAGCGACTGTCTACGATCGGATCATGAACGAGCTCCTGGCGCTGTTCACCCGGTCGTCGAAGCTGGCGCGCGCCGCCGCGGACGAGGCGATGAGCCGGCACGGCGTGCGGGTCGGGCAGAACCTGCTTCTGGAGGTCCTCTGGGAGACCGACGGGCTGACCCCCGGCGAACTGGCCAGCCGCCTGCACGTCGCCACCCCGACCGTGGTCAAGTCCGCCAACCGGATGGCCACCGCCGGCCTGCTGGTCCGCAAGCCCGACCCGGCGGACGCCCGCCTGGTCCGGCTGTATCTCACCGACCGGGCCCGCTCCGTGCGCCGGCCATCGAGCAGGAGCGGGACGAACTGGAGCAGCGCATGACCGCCACGCTGACCAGCGCCGAGCGAGAGCACCTGCGCAGCGCCCTGACCAAGATCATCGCTCAGCTGGCCAGGCGATCCGAGTCCCGGAGCCGACGGCGCTCAGGCGCCGGGCCTAGGTCCGCGGCAGCGGATCGCCAGGCGCCGGCGCCAGGCGCCGGGACCGGCGCAGCGGGGCCCGGGTCAGCGCCGCCCGGTCCAGCCAGGCTGACCGGGCCGCGCGGGCAGCGGCCTGCGCGCGCCGCGGCCCGCTGGCGGGCGGCCAGGCGGGCCGCCAGGACCGCGGTCAGCGCGGCCAGATCCTCGGCGTCAGGGTGGCCCGACACCACCGAGAACAGCGGGCTCTCGCCCGGCTCGCTGGTCATGACCTGCCGCTCCCGATCCCGAACTGCCGGCGGACCCGTTCCCAGAAAGCGTCCCGCAGCCACTCCCGGGCCTCCTGGTAGGGCCGCAACGACGCGCCGAGTTCCTTCTCCGCCTCGACCAGCAGTTCCTTGTCGATCACCGGCGGCAGGATCGGCCCGGGCAGCAGGTCCCGGATGTTGTCCTCGCCCCGGGTGAGGATCCACTTCTGGGCCACGTGCTCGCCGGCCTCCTCGACCCGCTGCCGGTCCGGGCCCAGCCTGCTGGGCAGGCGCCGGCTGGCCCAGGCCCGGCTGGCCCAGGCCTGGCTGGCCCAGGCCCGGCTGGCCCAGGCGCCGGCTGGCTGAGCGACGGCTGGCTCACGGCACGGCTGGCCGGGCGAAGGATGGCTGAGGGCCGGGTGCGCCGCCGGACGGTGCGGCGGCCGGGCGCCGTGCCGGCGCTCGAACAACTGGGCGGGAGAGGGCACGCCGACCGGCTGGGCCGACGGGGCCGACGGGGCCGACGGCACCGGCTCGGGCGGCGGGGTCCTGGTGAAGTACGGCTCGAGGAAGGCCCGGTCGAGGATCTCCACGGTGTCGGATTCCCAGACCAGGCGCTCGGCCTGGTTGGTGCCGAACGGCGGTTCCACGCCCCACAGGTGCACCCGGACGCCGTACGCCTGGGCCGCCTCGACCGCGGGCACCATGTCCTCGTCGCCGGCCACCAGGACCGCGTCGGTGATCGCCCGGTGCCGGGCCAGGGCTTCCATGTCCGCGCGGATCTGCGCGTCCACGCCCTTCTGCTGGCCGCGCGCGTTCAGGTTGCCGAGCCGCAGCTTCACCCGGGCCATCTGGGCGATCACCCGCTGGTCGATGGTGGGCACCCGGTCCCGGGCCGCGTCGTACCAGTAGACCCGGAGCAGTTCGCCCCGGACCAGGCCGTCGGCGTGCCGGGTGAGCGCCTGGATCAGCTTGTCCGTGTCGACCCGGTACTCCCGCCGGGAACCGACGCTGAACAGGAGTTCGCCAGCCGCGGCGTAGATATAGCCGACATCAATCATGATCGCGTAACGCGCGAGCGTGGGCAGCGGCGAGACGATGTCGGTCATGGCATTCACGACTCTACTGCCGGACCCGCACTTCCCGGGGCGGAAGCACAGCCTGAGTTGATCCCTGTGTAGCCGGATAACTACAATCAGCAGTGCTCAGAGCGGGATGTTGCCGTGCTTCTTCGGCGGGAGGGTCTGCCGCTTGGTCCGCAGCGTCCGCAGCGCCCGGGTGACCTGGGCCCGGGTCTCGGCCGGCCGGATCACCGCGTCCACGTAGCCGCGCTCGGCCGCGATGTAGGGATTGGCCAGAGTGTCCTCGTACTCCGCGACGCGCTGGGCGCGCAGCGCGTCCGGGTCCTCCGCGCCGGCCAGTTCCCGCCGGTAGAGGATGTTCACCGCCCCCTGGGCGCCCATGACCGCGATCTGGGCCGTCGGCCAGGCCAGGTTGACGTCCCCGCCGAGGTGCTTGGAGCCCATCACGTCATAAGCGCCGCCGTACGCCTTGCGGGTGATCACCGTGATCTTCGGCACGGTGGCCTCCGCGTAGGCGTAGATCAGCTTGGCGCCGCGCCGGATGATCCCGCCCCACTCCTGCCCGGTGCCGGGCAGGAAGCCGGGCACGTCCACGAACGTCAGCACGGGGATGTTGAAGCAGTCACAGGTCCGGACGAACCGGGCCGCCTTCTCCGAGGCGTCGATGTCCAGGGTGCCCGCGAAGTGCATCGGCTGGTTGGCCACCACGCCCACGCTCGCGCCCTCGACCCGGCCGAACCCGACCACGATGTTCTGCGCGAAGCCGGCGTGGACCTCCAGGAACTCCCCGTCGTCCAGGACGCGGGTGATCACGTCGTGCATGTCGTACGGCTGGTTCGGTGAGTCCGGGATCAGCGTGTCGAGTTCGCGCGTCGGACTCGGTGATCTCCAGGCCGGCCATGGGGTCACCGGGCGGGTCCAGCACCGGGGGGTCATCGAGGTTGTTGGACGGCAGGTAGGACAGCAGTTCCCGGGCGAAGTCCAGGCAGTCGTCCTCGTCCTTGGCCTGATAGTGCGCGACCCCGGACTTGGTGTTGTGCGCGCTGCGCGCCGCCGAGTTCCTCGAAGCTGACTTCCTCCCCGGTCACCGTCTTGATCACATCCGGCCCGGTGATGAACATGTGCGAGGTGCCCTCGACCATCAGCGTGAAATCGGTGATGGCGGGGGAGTACACGGCGCCTCCGGCGCACGGCCCCATGATCAGGGATATCTGGGGGATCACGCCCGACGCGGTTACGTTGCGGAAAAAAATCTCGGCGAACAGCCCCAGGGCGACCACGCCTTCCTGGATGCGCGCGCCGCCGCCGTCGTTGATGCCGATCAGCGGGCAGCCGGTCTTCAGCGCGTGGTCCATCAGTTTGACGATCTTCTCGCCGTAGACCTCGCCCAGCGAGCCGCCGAAGACGGTGAAGTCCTGGCTGAACACGCAGACGGGGCGGCCGTCGATGGTGCCGTACCCGGTGACGACGCCGTCGCCGTAGGGCCGGTTCGCGGCCACCCCGAAATCGGTGGCCCGGTGCCGGGCGAGCTCGTCGAACTCGGTGAACGAGCCGGGGTCGAGCAGCCGCTCCAGCCGCTCCCGGGCGGTCATCTTGCCCTTGGCGTGCTGGCGTTCCACCGCCCGCGCCGAGCCGGCGTGGACCGCCTCGTCCCGGCGGCGCTGCAGGTCGGCGATCTTGCCCGCCGTGGTGTGCGGGGTCGCGTCCTGGGCCGCCGGGTCGGCGTGGTCCGCGGCAGCAGCCTGATCCGGCCCGCTCCGGTCCTGAACTTCGCTGGTCATAGCGGACAGGGTAGCCGCCGAGGCGCGCCGGGGATCAGGCGGCGGTAGGCGCCTGGCCCGCCAGGCCATTAGGCTGTCGCGGGTGAGCCAGGATGCCGACGCCGAGGCCCCGCCGGCGGGTGCACCCGCCGCGGCGCCCACCCGCGACACCGACCGGCAGCAGCTACCCGGGCGGATGCGCCGCGATGTCCGGTTGCTCGGCGACATGCTCGGCGAGGTGCTGCGCGAGTCCGGCGGCCAGGACCTGCTCGACGACGTCGAGAGACTGCGCCAGGCGGTGATCGCGGCCCGGGCCAGCCACGGCGCCGCCGAGGTCGGCTCGGCCGACGGCAGTTCCGATGGCGCAGCGCGGACCCGCACGCGGACCCGGCCGGGGACGAGATCGCGGCCCTGGTGGCCAGCTGGCCGCTGGACCGGGCGGAGCTGGTGGCCCGGGCGTTCACCGTCTACTTCCACCTCACCAACCTGGCCGAGGAGCTGCAGCGGGTCCGCGCGCTGCGGGAACAGGACACCGGGCAGGCGCCGGTCCGCGAGTCGCTCGCCGCCTCGGTCGCCGAATTCCGCCGCGAGCAGGGTCCCGGGCAGCTCGGCGACCTGCTCGCCCGGCTGCGCGTGCACCCGGTCCTCACCGCTCACCCCACCGAGGCGCGGCGCCGGGCCGTGGCCACCGCGCTGCGCCGGATCAGCGACCTGGTGACCGCGCTGGACGACGACCGGCGCGGTGCCGCGGAGCAGGCGGAGACGCGGCGCCGGCTGCGCGAGGAGATCGACCTGCTCTGGCGCACGTCACAGCTGCGGGCCAACGCCATGACCCCGATCGACGAGGTCCGCACGGTGATGGCCGCGTTCGACGAGACCATCTTCCAGGTCGTGCCCCGGGTGTACCGGGCGCTGGACGAGGCCCGCCGCGAGGCCGGGGCCGGGCCCGGCGCCCCGGCGGTCCCCGCCTTCCTGCGCTACGGCAGCTGGGTGGGCGCCGACCGGGACGGCAACCCGTTCGTGACCGCCCAGGTGACCAGGGAGACCGCGGTCATCCAGGCCGACCATGTGCTGCGCGCGCTGGAGAACGCGACCACCCGGATCGGCCGCGCGCTCACCGTCAACGCGGACGCGGCGCCGCCGTCCGCCGAGTTCGCCGTGGCCCTGGAGGCCGCCGAGACGGCCCAGCCGGAGCTGCTCGCGGATCTGGCCGCCCGCTCGCCGCACGAGCCGTACCGGACCTACCTGCTCTACCTGGCCCGCCGGCTCGAGGCGACCCGGCTGCGGCACGCCGACCTGGCCTACCCCGGCGCCGCGGACTTCCTCGCCGACCTGCGCCTGGTCCAGGACTCGCTGGCCGCCGCGGGCGCCACCCGGCAGGCGTTCGGCGAGCTGCAGCAGCTGATCTGGCAGGCCGAGACGTTCGGCTTCCACCTGGCCAGCCTGGAGATCCGCCAGCACAGCGCGGTGCACGCCCGCGCGCTGCGCGAGATCGCCGAGGGCGGCGCGCTGTCCGCGCAGACCGCCGAGGTGCTGGCCACGTTCCGGGCGGTCGGCTGGATCCAGGACCGGTTCGGGGTGGAGGCGTGCCACCGCTACGTGGTCAGCTTCACCCGGTCGGCGGCGGACATCGCCGCCGTCTACGAGCTGGCCCGCGCGCGCGACGCGCAGCGGCCAGCCGCCGGTGCTGGACGTGGTCCCGCTGTTCGAGAGCGGCGACGACCTGAACCATGCCGCCCGGGTGCTGGACGAGATGCTGGAGCTGGAGCCGGTCCGGGAGCGGCTGGCCGCGAACGGCCGCCAGCTCGAGGTCATGCTCGGCTACTCCGACTCGGCCAAGGAACTCGGGCCGGTCAGCGCCACCCTGCGGCTGTTCGACGTGCAGGGCCAGCTGGCCCGCTGGGCGGCCGACCACGTCGGTACGGCTGACCCTGTTCCACGGCCGGGGCGGCGCGCTGGGCCGGGGCGGCGGCCCGGCGGGCCGCGCGGTCCTGGCCCAGGCGCCCGGGTCGGTAGACGGCCGGTTCAAGGTCACCGAGCAGGGTGAGGTGATCTTCGCGCGGTACGCGAACCCGGTGATCGCCCAGCGTCATCTGGAGCAGGTCACCTCGGCGGTGCTGCTCGCCTCCTCGCCGGTGGTCGGCGAGCGCAACGCGGAGGCGGCCCGCCGGTTCCGGCCGGTGGCCGACCGGATGGAGTCGGCCGCGCTGCGCGCCTACCGGGAGCTGGTGGAGACGCCGGGCTTCGCCGAGTGGCTGGCCCGGATCAGCCCGCTGGAGGAGATCAGCGGGCTGCGGATCGGGTCCCGCCCGGCCCGCCGCGGCGTCGGCGTGGTCGGCCTGGACGACCTGCGCGCCATTCCCGTGGGTGTTCTCCTGGGCGCAGACCCGGCTGAACCTGCCCGGCTGGTACGGCCTGGGCAGCGGCCTGGCCGCCGCGGCCGGCGGCCCGGGCGGGCTGGCCGAGGTCCGGGAGGCGTACCAGGGCTGGCCGCTGCTGGCCGTGCTGTTCGACGGCGCGGAGATGAGCCTGGCCAAGACCGACCGCCGGATCGCGGCCCGGCACCTGGCCCTGGGCGGCCGCGACGACCTGGCGGACCTGGTGCTGGCCGAGTACGACCTGACCCGGCGGCTGGTGCTGGAGGTGACCGGCCACGACCGGTTGCTGGCCAACCGGCGCGTGCTGTCCCGGGCGGTGGCCCTGCGCGACCCGTACGTGGACGCGCTGTCCCACCTTCAGCTGCGGGCGCTGACCGAGCTGCGGGCGCTGCCCGCGCCGGGCGGTGACGGGGCGGCGCGAGGACCCGGAGCTCGCGGCCCGCCGCGAGCAACTGCAGCGCCTGCTGCTGCTCGCCGTCAGCGGCGTCGCCGCCGGCCTCCAGAACACCGGCTGAGGAACGGCAGGTTCCCGGGTACCGCGGTCGTGGTGCTTGCGGCGCTGGGCATCGCGCTGGCGCTGTGCGGGGAAGCCGGCACTCCGGTCGCGGGCCCTGAATAGGCTCACGGTCGGTGGTAGCCACTCGTGGCCGCAGGTTCGGCCCGGTCGCGCATGTGTCGATTGCGGGTTTGTTCGCCCGACAGCTAGACCCGAGTGCGCCAGGCTGGGCTTAGGCGACGAACGTTCCGCGCCCTTGCACCCGGCGCACCAATCCGGCTTCAACCAGCCGAGTCCAGTGCCTTCTTGGCCGTTCCGCGGGCCACGCCGTGCTCCTGGGCGAGGGTGTTCTCGGCTCGGCACACGGCGGCCGCGTGGCAGCTTGCCTGACTGTGCGCTGGTCACCCGCCATGCGACCTGCTCCCGCGGAGACGAAGGAACGGTGAGGCTGGTGGACTCCCTGGGCACCGTCCACGTGGCATGGGACCGGGGCGGGGAGTACGGGCTCATCCCCGGGCGACGACTGCTGGTCAGTTATTGGCGACCAGTGATCTCAGCGATAAGGGAGGTAGTGCCGGTGGAGCAGCAGGGGGAGCGCGGCAGGCTCCGGATATGCGCTAGGGAGACGGTCAGGGCTGCCGCCGTGGACCTGACCGAAGTGGGGGTCGGTTCCCCGTGCCCGAGGCAGACATCGACAAGGTGGTTGCGATTTTGGAGCACCTCAGTGGGGAGTGCAGCGAGGCTGCTGGAATGCTCCGGCTTACAGTGCAACGTTGAAGCCGATACCCGGCGGTGTGACTTCTGAGAACTGACTGCCAATCAAACGGCCGTTACGCTGGGAACGGCTGACGCCGGGTCAGTGGGCGGAGGCGGCGGCTAGCTCGGCGCGGCGCTGGCGGTGGGCGGGGGCGCAGGGATACTCGGCGTCGGTGCCCTCGCCGGCCAGCAGCTTGCCGATCGCGGTCCGGCATCTCCTCGTCGGCGGGGGTGTAGACCACCATCCGGGTGCAGGGCACGGCCAGCACGCCGAGGCTGGTGCTCGTCATGGCCAGCCGCGGGAACGCCGGGTGCCGGAAGATCTTGAGATAGGTGACCGGGCTGGCCACGTCGTGCTCCTCCCACAGCCGGGCGAAGTGCGGGCTGGCTCGCCTGAAGGCGGCGGATCAAGCTGGTCCACGCGGGCTCGCCGATGTGCCGGCCGTAGTTGCCCCGGAACTGGGCGACCAGCCGGCCCAGCTGGTCGTGCCGGGCTGACGTAGGGGTGGCAGCAGTCGGGGTGGGTGAAGTTCTGCCACAGGATGTTGCGCTCACCCGGCTGGGCGCCGATCACCCCGGGCCACAGTGCGGCGTACGCCTCGTTCCAGCCGAGCAGGTCGTACCGCTCGTTCAGGACGCAGGCCGGGAGCGGCACCAGGCTGTCCATGATGCCCTGGACGTCCGGCGGCACCTGCTCGCACGGCGCTCCCGGCGGCGCCCGGGTCGCGCCGGCCGCATCGGCGATGTCGGCCAGCCGGTACAGGTGCTGCCGCTCGGCCTGAGTCGAGCCGGAGCGTCTGGGCCACCGCGCCGAGCACCTGGGCGCTGGCCTTGATCGGGCGGCCCTGCTCGAGCCAGGTGTACCAGGTGACGCCGACCCCGGCCAGCTGGGCGACCTCCTCCCGGCGCAGCCCGGGGGTGCGGCGGCGCAGCCCCGGGCGGCAGGCCCACCTGCTCCGGGCTGATCCGCTCCCGGCGGCTGCGCAGGAACGCGGCCAGCTCGGCGCGGCGCGAGCCGTTCCCGTTGGTCGTCATGGCGGTCATAACCCTCATCATGCCGGGGAGCGGAGACGGGTGCCAGGTGCTCCTGGTACCAGGATAAGTAGGCTCCTGGTACCTGGATAAAGGTCCCGGCATGCTCAGGGGCATGACAGACCTCACCACCGTAACCCGCGGCCACGCGCCTGCTGGCCGCCACTCCGGGTTCCGCCGGGCCGCCGGGCGGCCCGGCGGCCGGGCCCCGCGCCGGCTGACCGCGCCGCGCGCCCTGCTGGCCATCGTCCTCACCGGGCAGTTCATGGCGGTCCTGGACGCCTCCGTGGTGAACGTCGCGGCCCCCGCCATCCACGCGGATCTGCACGCGTCCGGCGCCGGGCTGCAGCTGGTCATCGCCGGCTACGTCATCACCTACGCGGTCCTGCTGGTCACCGGGGCCCGGCTCGGCGACATCGTCGGGCACCGCCGGATGTTCCTGGCCGGGCTGGCCCTGTTCACCCTGGCCTCGCTCGGCTGCGGCCTGGCCACCTCCACCGGCATGCTGATCGCCCTGCGGTTCATCCAGGGGGCGGGCGCCGCGGCCATGATCCCGCAGGTGCTCAGCCTGATCCAGCGCACGTTCACCGGGACCTCCCGGGCCGGCGCGATGCGCCTGTACGCCGCGGTCATCGCGGGCGGGGCGGTCGCCGGGCAGATCGTCGGCGGGCTGCTGGTGACCGCGAACCTGTTCGGCAGCGGCTGGCGCGCCGTCTTCCTCATCAACGTCCCGATCGGCGTGGCCCTGCTCGTCACGGGCGGGCGGCTGCTGCCGCACGGCGCCGGGGACCGGGGCCGCGGCCTGGACCCGGCCGGGCTGGCCCTGCTCACCCCGGCCGCGGTGGCCCTGGTGCTGCCGCTGGTCCTGGGCCAGCCCGAGCACTGGCCCGTGTGGGGCTGGATCTGCCTGGCCGCAAGCGTGGTCCTGTTCGGGCTGTTCGCCGTCGTGGAGCGCCGGGTGGAGGCCCGCGGCGGCTCGCCGCTGATCCCCGGCCGGGTGCTGAGCCTGCCCGGGGTCACGATGGGAGTGGCCGCCCTGTTCGTGACCATGGCGGTGTTCGGCGGGTTCTTCTTCGCGCTGGCCCTGCACCTGCAGGGCGGGCTGGGCGACACCCCGCTCCGGGCCGGGCTCATCTTCGCCCCCTCCGCGGCCACCTTCGCGCTGGTCAGCCTCAACTGGCAGCGGCTGCCCCGGCAGTGGCACGGTGCCCTGATCATCGCGGGCTTCGCCGCCTACGCGGCCGGCCTGCTGTGCGCGGCCGGGCTGCTGCACGGCGGCGGGACCGGCGGGGTGCTGCTCTACCTGGCCCTGGCCCTGACCGGCGCCGGGATGGCCGCGGCGTTCAGCCCGCTGATGACCGCGGTGCTGATGCGGGTGCCGGTCGCCGACGCGGCCGACGCCACCGGGGTGGTCGTCACCGTCAACCAGCTGGCCATCGTGATCGGGGTGGCCACCTTCGGGACGCTGTACCTGAACCAGGCCGGGCCGCTGCCCAGCGCCCGGCCGAGCACGCGGCGTTCACCCTGGTGTCCGCGCACGCGGTGTCCGTGACGTTCGTGGTCCTGGCCGCCGCGGCGGTGGCGGGCGGCGTCCTGGCCCTGGCCCGGGCGCTGGCCGCCCGCCCGGCGCCGCGCCGTACCCCGGCCGCCCCGGTGCAGGTGCCCAGCCGCCGCCGCGGACCCGGGACGTCCCGCCCGCGGGCGTAGCCGCCGGCCCCGAGTGATTCGTGTACGGAGACCGCTGGCACGCACAGCGGCTTCCGGCGAACCGTGTGCCAGCCCGCTCAGACCGCCACCCAGCGGGCGCGGTTCTCCTGTGGCTGCGCGGCTGGTGTGCCCGATGTGTCGCGCGGCCGGGTTCGCCGGACGTGATCAACCGATTGGTGTCGCAGGCGACACCAATCGGGTGATCATCGACTGGCCGTCGGGGCCGAGCGCCCGGAGCTGGGCCGGAGGCGGCCGCCGGGCCGGGGAGGCGTGCGGCCTGGGATCATGGGATGTCATGGCCCTTCCTGACGCGGCGCTGCGGCGGCCGCCGCTCGACGCCGCCGCCCTCAGCGCCCGGCTGGTCCGCCCCGGCGGCCTGTGGCGGGACATCCGGGTGGCCAGCGAGACCGGCTCCACCAACGCCGACCTGCTGGCGGAGGCCCAGGCGGGCGCGGCCGAGGGCCTGGTGCTGGCGGCCGAGACGCAGACCGCGGGCCGGGGCAGGCTGGGCCGGTCCTGGTCCAGCCCGCCGCGCGCCGCGCTGGTGTTCTCCGTGCTGCTCCGCCCGGTGGCCGTGGCGCCCGCCGCCCGGGCCTGGCTGCCGCTGCTTACCGGGATCGCGGTGGCGGCCGCGTTGCGCGCCGAGGCCGGCGTCACCGCCACCCTGAAGTGGCCCAACGACGTGCTCGTGGACGGCCGCAAGATCGCCGGGATCCTGGCCGAGGCGCACGGCGACGCGGTCGTGGCCGGGGTCGGGCTCAACGTCACGCTCACCCGGGCCGAGCTGCCGGTGCCCACCGCGACCTCGCTGCTCCTGGAGAACGCCGCCTGCCTGGACCGCGAACGCCTGCTGGCCGCGATCCTCACCGAGCTGGCCAGCCGGTACACGGCGTGGACGGCCGGCCCGGACCCGGCTGGCCTGCGCGCGGAGTACCTGCGCTGGTGCGTCACGGTCGGGCGGGAGGTCCGGGTGGAACTGCCCGGCGGGGCGGCGCTGGCCGGCACGGCCACCGACGTGGACGAGACGGGCCGGCTCGCCGTGCGGACCGGGCGCGGGCACCACGCTGGTCGGCGCGGGCGACGTCGTGCACGTCCGCTGACGTCCGCGTCCGTCACGCTGGCGCGGCACACCCGTCCGCGACACCCCGTTCCGTGCCACGATGTGCGCTATGAGCATGGAAGGCCAGCTCCCCCCGGGAGAGCAGCGCGTGCTGACGCTGCACCCGCACTGGAAGATTCTGCTGCGGCCCGCGCTGTGCTCCTCGTCGTGGTGATTGCCGCCGCCGTCGCGCTGCTGATCGTGATCCCGCCGGGCCGGGAAGCCGGCCCGGGCAGGATCGCGGTCGGGGTGGTCGCCATCCTCCTGGCCGTGGCGGCCGCCGGCGTCCCGTTCCTGCGCTGGAAGACCACCACGTACCAGCTCACCACCCGGCGGATCCAGCTGCGCCACGGCATCCTGACCCGGTCGGGCCGGGACTTCCCGCTGATCAGGATCAGCGACGTCTCGTTCTCGCAGGGCCCCATCGACCGCCTGCTCGGCACCGGCCGGCTGGTGGTGGAGTCCGCGGGCGAGCACGGCCAGCTGGTCCTCAGCGACATCCCGGACGTCCAGGAGGTCCAGTCCACGCTGTTCCAGCTGGTCGAGGACGAGCAGCGGCGGCTGGCCCGCGAGGACCGCTGAGCGGCGCCATCCCGGGAATGGCCGGCAATCGCAGGGCAGCGGTCGGCGCCTGCCCGGCCCACGGGTTAGCCTGCGCTCATGGATGGCATCGAGGTCCGCAGGCACCTGATCGGGCGCGGCCCGGTCGCCGAGATCGTGCTCGACCGGCCCGAGGCGCTGAACGCGCTGAACACCGTGATGCTGGTCCGGTTCGCGCAGACCTGCGCCGAGCTGGCCCCGGACACCGGGGTCCGGGCCGTCGTGCTGACCGCGACCGGGGACCGCGCCTTCTGCGTCGGCGCCGACCTCAAGGAACGGCAGCTGATGACCGACGCGCAATGGCTGGCGCAGCGGGCCGTGTTCCGCACCGCGTTCGGCGAACTGCTCCGCCTGCCGCAGCCGGTGATCGCGGCCGTGCACGGGTACGCGCTGGGCGGCGGCTGCGAGCTGGCGCTGAACTGTGACCTGGTGGTGGCCGACGAGACCGCGCAGTTCGGCCTGCCGGAGGCCACGGTCGGCCTGGTGCCCGGCTGCGGCGGCACCCAGCTGTCCATGCGGCGGCTCGGCGTGGGCCGGGCCGCCGACCTGGTGCTCACCGGCCGCCGGGTGACGGCCGCGGAGGCGGAGCGGATCGGGCTGGCCGACCGGCTGGTCCCCGCCGGGACCGCGGACGCCACCGCGCTGGAGATGGCCGGCGCCATCGCCGCCAACTCCCCGGTCGCCGTGCGGGCCGCCAAGCGGGCCATGCGCCAGGGGTGGGGGGTCGGCCTGAGCCGCGGCGCTGGACATCGAGGACGCCGCCTGGCGGACCGCCGCCCTGTCCGGCGGACCGGCGTGAGGGCATCGCGGCGTTCAACGAGAAGCGCGATCCCGTCTGGCCGGGCGAGTGAGCCCGGCCACCCCGGACCGCAGTCACCACGAACGACGGAGGCCGACAGTGAGCGATCTGCCCGGGCGCGTTTCGTTGCGGGAAGTCGGGCCGCGGGACGGACTGCAGAACGAGGACCCGGTGCCCACCGGGGCGAAGATCGAGCTGATCAACGCCCTCTCCCAGACCGGGGTATCCCGGATCGAGGCCGTCTCGTTCGTCCGGCCGGAGGCGATCCCGCAGATGGCCGACGCCGACCAGGTGTGGCAGGGCATCGAGCGCACGGCCGCGGTCCGCTACTCGGCGCTGGCCCCGAACCTGCGCGGCGCCCGGCGGGCCCTGGACGCGGGGTTCACCGAGGTGGAGGTGGTGGTGTCCGCCTCGGACACGCACAACCGGCGGAACGTGAACCGGGGCACCGAGGAGTCCCTCGACGACATCGCGGTGATCCTCGGCGAGGCGCACGGCCGGGGGGCCACGGCCCAGGTGGTGGTGGCCACCGCGTGGGGCTGCCCGTACGAGGGCGACGTGCCGGTGAGCCGGGTGCTGGCGGTGGCCGGCCGGGCGGTGGCCGACGGGGCGGACTCCATCTCGTTCGGCGACACCACCGGGATGGCCACCCCGCGCCGGGTCACCGAGCTGGTCGGGGAGTTCCGCTCGGCGTACCCGGACACCCCGCTGAACCTGCACTTCCACAACACCCGGGGCACCGGCCTGGCCAACGTGCTGGCCGCGCTGGAGCTGGGCGTGGACGACTTCGACGCCTCGGTCGGCGGCCTCGGCGGCTGCCCGTACGCGCCCGGGGCTACCGGCAACATCGCCACCGAGGAACTCGTGCACATGGTCGAGGACATGGGCGTGGCGACCGGGGTGGACCTGGAGGCGATGATCGGGGCGGCCGCCGAGGCGGAGCGGATCATCGGCCGCCAGCTGCCGTCCCAGGTGCTGCGGGCGGGCCCCCGGACCCGCACTATCGCTCTCTAACGAAACCCGGTGGCCGAGGTACGCTCCCCAGGTGGCAGAGCAGCATGAGGCGGGGCACCCGGCGGGCGCGGACCACGGGCTGGCCGGGCTGCGGGAACGGGTCGAGCGGGGCGGCGCGCCCCGGTACCACCAGTCCGCCGAGGCGGCCGGCAAGCTGTTCGCCCGGGCCCGGATCGCCGGCCTGGTCGATGACGGCAGCTTCACCGAGGACGGCCGGTACGCCAACGCCCTCGCGGACGGCCTGCCCGCGGACGGGGTGATCACCGGGACGGCGCTGGTGGACGGGCGGCCCGTGGCGCTGATGGCCAACGACTCCACGGTCAAGGCGGGCTCCTGGGGGGCCCGCACGGTCGAGAAGATCATCCGGATCATCGAGAAGGCCTACGCGGACGGCCTGCCCATGATCTACCTGGTCGACTCGGCGGGCGCCCGGATCACCGACCAGGTCGACATGTTCCCCGGCCGCCGCGGCGCCGGGAAGATCTTCCACACCCAGGTGCGCGCGTCCGGCGCCATCCCCCAGGTGTGCGCGCTGTTCGGGCCGTCCGCGGCGGGCGGGGCCTACATCCCGGCGTTCTGCGACTTCGTCGCCATGGTGGACGGCAACGCGTCGATGTACCTGGGCAGCCCGCGGATGGTCGAGATGGTGGTCCGGGAGCAGACCACGCTGGAGGAGATGGGCGGGGCGCGGATGCACTGCACCGTGTCCGGATGCGGGCACTACCTCGCCCCCACCGAGCACGACGCGCTGGCCGCGGTCCGCGGCTACCTGTCCTACCTGCCCGCGAACTGGCAGCAGCCGCCGCCGGCCGCCGCGGCGGCCCAGCCGGAGCCGGTGGACCTGGCCGCGCTGATCCCGGCCAGCGAGCGGCAGGCCTTCGACATGCGCCGCTACATCCGCGGGCTGGTCGACGAGGGCTCCTTCTTCGAGATCCACGCGCTGTGGGCGCGGGAGCTGACCATCGGGTTCGCGCGGCTGGACGGCCAGGTGACCGGGGTGGTCGCGAACAACCCGATGTTCAAGGGCGGCGTGCTGTTCGTCGACTCGGCGGACAAGGCCACCCGGTTCATCCAGCTGTGCGACGCGTTCAACGTGCCGCTGCTGTTCCTGGCCGACGTGCCCGGCTTCATGGTCGGCACGTCGGTGGAGAGGCAGGGCATCATCCGGCACGGCGCGAAGATGATCAGCGCGGTGGCCGAGGCCACGGTGCCGAAGATCTGCGTGGTGGTGCGCAAGGCGTACGGGGCCGGCCTGTACGCGATGGCCGGGCCCGGGTTCGAGCCGGACGCCACGCTCGCGCTGCCCACCGCGAAGATCGCGGTGATGGGGGCCGACGCGGCCGTCAACGCCGTGTACTTCAACAAGCTGGCCGCGGTGGCCGACCCGGCGGACCGGGAGCAGGAGACGCAGCGGCTGCGGGCCGAGTACGAGGCGGATATCGACGTGGTCAGGCTGGCCAGCGAGCTGGTCATCGACGACATCGTGCAGCCGGGTGAGCTGCGCGGCGAGCTGATCCGCCGGTTCGCGGCCGCCGCGGGCAAGGACCGCTCATTCTCAAGGCGACGCCATGGGATCACCCCAGTCTGACCAAGTCGCCCGGTTGTGCGGGGAATCCCAGGTGATCGCGGCCCTGATCGACGCGGTGATACGGAGAACCATTGGGATTCACGCCGTAGCATCTGTGCATGACCTGTGTTCTGCTCGCAGAGGATGACACCTCCATCTCGGAGCCACTCGCCCGGGCGCTGCGCCGTGAGGGGTACGACGTCGACGTGTCGGCGGATGGGCCGGGGACGCTCGAAGCGGCCCTGGCCGGGGGGATCGACCTGATCGTGCTCGACATCGGGCTGCCCCGGCTGGACGGGCTCGAGGTGTGCCGCCGGCTGCGCTCCGACGGGCAGACCGTGCCGGTGCTGATCCTCACCGCCCGCGCGGACGAGGTGGACACCGTGATCGGCCTCGACGCCGGGGCCGACGACTACGTGACCAAGCCGTTCCGGCTCGCCGAACTGCTGGCCCGGGTCCGCGCCCTGCTCCGGCGCGGCACCCCGGAGACCAGCATCGTGCAGGGTGTCCGGGTCGATGCGGATGCCCGGCGGGCCTGGATCGGCGACACGGAACTCGAACTCACCACGAAAGAGTTCGACCTGCTGAGCGTGCTGGTGAGCGACGCGGGGAAGGTGGTCACCCGTGAGCAGATCATGCGGGAGGTCTGGGACAGCAAGTGGTGGGGGTCCACCAAGACGCTGGACATGCACATCTCGTGGCTGCGCCGCAAGCTCGGCGATGACGCGCACAACCCGCGCTACATCACCACGGTCCGCGGCGTGGGCTTCCGTTTCGAGCGAGGGGACTAACCACCTCCCGGGTGGTGACTGACCCATGCGCCGCCGCCTGCTCGTCTCCACGCTCGTGGTGGCGGTGACGGCCGTTCTGCTGCTGGGTCTGCCGCTGGCCTTCGTGCTCAGCCGGCTGCAGATCAGCGCCGCGGACCGGCAGGTGCAGCGGGACGCGACCACCGTGGCCAAGACGCTGCAGAACCGGGTGAACGCCGGGCTGCCCGCCCGCGGTGCAGGAGGTAGCCGCCGCGGCCCACTCGCTGCCGGACCCCTACATCAGCGTCCGGGAGGAAGGGCAGCCGGAGTTCACCGTCGGGGATCGGCCCGAGGCCGGGAGCGCCATCGTCAGGCAGGCGCTGACCAAGGACTTCCGGGTGACCGTGGCGGCCGACGACTCGGTCGAGTACGGCCGGCTGACCGGCGCCCTCGCGCTGATCGGCGCGCTCGCCCTGGCGGCGGTGGCGGTGGCGGTGGCGCTGGCCATCCTGCAGGCCCGGCGGCTGACCCGGCCGCTGGAGGAACTCGCCAGCGCGGCCGACCGGCTCGGCCTGGGTGACGCGCGCCCGCTGGGGCGCCGGTACGGGGTGGCCGAACTGGACCGGCTGGCCGAAGGGCTGGACGGCTCGGCGCGGCGCATCACCGACCTGCTGTCCGCGGAGCGCGACTTCGCCGCGGACGCCTCCCACCAGCTGCGCACCCCGCTCACCGCGCTGTCGATGCGGCTGGAGGAGATGATCGCCGCCGCCGGGGACTCCGACGTGGTCCGGGAGGAGGGGGCAGCGGCCCTGGCCCAGACCGAGCGGCTCACCGAGGTGGTCAGCCAGCTGCTGGGCCGGACCCGGCGGGCGGCCCGCGGTGTGCCGTCGCTGCTGGCCATCGACGACGTGATCGCCCAGCAGGTCATCGAGTGGGACCCGGCGTTCCGCCGGGCCAACCGCAAGCTGGAGGTGGCGGGGGAGAAGGGCCTGTCCGCCTACATCTCGCCGGGGGCCCTGAGCCAGGTGATCGCCACCCTGCTCGACAACGCGCTGGTCCACGGGGCGGGCACGGTCACCATCCGGACTTCGCGGACCCCCAAGTCGGTGGTGGTCGAGGTCAGGGACGAGGGCAAGGGCGTCCCGCACGAGCTGGTCCCGCGCATCTTCGAGCGCAACGTCAGCGGCCGTCCCGGGGGCACCGGGCTGGGCCTGGCGCTGGCCCGCGACGTGGCCACCGCGGACGGGGCCAACGTGGTCCTGGTCCGGCCGCGGCCCGCGGTGTTCGCGGTGTTCCTGCCCCGGGGGCTTAGCGGGGTGGATGAGACGCCGGTGGTGACGGGGCCGGCTTAGGCCGGGGGGTGGCGGCTGGGCCGGGCCCAGCGTCAGGCTCGTGGTAGGCCGGGACGGCCAGGTGTGCCGGCGGTCGGTAGATGGCGTGCCAGGTCAGGTAGATGAGCGGCGGTGATGAGGAAGCCGGCCTCGAAGGTCAGGTCGCCGACCGACGGGACGTGCTTGGGCACGATGCCGACGTACTCGGTCTGGTTCGAGAACAGGATGATCGACACGACCACGCCGACCAGCATGGCCACCGGGCCGGCCCAGTTCGAGTACTTGGTGTCGAACAGCAGGCGTTCCAGATCCCGCGGGTGCTGGCGGCGGCGCAGGAACTGGTCGCAGAAGACCACGGCCAGCCAGGGGGCGATCCAGTAGGCGATGACCAGCAGGAAGTTGTTGTACTTGGTGCCCGCGTCGTGCAGCCCGGTGAGCGCGACGATGAAGCCGATCACGCCGAACACGCCGGCCACGATGGCCCGGCGCAGGGCCAGCGGCAGCTTGATGCCCATCGCGGTGAACGACAGCGCGCCGGAGTAGATGTTCAGCACGTTCGCGGCGATCGCGCCGAGCGCGATGGCCAGCAGGGTGAGGTCGGCCAGGAAGGTGGGCAGGTGGCCGGTGAACGCGCCGGTGGGGTTGGCTGTCGATGGCGCCGATGCCGGTCACGGTGGCGGACGCGGCCCCGGCCGCCTCGAGCAGGACGCAGGACACGAACACCCCGAGGCCGGACCACAGGGCCACGGCCTTCTTGCTGGTGTCCGGGGCGAAGTAGCGGGTGTAGTCGGCGGCGTACGGGTTCCAGCCCACCGCGTAGCCGAACGACGCCCCCAGCGTGATCAGGAAGCCGCCGATCCCGCCGCCGTGCGACGGCGCGCCCGGGCTGGACTTGGCGAAGATCCAGCACACGGCGATCACGAAGATGATGGCCAGGATCGGGAACGCGTACCGCTCGAACGCGTGCACCAGGTTGTGCCCGAAGAACGCGATCACCAGCTGGATCAGCACGATGATCACCAGGCAGAGCCACTTGGGCAGGTGGGTCAGCGTGTTCAGCGCGAACGTGCCGCTGACGCTGTTCACCGCGAACCAGCCGATCCCGGCGGTGATCGAGTTCAGCCCGGCCGGGAGCGCGTTCCCCCAGTAACCGAAGCCGAGCCGGGACAGCACCATCTGCGGCACGCCGTACTGCGGCCCGCGCGCGGACAGCACGCCCTGGGTGACCGAGCCGATCCCGGTGCCGATCACGATCGCCAGCAGCGCCTGCCAGAAGTTCAGCCCGAAGAACGCCACCCCGATGACGCCCACGAAGACCGTGGCGAACTCGAAGTTCGGCGAGGTCCAGGTCCAGAACAGCTGCAACGGCTTGCCGTGCCGCTCGCTCAGCGGGATGAACTCGGCCCCGCCGGGCTCGACGGCGGCGACCTTCGTGCCGTAGGTGCCTTCCCGGACCACCACACCCGGGGGCGGTTCCGCCTCCAGGACCGAACTCGTCTGCTGCTCAGGTGCCGCCATCTACTTGCTCCTTCGGGGCTCACGCCCGGGGTTTCCGGCCGCCGGTCCGGCAAACGCGCTGATGATAAATCGCACTATGACCGGGAGTTGTTTCCAGTGCGTTAAATTGCCGGTGGCTTGCTCGTGACGCCGCGTGACCTCGGTGACCGGGCGGAGCCAGCCGGGCCAGTGGGGGACCGGCCGGGGCGGGCCAGGGGTGCGGGGCCGTGCGTCCTGCCTCGTAGGCTACGGCGGGTGAGCGATCAACGTGACCCACGCCCAGGCCTGCGACGTGGGCATGACTCCGGTCGTGGGCATGGTCGGCGCCGGGCAGCTGGCCCGGATGACCTACCAGGCGTCGATCCCGCTGGGCATCGGGTTCCGGGTGCTGGCCGACCGGCCGGACGACAGCGCCGCCCTGGTCTGCCCGGACACCACGGTGGGGGACTATCACCGCCTCGATGACCTGCTGAACTTCGCCGCCGGGTGCGACGTGGTCACCTTCGATCACGAGCACGTGCCGGGCGAGCACCTGGCCGCGCTGGCCGCGGCCGGGGTGGCCGTGGCGCCGGGCGGGGCCGCGCTCCGGTACGCCCAGGACAAGCTGGCCATGCGGGACGAGCTGACCCGGCTGGGTGCGCCCTGCCCGCGGTACGCGCCGGTGGCCAGCCCGCAGGACGTGGCCGTGTTCGCCGCCGAGGTGGGCTGGCCGGTCGTGCTGAAGGCGGTCCGCGGCGGCTACGACGGCCGCGGCGTCTGGGTGTGCGAGGGGCCGGATCAGGCGGCCGAGGTGCTGGGGTACGGGGTGCCCCTGCTCGCCGAGGAGCATGTCCCGTTCGTCCGCGAGCTGGCCGCGCTGGTGGCCAGGTCCCCGCACCGGCAGGGGGCGGCCTACCCGGTCGTGCAGACCGTGCAGCGCGACGGGGTCTGCCGGGAGGTGCTCGCGCCCGCGCCCGGGCTGGCCGCGGTCCTCGGCCGAGGACGCGCAGCGGCTGGCCCTGGAACTCGCGGACGCGCTCGGGGTGACCGGCCTGCTGGCCGTGGAGCTGTTCGAGACCCCGCGCGGCCTGCTGGTGAACGAGCTGGCCATGCGGCCGCACAACAGCGGTCACTGGACCATCGAGGGAGCCGGGACCTCCCAGTTCGAGCAGCATCTGCGGGCGGTGCTGGACCTGCCGCTGGGCGCGCCGCAGCCGGTCGCGCCGCAGGTGGTCATGGCCAACGTGTTCGGGGCCGCGGACCTGGCCGGCGCGGGCCCGGACGTGTACGACCGCTACATCCACGTGATGGCGGGCGACCCGGGGGTGAAGGTGCACATGTACGGCAAGGCGGCCCGGCCCGGCCGCAAGATCGGGCACGTCACCGTGGCGGGCACCGACGTCGCGGCGCTCCGCGACCGGGCCACCCGGGCCGCCAGCTACCTGGGCACCGGCAAGGAGCTGGCGGAGTGAGCGAGCCGTGGTCGGCCTGGTCATGGGCAGCGACTCCGACTGGCCGGTGATGCAGGCCGCGGCCGCGGTGCTGGACGAGTTCGGGGTGCCGTACGAGGCCGACGTGGTGTCGGCGCACCGGATGCCGCACGACATGATCCGGTACGGCAGCGAGGCCGAGGGCCGCGGCCTCCGGGTCATCATCGCCGGGGCGGGCGGCGCGGCGCACCTGCCGGGCATGCTGGCCGCGGTGACCCCGCTGCCGGTGATCGGCGTGCCGGTACCGCTCAAGTACCTGGACGGCCTGGACTCGCTGCTGTCCATCGTGCAGATGCCCGCGGGCATCCCGGTCGCCACGGTGGCGGTCGGCGGGGCCCGCAACGCGGGCCTGCTCGCCGTGCGCATCCTCGGCGCAGGCGACGGCACGCTGCGCGCGAAGATGGCGGCCTTCCAGGAGCGGCTGCGCGGCGAGGCCGAGGCCAAGGGGGCGGCGCTGCGCGCCACGCGCGCGGACCAGGACGGCTGACCCGGGACGGCGGACCCAAACCCGGGACTGAAGACTGGTCCCTCAGCCCCTGACCTCGTCCCGTCCAGCGCCTACTATCGGGTAATGAGCTCTGACTTTCCTGCTTTCGCGCTCACCGAGGAGCACGAGGCGCTCCGCGAGGCCATCCGCGACCTGGCCGACGACAAGATCGCGCCGCGGGCCGCCGAGATCGACGAGTCCGGGGAGTTCCCCTGGGACGTGTTCGAGGCGCTGGCCAAGAACGATTTCGCCGCGGTGCACATCCCCGAGGCCTACGGCGGCGCGGGCGCGGACGCGATCGCCACGGCGATCGTGATCGAGGAGGTCGCCCGGGCGTGCGCCTCGTCGTCGCTGATCCCGGCGGTGAACAAGCTGGGCACGGTGCCGCTGCTGCTGGCCGGCTCCGAGGAGCTCAAGCAGCGGTACCTGCCGCCGGTCGCCCGGGGCGAGGCGATGTTCTCCTACGCGCTGTCCGAGCCGGAGGCCGGCTCTGATGCGGCCGCGATGTCGACCCGCGCCGTCCGCGACGGTGACCGTTTTGTCCTCAACGGAACCAAGCGCTGGATCACGAACGCCGGAGTGTCGCAGTACTACACGGTGATGGCGGTGACCGACCCGTCGGCCGGGCCCGGCGGGATCTCGGCGTTCGTGGTGGAGAAGGACGACCCGGGGTTCTCCTTCGGCGCCCCCGAGCACAAGCTCGGCATCAAGGGCTCGCCGACCCGGGAACTGTACTTCGACAACTGCTCCATCCCCGCCGACCGGATCATCGGGCGCGGAGGGCAGCGGGTTCCGCACCGCGCTGGCCACCCTGGACCACACCCGGATCACGATCGCCGCCCAGGCCATCGGCATCGCCCAGGGCGCGCTGGACTACGCCACCGGGTACGTGAAGGAGCGCCAGCAGTTCGGCAAGGCCATCGCCGAGTTCCAGGGCGTCCAGTTCATGCTGGCCGACATGGCCATGAAGGTGGAGGCGGCCCGGCAGCTCACCTACGCGGCCGCGGCCAAGTCCGAGCGGGCCATGGAGGGCGACCGCAGCGACGACCTGACGTTCTTCTCCTCGGCCTGCAAGTGCTTCGCCTCCGACACGGCGATGGCGGTCACCACCGACGCGGTCCAGCTGCTCGGCGGCTACGGCTACGTCCGGGACTACCCGGTCGAGCGGATGATGCGCGACGCCAAGATCACCCAGATCTACGAGGGCACCAACCAGATCCAGCGCGTCGTCATGGCCCGGCAGCTCCTGAAATAGCTCCGTGACCTGCGGAGACTGAGCGCAACCTAGTGCCCGTCAGGAGATTGCGCTCAGCAACGCATTAGTTTGCGGGCCGCCGCCTAACCTAAGGATGTCGGGCGCTGCGGGGAGTCGTCACGTCCCCGTGCCTAGGATGCCGCACCTCGCGGTGGCGTGCGAGGTGCGGCATCTGTTATTGGCTGCGGATTGTGCTAGGGGGTGACGTAGTTGACCGATGTTCCCCAGTTGGCGAAACCGTCCCTGGTTCCGCCGCAGGTCCCGATGGTCAGGGTGAATGACGTCCCGGTGCAGTTGGGGTGCTGGATGTACTCGTTGGCGAAGTAGATCCGCCCGCCGGTGCCCGGCAGGAAGAATCCCCAGCTGTAGTCCCCCCAGCGGGGCCGGGTCGCGCCTGGGAACCCCTGGTACTCGCTGAAGCCGTCCTGGGGGGACTGGCCCAGGGCCGCGATGTTGACCGTGGACTTGAGCAGGCCGCCGGAGGTGCTGGTCAGCCGGCCGAAGGCGGTGCTGGGGAAGAAACCGCCGTGGTCAGCGCCGGTTGGCCCGCCGTTGCCGGACAGCGTGAACAGCATGATCGCCCGGCCGCCGCTGCTGGGCGTTGCGGCCATGGCCGGCATGTCCAGGTCTTCGTGCCGGGGCGAGACGTACCCCTGGCTGGTCAGGGTGAACTTGCCGGTCTGGTCGAACGAGCGGGTGCCGAGCACCCAGTACACCGCGCCCATGTGGATTTCCGCGTTGGCC
The DNA here is from genome assembly GCA_963742055.1 of uncultured Actinomycetes bacterium. Taxonomy (GTDB): domain Bacteria; phylum Actinomycetota; class Actinomycetes; order Streptosporangiales; family Streptosporangiaceae; genus RYN-230. The sequence continues at coordinate 39,294 of CAVUKT010000051.1, read as the reverse complement.
CCGGTGTATGTCTGGGCGAGCTGGGTGCTGGTGGCTGCCCAGAGCTGGCCTTGCGCCTGCGAGACCTGGGTCAGGTTGTCGCCGTTGGTGGCGAGCCCGCCCTCCGGGCAGGAGGTCTCCGAGCTCAGTCCGGCCGCCCCGCATTCGTCGCCGAGCGGTATCGGGCCGGTCTTCTGCGGGGCGAAGATCCCGCCGGTGTTGGCCGTCTCGGGATCGTAGTACCGGTCTGACGCCGGAGAAGAGCTGGCCGGTGAACCGGATGCCGGCGTTACAGCTGGCGCAGCCGTTGCTGTTGAGGGCCGACAGCCCGGTCCAGGCCCACGCCGCGATCCGGTTGTCACCAGAGGTCGGGAGCCCTTCGAAGCCGTAGAAGTCCAGCGAGCCCAGCATGAACCCGGTGCCGCCGTGGCTGTTGTCGAACTGGCCCGCGACCGGCTGCGCCGGGATCGCGGCCACCCAGCAGGTAATGCCGCCCTGGTGGAGCACATTGTCGCGGGCGCAGGTCCCGTCCGGGGTGGGGATGATGTCCCATGTTCTCGATCGCCACCGTGACCGCGGGGTTCGGCTGCCCGTTGGTCAGCTGGACGGGCAGGCCGTCCTCCAGCGCGCTCTTGCGGAACGCGAGTTCCTGCGCCCCGTTGAAGAAACCGCCGCCGATGCCGGGCAACGACCCGGACAGCGGGAACTCGTCGTAGAACATCATGAAGGCGTCCCGGGTCACCGAGATCTTCGCGAAGTCGTTCAGCAGGGACGGGTAACCCGGCTCGCCCGGGTTGTAGTCGGCCTGGGAGAAGTACACGTGGTAGGGGCCGAACGGGCTGTTGCCGTCGGATACCGCGATGCCCTCGGAGCAGGCGTTGGCCACGCCCGCGAAGCAGCCGGTGAACGCGCCGCCATTAGCCTCCGAGCTGGCCGAGACGATCTCGGTGAAGAACCAGTGCCCGCCATTGGCGGAGTCATACACGCAGGAGGGGTCTCCGCCACTGCTCCATCCCAGCTTGGTCAGGCCCATGATCGTGTCGAGCGGGATCGGCTGAGACTGGCGCTTCAACGCGGTGTTGAAGACCAGGATCTCGCCGATGTTGTTGGTCTCGACCACGGACCCGTTTCCGGCGCACAGGCCCTGATCCGGGGGCTCGATGTCGCCGTTGGGGTTGGTGGCCAGCGACGCGCTGTCGACCGCGTTCAGGCCCTTCACGCTGGTGGCGCCGCCCTTCGACGTGCTGATCCGGTCACAGCCACGGCCCTAGCGGCTGGCAGCTCACCGACGGGACGGGGAAGGAGGGGGTATGGGCCAGGCGGCTGCGTCCGGCCGCGGACACATTGACAGGCCGCGGATCCGGCAGCGGCATGGCGTGCGCCTGGTCCTGTTTCCCCGATTGCTGAGCGTTGGCCGCGTTGGCCCGGGCTGCCGCCGCGGTGGATGGTGTGTTGACCGGCCCGGTCAGCAGCGAGCAGTTGACGCTGCATCCAGTGGCCGCCGGGCCGGCGAAGGTCGGCTTGAATGTCCCGAGGCTTGATGAGGTAACCGCTGCCGTCCGGGCGCTCGCGGCGCTCCGCTGCGGGGCGGCCGCCGCCGGTCCCCCGGTGGCGGCCAGGAGCATCGCCGGAAGGGATAGCAGCGACAGGAGTAGTACGAGCTTGTAGCGCATGCGTTTCATACGGGTTTTCCTCCCCAATCGAGCCACCTGTGGCCGCCATGGGAGAACTCCGCGCCCCCGGAAAGCAAAGCGCGCCATGCGCCTTTCCAGCACCAAAGAGCAGCACGCGACGGATCGCCCGCACTGCCCACCTAGTCTTCGTGATCAAGGTGACGTGAGTCGCTCCCTGGCATGACGCAGCCACCAGGTGGATCATCCCGGTTTGTGAAGACTCAGACTGATCTCTCGGTGGCTGCTGCCGCCAGCGTAGACCTTGATCGATGCAGCTGGAGTTCGCCGACTCATGGTGCGGATAGTGACGCGGTTCGCCCGGTCGAGCCCCGGCGCCGGGTCGCGGCTTTCTTGCGCGGGCTGCTGGCAGGGCTGCCACGGACCAATTGCTGGACCATCGCCGAGCACGCCGGGGATGCAGATCCGCGCGGGATGCAGCGGCTGCTGTCCAGGCAGTCTGGGACGTGACACGTGCGGGATGACCTGCGCGAATATGTCATGAGCATCTCGGGAACCCGCACGCGGTCATGTGGTCGATCAGACCAGTGACGTGAAGAAGGGCACTCGCACCGTAGAGGTGCATCGTCAGTACACCGGCACCGCATGCGGATCGAGTATTGCCAGGTCGCGGTCTACCTGGCCTACGCAGCCCCCGCCGGTTACGCATTCATCGACCGCGACCTCTACCTGCCCAGGTCCTGGACCGGCGACCCGCAGCGGTGCGCTGCTGCTGGTATCCCTGACGATGCCGGGTTCGCGACCAAGCCGGCTCTGGCCAGGGCGATGATCGGCCGGGCGCTGAACGCCGGCCCCGGCCGGCTGGGCCGCCGGTGACGATGTCTTCGGCGCCGACCGGCTCTCGCAAGGACCTGGCCGCCCGCAGCCTGGGATACGTGCTGGCAGTGGCCAGGTCTCATCTGTTCATCACTGGCATCGGGCCCGCCGGGCGATGGACCTCGCCTCCGGCTCCGGGATCGTGTTGGCAGCGAATGTCCGCCGTGACGGCGCCAAAGGTGAACGCTGGTACGACTGGGCCCTGATCGAGATCAGCGACCCCGCCGTCACCACCGGCAACGGACCTGACTGGCTGCTGATCCGCCGCCGCATCAGCGCCGGCGAGTACGCCTTCTACCGGGCGCATGCACCACGGCCGGTACCGGTCACCGATTTTTTCCTGCTGGCCGGGATCCGATGGCCGATCGAGGAATCGTTCGCTGGATGCAAGGAACTCGCCGCGCTGGATGAGCACCAGGTCCGCGGCTGGACCTCCTGGCACCGCTGGACCGTGCTGGCCATGCTCGCGCACGCCTTCTTGTCCGTGCTGACCGCCACCCAGCCACAGATCCCGGCCACGCCAGACCACCGCTGCCAGCCACGCACCGGCCTGTTTCCGCTGACCCGCAACGAGATCCGCCGCCTGATCACCGGGCTGCTCACCCATCTTCAAACCACGGCCTTCCACCTGCACTGGTCACTCTGGCGTCTCCACCACCAAGCCGTCACGCGAGCCTGCCACTTGAAGCGTTGCGGCGTACCAAGTCCATTTAGACGAATTCCGTCCGGAAGGTAAGAGTTTGCTCATAGCGCTGCACGGATCATAGCGAGCCTAGAACGATCAGACAATAGTGCCCGATTTGCCCACCGAATGGAGATTCCGGCAAAATTAAGATCATCCTTACCTTTACTAAGATGATCTTAACTTTTGCCGGAATCGCGGCCCGAATTTGCCTGGTATCGATCTGTCCGGTAGTGGGGTACGTCGTTCCCTGGGACGTGTTCGAGGCGCTGGCCAAGAACGATTTCGCCGCGGTGCATATCCCCGAGGCGTACGGCGGCGCGGACGCCATCGCCACCGCAGGCAGCCGGAGAGGGGAGGGCAGATGACCGGGAGCGGGGTGCAGGAGATCGTGACGGGGGGTCTGGTGCTGGCAGCACCGCCCGCGGGGGTTGCGTCCCGGCGAGTTCGGCGCCAGGACTAGCTATGCGATCGCTGGCGAGGGCGAGACACTGCTCGTCGACCCGCTGGTGGACGGCCAGGATGACCCGGCGCTGGGCGCGCTGATGACGTCGTCCGCGGCCGGGTGCGGATTTTGATCAGCAAGCCGTTCCACACGCGCAGCGCCGAGCCGCTGTGGCGGCGCTACCGCCGCGCGAAGGCCCGCATCTACGGGCATCCGGAGGTGGCCACGCGGCTGGGCGACGCCTCCGGCTTCGAGGCCGTTACCGGCGGTGGAAACGTCGGCGGGATCGCCTGCTTCCACCCGATCGGCAGGCCGCCCCGGTCCGAGCAGCCGATCGAGATCCCCGCCCTGCGCGCTGTGGTCTTTGGTGATGCCGTCGTCGAGACGGGCGGCGGTGAGTTGCGCGTTTGGGAGGATCCCGTAGACAGCGAGCGCCGCCGCCGCTGGTGGCAGGAGCGCTACCTGCCGACGCTGGAGCACCTGGCCGATCTTCAGGCCGAGCATGTCCTCGTCACGCACGGCCAGGCCGTGCTCGGCAACGGCGCGGTGGCGCTGCGCCGCGCGCTTGAGCGTGACCCTTGGCAGCGCCCGAAGCGGTGAGCACGTTTGTTGGTGACCGCAGGCGCAGTGGCGTGTCTTAGGGCGGCCGCGGACAGGTTCAGAGGGTAGGACTGGGGGCATCGTGGTGTCATGGCGATCAACCCGGCTGTTCCAGTCCCGAACCCGGTCCAGCACCGTGACGCAGAGGTCCTGATCGGGATTCTGGCGATCTTGGAGGGATGGATCTGGGCCGGGCAGCTCGATGAAGAGATCACGAGCAAGATCGCGGAAAGGTTTGGGCAGCAGGGCCTGCTGAGTGCTGGCTATAACCACCATGACCTGCGTCAGGCGATCAACGACATGAACCAGCGGATCCGTTATGCCGCTGGCGAATATGGCACCCCGCCATCATCAATACCATTGCCACCGTGACCGATCGGGTTCCGGCCGGCCCGGGCTTAACTGCAGGAAGGCTCAGTGCCCTGCCTTCGTTGGGCGGCGTAGGCCTGGTAGCGATGGACTTCTCTGGTCGTGGTGCGGGGGATGAATCCGCTAAAACTGGGCCTTGAGTTCGCTGATCTCGCGTACCCGCTCCTGGAGCTGGGCGTAGGCGGGGTTCTCGCGGATGCGGCCAATGGCCCACCGCATGACGCCGGCGCGGCTGGACGCGATGCCCGCAGTAATCAGGGCGTCCACCGTCGCCAGATCGGCAGGCCCCAGCGTGGTCCGCACCGAGCCGGACCCCTCTACCTCATCCGCCACGTCAGACCGCATCCCGTGGAGCATGCTCGGGAAGCCGTACAGAGCACCACGCTGGGCCCGCCGGGCCGGGGTGTCCGGAATGAAGTGGACCCATGCGACAGACGGAAGCAGGTAGTGACCGGAGATGCTTCTCGACGGAGTCAGAGACTGCCTTATCCACGCGGTCCTCCCGGGAGTGCAGGCCTTCTGCGAGTGGCACGTGCACCGAACCTAACCAGGAGCTACGACAGGCCCGCGCGGGCAAGCGGGGGCCGCTGCCGGATGATCCCGTTTCTCGTACCGGCTTGCCCTAGGCACTGGGCCCCCTCAGCGGTAATTTGAGGGTGTTGCTCTGGACCCTGGCAACTTCACCGAGGTCTTCGCCCGGGGAGCCAGAGTTGATCATTCTCGGGGCCGCAGACACTACTTCTAGCCCTAGATAGCCGGTCTGCCGGGAAGGCGGATCCGCGATGACGCGGTGTCACGGCGCGTATTACGACGGGGTCCTGCGGATCATCTGCGCTGGCAGCCCGGAGGTTGTGCTGATAGGCGGCGAGATCGATGAGTCCAGCTACCTGGGCCTGGTCAGCACGCTAGAATGATCTGGTGGACCGCCAAGGCGACGTCCACGTCAACCTGGCTGAGCTGACCGTACTGTGACGTCGCTGGCCTGCGAGCCATCCTCCAGCTGGCCGGAACTGACCGGGGCGGCGAGGCGCACAGCGCCAAGTCCCTGTTCCTGGACGAGGTTCCCCACCATCTGACGATGCTGCTTCAGATCCTCGGGTGGGACTCGGTCCCTGGCCTGATCATGAACGACCCCGCCACCTCACACGGCACCCAGCTTGCGGGCTGACTCACGTCGGCTTGTGACCGTCAGGCCCTGAGGTAGGCGAGGACGGCGAGCACCCGGCGGTGCTGGGCGTCGTCGGGCGGCAGGCCGAGCTTGGCGAAGACGTTGCTGATGTGTTTTTCCACCGCGCTGGCGGAGATCACCAGTCGCTGGGCGATGGCCGCGTTGGAATGGCCCTCGGCCATCAGGGCCAGCAGCTGCCGTTCCCGCGCGGTCAGCGCCCCCAGGGCGTCGTCCCGGCGCTGCCCGGCCAGCAGCTGGGCAATGACCTGGGGGTCGAGCACCGTCGCGCCGCGGGCGACCCGGTCCAGGGCGTCCAGGAACTCCCCGACCCTGGCGACCCGGTCTTTCAGCAGGTAGCCGACCGCGCCGGAGCCGTCCGCGAGCAGGTCGCCGGCGTAGGACGCCTCCACATACTGGCTGAGCACCAGCATGGGGGCGCCGGGCAGGTGCGAGCGGGCGGTGATCGCCGCGCGCAGGCCCTCGTCGGTGTGGGTCGGCGGCATCCGCACGTCGACGACCGACACGTCCGGGCGGTGCCTGAGCACCGCCTCGACCAGGGCGGGGCCATCACCGACCGCGGCCACCACCTGGTGACCGTCCTCGGCGAGCAGGCGGACCAGGCCCTCGCGCAGCAGCACCGCGTCGTCGGCCACGACGATCCGCAGCCGGCCGCGGGCCGCGCGGTCCGGCGGTGGCCCGGGCGCTGCTTCGGGCGGGGTCAGCGGCACGGCAGTTCCGCGGTGATCGTGGTCGGGCCGCCGTCAGGGACTGGCTGACCCGCAGCCGGCCGCCGGCCGCGTGCAGCCGGTCGTCCAGCCCCCGCAGTCCGTGTCCCTTGTCCAGCGCCGCGCCGCCCACTCCGTCGTCCGTCACCCAGACCCGCAAGGTTCCCTCACTGTGGCGCAGTCCGATCGCACACCGGCTGGGCGTGGCTGTGCTTGGCCACGTTGGTCAGGGCCTCGGCGATCACGAAATACGCGGCCGTCTCGACGGCCGCGTCCAGCCGGCGGTTCAGCGGGCCGGCATCGAGCTCGACCGGTATGGTGGAGCGCGCGGCCAGGGCGGTGAGCGCCTCGCGCAGGCCGCGGTCGACCAGGATCGGCGGGGCGATGCCACGCGACAGGGCCCGTAGCTCGTCCAGCGCCTCCTGGGTCTGGACGATCGCGTCGGCGAGCGCCTCCCGGGCGGCCTCCGGCCTGCTGTCCAGGTGGTGCTGGGCGCGGCCCAGTTCCATCGCCAGGCGGACCAGCCGCTGCTGGGGCCCGTCGTGGATGTCGCGTTCGAGCCGGCGCAGCGCGGCCGCCTCGGCCGTCACCGCGGCGACGGTCTGCGCGCGGGCGGTGTCCCGCTCCTGCTCCAGTCCGCTGATCCTGCGGTGCAGCGCGGACGCGTCAGACAGCAGCGCCTGCCCCAGCCCGGTCTGGGCGGCGACGCACGCCCGGGTCACCAGCGGCAGGGTGAACAGCAGCAGCAGGCCGACCGCGGTCCCGAAGGCGAGCCGCCCGGCCGGCGACGTCAGCCCCAGGCTCAACGCGACGTGGGACTGGGCGCTGCCCGCGTACAGGGTCATGGGCCGCATGTGCCGCAGCGACTCGGCGGACGTGTACTGGTAGCGCAGCGCGGCCGTGGCGGCACCGAGGCCGACGAACCACCACAGCGCCGTCACCACGGAGGTGACCAGGGCGACCGGGAGCACCACCACCGCGTGCGCCACGTCGAGCCACAGCCCCGGGTCGGACGCGGCGGGTGCCTGTCTCGGTCCTCGGCCGCCGGCCCGCGCCCTCCGCCCCGGCGGCCGGAGGGCGTACCTGGCGATCCGCCACCGTTCCAGGTCGGCGAACCACCGCGCCGGGGCCAGCACGCCGGCCGGGACCGGCGACCCGCCCGGCAACAGCAAACCGGCCGTCCCGGCGCACAGACCACCGAGCACCACCAGCAGGCCAGCCGCGGCGGTCACCGGCGCGGTGAGCAGGTACAGCGACTCCACGAGCGTGCGACGCCCCACGCGGAAGAGGAACCTGGCGCCCGGCCGCCACCGGCCCCGGACCGCGGAGGGGAACGACTCGGTCATGGCCCCAGCCTAAGCCGGAGACCCCGGGCGAGCCGGACGCGGAGACCGTGCAGGTCACCGGCCGCTACCGGATCACGCATCACGGCGGGCGAGCGCCCAGGCCCCGGCCGCGAGCGCGACCATCGCGTACGCGCACAGCAAGCCGAAGGTCAGCCCGGGTGACAGCAGGTGCGCGACCGGCTTGACCGCAATCAGCGAATTCCTCATCGTGTCGGGCAGGAACTTCTGCGCCGTGTCCTGGAGCGAGCTGCCTAGCGAGAACAACAGCGGCAGCACGAACACCACGCCGACCAGAGCGCAGATGGCGCCCGCGGTGTGCCGGATGATCGCGCCGATGCCCAGGCTGATCAGCGCGATCAGCGCCGGGTAGGCGCCGGCCATCAGCCACCGCGCGCAGCACGCCGGGCTGGCCGAGCGTGGCGTGCGGGGCCGGGGCCTTCAGCATGGCCTGGCCGGCGAAGAACGCCGCGAAGGCGAAGATCTCCCCCGCCGCCAGCGTGACGGCCCCGAGCACCGCTGCCTTCGCGGCGAGCACGAGCGGACGCCTGGGCGCCGCGGCGAACGTGGCGCGGATCATCCCGGAGGAGAACTCGGTCGTGATCGCGAGCACGCCGAGGACGCCGAGCAGCAACTGGCCGAGCACGAGTCCGAGGAAGGCGTCGTAGGTGGGGTCGAAGGACGCGCGGCCGGCGGCGGACATCTGCGCGTAGTTCTCGTGGCTCGCCGCGAGCATGGCCAGGCCGATCATGCCGGCCGCGAAGACGGCCACGATGTACCAGGTGGAGCGGACCGTGCGGAGTTTGCGCCACTCCATCTGGGCGACGGTGCGGAAACCGTAGCTGCCGCGGGCGCGGCTGGCGGCGCGGTGGCTGAGCGTCGTGGTGTTCATCACAGGCTCCCTGAGTAGTCGGTGACGCCGTCGGTCAGCTGGAAGAACGCTTCTTCCAGTGAGCTGGCTGCGGGCGGACAGCCGGGCGACCGTGGTCTGCGCGAGCAGCCGGCCCTGGCCGATCACGATGAGCGCGTCCGCGGTGTGCGCGATCTCGCTGATCAGGTGGCTGGAGACCAGCACCGTCCGGCCCTGGGCGGCGAGGTTCTTCAGCAGGTTGCGGATCCAGCGGATGCCTTCGGGGTCCAGGCCGTTGACCGGCTCGTCGAGCAGCAGGACCTGCGGGTCGCCGAGCAGGGCAGCGGCGATACCCAGCCGCTGGGACATGCCGAGCGAGAACTTCCCGGCCCGGCGGTCCGCGGCCTTCTCGATGCCGGTGATGGCGAGCACCTCCTCGACCCGCGGCCGGCCGATCGCGTTGCTGGCGGCGAGCGCGGTCAGGTGGGCGCGGGCGGTGCGGCCCGGGTGGAACGCCTTGGCCTCGAGCAGCGCGCCCACCTCGCGGAGCGGCCAGCGCAGGTCACCGTAGCTCTTCCCGCCGATCCTGGCCTGTCCCGCGTCCGGCCGGTCCAGGCCCATGATCATGCGCATCGTGGTGGACTTGCCCGCGCCGTTCGGGCCCAGGAATCCGGTCACCGTGCCGGGACGGACATCGAAGCTCAGGTTGTCCACCGCGGGCGTGGACCGGTAGTGCTTGACGAGGCCGCGTGCCTCGATCATCGGAACCTCCAGTGGTCGCCTGCCTCAGCCGCCCACGCTACGAACTGGGCATCTGCCGGGGAACGTGGTGAGCACCCGTCTTCCTGGTGGGGCTATCCACAGGGCGCTCGATGTTCCCGGAGCTGCCCGGGCGCGCGGGTACCGGTACCCGGATCATCTACGACAGGCTTCACGCTGACTGACCAGTACGGGGCCCGGATCTCGCTGCGGCAGTTCCGCGGCCGGGCCGTGGTCATCGCGTTCGTGGACGCGCGGTGCACGGCCGTATGCCCGCTGACCACGGTGAGCCTGACCGAAGCCGTCTCCATGTTCGGCCCGGCCGCCGGGCGGCACGTTCAGCTGCTCGGCATTGACGCCAACCCGGACGCCACCCGGGTCGCTGACGTCCGGGCGTACTCGGCGCATCAGATGATGCGTTCCTGGGATTTCCTGACCGGCGGCCAGCGCCAGCTGGCCGCGGTATGGCGCGCCCATCACGTGTACGTGGCGGCCTCACACCGGAACATCGACCACGAGCCAGCCGTCTACCTGATCGACCCGCAGGGCCGGGAACGCGCGGTGTACCTGACGCAGATGGCCTACGCGAGCGTCCCCCAGCAAGCCCAGCTGATCGCCGGTGGCCTGTCTCCGGCTGCTGCCCGGCCATCCGGCCTTGCACGGGACGGTCCCGATGGCCCTGGCCCGCGGTATCAGCCCGGCCAGCCCAGCCAGCCCAGCCAGCCTCCCCATCACCGGCGGGGGACCGCCAGGCCGGCCGGGTCCCGCTGGGTCCCGGGCATAGCAGCGCCGGCCGGCCGGGATGGCCCGGCGGAGATTGGTCACCCCCGGCTCGCCATCCACGGACGAGCCGGGGGTGGCCGCTTTGGCCTGGCGGGACCTGGCCGGCCTGCGGCCCGGGGCGGGATGCTGCGGGGATGCGGATCGCGATGGGGGCCGGCAGTGAGGTACTCGGCACGCCGATGCGCCCCCAGGACGTCGTCGGTGACGTGGTGGCGGCCGAGGCCGAGGGCTTCGGGTCCGCCTGGACCGTCCACTTTTCCCGTGGCGTCAACGCGCTCAGCGTGCTGGCCGTGGCGGGCACCCGGACCAGCCGGATCGACCTCGGCGTGGGAATCGTGCCGACCTACCCGCGGCACCCGCTCGCGCTGGCCCAGCAGGCCGCGACGGCCCAGGCGTTCTGCGGGGGGCGGCTGACGCTCGGCGTGGGCGTGTCGCACCGGCCGGTCATCGAGGACCTGCACGGGCTGGCCTACCAGCAGCCCGCCGCGCACATGCGCGACTACCTCTCGGTGCTCGTCCCGCTGCTGCGCGAGGGAAGCGTCTGCTACCGCGGCAACTTCTACGAGGTGGACGGCGGCTTCGCCGTGCCGGGCACCAGCCCGGTCTCGGTGCTGGTCGGCGCGCTCTCCCCGCTGATGGTGCAGGCCGCCGGAGAACTCGCCGACGGGGTGGTGACCTGGCTGGCCGGGCCGCGCACGCTGGGGGAGCAGATCGTGCCGCAGCTGCACCGGTCAGCCGCCGGGCAGCCGGAGGGCCGGGCCGCGCCGCGGGTGGTGGCCGCGCTGCCGGTGGCGCTGTCGGCCGACAGCGCCGCGTCCCGGCAGGCCGCGGACGGGGTGTTCGCCCGCTACGCCGGGTTCGACAACTACCGCCGGCTGCTGGACCGCGAGGGCGCGGAGTCGCCGGGCGCCCTGGCCGTCACCGGGGACGAGGCCGCGATCGAGAAGCAGCTCGGGCGGCTGGCCGACGCCGGCGTGACCGAGCTGTGGCCCATCATCTTCCCGGTGGGCGACGACCCCGGCCGCAGCCGGCGCGAGACCAGGGCGCTGCTGCGCGCGCTGGCCACGACGACCGCCTGACGGAGCCGCCTGGGCCCGCGTGGCCCGCTCAGCCGGGCAGGGGGAGCTCGGCCCAGACGGCCTTGCCGCTGGGCACGGTCTCGACGCCCCAGCGGGTCGCCATGGCCGCGACCACGCCCAGGCCGTGGCCTGGAGCGGCGGCCAGTTGCTGGTCCACGCCGGCCGGCCCGAGGGGGAGGGTGTCACCCACGCTGATCCGGATCGCGCCGCCGGACAGGGCCAGGCTGACGCTGAAGGCCGACCCGGCGTGCAGGACCGCGTTGGTGGCGAGTTCGGTGACCACGAGCGCGGTGTCCGCCGCCAGTTGCTCACCACGCCACGGCTCGAGCATCCCGAGCGCGAAGCCCCGGGCCGCCCGGGTGTCCTCACGGCTTCCCGCGAACGTGCGCGTGACGTCGGCCCAGTGGACCCGCCGAAGGGGTCACCGGCTGCTGGCCACCGGCCGCTGAGCCGCGCCGCTGGTCACTGGACTGGCGCACGGCCAGCGGGCGGCCGACCACCGCGGTGTGCAGGCGGCAGACCTCAGCGACCGCGCCCTGATGCTGGCTGCTTTCGACCAGATGCCGCGGGTAGCCGCAGAACAGCGAGAACGGGATCTGCCGGCCCAGCTCGTTCCAGAGCCCTTCCAGCTCGAGGGCGGCGTTGACATGGCCGGCCGCCCAGAGCAGGGCGACGACCTCCCCGTAGATCCGGACCGGTCCGGGGGCCTCGCCCGCGGCCAGGATGGCGGGCCTGAACTGGGTGGCGAAGGCCGCCAGGTCAACCTGGCCGCCGCGGGTCAGCCGCGGGCGCCACCCGGGTGGCATCGAGGCAGACCAGGCTCCCGTCGCGGCGGGCCGCCCCGACATCCACGCCGTCTGCGGCCAGCCGGGCCTCGAATCCGGCGCAGTGGCCGGGCGTGGCCACGATGACCGCCGCGCCTCCCTCGGCGATCGCCCCGGCGAGGTAGTCTCCCGCGTTCTCGGCCAGCTCTTCGTCATGGTCGTAGAACTGGACGACATGGCGATGCGAGCCCAGGGCGGAGGAGCCAAATTCGCTAGACACGAGTACCTTTAACACACAGGTTGACTTGGAACACGGGGCAGCAGATCACCGTAACGGTACCCCGGCGGGCCGGGGTGAACCTCCAGGCCGGGTCAAGTCCTCGTCCCGGCCCGGGCCCGCTGGATGCGCCCCGGCGTTTAGTGCCCAGGCGCGGGGGCATTGGCAATTTCCTCTCCCGCGCCCGGCCTGGCGGGAGAACACCTCCCGGTGGCCAGCGCGCTGGCCACCGGGAGCCGTACCCCGACCGGGAAGGATTGGCTGATCAACGGCGACGATCAGGCTTCCGGGGAGCGGTTCGGGCGCCCGCCGGGCGACGTCGGCACGCTCGTGTCCGGTCAGCATCTGTGCGCGCTGTACCAGGATCAGGACGAGCGCCGCCGGCTCACCGCCGCGGTGATCCGGGGCGCGCTGGCGGCTGGGGATCGCGTGATCTACGTGACGCCCGGACCGTACGACGTGGCCCTGGCCCTGCTCGAAGCGGGCGGGATCGAGACCGGGCCGCCGCTGCGCGGCGGGCAGTTGCTGGTGCTGCAGCTTCGGTGAGATCTACGGCGACCTGGCCAGCACGGACCTGGCCCAGCTCGTGGCCACGTTCCGGGCGGCGCTCAGCCAGTCGCTCGCGGCGGGATTCCCCGGCCTGCGGATCACCGGCGAGATGGGCGGCTCCCCCTGGCCGGCCGGGTCGCTGGAGGGGCTCGTCCGCTGGGAACGCATGGTGTCGCAGATGCTGGGCGAGGTGGGCATCGCCGCCATCTGCCAGTACGACCAGCGTCAGCTGGATGAGCCGGCCACCGCCATCATCGCGGCGGAGCACAGCGGGGTGGCCACCAACGGGCAGCGCCTGCCGCTGGCGCTGTTCATCGCCTCCGCCCCGCCGCCGGCGCTGCGGGTCGAGGGCGAACTCGACCTGACGAACGGCCCGGTCCTGGCCCGGGTCATCCGGGCCCGGCTGGCGGCCAGCCCCCGGCTGCGGGTCGACCTCGGCGGGGTCGCGTTCGCGGACGTCGGCTCGCTGCGCGAGATCTACCAGATCGCGGCCGGCCTGCCGGCCGGCGGCCAGATCACGCTGGCGAATGTCACCGAGCCCGTCCGGCGCGTGCTCGACCTGGCCGGGTTCCGCGCTGATGCGGTGGTGATCGAATCATGAGCTGGCCCGCGGACGGCAGCATGGCCCATCGCGCCCTGCTGTACACCGACGAGCCAGAATTCCGCGCCGCGGTCGGGGCGTTCATCCGCGAGGGCCTGGACCGCCGCGAGCCGATCCTGGCCGCGGTCCCGGCCGGGCAGCTGGCCTGGCTCCGGGGCGAACTCGGCGGTGACGTCCCGGCGGTCGAGTTCGCCGACGCGGCCAGTTTCTACCGCCGCCAGGGCCAGGCGACCCGCGCCACGCTCGACTGGCTGCGCCGTTACGCCAGCGACGGCCAGCGGGTCCGCGTCGTCGCCGAGCAGGCCGTGTCCCGCCGCACTCCCGCGGAGGCCGCGGACTACCTGCGGATGGAGGCGGCGGCCAACGTCGTGTACCAGCCGTTCCCGGTCTCGGTGCTCTGCCCGTACGACGTGTCGGTGCTCCCGGGCGGCCTGCGCCCCGGGGTGGAGCAAACCCATCCGGAACTGCTCCAGGGCGACCGGGTGGTGCCCAGCCCGGCGTTCGCCGACCCGCGCATCTTCATCCGGGACTTCTCCGCCGTGGCCGAGCCGCCGCTGACCTCCGCATCGATCGGCTTCGGCCGCCGCGAGGACCTGGCGGGCGTCCGCCGTTTCCTGCGGGCCCAGCTGGCCCGGGCGGGGTTCGGGGATGAGGCGGCCGCGCTGCTGGTGGCCGCGGCCGCCGAGGTGGTCACCAACGCGCTGACGCACGGCACCGCCCCGCGCCGGCTCTGGGTCTATACCGAGGGGCCCATGCTGGTCTGCCACGTGCACGACGGCGGCCCGGGCTTCGCCGATCCGCTCGCCGCCTACCTCGCCCCGGACCGGCACGCGACTCATGGTCACGGACTCTGGCTGGGCCGCCAGGCCTGCGACTGCCTCGAAGCGGCCGACGGACGGGACCGGGACGCATGTGCGGCTGCTGACCAGGCTGCCCGGGCCGGGCGCGCCGGAGGCCCTCCCCTAGGGCGAGCCCAGGAGAATCCAGGCCCCTAGGCTGAGCCCAGGGACACGGAAAGGGGCACCGGGTGGACATCACTCAGCTGATCCTCGACGACCATCACGAGCAGCGCCGGCTCTTCGCGATCCTGGAGCAGGTCGACCGGTCCGACACGGACACCCTGGGTGCGGTCTGGGGCCGGCTGGCCGCGTTCCTCGAGCTGCACGCCGCGGCGGAGGAGGAGATCTTCTACCCCGCGCTGCTGCGGGTGGGCATCCAGGCCCGGCGCGGCGGCACCGCGGAAGACGAGACCCTCGACGCGATCGGCAGACCACAACGACATCCGCGACGCGGTCGTCTCGGCCGGGGGCTACCCGGTCGGCAGCGACGGCTGGTACGCGGCGGTGACCGCGGCCAACCTGGCCAACAGCGATCACATGGGCGAGGAAGAGCGCGAGGGCCTGACCGACTTCCGCCGGCTGGCCAGTCTCCAGCTGCGCCACGACCTGGCCGTGGCGTTCGTGGCGTTCGAGGCCAAGCACTACGCCGGGGTCCCGCCGGTGGACAAGGACCCGCAGGCCTACGTCCGCGAGGAAGAGCAGCAGCAGGGCCTGCGCGCCGGCGGGCGACGCGCCGGCCGCCGCGGGCAGCGGCCCGGAGGGCGGCCCGGACGGGTCGCTCAGCATCGGCAGCCTCAGGACCTCCTGACCCGCGCCCGTCATGGCCGACGTGCCCTTCGGGCAGTTGCTGGACCGCGCCCGGGCCCTGGCGGACCGCCCCGGGCGGGCCATCCTCGGGATCACCGGGCCGCCCGCGGCCGGCAAGAGCACCCTCGCGGAGAGGCTGCGGGAGGAACTGGGCGCGGCGGCCGCGTACGTGCCGCTCGACGGGTTCCACCTGGCCCATCAGCTGCTCGTCGAGAAGCGGCCTGGTGGAACGCAAAGGCGCCCCGGACACCTTCGACGCGGCCGGGTACGTGGCGCTGCTGCGGCGGCTGCGTGACCCGGCTGAGGGAGCCGTGTACGCGCCGCGCTTCGACCGGGGCATCGAGGACTCCATCGCGAACGCGATCCCGGTCCCGCCGGACGTGCCCCTGGTGATAACCGAGGGCAACTACCTGCTGCTCCGGTCGGGCCCCTGGGCGCAGGTGCCGGACCTGCTCGACGAGGTCTGGTACATCGACCTGGCCGAGGACACCCGGCTGCGGCGGCTGATCGGCCGGCACATGGAATTCGGCCGGGACAGCGCCGAGGCCCGGGACCGGGCGACCGGGTCCGACCAGCGCAACGCGGTGCTCGTCGAGGCCAGCCGGGACTACGCGAGCCTGGTCGTGTCGGTGGGCCGCGGCTGAACTTCGTTGCGGCGAACAGGCGGCGGAAGGCGCGGCGGGTCAGCGGAGCGCGGCCGCAGCGGGGACAGGCCGCTGGCCGGTGAGCCGGGGGTCAGGGGCCTGCTGGTCCGCGATGAGCCGGGCGTACCAGCGGGCGCTGGCCTTGGGGATGCGGGCCTGCGTGCCGAAGTCCACCCAGACCAGGCCGAACCGGCGGCTGTACCCGTCGGCCCACTCGAAGTTGTCCAGCAGCGACCAGACGAAGTAGCCGCGCACGTCCACCCCGGCCTCGATGGCGGCCAGCGTCTCGGCGAAGTGATCGGTCAGGTACGCGACCCGTTCCACGTCATCCACGCCGCCCTCGGGGTCGACGTAGTCGTGGTAGGCCGCGCCGTTCTCGGTGATGTAGAGGGGGAGCGGGGTGGACTCGTGCACCCGGCGCAGGATGCGGCCCAGGCCGGCCGGGCGGGCGTCGATGCCGTTCGCGGTCAGCTGGGGAGCGCTCACATAGTCCGCGGCCGGGATGACCCGGGCCTGGTGGTAGGGCTCGCCGGTGTCCTCGGCCACGAGCTTGGTCTCGTAGTAGTTGACGCCCAGGAAGTCCGCGGGCGCGGCCATGACCTCCAGGTCGCCGTCGCGGATGAAGTCCACCGGGACCTGCCGCTGGTACCAGTCGAGCATGTCGGCGGGGTAGCTGCCGCGCAGCACGGGGTCGAGGAACCAGCGGTTCTCGTGCCCGTCCAGCCGCCGGGCCGCCGCCTGGTCGGCGTCGGAGTCCGACGCGGCGTGGATGTCCGAGAGCAGGTGGGTGATGCCGGCCTGGGCCTGCGGGGCGCGGTCCCGGATCATGCCCATGGCCAGGCCGTGGGCGAGCAGCAGGTGGTGGGAGGCGGCCAGCGCGGAGTGCAGGTCGGCCAGGCCCGGCGCGTGCCGGCCCTGCAGGTGGCCGATCATGCCCGAGCAGAACGCCTCGTTCATCGTCACCCAGACCGGGACGACGTCGCCCAGGCTGTCCAGCACGAGCTGCACGTAGTCACAGAAGTGGGCCACGGTGTCGCGGTTCACCCAGCCGCCGGCGTCCTGCAGGGGCTGCGGGAGGTCCCAGTGGTACAGCGTGGCCATGGGCTCGAGGCCCCGGGCGCGCAGCCCGTCCACCAGGCGCCGGTAGAAGTCGAGGCCCTTCTGGTTGACCGCGCCGGTGCCGTCCGGGACGATCCGGGGCCAGCCGATCGAGAACCGGTAGGCGTTCAGGCCCAGGCCGGCCGCGAGATCCAGGTCCGCGTCGGTCCGGTGATAGTGGTCGCAGGCGATCGCGCCGGTGTCGCCGTGCGTGACGGCCCCCGGCGTCTCGCTGAACGTGTCCCACATCGAGGGCCCGCGGCCGTCTTCATCGGCCGCGCCCTCGATCTGGTACGCGGACGTGGACACACCGAACAGGAAACCGGGCGGGAAGCGCATGGACACTGCCGACTGCTCCTTCACTGCGCATCAGGGATGGCCATGTGCGGCGCCGTCGGCACCGGAAGTTTTTATAGTTTAGAACTTATGCTAAGCCTTGAGTAAAGTCCGGTCAAGAGATCCCGGATGGTGCCAGAGGGGTGGCTGGTGCGCGGCGTCGCCGCGGCGGGGCGCGGCTGGTGCGGCCGGCGCGGGCGGCCAGGCGGAGGGCCCGGGGCTGCAGCCGGCGGCGGAGGCCCGGGTTCAGCCGGGGGTGACCACCGACCGGATCCGGCGGGGCTTCTCCGGGTGCCGGGGCGCCACCGCGCCCGCCGTGAGCAGCCGGGCGATCGGCAGCGTCGCGCCGCCCAGGGCGACCGCGTCCTGGCCCAGATCGGCCGTGACGATCTCGACCCGGCTGAACGGGAGATGCAGCGCCCGGCGGCCCGCCGCCTCACGGATCCGGGGCAGCAGGTCGTCGCCCAGGGCCCGGCCGAGCCAGCCGCCCACCACCACGCGCTCCGGGTTGAACAGGTTGACCAGGTCGGCGATGCCCGCGCCGAGGTAGGTGATGGTCTCGTCGATGACCTGGGCGGCGGCCCGGTCGCTGTCCCGCGCGGCGATGATCGCGGCGACCCGGCCTTCCAGCTCGCCGGGGCTGATCGTCACCCGGCGCCGCTTGAGCTGCTCGTAGCGGGCCGCGATGGCCCCGGCGCCCACGTAGGCCTCCAGGCAGCCGTCCGCGCCGCACCGGCAGGTCCGCCCGCCCACGCACACCGTGGTGTGACCCCACTCGCCGGCGCTGCTCGTCGCGCCCCGGTACACCTCGCCGTTGCTGACGATGCAGGTGCCCACGCCGATGCCGAGCAGCACGATGACGGCGTTGTCGGTGCCGCGGGCCGCGCCGAACCAGCGCTCCGCCTGGCCCAGGGTCTTGGCCCCGTTGTCGACCAGGATCGGCAGGCCGGTCCGGTCGCGCAGCATCGCCTCCAGCGGGACGGCGTGCCAGCCGACGCTCTGGCCGTGCACGACCGCGTCGCCGCGGTGCTCGACCAGGCCGGGCACGGCCACGCCGACGCCGAGGATGCTGCGCGGGCTCGACCGCCGCCTCGGCGATGACCGACTCGATGCCCTCGACGATGTGGCTGACCGCGTCCTCGGGATCCAGCACGGACATGTCGGTGACCGACGCGTGCTGGGCCCGCAGGTTCAGCCCGAAGTCGAAGAGCTCGACCAGGAAGGCCGTCTCCCCGACGTCCACCCCGATCACGTAGCCGTAGCCCGGGTTGACCTGGAGCAGCCCGCGCGGGCGGCCGCCGTTGGAGTCCTCGAGGCCGACCTCGACCACGACACCCTCCGCGACCAGGGCCGCGACGAGGTTGCTGACCGTGGCGGGGCTGAGCCCGGCCACCGTCCCGACCTCCTGCCGGGTCAGCGGACCGTTGAGGAATACCTGCCACAGCGCACGGGACCGGTTGCTCTTCCGGAGATCCCGCACAGTGGTTGTGCTGGGCCTGGGCATCGACCTGCCTCACCGAGGGAGGAACCGCGACGATGCGGCTGCTGACCCCGCTATTTTACGGCCCGGAATAAGCCGGCGCGGACGCATGACCAGCGGCGAGTCGCGCCCCGGTTGCCGGACGGCCCGCGGGGTGCCCGTTCGGGGGCCCCAGGAGGCGCGGCGCGGAGGTGCGAGCGTGCGCCGAGCGCTGTGCGCGGCGCCGTGGAGTGTCCTGCAGGCGCATGGGTCGCGCCGTCGCGTCGCGCGTGCCCGCGTCGGCGCTGCCGCACCCGGACCGCACGCCCGTCCTGGCGCACGCGGCTACGTGGGTCTGCTCGCAGCCGATGCTGCGCTGGCCCCGCGTCCGCCGTCGGTGCGCCGGCCCCCGCGGGCCGCCGGCGGCTCGCCCGGCCGCCGACGAGCGTCGCGGCGCCGGTACAGAGTGACGGGTAGGTAACGAAACGGGAACGGAGATGGCCCCGACATTGACACTGCCGGCTGCGCTCCATAATTTACGCCTTATAGGAAGCTGTAAAAGATCCCCCGAGCCCCTGCTCCTCTCTACCACCGCGATTCCGGCACAATTTCGCACGACCGCACGATTCCGCACGAGGCCCGGCGCGAGACCCGTGGTGTGCTCGCGACGACTCCCTGGAAGGACACCACATGAGACCGACGAAGCTGTCGACCCTGGCCTGCGCCGCCGCCGCGGCGGCGGCCCTGTCCCTCGCTGCCTGCGGCAGCAGCGGTTCGAACTCCGGTTCCTCCGCCCATCCGACGCTCACCTACTGGGCCAGCAACCAGGGCACCAGCCTGCAGGACGACCAGCAGGTCCTGGCCCCGCAGATCGCCAAGTTCACCAAGCAGACCGGCATCAAGGTCAAGTTCCAGGTGATCCCCTGGACGACCTTGCTCACCCAGATCACGGCGGCCACGGTGTCCGGCAAGGGCCCTGACGTCCTCAACATCGGCAACACCTGGTCCGCCTCGCTCCAGGCGACCGGCGCCTTCCTGCCCTTCACCTCGTCGGTCATGAACCAGATCGGCGGCTCCAGCCGGTTCCTGGCCGGCAGCCTGTCGGCCACCGGCGCGCCGGGCAAGCCGCCGACGGCCGTGCCGCTCTACAGCCTGGCCTACGGCCTGTACTACAACAAGGCCGAGTTCGCCGCGGCCGGCATCAGCGGCCCGCCCGCGACCTGGACCGCAGTTCGTCGCGGACGCCAAGAAGCTGACCAAGGGCGGGCACTACGGGCTGACCCTCGAGGCCGGCCAGATCCCGGAGAACATCCACCTGGCGTTCGAGCTGAGCCAGCAGCAGGGCGGCTCGTTCTACGACTCGGCGGGCAAGCCCACGTTCGACACCCCGCAGAACGTGGCCGCGGTCAAGCAGATGATCGACTTCATGCAGACCGACAAGATCGCCAACCCGAGCGACGCGCAGTACTCCAAGGGCACCGAGGCGCTCACCGACTACGCCACCGGGAAGGCCGCCATGGTCTTCTGGCAGACCGCCTCCGGGTCGCTGGCCAAGCTGGGCATGAAGGCCTCGGACATCGGCGTCGCGCCGCTGCCGCTGCCCTCCCCGATGCCGGCTGGCGGCAAGAACATCACCAGCATGGTGGCGGGCATCAACATGGCGATCTTCAAGGACAGCAAGAACCTGTCCGCCGCGCGAGAAGTTCGTGAAGTTCATGACCAGCACGCCGGAGCAGGAGAGCCTGAACTCCACGTACGGCTCGCTGCCCACGGTCCAGGCCGCCTACAGCGACCCGGCCTTCAACACCCCGGCCGTGACCACCTTCCGCAGCATCCTGTCCACGACCGCCGCGCCCATGCCCGCGGTGGCCTCGGAGAGCCAGTTCGAGACCGCGGTCGGCACCGCGATCATCCACCTGTACGCCAGCGCGGCCACCGGGCAAGACGGTCACCACCGCCATGATCGGCCAGGCGCTCAGCCAGGCGCAGCAGCAGCTAGGAGGCTGACCCCTGGTGGTTGACACCATCCGGGTCGAGCAGGGTGTCACCGCGTCCGCGCCGCCGTCACCGCCCAAGCGGCGGTGGTGGCGGCGCGGATCGCTGCCGTACATCCTGCTGATCCCCGCGATACTGCTGGAACTGCTCATCCACATCGTCCCGATGCTGGCCGGGGTGGGCATCAGCTTCCTGCAGCTGACCTTGTTCTACCTGCAGCAACTGGCGGGCCGCGCCCTTCGCGGGGTTCAGCAACTACGCGGTCGCGGTGAACTTCTCCTCCGCCATCGGGCTAGGCCCTGCTGCACTCGTTCACCGTCACGATCATCTACACCGCTCATCGTCCTCGCCGTGGCCTGGCTGTTCGGCATGGCCGCCGCGGTCTTCACCCAGCGGGCCTTCCGCGGCCGGGGTGCGGTCCGCACCCTGTTCCTCATCCCGTACGCGCTGCCGGTCTTCGCCTCGGTCATCACCTGGAACTTCATGCTGCAGCGGGACACCGGCATGGTGAACCAGCTGCTGCTGTCCCTGCACCTGGTGCACTCCCGGCCGTTCTGGCTGATCGGGCAGGACAGCTTCTGGTCGCTGGTGGTCGTGCAGCTCTGGCGCACCTGGCCGTTCGCGTTCCTGATCCTCACGGCGGGCCTGCAGAGCATCCCGGCCGACCTGTACGAGGCGGCGTCGCTGGACGGCGCCGGGATCCTGGGCCAGGTACGGCACGTGACCCTGCCGCTGATCCGGCCGGTCAACCGGGTCCTGCTGCTGGTCCTGTTCCTGTGGACGTTCAACGACTTCTCGGTGCCGTTCACGCTGTTCGGCTCGGCCCCGCCGACCCAGGCCGACATCATCTCCATCCACATCTACGAGAACTCGTTCGTCAGCTGGAACTTCGGCACCGGCTCAGCCATGTCCGTGCTGCTGCTGCTGTTCCTGCTGCTGGTCACGGTCGTTTATCTGGCGCTCGGGAGACGGGGGGAACGCCATGCATGAGCCAGCCTGGTTCCGCGTGGGCCCGGGTCATCGTGCTGACCCTGCTCGGCCTGTTCGCGATCGCGCCGGTGTACGTCATGCTCACCGCGTCGCTGAAGCCGCTCCCGGACGTCGAGGGCGCGTTCCGGTGGATTCCCAGCCACCTGACCCTCTCGCCGTTCGTGGACATGTGGCAGACCATCCCGCTGCTGACCTACCTGGAGAACAGCCTGATCGTGTGCTCGGTGGCGTCGGTGGCCTCGGTGATCGTCGCGCTGCTGGCCGCGTACGCGGTCAGCCGGTACCGGTTCCACGGGCGGCAGGTCTTCTCGATCACGATCCTGTCCACCCAGATGTTCCCCGGCATCCTGTTCCTGCTCCCGCTGTTCGTGATCTTCGTCAACCTCAGCCAGGACACCGGCATCAACCTGTACGGCAGCCGGACCGGCCTGATCATCACCTACATGACGTTCACGCTGCCGTTCGCCATCTGGATGCTGGCCGCGTACCTGGACACCATCCCGCGCGAGCTGGACGAGGCGGCCACCGTGGACGGCACCGGGCCGCTCGGGGCGTTCATCCGGGTGGTCATCCCGGCCGCGATCCCGGGCATCGTCGCGGTGGGTATCTACGCGTTCATGACCGCCTGGAGCGAGATGCTCTTCGCCTCCGTGCTCACCAACGACTCGACCCGGACCCTCGCGGTCGGGCTGCAGGGTTACGCCACCCAGAACCAGGTCTACTGGAACCAGATCATGGCCGCGTCGCTCACCGTCAGCGTGCCGATCGTCGTCGGCTTCCTGCTGCTCCAGCGCTTCCTGGTGGCGGGCATGACCGCCGGCTCGGTCAAGTAACCGTGCCTGCGGGGCAACCCTTAAATTCGCCGCAACGAAAACCGCTCGGCGCCGATCCCGCCTCCCGGGGCGGCGCTTCGCGGGGCCGCGGACCGCCGCGGTAGGCGGCGTGGCTGTGACTTCCGGACTCACCGAATGGGCCTCGGTGCCGCACCCACGCCGGTTGGGGTCGGGGCTGAGCTGGGCTGATGTGCGCAGATGGTCTGGCGCCCCGCACTCAGGGCCAGGAAGTGGCGGATCCCGTGAACCGCGGGCCGCTGCGGTCCGTGTACCGGTCTGTCGGCGACTCCCGCGGCGCATCGCCCGGAGCGGCCATGTCGGCGTGGCCTGTTGCGCTATTCTCGCCCGGATGTCATCGCTAATTACCTGGCGTTAGGGCGGTCGCGGGCGCCATTTCTTACAAAGTTATTACGGTCACTACTACTTGCCTTGACAGCTGCCGTTCCTGTCTTGATCAACGACCGCTCTGAGCTGCCCATACGTTGCTTCCGCCTGACTTCGGGAAGGCCGCATGGCCGGGCAAGCACAGAAAATTTTTGATTCGGTATCACTTGGGTCAAGGGCAGTACTACTGTGACCCATCGGGAGCGATAACCCGATTAAAGGGAACGGTGTCGTGTCGTACCGAAGCAGAGTGTTTAATCATGATCGCGAGTTTGAGCCGCGGTCACGGACCCGGCTCCTTGCGATAGTCGGGGCCGTGGCCGTGGTGGGCGGGGTCGGCGGGGCGTTGCTGATTCCGAACGTGGGCAGCGTGTTCGGCGCTAGTAACGCTGCCAGCGTGGCCGGAGCCTGCGCCACGCCGTCGGCGGCCAGCACCAGCCGCCGGGACCGCCGCAGCCGCCGGGACCGCGGCCGCCGCCACGCCCGCCAGCACCGCCGCGACCGTGGCGCCCACCCCGAGCGGGACCGTGGCCGCGCCGGTCGCGACCGCGCCCGCCACCGCCACCGCCGCCGCGACCACCGCGGCGACTGCTGCGGCGACCACGGCGGCCACGACCGCGGCGACAGCGTCGGCCGCGCCGACGATCTGCCCCACGGCGACCGGGACCACCGCGGCGACCGCCACGCCGACGGCCACCGCGACCGCGGCTGCCGCCGCGGCCAACGTGTCCTGCGACATCATCGTGCCGGCCAACCCGCTGACCGCGCAGGGCCTGTCCACGCCGTACCAGCTGACCGGCACAGGCGGGATGACGCCCGCGGCGTCCGGCTGCACCATGGCCAACTTCGGCAACCTGGGGGCCTTCGTCCAGGCGACGATCCTCAACCCGGCCACCGGCGCGCTGTCGATCTACGAGCCGCTGGTGATCACGCAGGGCACCACGCCCGCGGCCGCGCCGGCCGTGCCGACGCTGCCCGCCGGGGCCATCGTCACCATCGACTTCGGCTTCAACGGCACCAACCTGACCCAGGTCGGCGCCACCCGCGCCGCGCTGGCCCAGGGCCGCTGCGTCAACGGGCTGGGCGGGTCCATCTTCGGCCAGGTGTCGTTCTGCAACGGCACCCAGTTCTTCCAGGCCGCGCAGCGGGCCGAGGCCGCGGGCAAGCTGGTCGTTCCGGCGACCGGCACGTCCACGAAGGTGGCCGGGATGGCCTGCCCGACCGCCCGCAACTTCAACATGATCGACCAGGACCAGAGCGACAACGTCACCACGACGTACCTGCTCACCGCCAACGGCCAGACCGCGCAGTTCAACGCGGCCAACCAGGCCGCCCTGGCCGGGGCCACGCCGATCAACAACGGCAGTGACAACGAGCTGCTCGACGCTTCCTCGACCCGACACTCGGCTGCACCCCGTTCACCGCACCAGACCTGTCCCAGGCTGGGGCGCAGAGCACCTCGCAGGCCCTGGACGAGCTGTCCGCGGCCAAGAACCAGACCGCGCCGATCGCGCTGGTCCCCGAGAACGACGAGATGGTCCTGGTCAACAACGCGTTCAGCGTGGCCAAGACCAACCTCTACCGGTCCAACGTGGGGCAGCCCCCGGTCTCGGCGGCCAACGACGCGGCCGACAGCCCGGCGAACTACTGCCAGAACATGGTCAACGTCCAGACCCCGTTCCTGCAGAACAACCAGGCGCTCCTGGCCACCGGCGCCACGCCGGTCCCGGGGACGGGCAACAACCTGCTGACCTTCATGGCCAACCGGCTGAGCATGTCCTTCACCAACCTCAACTGCCAGAACTTCGGGCTGACGGACCCGGTGACGGTCACCCTCGACGGGAACGGCGCGGCCACCGCCGCGACGTTCAACGTCACCCAGCAGAAGGCGACGGCCGGCACCGCCGCCGGGAGCGGTGCGACGGGCACGACCATGCCCCCGCCCCGGCAGCGGATCGGCCGCAACCGCCGCCACCACCTGATGAACCCGTCCGGGATGTAATCACCCTTCCCTGACAGTCGGGTAACCCCAGGGTGCGGTGGCCTCCAGAAGTCCTGGGAGGCCACCGCACCTTTTTCGCCGCGGTTTCCCGAGTG
Organism: uncultured Actinomycetes bacterium; assembly: GCA_963742055.1. Classification (GTDB taxonomy): domain Bacteria; phylum Actinomycetota; class Actinomycetes; order Streptosporangiales; family Streptosporangiaceae; genus RYN-230. The sequence goes on along the minus strand of CAVUKT010000051.1, from coordinate 14,332 downwards.
ACCCCGGACGTGACTTGAGGAGCAGGACATCATGCAGGACAACGGCAGCGAGCATGACCAGGCCCAGGTGGATGACGCAGCCGGGCGGGAGATGCCCGGCGCGCAGCCGCGCAGCGCCTGCGACAGCGCCCTGAGAGCCGCGCGAGAGCCCTGGCGCCCTGCGCAGAGCGCTCCGGAGAGGCCGGCGGAGAGCGCCGCCGCGGCCGCCGGCGCAGGCACAGCCGGACCCGGTGGCCACGCCCGGGCCGGCTGGCCCTGGGGATCGGTGCGGCCGTGACCGCCGCGGTCGTGGCCTTCGCGGCGTTCGCTGCGGCGGGCGGCCTGTCCGGCCCGGCGCAGGCGTCCTCGGTGATCCCCAGCCCGCCCCGGCAGAACAAGGCGTTCGTCGAGGACGACGACGGGACCGGCGCGGACAACCAGGCGAACATCCTGCAGTCGGCCGCACCGGGCCTGGTGCACGTCGTGACGCCGCACGGCACGCCGGCTGGCGCGGGGGTCATCCTTACCCCCTCTGGGCTCGTGCTGACCAGCCAGCAGGCCCTCCAGGGCGCGCGCCGGGTGACGGTGCGCGTGGTGCTGTCCGGCCGGTCCTTCCCCGCCCGGCTGGTGGGCACGGACCCCGCTCACGACCTGGGCGCTGCTGCAGATCCTGGGTGGCCCGGCGTTCAGGCCGATCGCGGTCGGAAACTCCCGGTACCTCAGCCGGGGGGATGCGGTCACCGCCGTCGGCAGCGCCGGGCTGACCAAAACCTTCACGCTGGACATCGGGAACCTCACCAGCGGCGCGGGCGCGGTGGCCGACGGCGGCCAGCGGCTCACCGGCCTGCTGGTGTCCACGGCCCGGGTGGTGGCCGGGGAGGAGACGGGCGGGCCGCTGGTGAACCTGTCCGGCCAGGCTATCGGGATCAATGTGGCTGGGGCGGGCAGCGGACTGCACCACACCGGCTTCGCGGTTCCCATCAACCAGGCCCTCGCGGTGGCCAAGCGGATCCAGGCCGCGCATTCACGCTGAGTCGGCTGGGACGCAGTTGGTACCGGCGAGTGTAGCCTGGCCTTAGGCGCTGATGCCTGCCATCGCTGCGTCAACCCGGGCGTAGTGGCTTGGCGTGACCGCGGCGGGCTTAGTACCAGGCCGGTGAGCTGGCCGCACAGTGCGCCGTACGGCGAGGTGGCCTGGCCGGCGGAGCCTACTGCACTATTCTTGACCCGGGGATTATCCGTGATTTACCTGGCCTTAGGTTCCTCTTTGAGGCCATTTCTTACAGAGGCATTACGGTCAGCTGCCCCGCGTCTCGCTACTTAGTCCCTTTTCCAGCATCTGACCCCTCTGAGCTGCGGATACGTTGCTTTCCCTCTGACTTGGAGGAGGACCGCATGCCAGCCAAAACTTTAAAAAGCATGATTCTGTATCCGCGGCACAACAGCAGTACTACTGTGATCGCCCGGGAGCGATACCCGATTAAAGGGAACGGTGTCGTGTCGTATCGAAGCAGAGTGTTTAATCATGATCGCGAGTTTGAGCCGCGGTCACGGACCCGGCTCCTTGCGATAGTCGGGGCCGTGGCTGTGGTGGGCGGGGTCGGCGGGGCGTTGCTGATCCCGAACGTGGGCAGCGTGTTCGGCGCTAGTAACGCGGCCAGCGTGGCCGGAGCCTGCGCCACGCCGTCGGCGGCCAGCACGGCGCGCCGGGGCCACCGCAGCCGCCGGGACCGCAGCCGCCGCCGCCCGCGGCCGCAGCCACGCCGGCCGCCGCCGCGACCGTGGCGCCCACCCCGAGCGGGACCGCGGCCGCGCCGGTCGCGACCGCGCCGGCCACCGCCGCGACCGCGACTGCCGCGGCGACGGCTCCGGCGACCACGGCGGCCACCGACCGCGCGGCGACAGCGTCGGCCACGCCGACGATCTGCCCCACGGCGACCGGGACCACCGCGGCGACCGCCACGCCGACGGCCACCGCGACGCGCGCCGCCGCGGCCAACGTGTCCTGCGACATCATCGTCCCGGCCAACCCGCTGACCGCGCAGGGCCTGTCCACGCCCTACCAGCTGACCGGGACCGGACGGGACGACCCCGCGGCGTCTGGCTGCACCATGGTCAACAACGCCAACCTGGGCGCGTTCGTGCAGGCGACGATCCTGAACCCGGCCACGGGGGCACTGAGCGTGTACGAGCCCTTGGTCATCACCCAGGGCACCACGCCCGCGGCCGCGCCGGTCGTGCCGACGCTGCCCGCCGGGGCCATCGTCACCATCGACTTCGGCTTCAACGGCACCAACCTGACCCAGGTCGGCGCCACCGGTACCGCGCTGGCCCAGGGCCGCTGCGTCAACGGGCTCGCCGGGTCGATCTTCGGCCAGGTGTCGTTCTGCAACGGCACCCAGTTCTTCCAGGCCGTGGCCAACGGGCCAAGGCGGCCGGCCTGCTCGTCGATACCGCCGCTGGGCACCGCGACGAAGACTGGCCAGCCGTGCCTGACCACGCGCAACTTCGACGTGATCGACCAGGACCCCAGCGACAACGTCACCACGACAGTACCTGCTCAACGCGAACGGCCAGACCGCGCAGGACAACGCGGCCAACGTGGCCGCCCTGGCCGGTGCCACCCCGATCGTCAACGGAAGTGACAACGAGCTGCTGACTCCTTCCTCGACCCGACGATCGGCTGCACGCCGTTCGAGGCGCCGGACCTGACCAACGGGCGGGCACGCCCGGCACCTCGCAGGCGCTCGACGAGATCTCCGCAGCCAAGAACCAGGCGGCGCCCGTCGCGCTGGTGCCGGAGAACGACGAGATGGTCCTGGTCAACGACGCCTTCAGCCAGCGAAGACCAACCTGTACCGGACCAGCCTGGACCAGCGCCGGTCTCGGCTGCGACCGCAGACCGCCGACAGCCCCGGCGAACTACTGCCAGAACATGGTCAACGTCCAGAGCCTGTTCCTGCAGAACAACCAGACCCTGCTGGCCACCGGCACCTCGCCGGTCCCGGCGGTGGGCAACAACCTGTTCACCTTCATGGCCAACCGGCTGAACATGTCCTTCACCAACCTCAACTGCCAGAACTTCGGGCTGGCGAACCCGGTGACGGTCACCCTCGACGGGAACGGCGCGGCCACCGCCGCGACCTTCAACGCCACCCAGCAGGCGGTCACCGCGATGACCGGCCCGGCCGGAGCCACGAACCCGGTGGCCCCGGCCAAGCCCAAGAAGGGCCAGAACCCCGCCCACATGTAACGGGCTGGCCTCCTTTGTGCCGCTGAGGCCAGGCACGACTGCTAGCCGCTCCCTGGCGGGCGGCCCCCGTGGGGCCGTCCCGCCAGCGGCGGGCCGGGCGCTGGACAAAACCCCGGGAACCTCTGCTTCCGGGACGACACGCAGCGTGTCGTCGCCACGGCCGGCGGCGAAGGCAGTGACCACAACTTGCCTGTCCCTTACAGCAGGTAATTGTTACGGTACGTGTTGTCAATTTGTGATCTACCCCACATTGCTGGTTGCCCAGCCGTCACAACTTTTTCAGCGGAAGCGGTTGCAGACCCCTCCCTCGCCTCTGGCAAGGTAGCGCCGATGGTTCAAGGCCTTCCGCCAAGCGCCTTCTCGGTGAGTTAGTTTCTGCGGCTGGTATTGGCAGGAAGAACCGGACCACGCGCTGCCCGCAGGCGCAGCGGTCTGCTCCCGGGTGTCTCGCCCAGGAGTTCGGCCCACGGAAGGACAGCCTTGTCAGAACACCGGAGGCGAAGCCCCGGAAAACGACGGGCGGGACGCCGTAATGGCGTTTTGTTGCCCGTCACCGCTACCGCGGTTACCGCGGTCACCGGGATCGCCATTGCGGGCTACCTGGTGGTTGTGCGGCCTGGCAATGTGCCTGATTCCGGGGCGGCCATCGCCGCCGCGGCCGTGTCCAGCAGCCAGGCCGTGGCCGTGCTCGAGCAGCAGCGGCAGCAGATGATCGTCCTGTCCGCCGCCTCGCACACCATGCACCTCATCGGCGCCCCCAAAGTCGCCGCACAGCCCCTGCAGGGGGCCGGGGGTACCTCGGGAGGCACGGGCTCCACCATGGCGGCTGCGCCGCCTCCTGACCCCGGCACGGCCCAGAGCATCGCGTACAACATGCTCTCGTCGTTCGGCTGGAGCCCCGGCACGTATTTCAGCTGCCTGAACAACATCTACACCCGGGAGAGCGGCTGGCGGTACAACGCCGAGAATGCCAGCGGCGCTTACGGCATTCCGCAGGCCCTGCCCGGCGACAAGATGGCCACGGCGGGCGCGGACTGGATGACGAATCCGGCCACCCAGATCAAGTGGGGGCTGGGATACATCCAGGAACGCTATGGCGACCCGTGCAGCGCGTGGTCGTTCTGGCAAGCACACGGTTACTACTAAGTAACAGGCTGTTATCGCCGCCTTTCGGCAGCTGATATGTGCCGGCATCCCTGGCTATTACTTGCTGTAAATCAGTTACTACTTACTGCTTGATTTGCTGTCCTCAGGTTCGGACTGTCCCTGGCCTTATCGGATGGCCTAAATCTCCTACTCTGAGTAGCAATTCTAACTACTCAGTGTTATTTTGTGATGCGCATCACACGACGTGCTTCGGCTAGCCTGAGAGTCGGCAAGAGTGCATGGCTCAAGAGCACTAAATCGAATATTTATTCGAGCAAAATGCCGCCGGGTGTGTGTTAGGTCATAGTGTTCTTTTTGTGGTTTCGGGCAGAACTAATTGCCCGTTATTGGGCATCGTGGGTGACCGGAAAGCACCCGGGCGTGCAGATGGTTGCTCCCCCCGCAACCCGCCGCCCTGACCCGCGGCACATCGGCACGCCGCTGCCTGGCACCCTTCGTTGTGCTCCGCAGTGCCCCCCGGGTGGAAGCCGAGCGCACAGTCGTGCGCCCGATCGAAGGTCAATCTTGTCCATCCCCAGGACACCCCCGTTTCGTAATGCCTACCGAAAGCCCGCACGTCTCACGTTCGCGGTCGCTGGGACGACCGTTGCGGCGGCCGCACTGGCCGCCGTAGGCCTGGCCACCGCCACCCCCGGCGGCCCCGGGTCGCCACGCCTGCGCCCCGCACGCCGGCCCTGACCGCGCACAGCGGCACCGGCACACTCCCGCTGGCCCAGATCTCCCCGGACCAGCGGGCCAGCGGCCGGGCCGGAGGCGGTTCCGCCGCCCGCAGCTGGCCGCCGGCGTATCTCCGGTGACCGCCACCGGCCGGGCCATCCTGGCCTCCGGCCTGGCCGCCGCGGCCGCCCTGGCCGGTGACCGCGCCCGGTCCGGGAGGCATCGCGGCACCGCCAGGCCACTGCCCGGAGCCAGCGCACCGCCGGCGCACCGCGGGCACACCGCGGCCGATGGCGCGCGCACATCGGGCGCCACCTGGCCACGCGCACCAGGCACACCGGGCCGTGCGCGACATCCACCCTGCACTGGTGGATCTGCGCCGCCGAGCACGCGCTGGAGCAGCACGGGGTATCCCGCGGGCGGCTCAGCACGAACGCGGCCTACATCGTGGTGAAGCACGAGTCAGGGGCTAATCCCCACGCGTACAACGGCTGGGACTCCAACGCCGCGGCGGGCCACCCGTCCGAGGGCATCGCCCAGGTGATCGGCCCGACGTTCCACGCCTACGCGCTGCCCGGGCACCACAACATCTGGAACCCGGTGGACAACATGATCGCGGCCTTCCGCTACGCGATCAGCCGGTACGGCTCCATGAACAACATCCCCGGAGTCGTGAACGTCCGGCAGGGCGGGTCCTACGTCGGATACTGACCCGGCGTAGCTGCCGTCCCAGCGCTGGCGGCCTGCCTACCGTGGGGGAGGCCGCCAGCGTCATGAGCCGGCCCGGAACGTGCTCAGCGCCTGCCTGAACTCCGGCTGGCTGGCGGCCCACGCCACGACGGGCGCCGATTCCTGAACCAGGTAGGCGCGGCCGCCAGCTGCGGGCGGCGGCCCGGAACGCGATGTCCCGCACCTCCCGCCGCCTTCCGCTGGCGGGCTGCCAGGTGAATTGCCAGGCCATCCCGGCCCCGCCAGTGAACGAGAAGCGCCGCCCGCCGATCGCCTGGTAGCCGGGGAACCTGCCCTGCTTCAGGCCTGGGCCAGCAGCTGGCGGGCCTGGCCGAGACCCTGCGCACCGCCCGCCGAGGCCGGCGTGACCAGGATCGACACGTCGCCCGCCGGGCTGGAGAATCTGGTGCTGGCGCCCTGCTGGGCCGTCTGCCACCCGGCGGGGACCGTCATGGTGAAACCGGCCGCGGATCCGGCCGGGGCCGCGGCCGCGGCCGGGGACCCGGAACCGCTGCCCCCGCTGGTCAGGAGCATCCCGGCCAGGATGCCCGCCGCCACGATGGCCACGGCGCCCAGGATGACCAGCAGCCCGCGGCGGCCGCGCGGGAGCATCGCCGCGAGGTCGGCGGCCAGCCCCGCCGCAGTCCCGGCGCCGGGGCGCCATGACGCCCGGCCAGTGGTCCGGCCGCCTGGCGCGGCAGCTGCGGGCCGCCGGTGCCGCGGGCCGGCCGGGCTGCGGTCCGCGCGGCCGTGCCGGGCCGCCGGAGCGGCGGGCTCCGGCGGGCGGCCACCGGCGCCAGTCGCGGCGCCAGGTCCGGCGCGGTCTCCGGGCCAGCGGGCTCGGCCGCAGTCCGGCGCCAGCTGGCCGTCCGGCCAGGGCGTCCGGCCGGCTGGCCCCAGGCCAGGCTGCCGCTCGCCGGGGCCGGGCCTGCGGCCCGGGCATGGCCAGGCCCAGCGGGGCGGTCAGCAGCGCCTCGCCGGGCCGCCGCCCGGCGTCCCGGGGGTGCCGGTCCCGGCCGCGCCGTTGGTCCCGGCCGGCACCGGTTCCGGCGGCACTGCGTCCGGGCGGCACCGTTCCGGGCCGCGCCGTTCCGGGCGGCGCTGCTCCGGGCGGCGCTGGTCCCGGCCGCGGCCAGCAGGCGGCTGACCGCGGCGGCGTCCGGCCGGGCCTGCGGATTCCGGTGCAGCAGGGCCTCGATGACGTGGCGCAGCGGGCCGGCCGACCGGGGCCGCGGCGGTTCCTCGTTGGCGATCGCGGCCAGGATCGCGATGGAGTTGCCCCGGTCGTCGAAAGGCCCGCGCCCTTCCACCGCGGCGTACAAGGTCGCTCCCAGCGACCACAGGTCAGAGGCCGGGCTGGCCGGCGTCGCCCCGGATCCGTTCTGGCGCGGTGAAGCCGGGGGTGCCCATCACCATCCCGGCCTGGGTGAGGCCGCTGTCGCCCTCGAGGGTGGCGATGCCGAAGTCGGTCAGCACGGCCCGGCCGTCCGGCCCGAGCAGCACGTTGCTCGGCTTCACGTCGCGATGCAGGATGCCCGCCGCGTGCGCGCAGGCGAGCGCGCCGAGCACCCGCAGGCCGAGATCGGCGGCCTGCTGCGGGCGCAGCGGCCCGTCCTCGGTGAGCACCTGGTCCAGGGACCGGGCCTGGACCAGTTCCATCACGATCCACGGGCTGCCGTCGGCCTCGACCACGTCGAAGATGGTGACCACCGCGGGATGGTTCAGCCGCGCCGCGGTGCGCGCCTCGCGCAGGGTGCGCTGGTAGAGGACCCGGGTTTCCTCGGTCATCACCGAGCCCGCGGTCACCGGGCCACGGAGCCGTACCTCCTTGACCGCGACGTCACGGGCCAGGACGGTATCCCGGGCTCGCCAGACGGTGCCCATGGCCCCGCGGCCGATGGTGTTCTGCAGGAGGTAACGCCCCGCGACCATCCGCCCCGTGCTGGCCGCAACGTGCATGACAAGGGACGATACACGCGCGATCCACCGGGATTCCTGTGAAGCGGGTGAGAATAACACGTGTGTCGCGCCAGGATTTCCCTGGCCGTCACCCGGCCGTCACCTGGCCGTCACCGGGCCGTTACCAGGCCGACCTGCCCTGGTCGCAGGCCGTGTGCACGCCGCCGGCGCCCGGGCCGGGCGGCCGCCGGCTACCGGGTGCCGATGGTGAGCAGCGGCGGCTGCGGCTCCTCGGCGAAGAAGTCGTTGCCCTTGTCGTCCACGATGATGAACGCGGGGAAGTCGCGGACCTCGATGCGCCAGACCGCCTCCATGCCGAGCTCCGGGTACTCGAGGACCTCGACCTTGGTGATGCAGTCCTGGGCCAGCTTGGCCGCCGCGCCGCCGATCGAGCCCAGGTAGAACCCGCCGTGCTCGCGGCAGGCCGCGGTGACCGCCGGTGAGCGGTTCCCCTTGGCCAGCATGACCAGCGACCCGCCCGCGGCCTGGAACTGGTCCACGTAGGAATCCATCCGGCCGGCCGTCGTCGGGCCGAACGAGCCCGAGGCGTATCCCTCGGGGGTCTTGGCCGGACCGGCGTAATACACCGGATGATCAGCCAGGTACCGGGGCATCGGCTCACCCGCCGCCAGCCGTTCGGCGATCTTGGCGTGGGCGATGTCGCGCGCGACGACCAGCGGCCCGGTCAGCGACAGGCGGGTCGCGACCGGGTACTTGGTCAGTTCCGCGCGGATCTCGCTCATCGGCCGGTTCAGGTCGATGCGGACCACGTCGTCCGCGAGATCGTCCTCGCTGGTGTCCGGCAGGTACTGCGCGGGGTCGGTTTCCAGCCGCTCCAGGTACACGCCTTCCGGCGTGATCTTGGCCAGCGCCTGCCGGTCGGCGGAACACGACACCGCGATGGCCACCGGGCAGGACGCGCCGTGCCGGGGCAGCCGGATCACCCGCACGTCGTGGCAGAAGTACTTGCCGCCGAACTGGGCGCCGATGCCGATCTTCCGGGTGATCTCGAGTACCTCCTGCTCCAGTTCCGGGTCGCGGAACCCGTGCCCGGCGGGCGATCCGCCGGCCGGCAGCGTGTCCAGGTACCGGGCGGAGGCGTACTTGGCGGTCTTCAGCGCGTACTCGGCGCTGGTGCCGCCGACCACGATGGCCAGGTGGTACGGCGGGCAGGCGGCGGTGCCCAGGGAGCGGATCTTCTCCTCCAGGAAGGCGTGCAGCCCGGCCGGGTTCAGCACCGCCTTGGTCTGCTGGTAGAGGAAGGACTTGTTGGCCGACCCGCCGCCCTTGGCCATGAGCAGGAACTTGTACTCCTGGCCGGCGGTGGCGTACACCTCGACCTGGGCCGGCAGGTTCGTGCCGGTGTTCCGCTCCTCGAACATCGACAGCGGGGCCAGCTGCGAGTAGCGCAGGTTCAGCTGGGTGTAGGCCTCGTAGATGCCCCGGCTGAGGTGCTCCTCATCCCGGCCGTCGGTGAGCACCTGCCCGCCGCGCTTGCCCATCACGATCGCGGTCCCGGTGTCCTGGCACATGGGCAGCACCCCGCCGGCCGCGATGCACGCGTTCTTCAGCAGGTCCATGGCCACGAACCGGTCGTTGCGGCTGGCCTCCGGATCGTCCAGGATGGCCCGCAGCTGGCGCAGGTGCCCGGGCCGCAGCAGGTGCGCGATATCCCGCATGCCCTCGCGGGCGACCAGCGTGAGCACCTCCGGGTCCACCTCGAGGAAGTCCCGGCCGAACGCGTGGCGCTTGGTGATCCCGTCCGCGGTCAGCAGGCGGTACTCGGTGGCGTCCGGGCCCAGGGGGAGCAGGTCGGTGTACGCGAACTCGGGCATCGTGTCTTCGTCCTCGTGGCTGGTGGTGGTGTCGTTTCATGGTAGATCCGGGCCGGCAGTCACTGCGGCTGCGGTTGCATGGCCGGCCTGCGCCCGGGTAAAGGTGTCCCATCCCGGTGCTAGCCCGGGGAGCGACCTCCCGGGCCCCCGGGATCGGGTCCGGGGCAGGAGGGAGATGTCCGTGAGCATCCCAGGCAGCGACGAGCAGGCCATGAGGATCCCGAACAGCGATGAGCAGGCGATCAGCCTGGACGAGGCGTCCCGCCAGCTCGAGCTGGCGGTGCACGACGCCCAGGTCGCCTTCGACTGCATCGCGCTCGGCAACCTGGACCGGGCCCACACCAACGCGGTCACCGCCCGGGCCGCGGCGGACGCGGCCGAGACGCTGCTGCGGGCCGTGCTGGGCCGGATCGCCCGAGCCGCCCGAGGGCCCGGTCGCCGAGCCACCCGACTGACCGGCAGCGCCCGCTGCCGCGCCGCCCAGCGAGCGCCCGCCCGGCAGCGGGATCCCCGCTGCCGGGCGGCCGGCTACTTGGCCAGGCGGGGGAGCAGGGCCGAGGCCACGACCACGCCCGCGACGGCGGCGACCACCAGCACGGCCACGTCCAGCGCCAGGTTGGTCGGCACCCCGATGAGCAGCCCGCGCAGCGCGTCCACCTCGTAGGACAGCGGGTTGACCTTGCTGATCGCCTGCAGCCAGCCCGGCATCAGGGCGGTCGGGTACAGCGCGTTGGAGCTGAAGAACAGCGGCATGGTGATCGCCTGCCCGATACCCATCAGCCGGTCCCGGTTCAGCGCCACGCCCGCGATCGACATCGACAGGCAGGAGAAGAACGCCGAGCCCAGCACCACCACGAACGCGGTGGCCAGCAGTTTCAGCGGGTTGTGGGTCAGCGCGACGCCGAGGATGGCCGACAGCACCACCACCGCCGCGGCCTGGACGATCGACCGCACCCCGGCCGCGAACGCCTTGCCGGTGATCAGCGCGGACCGGGGGGTGGGCGTCACCATGAGCTTGGCCAGCACCCCCGCGTCCCGTTCCCAGATGATCTGGATGCCGTAGAAGATCGACACGAACAGTGCCGACTGGGCCAGGATCCCGGGCGCGAGGTAGGCGAGATAGGAGATTCCGTTCGGCGTCCGGATGGCATGGATCCTGTTGAACGTCTCGCCGAAGATGATCAGCCAGAGCGCCGGCTGGATGGCCCGGGTGTACAGCTCCGTGCGGTCGTGCCGCAGCTTGCGCAGCTCGACCCAGCACAGCGTGACCATCCGGCTGGCCAGCTGGCGCCAGGCCCACCCGCGCGCTGGGCGCGGGACCATAGTCAACCGAGACGGCGGGCGGTGCGCCGGGCGCGACGGACGTCACGGATGCCTCCCTTCTCGGTGTCCTCGTCCAGCGTCCCGCCGGTGAAGTGGCGGAACACCTCGTCCAGCGAGGCGTCCGGCCCGAGCAGGGCCTTCAGGTTCGCCGGGCTGTCGGTGGCCTGCACCCGGCCGCTGTGCATGAGCGAGACGCGGTCGCAGTACAGGTCGGCTTCTTCCATGTGATGCGTGGTCATCAGCACCGTCATCCCGGCCCGCTCGCGCAGCCGGGTGATGTGGTCCCAGACGTCCGAGCGGGCGATCGGGTCCAGGCCCACCGTGGGCTCGTCCAGCACCAGCAGCCGGGGCGCGTTGACCAGCGCCTGGGCGAGTTCCAGCCGCCGCACCATGCCGCCGGAGTAGGTCTTCACCAGGCGCCCGGCCGGCTCGGTCAGGCCCATCGCGGCCAGCGCCTCCTCCACCAGCGCCCGCCGGCGGCTGCGCGGCACGTCGAACAGCCGGGCGAACAGCTCCACGTTCTCCCGGCCGGTCAGCGACCCGTCGGCGGACAGCAGCTGCGGTACGTAGCCGATCATCCGGCGGACCCGCATGGGCTGGGCGGCGGCGTCCGCGCCGAACACGCTGATCCGGCCGTCCATCGGCTTGAGCAGCGTGACCAGCATGCGGATCGTGGTCGTCTTGCCCGCCCCGTTGGGGCCGAGCAGGCCGAAGGTCTCGCCGGGCTGGATGGTCAGGTCCACGTGGTCCACCGCGACGTGGTCACCGAACCGGTAGGTGACGCCGGCGCAGCTGACCGCGGGCCCGGCCACGGCGAGAGCCGCCGCGCCCCCGCGGGCGGGCTGGGCTGGGCCCCGAGTCTGCCCCGAAGGTCAGGGCCCCGCCGGGTTCTGGGCTCATCGGTGCTCCATCCTCTCGGGCTCCATCCGTCTCCGGCCAGGCGGACCAGGGCTGGGATCGCGCCGGCCAGCGCGCGCCGGTCGGCCTCGGGCAGCGTGGCCAGGACCTCGCTGGCCAGCTCGGCCCGCAGGTCGCGCCACTCCGCGAGCCGCCGGCGGGCCTTCTCGGTGATGGTGAGCCGGACCGACCGGCTGTCCGGCAGCGATCGTTCGCGGCGCAGCAGGTCCTGCTCGGCCAGGCGCCCCACCAGGGTGCTGACCGTGTTCGGGGCCAGCCGCAGGTCGTGTGCGGCGTCCGCGACGCAGATGCCCGGCCGGGAGGCGATCAGCCGGAGCAGCTCGCTCTGCGCGGTGGGCAGCGGCTCGGTGGCCCAGGCGTGCCGGACGGCGCGGCGGCTGGTCCGCCGGACCGCGCTGATGGCGGCCAGCAGCTCGGCCGCCTCGGCCCGCAGCGCGGCCTGCTCAGGCTCGCGCGAGCACTCCTATATCGTTCACAGAGCTAACTATATTTGCCGCCGGGCCCCCGGCTACCGGGTCGCGCCGCGACCCGCACCCGTCAGCGTCGGTGCGTTCTGCGCCGCCGATGGCGCTCCCTGGGCCGGGGTCTCCTGGGCGGCGGCTGCGAGCGGCGCTCGTCGTACACGTAGCGGCCGCCGCGCAGCAGTGACGCGCCCGCCGCGATGACCAGCACGGTGATGGCCATGCTGAACACGATGACCAGCCCGTGGTGGAACGGCCCGGCGATCAGCAGCGGGAAGAACTGCTTGCCGGTCAGCATGGCCACGTTGTGGCTGGGCAGGTGGGCCAGCACGCCGGTCGGGCCGAGCAGCTCATGGATCGGGTTGTAGCCCAGGAACGTGGCGAACAGGCTCGCCACCGGCGGGGTCTGGCCGACCTGATGGGCCAGCGCCGCGGGCACGCCCTGGGACATCAGGCCCCTGGTCAGCGTGGTCGGCAGCGTGCTGGACAGGCCCGACGATCATCAGCGAGAAGAAGATGCCGATGGACAGCACGAACCCGGAGTTCTGGAAGGTGGCCAGCATGCCGGACGCGGCGCCGCGCTGCCGGCGCGGGCACGCTGCTCATGATCGCGGCCGCGTTGGGCGCGGAGAACAGGCCCATGCCCGCGCCGGCCACGAAGATGAGCGTCGCCGAACGCCAGTAGCTGGAAGTCGGTGGGGATCAGCAGCAGGCCGCCGAACGCGGCCGCGGAGACCAGCAGGCCGCCGGACGCGAGCCAGCGGGCCCCGTGCCGGTCCGACAGCCAGCCGGAGATCGGCCCGGCCACGATGAACCCGAAGGTGAGCGGGAGCAGGTAGATGCCCGACCACAGCGGGGTGTCCTTGTAGTTGTAGCCGTGCAGGATGCAGCCAGATGCCCTGCAGCCAGATGATCAGCATGAACTGCAGGCCGCCGCGGGCGATCGAGGCCAGCAGGGTGGCCGCGTTGCCCGCCGCGAACGCCCGGATCCGCAGCAGCCGCAGGTCGAACATGGGGCTTTCCACCCGCAGTTCGATGAAGCAGAACGCGACCAGCAGCACCGACGCCGCCGATCAGGCCGGTCAGCACGACCGGGCTGGTCCAGCCCATCACGTGCCCGCCGTAGGGCTGGATGCCGTAGGTGATCCCGGTGAGCAGCCCGATCAGGCCGAGCCGCGAACGTCGACGTTGCCCAGCCAGTCGATCCGGGACCTGGTCCTGATCCCCGCTCGCGCAGGCTCAGGTAGGACCAGATGGCCCCGCCGACGCCGATCGGCACCGACACGATGAACACCAGCCGCCAGTCCACCGCGGCCAGGATGCCGCCCAGGATCAGCCCGATGAACGTGCCGGAGATGCCCGCCACCTGGTTGATGCCCATCGCCGTGCCGCGCTGGTCGGCCGGGAACGCGTCGGTCAGGATGGCGGGGGAGTTGGCCATCAGCATGGCCCCGCCGGTCGCCTGCACCACCCGCCAGCCGATCAGCCACAGCGCGCCGCCCGGCCCGATACAGCGGGTCGAACGGCAGGGCCAGCGCGCCGAGCGCGAACACGGTGAAGCCCAGGTTGTACATCCGGACCCGGCCGTAGATGTCGCCGAGCCGGCCCAGCGTCACCACCAGCACCGCGGACACCACCAGGTACCCCATCAGCATCCAGAGCAGGTAGCTCACGTTGCCGGGGGTCAGCGGGTTGAGCTGGATGCCGCGGAAGATGGCGGGCAGCGAGATGATGACGATCGACGCGTTGACCGTCGCGGCGAGCATGCCCAGCGTGGTGTTGGACAGCGCCACCCACTTGTAGCGGTCTCCGCGCGCCTGCAGCCGGTATCTGGCCGTTCGCCGACTCGCCCACGCGGCTCTCCCCTCGCTGATAGTTGCCAGAGGCAAAGCAGTTGCTAGCGGCAAGCTAACAGGCTTCCCTGGCCATGCCTAGCGGCCGCAGGCACGGCCTGGGAGCGGCCGCCGCGCCCGGCCCGGCGGGCGGGTCAGCCGGCCGCGGCGGAACCGGCCTCTGCGGTGCTCGCCGTCTCGCGCCGCGCTCCGCGCGCC
>CAVUKT010000050.1:0-151496 GCA_963742055.1 uncultured Actinomycetes bacterium | reverse complement strand
ACCTGGCCGGAGGAGAAGACCACGACCCAGTCGCAGAGACCTTCCAGCTCCGGCGTCGGGCTGTCGATCTGGGAAAAACCGATCTTCAGCCGGCTGGTGTCCCTGGACCATCCGGAAACGCTGGAGGAAGGCATGGTCTTCGCCCTGGAGACCTACTGGCCGGGCAGTGACGGCTGGTCGGCGGCCCGGATCGAGGAGGAACTCGTCGTCACCGCGGACGGCTGCGAGCTGATCACGAAGTTCCCGGCCGAGGATCTCCTGGTCGCCGGCCGTAAGTACTGGACCGCCGGCGGGCAGCTGAACACCCTGCGGGATGCCGAGTCGCACCTCAACACGGCCGCGGGCCGGGGCGAGATCCCGCCGGCCAGCTGCCGCCCACCAGCGCCGCAGAGCCGCCCACCGGCCGGATGCGGCCCAACGGTCAGCCGCCCAGCAGGTCCAGCCCCAGGTCGAGCGCGGGACTCGAATGGGTGAGAGCGCCGACGGAGACGAAGTCGACGCCGGTCTCCGCGACCGCCCTGGCCTGCTCCAGCCGTAGCCCGCCGCTGGCTTCCAGCTGGGTCCCCGGGTACCTGCTGGCCAGGGCCACGGCGGCGCGCAGCGCGGCCAGCCCCATGTTGTCGAGCAGGATGAGCGCCGCGCCGGCGTCCAGGGCCTCCCGGACCTGGGCCAGGGTGTCGCACTCCACCTCCAGGGCCACGGCGGGCGCGGCGGCGCGCACGGCCGCGATCGCCGCCGCGACGCCGCCGGCCGCCGCCACGTGGTTGTCCTTGATCAGCGCGGCGTCGCCGAGTCCCATCCGGTGATTCGCGGCCGCCGCCGCAGCGCACGGCGTACTTCTCCAGCTGGCGCAGCCCGGGCGTGGTCTTGCGGGTGTCACGGACGGCGCATCCGGTGCCGGCCAGCGCGTCCGCCCACGCCCGGGTGGCCGTGGCGATGCCCGACAGGTGGGTGAGGAAGTTGAGCAGGGTCCGTTCGGCGCCGAGCAGTTCCCGTAGCGGGGCCCCGATCCGCAGCACCTCGCAGCCCTCGCCGATCCGGTCCCCGTCCGCGCGGCGCGGCTGCGCCGCCTCGGCCCGAGGCCAGCCGCGTCGAGCACGGCCAGGGCGACCGGGAGGCCCGCCAGCACGCCCGGCTGC
Organism: uncultured Actinomycetes bacterium; assembly: GCA_963742055.1. Lineage (GTDB taxonomy): Bacteria > Actinomycetota > Actinomycetes > Streptosporangiales > Streptosporangiaceae > RYN-230. Next base: position 150,357 of record CAVUKT010000050.1, on the reverse strand, counting down.
CGGGCCACGACCCCGGCCACCGCCCGGGCGCCCGGCGCCGCGGTCGCGGCCGAGGTGACGTCGGGACCGTAGCGGAGATCCTCATCGAGCGCGCCGCGTACCAGCCGCCCGACCTCCCCGGGATCCAGTCCCGCGGCCAGCAAACGCCTGGTGACGTCGCACGTTCCCGGTCATCCGCCGGCCCCCACTCCCGCCTGGACGGCCCCGGCCTTCGGCCGCTGGCCGTCCTCCGCGCGGACCACCGTGTGCCGGGCCCGGCTGTCCGGCGTGGCCAGCGGCGCATCCCGCCACCGGTGGCACCCCCGGCTCTCCGTGCGGGCCAGGGCGGCCGTCGTGACCAGGACCGAGACCACGTGCAGGCTGGTCGCCTCGACGGTGGCCAGGTCCAGCCGCCCGGCGGCGGGCCGGGCCTGCGCCAGCGTCTGCCGGAGGCCTTCCAGGCCCTCGTGATCACGGACCACCCCGGCGTGCCGGGACATGGCCGCGGCCAGGACCGGCCGGACCGCGGGGTTCGCCCCCGGGCCGGCCGGAGGCAGCCGCAGCCAGGCCGGCGGCTCGCGGCAGATCCCGCCCCAGCAGTTCCCCGGTGCGCCGTCCGGTGATCAGGGCCTCGGTCAGGGAATTGGAGGCCAGCCGGTTGGCCCCGTGCACCCCGGTCGAGGCGGCCTCCCCCACCGCGTACAGCCCGGGGAGCGAGGTCCGCCCGTCCAGGCCGGCCCGGATGCCGCCGCAGGCGTAGTGCGCGCCGGGCGCGACCGGGATCGGCTCGGCCGCCGGGTCGATCCCGCGCGCCCGGCACAGCCGGACCACGGTGGGGAAATCCCGGTCCAGCACGGCGCGGCCCACCGTGGTGGCGTCCAGCCACAGATGGTCGTCCGGGCCGTCCCGCGCTGCTGCTCGCGTGCGGACTGCACTGCTGGCGCACTGGGCCATCCGCTGCTGCATGGCCGCCGACACGACGTCCCGCGGGGCCAGGTCGCCGAGCGGATGACGCCCGGCCATGACCGGCCGCCCCGCCGCGTCCACCAGCACCGCGCCGGCTCCGCGCAGCGCCTCGGTGATCAGGGGGCACTGACCGCGGGCCCCGTCCTGCCACAGCACCGTCGGATGGAATTGCACGAACTCGACGTCCCGCAGTTCCGCGCCGGCCCGGGCGGCCAGGGCCAGGCCGTCGCCGGTCAGCCCGGCCGGGCTGGTGGTGGTCGCGTAGGCCTGGCCGAAGCCGCCGGTGGCCAGCACGACCGCGGCCGCGGTCACCGTGCCGACCCGCAGCACCCCGTCCGTCGCCGACGATCCCGGCCAGCGACCCCGCCCACCGAGCCGCCGTCGCCGGTCAGGGCGTCCAGCACGACGCAGTGGGTCAGGACCTGGACCCGGCTGGCCAGCAGGGCGGCGCGGAGCACCCGGTGCACCTCCGCGCCGATCGCGTCACCCCCGGCAGTGACGATCCGGTTGCGGCTGTGCCCGCCCTCCAGGTGCAGCGCGGTGCGCTCCAGCCGGGCCCCGCGGGCGGCCAGCCGGGCGATCTCACCGGGCGCCTCGGCGACCAGCGCCGCCACGGCCGCCGGATCGCACAGCCCCGCGCCCGCGTCGAGCGTGTCCCGCTGATGCAGCGCCGCGGTGTCCCCCGGACCGATGGCGGCGGCCAGGCCCCCCTGGGCCAGTGGCGTCGCGCCCCCGCCGATCCCGTCCTTGCTGAGCAGCAGCACGCGGCGGCCGTGACCGGCCGCGGTCAGCGCCGCGGTGATGCCCGCGGCCCCGGAGCCCACGACTACCACGTCCGTTTCGAGGGCCCAGCGCAGCGGCGACCGGGGCAGGCGGCGCAGCTCCGCGCCGGTCACAGTACTGGTCACAGCCCTGGTCACGGGACCGGTTGCCGGGCCGGTCACCGGGCCCTCACCCCGGCCGCGGGCGAGGCCCCCGCCGTGATCATCGCCTGGACGGCCCGCCGGGCCCGGTCGGCCACGCCGGGAGCGACGTTCACTTCCTCCACCCCCTCGCGCAGACAGCGCAGCAAGGCGGCCGGTGTCGTCATTTTCATATAACGGCACACCGCATCGGCGTTGACGGGTTCCCAGCGCACCGCGGGGTTGGCCCGCCGCAGCTGGTGCAGCATGCCGGTCTCGGTGGCCACGAGCACGGCGGGCGCCGTGGTGGTGCGGGCGGCGGCGAGCATGCCCCCGGTTGACAGCACCCGGGTCCGGCCGGCCGGCAGGTCACCCTCGCCGGCCTGCCACAGGGCGGCGGTCGAGCAGCCGCATTCCGGGTGGATGAACAGCTCGGCCTGCGGCTCGGCGCTGGCCTTGCGGCGCAGCTCGGTCGGGGCTGATCCCGGCGTGCACGTGGCATTCGCCGAGCCAGATGTGCAGGTTGGCGCGGCCGGTGACGCGCTGGACGTAGGCCCCGAGGAACTGGTCGGGCAGGAACAGCACCTCCTGGTCCGCCGGGACGGACGCCACGATCTGCGCCGCGTTGGCCGAGGTACAGCACAGATCCGACTCGGCCTTGACCTCGGCGCTGGTGTTCACGTAGGCGACGACCGCGGCCCCGGGATGCTCGGCCTTCCACTCCCGGACCTGCTCCGCGGTGATCGTGTCGGCGAGGGAGCAGCCGGCCCGGGAGTCCGGGATCAGCACCGTCCGGTCCGGGGCGAGGATCTTGGCCGTCTCGGCCATGAAGTAGACCCCGGCGAACACGATGACGCTCGCCGTGCTCGCGGCGGCCAGGCGCGAGAGCCCGAGCGAGTCACCGACGTGATCGGCGACGTCCTGGATCTCGGGCGCCTGGTAGTTGTGCGCGAGGATCACGGCGTCGCGCTGGGCGGCCAGCCGCCGGACCTCCGCCGCCCAGTCCTTCCCGGCTTCGTACCCGTCTCGTCCACTGCCGTACCTGCCACTGCAGTCCACCGCTGTGCCTGCATCAGTCCTGGTCATGTCCGGCCCCAATCTCCCGTGGAGGTTTTAGACTCGGAGTCTAAAACCTTTTCGCCTCGTAGTCTAAAACCTGATGGCCGGAAAGGGAAGGCTCAGTACCATGCGAACGTGCCAGACACGGAGCCGAAGGTGACCATGAGCGAGGCGCCGCGGGCAACCGCACAGGTGAGGTGCCGCAGGCGACCGCGAGCGAGGCGCCGCGGTTCTCCCACGAGGCGCTGGCCGTGGTCCTCCAGGTCCGCCACCAGCAGCTGAACGTCCTGCTCTGGCGGCGAGGCGCGGCGCCGTTCGAAGGGCGCTGGGCCCTGCCCGGCGGCCCGCTCGGGGCCGACGAACGTCTCGGGACCTCCCTGGGCCGGCACCTGGCCACCAAGGTGGACCTCACCGACATCGCGTACCTGGAGCAGCTGGAAACCCGCAGCGATCCGCGGCGGGACCCGCGGGGCCGCACCCTGGCCACGGCCTACCTGGCCCTGGTGGCCACCGACGTGGAGCCGCGCATCCCGCCGGATACCGCGTGGCATCCGGTCCAGGACCTGCCGCCTACCGCGTTCGACCACGGGTCGATCGCCGAATCAGGCCGCGACCGGCTGCGCGCCAAGCTGTCCTACACCAACATCGGCTTCGCCCTGGCCCCCGAGACCTTCACGATCGCGCAGCTCCGCGACATCTACGCCGCCTCGGCCGGCCATCCGGTCTCGGCGACCAACCTGCAGCGGGTGCTGACCCGCCGGGGCGTGATCGAGGCCACGGCCGCAGCCGCGCGGCCGACGCCCGCGGGCGGCAGGCCGGCCGACGCTGTACCGGTTCGCGGCCCGGACCCTGGTCGTCACCAACCCCTTCGCCGCGTTCCGCCCGCCGCCCCTCTCCCCCACGGCCACTCAGTAACCGGCAGCAGGCCCGGCGATCACGGTCTGCCAACCCTCGTGACCTACGTAAAAGCTCGACTACTTTAGGTGACTGACGGGTCATCCACCGTACTGACCGGCCACACCGGCCGGGCCAGGAGGAGCAGGTTATGCGCGTCGCGCCAGGCACACACATCGTCCGCCGCATGGCCAGTCATCGCCGGGGAGCCGCGGCCCGGCGCCGCGCGGCGCGGCCGCGCGGCCGCGCTGGCCCTGCCGCTGGCCGCCGCCACGCTCACCGCGGCGCCCGCCTCGGCGGCCGTCCGCTACATGGTGACCCACACCATCGGGCCGCGGCGGCAGTGGATCGCGGATAACCTTGGGCCGGGACCACGTGCTGGTGATCAACGAGGCCACCAACAGTAACCACACCATCGTCGGCATGACCCGGTGGTACTACACCGCCTATCAGCGGCGCGGATACAGCACCTGTCGGTGATCGACACGATCACCAACCGGGTGACCCGCACCCTCGGCGTGGGCGGCTTCCCAGTGTAGGGCCGATCCTGCGGCTATGTAGCCAATGAAGAGTCGTCCACCGTGTCAGTGATCGAGGCGCCCAGCAACCGGCACCCCCTCAACATTCACGTGCGCTACAACCCGAACCTGGTCGCGGTGACCCCGCCACCCACACCCTCTACGTCGGCACCGACCACTACGACGGCACCCTGTCAGTGATCGACGAGGCCACCGACCAGATCACCCGCACCACGGATATCGGCTCGCCGGTGACCGGCCTGGCGGTGGATCACGGGCCGGCACCGTCTACGTGACCAGCCGCAGCCACCTCGTGTACGACCTGGCCACCGGCACGCTCATCGCCCAGCTCCCCGTGCCCGGCGCTACCGCGGCGGTGGATCCGGCCCGCGACACCGCCTAGTCGCCCGCCCATGCGTGTACTGATCCAGCCCTGCCGGTGACCAGCAGCACGGCCCGGCCTATGCCTGCCAACCCGACCTGAGACAGGGCGCAGCACGCTGGCTGGCCGAGACCAGCCGGGAAATTTTGATAGTGCGTTTATGTCTTCTGCGTCCGGCAAGCCGGAGAATCAGAGGGTCTGATGCGTTCGTGCGCGTGCCGCGCGGCCGGTCCTGGTCCTGGTCTCGCCGTCCGGTGCGGCCCGCGGCGGGCTGGCTCGAGGAGGAGATCCAGCATGCACGCAAAGTCAGGTCGTTCCCCGTTGGCGCGGTGGCGGAGATACCGGCGGTCGCCGGGCTCACCACGGCCTTTCTCCTCGGATCCGCGCTCACAGCCATGCTGGGCGCCTCGCCCGCCTTATCGTCAGCCGCCACCCCCGCGCAGGTCGCTGAGGGCACTGGCGGGTCACCCGGGGGCTTGATCGTCTCCACCGAGCGACGGCAAGCTCCAGGGAAAGCACTCCGAAGGCGTCAACCAGTTCCTGGGCGTCCCCTACGCCGCGCCGCCCGTCGGGGCGTTGCGCTGGCAGGCGCCCCAGCCGGTCCAGCCCTGGACAGGCGTCCGCGACGCTACGTCGTACGGGAACCGCTGTGCCCAGCTCCCCAGCGGTAACGGGCCGCGGGAGGACACCGAGGACTGCCTGTTCCTCAACGTCTTCACCCCGGGGAGCGGCCCGGACCGCGCCGCCGAAGGCGGCGGGGACCATGGCGGCCTGCCGGTGCTGTTCATGATCCACGGCGGCGGTCTGCTCAACGGGGCCGGTGACCAGCATGACGGTTCGCTGATCGTCAAGACCGACCACATCATCGTGGTGTCCATCAATTACCGGCTCGGTGTGTTCGGCTTCCTGGATGTGCCTGGCCTGGGCACCTCGGCGCTGACCGCGAACGGCAACTACGGCCTGCTCGACCAGGAAGCGGCCCTGCGCTGGGTGCACCGCAACATCGCCCGGTTCGGCGACCCGGGCCAGGTCACGATCGCCGGGGAGTCGGCGGGCGGCTGGTCGGTCTGCGCGCTGATGACCTCACCGCTGGCCCGCGGCCTGTTCCGCGGCGCGATCAGTGAAAGCGGCAGCTGCCCGTCCCAGACCCCGGCGCAGGCCCAGTCCGCCGGGCTGGCCTTCGCCGCACAGGCGGGCTGCGCCGATGCCGCCACCGCCGCGTCCTGCCTGCGGAACACTCCGGAGTCCGCCCTGCTCACGGCCAGCGCCAGTTACTCGGCGCAGTTCACCTCCGGTGGACCGGACCTGCCGCTGCCTCCCCTCACCGCGGTGGCGGACGGTGCCTACGCCCGGGTTCCACTGCTGATGGGCACCAACCACGACGAGGGCCGCACCTTCACCCAGGGGTTCGCCTCGTACACCGAGCAGCAGTACGTCCAGTTCGTGGACCAGAGCTACGGGGCGCAGGCACCCGCGATCCTGCAGCGCTATCCGTGGAGCGCCTACCCCAGCCCGTACACCGCCTCGTACGCCATCGGGGCGATCTGGACCGACAGCGGTTTCCTCGACGGGATCGGCGGGTGCCCCACCCAGAACCTGGCCGCCCAGTTCGCCCGCCGGACACCGACGTTCTTCTACCAGTTCGATGACCGGCACGCGCCCGCGCTGAACAACCTGCTGCCGGGCTATCAGTGGGGCGCCGGGCACGCGATGGAACTCGCCTACCTGTGGCCGAGTTTCGGCAACGGGACCTCGCTCTATGACCAGCTCACCCCGGCCCAGCTGGTGCTGTCGCACCAGATGATCGTCTGGTGGGGCGCGTTCACCCGGCTGGGTGCCCCCGACGCGCCGGGCCAGCCGTACTGGCCTGCCTACACCAGCCGCCAGCTCATGTCGCTGCGCCCGGGCGGCCAGAGCACCACGATCCCGGCGGCCACGTTCGCGGCCGAGCACCAGTGCGGGTTCTGGAATGCGCAGGCGGCCCCGGCGGGGTCATGATCCCAGCGGGACCGGCCGGGGCACGGACCAGGGCGTGATCGAGGCCGCAGGCGCAGCCGCAAGGGCGACGCCCGCTGGCCGGCCACGCCGTACCGGCACCTAGCCCAACGGTCAAGGCCTGCCCAACCCTGATGACTCCACGAAACGGCGTGACTACTTTAAGTGGCGAGCAGGTCATCCACCATACTCACCGGCCATCCGGGCCGGGCAAAGAGGAGCGGGTTATGCGCGTCGTGCCAGGCACTCACATTGTCCACCCCGTCGCAGATCCTCGACGAGGAGCCAAGGCCCGGCGCCGCCGCGCGGGTGCGGTGGCCGCCACGCTCGCCCTGCCCCTGGCTGCGGTGGCGTCCACCGCAGCGCCCGCCTCGGCGGCCGTCCGCTACATGGTGACCCACACCATCCCGGTCAGCGGTAGCGCGGCCGGGATCGCGGTGGATTCCGCCACCCACACCGCCTACGTGGCCAATTACTCCAAGGACACCGTCCTGGTGATCGACGAGACCACCAACACCATCACCCACACCATCCCCGTAGGCAATGGCCCGGACGTAGTAGCAGTGAACGATGCGACCGACACCGTCTACGTGGCCAACGGATACTCGTTTAGCGTGTCGGTCATCGACGGGGCCACCAACAAGGTGACCCACACCATCCCCGTGGGCCCCTCCCCGGAGGGGATCGCAGTGGACCCTGCCACCCACACCGCCTACGTGAGCGATGCGGAAAACAACAACCTGTCGGTGATTGACACGGTCAGCAACCGGGTGACCCACACCATCCCCCTGGGCAGCTTCCCAGTGGGCGTGGCCGTGGACCCCACGGCCGGCAACGTCTATGTGGCCAGTGAAGAGACTTCCACCGTGGCGGTGATCGACGCGGCCAGTAACCAGCACACCCGCAACATCCGGGTGCGCTACAACCCGACCCTGGTAGCTGCGAACCCCACCACCCACACGCTCTACGTCGGCACCGCCCACAGCGACGGCACCCTGTCGGTGATCGACGAGGCCACCGACCAGATCACCCACACCACCGGCATCGGCAGTCCCGTGCGCGGCCTGGCGGTGGATCCCGCAGCCCGCACCGGCTACGTGACCAGCCGCGGCCTGGTGTTCGTGTACGACCTGGCCACCGGCGCGATAATCGCCCGGGTCCCGGTAGCTGGCAGCGCCGACGCAGCGGCGGATCCCGCCCGCGACACCGCCTACGTGGCCGGGCCTTCGCCGGCGTGTACGTGATCCAGCCGTGCCGGTGACCGGGGCCCGCCCGGGCCTCAGGCCCTCAGCCGGGGCACGTCGGCCATGAGCTGCGCGGTGTAGCGGCTGGCCGGGCTGGCGAGGACCTGGCCGGCGGGCCCGGCCTCGACGATCTCGCCCTGGCGCAGCACGACGGCGTACTGGGCGACGTTGCGCACCAGGGCCAGGTTGTGGGTGATGAAGAGCATGGCCAGCTCGCGCCGGGCGGCGGCGGCCCGGAGCAGTTCGACGACGACGGCCTGCACGGAGACGTCCAGGGCCGAGGTGACCTCGTCGCAGACCAGCAGGCCCGGTTCGGCGACGAGGGCGCGGGCGATCGCGACCCGCTGCCGCTCCCCGCCCGACAGCTGATCGGGATAGCGGGACAGGTAGCGGCCGCCGAGGGACACGTCCTCCAGCACGCTGACCACCCGCTCGGCCTGCTCGCCGCGGGGCACGCGCAGGAACCGCTGCAGCGGCTCGGCCACGATCTGGCCGACGGTCTTGCGCGGGTTCAGTGAGGTGTACGGGTTCTGGAACACGCACTGGATCTGCTGCAGCACCGGCCGGGGGCGGTGCCGGGCGCTGGGCGCGAGCGGCGCGCCCTGCAGCGTCATCTCGCCGGTCCAGTCCCGGTGCAGCCCGACGATGCACCGGGCCAGCGTCGTCTTGCCCGAGCCGGACTCGCCGACCACGGCGACGCACGCCCGCGGCGGCACGTCCAGGTCGATGCCGGACAGGACCGGCACCGGGCCGTAGCGGAACGAAAGCCCCCGGACGGAGAGCACCGGCGGGCCCGGCGGCGGGCCGGCCGCGGGCGCGGCCGGCCGGCGCTCGGGCCGGGCGGCCCGGGCCGCGCTCGCGCGCTGGGGGGCCCGCAGGCAGCGCACGGTGCGCCCGGCCACCACAGCCGGTTCCGGCTCGCGCGGCCCGGCACGGGTCGAGCGCCAGGTCGCAGCGGGGGGCGAAGCGCGCACCCGGGCCCGCGGTGGCCGGGCGGCGGCTGCTGCCCGGGTATCCCGGCCAGCGGGCCGCCGCGCCGGTTCCGGGACCGAGGCGAGCAGCCCCCGGGTATAGGGGTGCAGCGGGCGGCGCGAACAGCGCGGCCGCCGGGCCCGGCCTCCACGATCCGCCCGGCGTACATGACGGCGACCTCGGCCGCCAGCTCGCTGACCACGGCCAGGTCGTGGCTGACGTAGACGGCCGCCACCCCGTAGCCCTGGCACAGGCTGCGGACGGTGTCGAGGATATGCCGCTGGGTCGAGACGTCGAGGCCGGTGGTGGGCTCGTCCAGGACGATCAGCGAGGGCCGGCAGGCGAAGGCCATGGCCAGCGCGACGCGCTGCTGCTGGCCGCCGGACAGCTGATGCGGGTAGCGCCGCAGCAGGCCCGGGGTGGCCTCCAGGCGGACCTCGCGGCAGCACCTCCAGGATCCGGGCCGCCAGGTCACCGCGCGCCGCCGGGTGCACCCGCAGCGCCTCGCGGAGCTGGTAGCCGATCCGCAGCGCCGGGTTCAGCGCCGCCGCCGGGTCCTGCGGCACGTAGCTGACCCTGGCCCCGCGCAGCCTGCCGCAGCCCGGCCGGGCGCAGCCGGAGCAGGTCCTGGCCGTCCAGCAGGATCTCGCCGCGCGCTGACGGACAGGCCCGCGCCGGGTGTGGCCCAGCAGGGCCAGGGCGACCGTGGTCTTCCCCGACCCGGACTCGCCGACCAGGCCGAGCACCTCCCCGGGCCGCACCGCGAAGGAGATCCCGCTGACCACGGCGGGCCCGCGACGGCCGCTGCGGATCTCCAGGTCGCGCACCTCCAGCCGGAGCGGGTCCGCGGCCGGCTCCGCCGTTCACCGGCTCGCTCATGCCTGACCGGCCGGCCAGGCTCAGGTCGTCGAGCAGGGCGGCTTCCTCGGGCCTGCGGTCCACGCCGATCGCCGCCCGGCCGACGGCGTCGGTCAGCAGGTTGGTGCCGATGGTGAGCAGGGCGATCAGCGCGGCCGGGACGATCACGGCCCAGGGGTTCAGCGCCAGCCCGGTCCGGTTCTCGTTGATCATGGTCCCCCAGCTGGGCGACGGGCGGCGGCTGGCCGAAGCCGAGGAAGGCCAGGCCCGCCATGATGATGATCGAGTAGGTCAGCCGCAGCCCGGCCTCCACCATCAGCGGGGTGCTCAGGCTGGGCAGGATCTCCTTGGTCATCACCGCGGCCGGGCGCATCCCCTGCAGCTCGGCCACCTTGACGAAGTCCCGCTCGGAGATGTCCAGGGTCGCCGACCGCAGCACCCGGGCGACGGCGGGCGCGTGGGTCAGCCCGACGGCCAGCACGATCAGCCACAGCTTGGGGCCCAGGATGCTCAGCAGCAGCAGGGCGAAGACCAGCTGGGGGAAGGCCAGGATCACGTCGACGGTCCGCATGATCAGCCCGTCGGAGCGCCCGCGCAGGTAGGCGGCGCTGATCCCGGCGGCCGCTCCCGCGGCGATCCCGAGCACCGTCGCGGCCGACCGCCATCAGCAGCAGCAGCCAGCCGCCGTCCAGCACCCGGGACAGCACATCGCGGCCGAGGAAGTCGGCGCCGAGCGGGAACTGCCCGGACGGCTTCCCGAACGGGAAGGTCAGCAGCGCGGTCGGCGGGTGCGGGGCCACCAGCGGGCCGAGCGACCGCGACCGCGACGACGAAGCCGGCCAGCCCCAGCCCGGTGGCGCCGCGCGGGGTGCGCACCGCCGAGCCCACGGAGGCCAGCCACTGGTGGCGGCGGATCCGCTCCGTGCCCGGCCCGCAGCGGTCATCGCGTATCCCGCCCTCCGCTCCCACCTGGGAATCCGGTGCCGCGGCGTGACCAGCAGCGCGATCACGTCGGTCACGATGTTCATGAACACGTAGAACGCGGCCAGCACCACGACGATGAACTGGATGACCGGGATGTCGCGGTTCTCCACCGCGTAGACCAGCCCCTGGCCGATGCCGGGGAAGGCGAAGACGTACTCCACGATGACCACCCCGCCCGCCAGGTACAGGAAGTTCAGCCCGATGACCTGGATGATCGGCGCGGTGGCGTTGGGCAGCGCGTGCTGAGCACGATGCGCCACATCGGCACGCCCTTGAGCCGGGCCATCTCCACGTAGTCGGACTCCAGGGCCTCGATCATCGCCGCCCGGGTCATCCGCTGGATGTACGGCACGATCACGATGACCAGGGTGGCCACCGGCAGGATCAGCAGCCGCGGGGCGTTCCAGGCGTAACTGCCCGGCGGCAGCAGCGGACACCGCGGGCAGCAGGTGGGTGACCACGGTGGAGAACAGGATGACCAGGCCGATCGCGACCACGAACTCCGGCAGCGCGGTCACCGCCAGCGCGGCGACCGCGCTGACGTGGTCGAACCAGCCGTCCCGGCGGAGCGCGGCCAGGGCGCCGAGGGCGACGCCGACCGCGCCCGATCACCCCGGTGACCCCCATCAGCACCGCGGAGTTGATGAGCCTGGGCGCGACGTAACCCCAGACCGGCTGCCCGTTGACCAGTGAGTGGCCGAGGTGGCCGGTGAACAGGCCGGAGAACCAGAGCCAGTACTGGTCCAGCAGGCCCCGGTTGAGGTGCAGGGCGGCCTCCAGCCGGTGCAGCGCCGCCGGGCTGCTGGCCGCGGTGCGCCCGAGCACCGCGTTGGCGGCGTTACCCGGCAGCACCTCGGTGGCCGCGAACACCAGCACGGACACCACGCATAAGGTGAACAGCCCGGCCGCGGCCCGCCGCCCGAGAAGCCGGCGGACCGGGTGAGCCGTCCCGGCCGCCCGCGGCGCGGGCCGGGCGCGGGCGCGGCTGGGCCGGGGGCGAGGCCGGAACCCGCGGCCTGACCCGGCTCCGGCCGCCGAACCGCGCGGGCGTCTGCCACGTTGCCGATCCTCCGAGCCATCCTGGTGGCTAATCGATCTCTACCGTAACGGGCCGCCGCAGCCAGGACAACGAGGTGGCCAGGACGCCATTTACCGGAATCAGCCTGAATCTTACTCTTCGCGGGGATATTCTCCTCGAAACGCCACTCGAGTGGCGGGCGGCCCGCTACCTCAGCGGGCCGCACGGATCAAGACGGTACCGTTTTATCTCCGAATTACCTTAGTAAATCCGTGTCAGGCCAATGGAGCTTGGGACTGCCCATGTCAGGCTTTGATCGTGATTCCTGTGTGCACCTCGTGACGGGTGAAACTAATGTGACCAAACGGTGCCGCCTGCGGGCTTCCGGCCGCGCTGTTTCCGGGGGTCTCGGGCCGCCGGAGACCGGCCTATACGCAGAGCCGCCGAAACTACTACGTAATTCCGTGCCGCAGAATGGCCGGCCGGGGAGGCTGCGGACGGTGAAGGCAGCGGCGTTCTACGAGTACGGGCCCGCCGAGGCGATGCAGTACGCGGACATCCCGGATCCGGCGATCGGCGCCGGGCGACGTGCTGGTCCAGGTGCAGGCCTGCGGGGTCAACCACTCCGACCTGGACTCCCGCGCCGGGACTTCCCGCTGGCCGTTCGAGCTGCCCATGGTCCTGGGGGCGGAATTCGCCGGCACGGTCGTCGGCGTGGGCGACCAGGGCGGCCCGATCCGCACCGGCGATCGCGTCACCGCCTTCCAGCAGTACAGCTGCGGCCGCTGCGCCCGGTGCGCCCGGTGGCGCCCCGACCTGTGCGAGTCCTTCGAGGTGTTCGGCACCACGCGGTGGGGCGGCTACGGCGAGCTGGTCTGCGTTCCGGCCGAGGTGGTGGTCCCTCTCGAGCCCGAAGATGACCTGCTGGCCATGGCCGCCGGGCAGTGTGCGGTCAGCACCGCCTGGCACATGGTCAACCGCCTGGCCCTGGTCCGGCCGGGCGACCTGGTGCTGGTCCCCTCGGCCTCGGGCGGCGTGGCCGGCGCCCTGGTCCAGTGCGCGAAGCTGGCCGGGGCGACCGTGGTCGCGACGGTCGGCACGGCCGCCAAGGCCGCCCAGGTCGTCCTCGCTCGGCGCCGACGCGATCATCGTCCGGGGCGAGCGCGACCTGGCCAGCGGACCTGTTGCGGGCCACGGACGGCCGCCGCTTCGACGCGGTCCTCGACACCGTGGGCGGCCCGCTGTTCGAGGCGCACCTGTCCGTGCTCCGCGAGGAAGGCACGCTGGTCATCTGCGGCGCGCACGCCGGCGAGGTGGTCCCGCTCGATCTGATTCCCGTGTTCCGGAACGGCTGGCGCATCATCGGCTTCCGCCTGGCGCCCCCCGATGAGCTGGCCACGTCGCTGGACCTCATCCGGCGCGGATCCATCAAGGTGCCCATTGCCGCCACCTTCCCCGTCAGTGACGCCGCCGCGGCGCATGGTTTCCTCGAGCGCCGCCAGCACGTCGGAAAGGTGCTCCTTGTGGCCGAGTAACCCGTCGCTGCCGGAGCGTATTCGCCCGGGTAGCGCGACCAGTCGGCCTGTGACATTATGGCCAGTAATCCGCATAGGGCGCTTTACCAGGAGGATTGGCCCCGCGTCCCGCGCCCGGGCCGCCAAGCGCCTATTCGATCATGTCCCCTGAATACGTTCAGCGTTCCTATGCCGAACTTCGTGGAGGTAGGTTCCGTGGATCGACCGGATCAGAGCAGCACGCCGCGGCCGGGACCAGAATTCGGGCGGCGGCAATTCCTGCGCGGGATAGCCGCCGCCGGCGCCGTGGCGGGCACCGGGAGTTTACTGGCCGCCTGCGGCGGCTCCAGTTCCGGCCCGACCCAGCATTTAGACGCCAGCCGCCGGCTGCGGCGCGGCGGGAACCTGAAGCTGGGCCTCACCGGCGGCTCCAGCTCGGACACCCTCGACCCGCACAAGAGCCTCACCTACATCGACACGTCCCGGCTGCAGTCGCTCTACCAGCCACTGGTCCAGCTCGACGCCCAGGCCCAGGTGGAGTACGTGCTGGCCGAGTCGATCACCCCGCACCAGGGGTCGCTGTCCGAGTGGGTCATCCGCCTGCGGCCCGGCGTGACCTTCTCATGACGGGAAGGACTTCACCGCCTCCGACGTCCTCTTCACCTTCCAGCGGGTGTTCCGCAACGACTTCACCGGGAAGTTCGGCCTCGGCCCGATCGACCTGGGCAGCACCAAGGCGCTGGACACGCACACCGTCCTGGTCCAGCTGACCAAGCCCTTCTCCAGCTTCGCCGAGCAGCTGGCCGCCTTCTGGTACAACCTCTACATCGCGCCGGAGGGATTCAACCCGGCGAAGCCGGTCGGCACCGGGGCGTTCGTCTACCAGAGCTTCACGCCCGGCCAGCGCAGCGTCTTCACCCGCAACCCGCACTACTGGAAGCCCGGGCTGCCCTACGTGGACACGCTGACCATCATCGACTTCAGCGACAACACCACCCTGCAGGACGCGCTGACCACCGGCGTCATCCAGGGGGCCGGCGCGCTCGACGGGCCGCAGATCGCCTCGCTGGCCACCAGCAGCGGCATCAAGACGGTCGTGTCGCACTCCGGGGAGATCATCCCGTTCACCATGCGCGTCGACCAGGCGCCCTTCAACGACGTCAACGTCCGCCAGGCGATGCGGCTGCTGGTGGACCGCCCGCAGTTGATCGACTCGGCGCTCGACGGCTACGGGGTGGTCGCGAACGATCTCTTCTCCCCGTACGACCCCGACTTCGACCACTCGCTGGTCCGGCCCGCGCAAGGCGACATCCAGCAGGCCAAGTTCCTGCTGAAGAAGGCGGGCCAGGACGGCCTCACGGTGACCCTGACCACCTCGGCGGTGGCCACCGGCACGGTGGCGATGGCGACCGTGCTGGCCGCGCAGGCCAAGGCGGCCGGCGTCACGGTCAAGCTCAGCAACGTCCCGGCCGGCACCTTCTTCGGCCCCAACTACCTCAAGTGGCCATTCGGCCAGGACTACTACAACTACTACCCGTACCTGGCCCAGGTCGCGGAGTCGATGCTGAAGGCGTCGCCGTTCAACGAGACGCACACCGACAATCCGCACTACACGAACCTTTACAACCAGGCGAACGCGACCGCCAACCCGGCGCTGCGGAAGGAAATCATCTCCGAGATGCAGAAGTTCGACTTCACCCAGGGCGGCTACATCATCCCGGCCTATATCGACGTGCTCGACGCGTACAGCGACAAGATCACCGGGTACACGGCCGGCAAGGTCGGCCAGCCGCTATCCAACTTCGACTTCGAGCATTTCGCCTTCATCGAGCTGACCGCGCTCCAGCCACCAGCCGGGCGGCCGACGGCGCCGCACCGGCTGATGGCATTGGGCGGGTACTGGCGTTCAGCAAGAATTGGCAGGCGCGGGCCAGCGAGACCGCGCCGGCCAATCCGCGCGCCCCCCCCTGGGTCGGCTACCGGAACAGCATGGGGCGCACCGAGATCGTGGTGCGGATCATCCCGGTGCCGTACATGAGATCGGCCACCCGCTGCACCTGCCCGACGCTCAGGAACGTCGGGTACTGCCCGATCGTGACCAGGGCGGCTTCCTGCGCGGACATCCCCGGCAGGGTGCCCAGCACCGAACGGACCGTGCCGAGCTGGCCGTGCTGGCCTTGGCCGCGGTGAGCGCGGCCCGGAAGCTATGCAGGGCCGCGGCGTGGCCGCGGGCGAAGCCGGCCGTGGTGAAGTACCCGGACAGCGGCAGGCTGGCGGTCACGCCGCTGCAGACGTCGAACAGCTCCACCGCGCCGAGCTCGGTTTCGGCCTGCAGGATGTAGGGCTGGGTGGCCACGATGGCGCTGACCTGGTGGTCGCGCAGCGCCGTGATCATGTCGCCGGCGGGCATGGCCGTCCACAGCACGCTGGACGGGCTCACCCCGTCGCTCTGCAGCACCGCCTCGGTGGCCAGCGTCTCGACGTTGTAGGGGGCGTCCGCCGAGAACGGGGCGAGCTCCGCGCGGCGGCGTGGCCACCGCCTTGCCCTGCAGGTCCTGCGGGGCCGTGATCGCCGAGCCGGGCAGGGTCAGCACCTCCATCAGGCCAGGCGTCGCGTCGTACCCGTCCGCGATCAGCCGCAGCCGGGCGCCGGACGCTTGTGCCTGCACGTACAGCAGCCCGGCGTAGTCGCCGCTGATGACCTCGGCCTGGCCGCTGGCCAGCGCCGCGTACGCCCGCTGCAGGGTGTGGTAGGTCTGCACCGTCACGTCCAGGTGGTGCTGGGCGAACAGCCCGTCCTCCGACCGCCACCTGCAGCGGCGCGTTCGCGAACCCGGGACGACCGCCACCGTGATCTGCTGGCTCACCGCCTGGCCCGGCCCGGCCGGCGGCACGTGGCAGCCGGCCGCGAGCAACGCCAGCGAGGCGGCCACCAGCATCCCGCGCGACCGGCGGGCCGAGCCGCGCCCGCCCGCCGCGGGTCCTGGCCGAACAAGCCTCATGGTGCCTCCCTGATAAAGTCCGGCGAGCGCGATAAAGGCCCGGAAGGAAATGGTAATTTCCTGAGTGCTATAGCAGCGCAGGGATTTCCGAAGAAAGGTAGTAATATTCGCCGCACTCGCTGCTTAGGCTAACCCGCCCAGGCCGCCATGCGGGCCCGATTTGGCACGCTTTACTACAGACCCTGCCGCCCTGAGAGCTTATTTCACAACAGTGGTAACAATTAGCGCGAGATGACCGGCCGGGCGTTACAGTTGGCTCCTGACTCTGCTGCGACGGTCCAGCGCTCAGAATGGCTTGCCAGAGACCGGGCTGCCATTTCGGTCCACATCGGTGCCTGCGGCTCGGTGGGCGCCTGCCGTTTCCCGGGTGAGAGGTGAAGAAACTGTGCGGTCCAGGCGAGGGAGAGCAGACAGCGCGGCCGATGACGCAGCCAGCCGCCCGCCGGCGCCTCACCTCACGGCACCAGCGCGCGACGCTCAACGGGAGCCGCACCTACGTAGGCGACGGCCGCGGCCCCGGGCAGGCAGCTGGCCCGGGCCAGGCGGGCTGCGGCCGGGCCAGGCCGGCGACGCAGCCGGGTGAGGCCCGCGGCCCGGGCGGCGCCGGGCGGCGGACAGCGCCGTGGTCCCGCAGGGCAGCCCGCCCGCCGCCGGCGCGGTGCCCGGCCGCTTCGCGCTGAAGAACTGGCGGGTCCGGTCCCGCCTGCTGCTGCTGGTCCTGCTGCCCACGTTAGCGGCGGTGATCCTCGGCGGCTTCAGCGTGGTCTCGTCCGCGCGCAGCGCCCTGGCCTACCAGCGGGTCGAGCAGTTCTCCCGGCTGGGCGGCGAGATCACCAGCCTGGTCCAGGCGCTGCAGGCCGAACGCGAAGACACCATCAGGTACATCACCATGGGCCCGGCAGGCGGCGGCCGCGGCGCGCCCGCCGCGCCGCCGCGCCCGCAGCTGGCGGTGCTCGCCCAGGACCATCGCGCCACCGACGGGCTCGCGGCCCGGGTGCGGAGCCGGGCCGCCACCATCGGCCCGTCCTACCCGGCCGTGGCCCAGCAGGAAGCCAGGGGCGCGATCACCGCGATCGACGGGCTGCCCGCCCTGCGCAGCGTCGCGACCAGCACCCAGATCCCCTCGCTGGCCGTGATCCAGGAGTACGCCGCCACGATCAACCAGCTCCTCGCGCTCGAGGACGAGATCGCGACGGGCAGCAACGACGCGGCGCTGGCCGACACGGCCCGGGTCGTCGGGCTCATCTCGGCCACCAAGGAAGAGGTGTCCCAGGAGCAGGCCATCCTCACCTCGGCCCTCACCCCGGACCTGGTCGGCGCGAACCAGTTCCAGCCCGGGCCAGCTGACCGCCATCAACGCCGCGCAGGCCGAGCAGCAGGCCGACCTGGCCCAGTTCAGCCTGACCGCCACCAGCAGCCAGCGCCACCTCTACGACAGCGACCTGTCCTCGGCCCAGGCCGACCAGGCCCAGGCGCAGGTGCAGCAGGCCATCACGCTGGCGCTCGACGGCGGCTCCTCGACGGAGAACCCGGCCTTCACCAACGCCGCCAACGGATCCGCGTACCTGGTCGCCAGCCTGCACCCGGTCGAGCAGGGCCTGATGTCCTCGATCATCGGGCAGAGTCGGCGGGCTGCGGGACCGGGCCATCACGGCGGCGCTGCTCGAGGGCTTCGCGGTGATCCTGGTCCTGGCCCTGGCCCTGCTCTTCACCGCTGGCCCTGGGCCGGTCCATGACCCGGCCGCTGCACCGGCTGCGGACCGGCGCGCTCGAGGTGGCCGGGGTGCGGCTGCCGGAGACGGTCCGCCGGATGAGCGGGGGCGGCGGCGCGGACCGCCGCTGGAGGTCGAGCCGATCGACGTGGACTCCACCGACGAGATCGGTGAGGTCGCCCGGGCGTTCGACCAGGTGCACCGGGAGGCGGTGCGGCTGGCGGCCAACGAGGCCGCGCTGCGCGGCAACGTCAACGCGATGTTCGTGAACCTGTCCCGCCGGAGCCAGTCGCTGGTGGAACGCCAGATCCGGCTGATCGACGACCTGGAGCAGGGCGAGCAGGATTCCGAGCGGCTGGCGAACCTGTTCCAGATGGACCACCTGGCCACCCGGATGCGGCGCAACTCCGAGAACCTGCTGGTCCTGGCGGGCCACGAGCTGTCCAGGCGGTGGACCGAGCCGGTGGCGCTGGTGGACGTGCTGCGCGCGGCGGTGTCCGAGATCGAGCACTACGAGCGGGTCATGCCGAACATCCAGCCGGGCATCTCGGTCCGCGGGCAGGCGGTCAACGACGTCGTGCACCTGCTGTCCGAGCTGGCCGAGAACGCGACCACGTTCTCCGCCGCGGAAACCCTGGTGCACGTGTCGGGGTACCTGCTCAACAGCGGCGGCGCGCTGCTGGACATCACCGACCAGGGCGTCGGGATGGGCGCCGAGGAGATGGCGCACGCCAACTGGCGGCTGGACAACCCGCCGGTCGTGGACGTCGCGGTGTCCCGCCGGATGGGCCTGTTCGTGGTCGCCCGGCTGGCCGCCCGGCACGGCATCCAGGTCCGGCTCCGGCCCGCGTCCAAGGGCGGCCTGACCGCGCTGGTCTGGCTGCCCGACGAGGTGATCACGCGGGAGACCGCCGCGACTCCGCTCGCGGATCTGCGCCCGCTGGGGGCGGTCAGCCCGGCGGCCGCGACCTCCTGGATGGAGACGGGCCTGGCCGTCGAGGGGACCGACGAGCCCGCCGGCTGTGCCGCCGGCCCGGCGGCGAGGCGCGCCCGCGGCGGCCCGCGGCCGCGCACCCCGTGCCCGGCCGCCCGGGCCAGCCAGGGCCGGAGCCGGCAGCCACCTGGCGGACCGCGGCCAGCCGGCCGGCAGCCGGCGCCCGCGCGGCGGGTCAGCCAGCACGCTGGCATCCGCGGCCGGCGCACGCGCGGCCCGGTACCCGCGGTGCCGGCGAACCAGGAGACCGGCGGCCGGGACCGGCAGCTAACGGGACCGCGCCAGCCCCGGGATCGCAGCTCCCGGAGCCGCCCCGGGCGCCCGCGACGTGATCGTCCCGCCTGCGGAGAGCACCGGGCCGAGAACCGCCTGCCGATTTTCGAATCGGTGGAATCCGACTGGTTCCGGCGCGGCGGCCGGCCGGTCGAGCCGGACGGCCCCGACCAGCCGCCGGAGGCGGCCGCGGAGCCGGTGGCTGGTCCTCGCCCGCGGATGCGGGATGGCAGGCCGCGGAGGCGGCTCGGGCGCCGGTGTTCGCGGACACCACCGAGGCAGGACTGCCCAAGCGGGTGCCCAAGGCGAACCTGGTGCCCGGCGGTGCGGGCCCGGCGGCGCAGCCGCCACCCGTGCCCGGCCGGTCCGCCTCGCAGACCAGGCAGCGCCTGTCGAGCTTCCAGCAGGGCATCAGGAAAGCCCGCGCGAGCGGGCCCGGGGACGAACGGCCATGGGCGACGAGGCCGACCGTGCCTCGTGACGCATCACCGTGCCTCATCACCGCAGCCGCGATCATCCGAGCTCCGCCATCTGGCCCCCGGAGGCCAGGAAGGAAGGCCTATCGTGAGCCCGCTGACGTCTCCGGTCCAGGACCTGAACTGGCTGATCACTGATTTCGCCGAGCGGGTGCCTTCGGTCGCCCACGCCATCGTGGTCTCGGCCGACGGCCTGCCGCTGGCCTTCTCGGACGGGTTCCCGCAAGGACCGGGCGGACCAGCTGGCCGCGGTGACCTCGGGCCTGACCAGCCTCACCCAGGGGGCGGCGCGGGTGTTCGAAGGCGGCCCGGTCACCCAGACGATCGTCGAGATGCGGCGGGGCGTGCTGCTCGTGATGGCGATCAGCGACGGGTCGAGCCTGGCCGTGCTCGCGTCCGACGATTGCGACATGGGCCTGGTGGCCTACGAGATGGCGTTGCTCGTGGAACGGGTCGGGCGCGCCCTCACGCCCGAACCGCCGCGGCCGGGGAGGGGCGATCACAGCAGTGAGCGGACGGCGATGACGTCGGTCAAGATCGTCGTGGCGGGCGGCTTCGGCGTGGGCAAGACCACGTTCGTCGGGGCGGTCTCGGAGATCACGCCGCTGACCACCGAGGCCCTGATGACCGCGGCCAGCGGCGGCGTGGATGACCTGTCCGGGGTGCCGGACAAGACGACCACCACGGTGGCCATGGACTTCGGCCGGGTGACCCTGGACGCCGGGCTCGTCCTGTACCTGTTCGGCACGCCGGGTCAGCACCGGTTCTGGTTCATGTGGGATGACCTCATCGAGGGGGCCATCGGGGCCGTGGTCCTCGTGGACAGCCGGCGGCTGGCCGACTCCTTCCCGGCGGTCGACTACTTCGAGGCGGCCGATCTGCCGTTCATCGTCGGCGTCAACGGGTTCCACGGCGAGTTCCCGCACACGCGTCGCCGACGTGCAGGAAGCGTTGTCGGTCAGCGAGGATGTGCCGGTCATCGAGTGTGACGCGCGGACCAGGGAATCAGCCAAGATGGCCCTGATGACCCTGGTCCAGCACGCCATGGCCGCCCACCTGGGCAGCCGCTAGTCCCGCGTTAGCTCTGCCGGTCCGCAGGATCGAAGGGGATAACCGCGGGCCTCCAGCATTGATCATGTGCGAGCGGTGGCAGCTTGTGAGCACTTGACTGCGGCGAGGCGTTCACCGGGAAGCAACCAGCGGCACGGGCGACGAACGCCCGCGCACCGGCGTGAGGACCGGCAGGCGGGCGTTCGTCGGATCCGGGATCGCGGGATCCAGCGACTCCCGTGGTCAGTTCTCGCGGTGGCTAGCTATCGGGTGGTCAGGACTCGAGCTGGGCGTCGAGGGTGATGTCCACGCCGGTGAGTGCCTTACTGACCGGGCACCCAGCCTTCGCGTCCTCGGCCGCCTTGGCGAACTGGGCGGCGTCCAGGCCCTCGACTTCACCCCGGACGGTGAGCTTGATGCCGGTCAGCCGGAATCCGCCCGCCGGGTCGGGCCCGAGGGTCACGTCAGCCTGCACGTCGAGCGCCTGCGGCGTGCCGCCGGCCTGGCCGATCAGCGCGGACAGCTGCATCGCGTAGCACGCCGAGTGCGCCGCCGCGATCAGCTCCTCCGGGCTGGTGAACCCCCCGGCGTCGTCCGCCGCCCGCCTGGGAAAGGACACCTCATACGTCCCAACCCCGGAGCTCGTCATCTCGACCTGGCCAGAGCCGTTCTCCAGCGTTCCGGTCCAGCCGGTCCGCGCCGTTCGTGTGGGCATCGGGTCTCCCTCCCGTTTGGATCAAGTACCCGCCTGGACTCTAGCCGCCGCGGCGAGCCCGAAACACGGTGTCCCTGATCATGACGGGACGACTGCCGCGCCCCGCCCCGGACCGCCTAGCGGTCTCTCCAGTGACCGTCATGCGCCGCGCACACCATTCCGGTGGTGTCGCACTGGCGGCATTCCTTGCCGGGCCTGCCGCGGCAGGCCTGGCAGGTCAGCAGCGGCTTCCCGCAGTCTGCTTCGCGCAGGTTAGGCTGATCATCGAGGCTGTCCTCCCGAGAGCCCTGGGTATGCAGGGGTTACTCTCACAGGGCAACAGCCGCTTTCGGGGCGGACTGCTAATGGCCGGACAACCCCGGACAGGATCGGTGACGCCGGTCAGCCGGGCGCCGGGGAGGCCCGGATGAAGTCGGCGATCACCTGTCCGAGCTGCTCACCGGCGTCTTCCTGGAGGAAGTGACCCGCTCCCTCGAGCACCGGGTGATCGAGTCCGGCGGCCCCTGGAACAGCGTCCCTCAGCACGGGCCCCATCGCGCCGGTGATCGGATCCCGGTCGCTGAACGCCACCAGGAACGGCTTGTCCCACGCGGACAGCTGCTGCCAGGCGGCCCGGTTGGCGGCCGAGGCAGGATCATCCGGGGTGGTGGGCACCAGACCGGGCATCGCCCGCACGGCCGCGGCGAAGCTCTCGTCCGGGAAGGGCGCGTCGTAGGCGGCCAGCACGGCCGGTGGCAGCGTGGTCTGGCAGCCCGACTGCACCAGCCGGGACACGCTGAGCGCCGGGGCGGTCTGCACCACCTCACGGAACCGCAGCCAGACGTCGGGCATCGGCTGATCCCCGGTGGGCAGCCCGGTGTTGGCCGCGACCACCCGCGCGAAGCGGCCCGGGATGCTCGGCCGCCAGCCGCAGCCCGATGAGGCCACCCCAGTCCTGCCCGACCAGCGTGAGGCCGTGCAGGTCCAGCCGGTCGAAGGCGAGGGCGCGGATCCATTCCACGTGCCGCGCGTAGCTGTGATCGCTGACGTTCATGGGCTTGTCCGACCGCCCGAACCCGGCCAGGTCGGCCGCGATGGCGCGCAACCCCGCGTCGGCAAGCACCGCCATCACGGTCCGGTACAGGAACGACCAGCTCGGCTCGCCGTGCAGGAGGAGCACCGGCTCGCCGTCGGGCGGGCCTGCTTCCACGTACGCCAGCCGCACTCCCCCGACCGCCGCGTACCGCGGTGGGTAGGGGAAATCCGGCAGGTCCGCGAATCGGTCCTCGGGGGTGCGGAGCACGCGCATCCGCCCATGCTGCCACGGCCCCGGCAGCGTGGGAGCATGACGCCATGCGCCAGAACCCGCCCGCACCCGCGGAGAATGTGCCCCTGACGGTGATCGGCGTGGTGCGCAGCGCCCACACCGAGCCGGAGACCACGCCGATCCAGGCCGCCCTCAACCGCGCCGGGCGCGGCACCATCGAGATCGCCGAGCCCTACCGCGACGGCCTGGCCGGGCTGGACGGCTTCGGGTACGCGTGGCTGCTGACCTGGCTGCACCGGCCAGGGGACAGGAAGGACGCCGGGCGACCGGAAGGAGCCCGGGGCCAGGGAAGGCCGCGGGCGCCGCGGCGGCCTGCCGCCGCTCAGGCAGGTGCCCTTCCTGCTCCGCCGCCAGCAGCGGGAGATGGGCATCTTCGCCACCCGGGGCCCGCGCCGGGTCAACCCCATCGGGCTCAGCCTCATCCAGCTCCTGGAGGTGACCCCGGAGACCGTCCTGTTCGCCGGGGTCGACGTGATCGACGGGACCCCGGTCATCGATCTGAAGCCGTACGTCACCCGGTTCGACCGGCCGCCCGGCGATCCGCCCTGCGGCTGGTTCGACGAGGTGGCCCTCGACGAGGGCAGCACCCCCGCCGGGCTGGCCCGGCCGGAGCCGCCCGCCTGACGGCCGCAGGCCGGACCAGGTGTCGCATAGTGCGCCACGTTTATGCCCTGGACGCAACGCCGCCCCCTTGTGCCTGCCCCGCGCATTGTTGTCTCATTGTGACTACCGAGCGGGCCGGGCCTGCGGGCTGCGGCCCTCGCGCGGTGACTGAGGGCTGGCTGCAATGGGGTGGCTGCCTCGGCCGCGCAGGCAAGGGAGATGGAGCATCGTGACTGTAACCCTGGACCGCAACGTCGAGCAGTTCATCGCGACCCCGCGGCAGCTGTTCATCAACGGGCAATGGGTGGACGCGGCGTCGGGCAAGACCTTCGAGACGCCCAACCCGGCGACCGGCGAGACCCTGGCCCGGGTCGCCGAAGGCGACGCGGAGGACATCAACCGGGCCGTCAGCGCGGCCCGCGCGGCCTTCGAGACGGGCCCGTGGAGCCGGATGACCCCGTCGGACCGGGGCCGGATCATCTGGCGCATCGGTGACCTGATCCTCGAGCACCACGACGAGCTCGCCCAGCTCGAGTCGCTGGACAACGGCAAGCCGTTCGCCGTGGCCCAGGCCGCGGACGTGCCGCTGGCCGCGGACCTGTTCCACTACATGGCCGGCTGGGCCACCAAGATCGAGGGCAACACGATCAACATCTCGGTGCCCTACATGCCCGGGCGCCAACTTCCACTCCTACACGCTGCGCGAGCCGATCGGCGTCGTCGGGCAGATCATCCCCTGGAACTTCCCGCTGCTGATGGCCGCGTGGAAGCTCGGCCCCGCCCTGACCACGGGTAACTGCGTGGTCCTCAAGCCGGCCGAGCAGACCCCGCTGACCGCGCTGCGGCTGGCCGAGCTGATCGCCGAGGCCGGGGTGCCGGACGGCGTGGTCAACGTGGTGCCGGGCTTCGGCGAGACCGCGGGCGCCGCCCTGGCCGCGCACGACGACGTGGACAAGGTGGCCTTCACCGGGTCGACCGAGGTCGGCAAGCTGATCGTCGCAGCGGCCGGCGCCAGCAACCTGAAGAAGCTGACCCTGGAGCTCGGCGGCAAGAGCCCCAACATCGTGTTCGACGACGCCGAGGACGGCGCGATCGAGGGCGCGGCCAACGCGATCTTCTTCAACCACGGCCAGTGCTGCGTGGCCGGGTCCCGCCTGTTCGTCCAGGAGAGCCGCTACGACGAGGTCATCGACGGCGTGGCGGAGATCGCCAAGTCGATCAAGCTGGGCTCGGGCATGGAGGCGGGCACCCAGATGGGCCCGCTGGTGTCCGAGGAGCAGTTCCAGCGGGTCAGCGGTTTCCTCGAGTCCGGCCGCTCCGATGGCGCCACCGCCCTCGCGGGCGGCGGCCGGTTCGGCGACCGTGGCTACTTCATCGAGCCGACCGTGCTCACCAACACCCGCCCGGACATGAGGGTCGTCCGCGAGGAGATCTTCGGCCCGGTCGTGGTGGCCGCGCCCTTCAGCGACCTGGACCAGATCGCCGCCGAGGCCAACGACAGCGACTACGGCCTCGGGGCCGGCATCTGGACCCGGGACATCTCCAAGGCGCACGCGCTGGCCAAGAAGCTCCGGGCCGGCACGGTCTGGATCAACTGCTACAACGTGTTCGACGCGTCGCTGCCGTTCGGCGGCTACAAGCAGTCCGGCTGGGGCCGCGAGATGGGCCACGAGGTGCTGAACAACTACACCGAGGTCAAGGCCGTCACCGCCGCAGCTCTGACCAGGCCGCTCGCGGGGGCCGTCTGGCCCCCGCGCTCGGTGACATGGATGCCGCAACCACGCTGTCAGAGCGCGGTGCGGCACCATGCTGCTGGCTGGGGCCCGCCTGCCCGGCAGCGACCCCGCGCTCGGCCGCCGACCACCGCAGCTCGCCCGCCGATCACCCGCGTACGCTCAGGATCATGACCGCAGAGCCATCACTGTCGCTGGCGGAACGGACCGTCCTGGCGATACTGAGCGAGCGGCCGGCGCACGGCTTCGCCATCGCCCGGCTCACCGCGCCCGGCGGCGACCTCGGCCGGATCTGGCAGATCCCCCGGCCGGTCATCTACCGCTCGATCACCCGGCTGCTGGACGCCGGGCTGCTGACCCAGGACGCGGTCGAATCCGGCCGGGGCCCGCAGCGAACCCTCTACGCGGTCACCCCGCAAGGACGCCGGCTGGCCGCGGAGTGGCTCGACACCCCGGTCGGGCACGTCCGGGACGTCCGCTCCCACCTGCTACTCAAACTGGCCCTGCTGGACCGCGCCGGGCGCGACCCCAGCGACCTGCTCCGCAGGCAGCGGGCCGCGCTGGAGCCCATCGCCCGGGCCATCCAGGCTGAGCGACGCCGGCCGGGACGGG
This sequence comes from uncultured Actinomycetes bacterium, assembly GCA_963742055.1. Lineage (GTDB taxonomy): Bacteria > Actinomycetota > Actinomycetes > Streptosporangiales > Streptosporangiaceae > RYN-230. The sequence goes on along the minus strand of CAVUKT010000050.1, from coordinate 124,596 downwards.
TTCGACGCGACGCTGCTCGCGTGGCGCCGGGCCACCACCGCGGCCACGCTGAGCTTCCTCGACGACGTCATCCGGCTCACGCATCTCGTCCACCCGGACCAGGGTGACCCCGGCGAGGATGAACGCGCCGCCCAGGAACTGCATCGCGGACGGTAGCTGGCCGAGCAGTACCCACGCGAACGCGATGGCGAACAGCACCTCGGCCATGCCGATGAACGAGGCCAGCTTGGCGCCGAGCCGCCGGGCGGCGCCGATGCCCGCGACGTAGGCGATCACCGCCGCCACCAGCGACAGCCCGAGGACCGGCACGACCCAGCTGACCTGGTGATGGAGGAAGTCCACCGGACGGGTGCTGGCCGCCATCGGCAGCACGCCGACCCAGCCGAGCAGCCCCAGCACCACCGCGCCCACCCACATCCCGGCCCAGGCCATCACGATGGGAGGCACCGGCTCGGCGTCGGTCGCGGCCGAGAGCAGGAAGTAGATGGCCAGGGACACGGCGGCGAGCAGTCCCCACATGACCCCGACCAGGTTGATCCCGGCCGCCCCGGTCAGGTTCAGCACCAGGATCAGCCCGGCGACCGACGCGGCCGCGCCGGTCACGGTGAGCCGCCGCGGCCGCTGGGCGTGCCGCGCCCACAGCCAGCCGACCACCAGCACGGTGCCGAGGTATTCGAGCAGCAGGGCCACGCCGACCGGCATCCGGGCCACCGCGTTGAAGTAGAACAGCTGGCATCCGGCCACGCCGACCAGGCCGAAGGCGCCCACCCGGGGCGCGGCCCGGCGCAGCATCGCCCAGCGGCCGCGCAACTGCAGCAGCGCCGGGACCGTGAGCATGAGACCGGCCAGGGTGATCCGGGTCAGCACCGCCGCGGCGGGGCTCCACCCGGCGCCGATCAGCGACGAGGCGAACGCCCCGGACGTCCCGAACGCCGCGGCGGACAGGATGCCGAGGGACAGGCCCGTGCCCCCCCGCCGGACCCGGCCGCCACCCGCGCGCACCAGCACCCGCACCCAGCGCCCGCGCCAGCAGCAGCGGCACTGTCGCCCCGGGCCGGGCGGGGCACGGGATGGGTCCGGGCGGAAGTCACGGCGTCACTCCAGGCATGATCGGGTGGAGGCTGACCCGCCAGGCGCGACGGGCCGAGCATCCAGGCGAACCGGTTGTAAGCAGCAAAACTCACTTACACTGATGACAGTACCCGACCTAGCCGCCGCGGCTGAAAGGGGTCAAGGTGCTTTTTGCTCATGACACCGAGGTGTCCCTGGCCGCGACCGCGGCGCTGGTCAACACCGGCCGCGGTGACACCGAGGGCCTGCCGGATGAGGCCGCCCTCGACCGCTTCATCACCGAGTGGCGCTGGACCGGCCAGCGCACCCGGGACCGGGCCGAGCTCGATGCGGTCCGGCAGCTGCGGCCCCGGCTGGCCCGGCTCTGGGAGCTGTCCGAGGACGACGCCGCCGCCCTGGTCAACGCCCTGCTCCGGGAGGCCGGCGCGCTGCCGCAGCTGGTCAAGCACGACGGCTGGGACTATCACCTGCACGCCACGTCCTCCGACGCCCCGCTGGCCGACCGGATCGCGGTCGACGCGGCGATGGCGTTCACCGACGTCATCCGGACCGGGCAGCTGGACCGGCTGCGCCGGTGCGCCGCCGATGACTGCGACCACGTCCACGTTGACCTGTCCAAGAACCGGTCCCGGCGGTTCTGCGGCACCGCGTGCGCCAACCGGGTCAATGTGGCCGCTTACCGGACCCGCCAGGCCGCCCGCCCACCCAGCCTGACCTAACCGGACGGCACCATAACCTTCCGTACCGTCCCAGCCACAACTCGGCCACGGCTACCCAGGATCGGCTTGATGTGGCTGGGCGTTGCTGCCAGGCTTCAGATGGTCGTGGCCTGCGCCGGTGCCTCCAGCGGCTGGTGCCGTGCGCGGCACCCCCACCGGCCGGTGTCTACCGACAGGAGTGCCATGCACCTGCCTGCCCGTTTCAGCGCCCTCGCCCTGGCCGGGGCGCTGCTCCTGGTGCCGGTCGAGGCCGCCCCCGCGCTGGCCGCCCCCGCCGCGCCAGCCGCGCGGAGCCGCCGCCGCGGCGACGGCCGCCCCGGCCCGGCTGACGTCGGCCACCTCACCCGCGTCGGCCTCCTCACCCGCGCTCGCCCGCGCCCCCCGCGGCGTGCAGGCCAAAGGCGGCGCCCTGGCCGACGCGGCCACCGGCGCGGTGCTGTGGAGCCGGGGCATGAACACCGAGCTGCCGATGGGCAGCATCACCAAGGTGATGACCGCGATCGTGGTGCTGCGGGCCGGGAACCTGCACCAGCGGATCGTGGTCCCCAAGGGCGTGATCCCCTATGACCGCAAGTACGACGCCAGCAACGCGGGCCTGCGCCCCGGCGACTACCTGACCGCGCGGGAACTGCTGGAGGCCCTGCTGCTGCCGTCCGGCTGTGACGCCGCCTACGCGCTGGCCAAGGCGTACGGGCCGGGCTGGACCGCGTTCATCGCCAAGATGAACTCCACCGCCCAGGCGATGGGCCTGACGCACACCCACTTCTCGAACTTCGACGGCCTGCCCTGGCCGACCGAGACCTCCACCTACTCCACGCCCCGCGACCTGATCGCGCTGGGCCGGGCGGCCATGGGGTACCCGGTGCTGCGCTCCATCGTGGACCAGCAGACCTACCGCCTGGCCGCGACGCCGCGGCATCACGCCTATGTCTGGCGGACCACCAACATGCTGCTCCGCGACTACCCGGGCGCCATCGGGATCAAGACCGGGTCCACCCTGGCGGCCGGGTACTGCCTGCTGTTCGAGGCCCGCGAGAACGGCCACGTCCTGATCGGGGTGGTCTTGCACAGCTCCCGGAACAATGACATGGCCAGCTTCGCCGATGCGACGAAGATTCTCGACTGGGGCTTCCGGCACGATTAGCCTGCAAGACGGCATGCCGCCCGCTAGATTCCATTCGCTGGCGGGTGGCGGAGGCGCTGCCCCGCCACCTCAGGCCGTCGGGGGGGCGCAATACTTGGGATAGCTGACGGCATTTCGGGGCAAGGGCGGCTTTCATGCGGTTCCGGTCGGGTGTGGCGATCGACCTGGGCACGGTCAACACCCTGGTTTTCGTGGCCGGCCGCGGGCTGGTCATCGACGAGCCGTCCGCTATCGCGCTGGACCGGGCGACGGGCCGGGTGGCGGCCGTCGGCGAGGCCGCGGACGCGCTGGCCGGCAAGGAGCCGCAGGACGTCGAGGTGCTGCACCCGCTGCGCGACGGGGTGATCGCGGACCTCGACGCCGCGTCCGCCATGCTGCAGGGCTTCCTGCGCCGGGCCCGGCTGCGCCGGGGCCTGCTGCGGACCGCGGCGGTCGTGTGCGTGCCAGGCGGCGCCACCTGGGTGGAACGCCGGTCGCTGGCCGCCGCCCTGAGCGTGGTCCGGCCCCGCTGCACGGTCCAGATGGTCGACGAGCCGGTGGCCGCGGCCGCGGGGGCCGGTTTCGACCTGGCCCAGGGCGCCGGCGTGTTCATCGTGGACGTGGGCGGCGGCACCACCGAGTGCGCGGTGGTGGCCGGCGGCCAGATCGTCCGGGCCCAGTCGCTGCGGCTCGGCGGCAACGCCATGGACGAGGCCATCGTGAGCACGGTCAAGGCGGAACTCGGCCTGATGCTCGGCCGCAACGCGGCGCGCAGCCTGAAGACCACGCTCGGCCTGGCCGACGACGGGACCGGCTGGATGGAAACGGTCGGCGTGGACGCCGCGCGGCGCACCCCCCGGGTCGAGCACGTGCCCGGGCGGCTGGTGGCCCGGGCGCTGGAGCACATCGTCACGGCGATCGTGGACAGCGTGCAGGAGATGCTCTCCGACATCCCGCCCAACCTGGCCGAGGACGTGGTGCGCGGGAAGATCCGGCTGGCCGGCGGCGGCGCGCTGCTGCCCGGCCTGGCCGACCGGATCGAGGCGGCCACCGGGATCCCGGCCGTGGTGGTGGACGACCCGCTGCGCTGCGTCGCGCGCGGGGCGGCGGAGATCCTGGAACACGGTGACGGGCTGCAGCGTGGCCCCGCGGCCCAGAAGTAGCCGCGCCCAGGAGTGACTGCGGCCCAGAGGTAATATCAAGCAACCACACGGGAGCTCGGGCTGACCGGGCTGAGAGGGTGGCTGGCCCACCGGGCCGCGCGCCACCGACCGTCTGAACCTGACCGGGTAATGCCGGCGTAGGGAGGACCCTGTGGCGAGAGCCACTGAACCTGCTGTGCATCCTGCGCGCCCTGCGGCCCTCGTTTTTCTCTAACGCGAACGGCCGGTGTACCCGCCCCCCGTCTCGGCGGGCGTGTCCCGGTGAGCGGGGTGATCGGGATGCCCGCGCCCGCCGCACCCGCGGGCCTGGTCCACGGCATGGGCAAGGAACTGGTCGAGCCGGACTGGAGCCCGCTCACCAGCACCGAGGTCCGCACGGCGCTGGCCCGCTACCCGCAGCCCGGCGTCGGCCCCCGCCCGGCCGCCCGGACGGCCCGGCGCGCCCACGGCCCCCGGCCGGCGACGAGATGATCACCTGGCGCAGCCCGCGGCCCATGTCGGCGGCGGCCCTGGTCCGCCGGGGCGGTGCGGACCTGTTCGTCAAGCGGCACCACGTCCGGGTGCGCACGCCCGCACAGCTGGCCGTGGAGCACGCGTTCATCGGCCACCTGAGGACGCGCGGGATCCCCGCGCCCGCGGTGCTGCGCACCGCGGACGGCGCGACCGCCACCCAGCACGGCGACTTCGTCTACGAAGTGCACGAGGTCGCCGGCGGCCTCGACCTGTACCGGGACGCGGTGTCCTGGACCCCGTACGCCAGTCTCGGCCACGCGCGGGCCGCCGGGGCGGCGCTGGCCCGGCTGCACCTCGCGGCGGACCGCTTCCCGCTGCCGGCCCGCTCTCCGGCCGTGCTCACCAGCGGCTGCGAGCTGATCGTCGCGGCCGACCCGCTCGCGGAGGTCAAGTGGCTGGCCGGCCGGCGCCCGGGACTGGCGGCGTACCTGGACGGCCGGGCCTGGCCGGACGACCTGACCCGGCAGGTGCTGCCCGCCATCCGCCGGGCCGCGCCGCTGCTGGCCGGGCTGCCCCGGCAGTGGGGACACGGCGACTGGCACCCGTCCAACCTGACCTGGACGTCGGCGGGCGCGGACGCGGTGGAGGCCGGGGTGTTCGACTTCGGGCTGGCCAACCGGACTTTCGCCGTGCACGACCTGGCCACCGCCCTGGAGCGGGCCACCGTGTCCTGGCTCGACCTGATCGACCTGGGCCGGGCCGAGGCGGACCTGGACGCCATCGACGCGCTGCTGGACGGCTACGAGTCGGTCCGCCCGCTCACCCCGGCCGAAGCCGCGGCGCTGCCCGGGGTGTTCCCGGTCGTGCACGTCGAGTACGCGCTGTCCGAGGTCGAGTACTTCGCCCACGTGGTCAGCTCGCCCGCCAACGCGGACCTCGCCTACGACGGCTACCTGCTCGGCCACGCCGCCTGGTTCGAGACCAGCGACGGCGCCGCCGTCCTCGACCACCTCCGCCGCCGCGCCGCCACCGCCACGGGGCGGCCGGGGGCCGTTTAGGCTGCGGTGGTGGATCTCGAGCGGTGGGTGGGGCAGGCGGTCGCGGCGAACCAGGAGTGGGCGGCCGGGTTCGGGCCGTTCACCCCGCATCCCTCGCTGGAGATCAGCGACGAGCGCTTCGGGGCGGCGTTCGCGGAGTTCACCGAGCGGCTGGCGGACAACTACCCGTTCTTCCACCCGCGCTACGCGGGGCAGATGCTCAAGCCCCCGCACCCGGCCGCCGTGGCCGGCTACCTGGCCGCGATGCTGATCAACCCGAACAACCACGCGCTGGACGGCGGCCCGGCCACCGCGCGGATGGAACGCGAGGTGACCGCGCAGCTCGCGGGCATGTTCGGCTTCGGCACCCACCTGGGCCACCTCACCACCAGCGGCACCATCGCCAACCTGGAGGCCCTGTTCGTGGCCCGCGAGCTGCACCCCGGCCGGGGCGTCGCGTTCAGCGCGGACGCGCACTACACGCACAGCCGGATGTGCGGCCTGCTGGGCATCGAGGGCCACCCTGTCCCCGTGGACCGCGCCGGGCGGATGGATCTCGACGCCCTGGATGAACTGCTGCGCGGCGGCCGGGTCGGCACCGTGGTGCTGACCGCGGGCACGACGGGCCTGGGCGCGATCGACCCCGTGCACGAGGCCCTCGGGCTGTGCCGGCCGGCACGGCGCCCGGGTTCACGTGGACGCGGCCTACGGCGGGTTCTTCACGATCCTCGCGCAGGACGCACGGCCCAGGACCGCACGGACCGACGACACGGCCCGGGACAGCGGACCAGGAACTCAGGCTGCCGGCCGCGCCGTGGCGGGCCATCGCCGAGTGCGACTCGGTGGTGGTCGACCCGCACAAGCACGGGCTGCAGCCCTACGGCTGCGGCGCCGTGCTGTTCCGCGATCCCGGGGTGGCCCGGTTCTACCTGCACGACTCCCCGTACACCTACTTCACCTCGACGGACCTGCACCTCGGGGAGATCAGCCTGGAGTGCTCCAGGCCCGGCGCGGCCGCCGCGGCGCTGTGGCTCACGTTCCGGCTGCTGCCGCCGACCCGGGACGGGCTGGGGCAGGTGCTGGCCGCCGGGCGGCGGGCGGCGCTGGCCTGGGCCGCGCTGATCGGGAAGTCCTCCGTCCTGGACCTGTACCAGGAGCCTGAGCTGGACATCGTCAGCTACTTCCCGGTCACCGAGCCGGCCGCGCTGTCCCGGATCGACCTGGCCTCGGAGCGGATCCTGCAGGCCGGGATGACCAGCCCCGACCCGGTGTTCCTCAGCACGCTGCGCGCCGACGCGGACGCCTTCCTGGCCCGGCACGGGTCGGTGCAGGCGGACGCGCCCGGGGCCCGCATCCTGCGCAGCGTGCTGATGAAACCGGAAGCTGAGACCTACCTGCCGCACCTGCACGAGCGGCTGGAGCAGCTCGCCCGCGGGCTGATCCGGGCGGCCGGCCCGGCGGCCGTCCGGCGCGGCCGGCGGCCAGGGCCGCGGCCCTGCCCTCGCGGTGTCCGGACTGTATCGCGGCGGTAACTCGACGTTGTACATGCCGCCTCGCAGAGCTAGCATCCAGGGAATCGAAGCGCTTCGCATCCCCGGACGGGACCTTGGTCAAGATCTCTGACGTGGCGCGGCACGCGGATGTCTCGCCGAGCACCGTCTCCTACGTGCTGAGTGGCAAGCGCTCGATCTCGGAGCAGACCCGGCGGCGCGTGCTGGACAGCATCGCCGCGCTCGGCTACCACCCGCACGCGGGCGCGCGGGCCCTGGCCAGCAGCCGGTCCAATGTCATCGCGCTGGTCGTGCCGCTGCGCTCCGGCATCTACGTGCCGGTGCTCATGCAGTTCGCCACCGCGGTGGTGACCGCGGCCCGCGGCTACGGCCACGACGTGCTGCTGCTGACCCAGGACGAGGGCGTCGCGGGGCTGCAGCGGGTCACCGGCGCCTCGCTGGTGGACGCGATCATCCTGATGGACGTGGAAGCCCGCGACGTGCGGCTGCCGCTGCTGCGCAGCCTGCGGCTGCCCGCGGTGCTGATCGGCTTCCCGGCCGACCCGGCCGGCCTGACCTGCATCGACCTGGACTTCGAGGCGGCGGGGCGGACCTCGGCGGAGCACCTGGCCGCCGCCGGCTGCCGCGACGTCGCGCTGATCGGCGCGCCGCCGGAGGTCTACCAGCGGGGCACCGGCTTCGCCCAGCGCATCCAGGCCGGCTTCGAGCGGGCGGCCCGGGCGCACGGGCTGCACCCGGCCACCTGGCCCTGCGACCCGGCGCCGGGCGCCGTCCGGGCCACCGTGGCCAGGCTGCTGAGCCAGCGCCCGCAACTGGACGGGATCGTGGTGCACAACGAATCCGCCCTCGGCCCGCTGCTGGACGCGCTCCGCATCGCGGGACGGCGGGTCGGCGACGACCTGTCGGTGCTCGCGCTGTGCCCGGACGACCTGGCCGAGCAGGCCACCCCGGCACTGACCTCGATCGCCATCCCGGCCGACGAGCTGGGCAGGCAGGCGGTCGGGTTGCTGATGGCCAAGCTGGACGGCCAGCCGGTGCCCGCGGCCACGCTGCTCGCCCCGCAGCTCACCGTGCGCGCCAGCACCCGCGCCGCGCGCCGCGCGTCGCTGAGCTGCTGATCACGCTCAGCCGCGGCTGAGCACCTCACGGACCCGGGTCAGCAGCTGATCCGGGGTAAACGGCTTGGTCAGGTAGCCGTCCGCGCCCGCCGCGAACCCTCGCGAGATGTCCGCCTCCTGCACGCTCGCACTCATCAGCAGGATGGGCAGCCGCTCTGTGGCCGGGGCGTGCCGGAGCCGCTTGGTCAGGTCGAACCCGTTCAGCCGCGGCATCATCACATCCAGCACCGCCATGTCCAGCGCCTGGTCCGCGGCCAGCTGGAACGCCTCCTCGCCGTCCCGGGCCTCGATGATGCGGTAGCCGGACCGGCTGAGCCGGTAGGCGACCAGCTCGCGGATGTCCTGCTCGTCATCGGCGACCAGGATGGTGGCCATCCAGGCCTGGGCTGCGGCTGGGCTGGGTCACGGGGTCACCCCCGCCGCCACGTGCAGCGGGATCTCCACCACGACCCTGGTGCCGCTGCCGCCGGAGTCCGCGATCCGGATCGTGCCGCCGTGTGCCTCGGCGATGGCTTTGCTGATGGCCAGGCCGAGCCCGGATCCCGGCGGTCCCGGTGGCCGTGGACGCCCGGTAGAAACGCTCGAACAGGTGCGCCCGGTCCGCCGCCGGGATCCCGATCCCGCTGTCGGTGACCTCGACCTGGCAGGTGCCGTCCTGCTCCCCGACCCGGACCCAGACCTGGCCGCCCTCGGGGGTGAACTTGACCGCGTTGGACACCAGGTTGCTGAGCAGCTGGCCGAGCCGCAGCCGGTCGCCGAGCACCACCGCGCGCGGCCCGGTCTCGGCGTTCAGCTCGATCCTCTTCTCCGCCGCCGCCCCCTCGAACAGCGCGACGGTCTCGCCGACCAGCTCGACGATATCGACGTCGCCCAGGTCCAGGGTGAACCGGCCCGCGTCCATCTGGCCGATCAGCAGCAGGTCACCCACCAGCCGCATCAGCCGGTCGCTGTTCCGCTTGACCGTGGTCAGGAAGCGGTGCTGCTCCTCGTTCAGCGGGCCGGGCTCGCCGTCGAGCAGGATGTGCAGCCAGCCGTCCATCGCGGCCAGCGGGGTCCGCAGCTCGTGCGAGACGGTGGCCACGAACTGGTCTTTCATCCGCGCGGCGGTGGCATCGCTCCGCTTGCGGTCCGCGTACTGGGACAGCTGCGCCGCGATGGTCTCGATCGTCTCCGGCAGCCCGTCGATGCGCGGCTGCTCAGGGCCGAGCAGCTGGACCACGGCCGATGACCTCGCCGTCCCGGATGAGCGGCACGGCCAGCTCGCCGCGCGGCATCCCGTCCCGGCCATCCTGCGGCAGGCCATTCGGCAGGCCATCCTGCGCAGAGCCATTCCGCGGCCGGCCATTGTGCTGCGGGCCATTGCGGGACGGGCCGTCCTGCGGCGGTACCGCACCGCCCAGGCCGGGCACGAAGACCGGCTGCCGCCGCCGCCAGGCCCGGCCCGCCGTACCCTGGCCCAGGGTCACGGTCTCGTGGCTCAGCAACGCCAGCTGCTCCTCCCAGCCGGGCCGCGCGTAGGCGGCCAGGCAGTGCAGCTCGCGGTCGTCCTCCCCGGGAACCCAGACCAGGCTCATCTGCCAGCCGAGCTGATCGCAGCAGAGCTCCAGCACGCGGGGCAGCGCCTCCCGCACCGATTCCGCCTCGGCCAGCACCCGGGCCGTCTGGTACTGGGCGGCGAGCTGGCGTTCCGCCATCCGGCGCTCGGAGACGTCGTGGAACGTAACGACCCCGCCGAGCACGCTGCCGCCGTCGCGGATCGGGTACGCGGAGGCCTCCACCGGGAACCGGCTGCCGTCCTTGCGCCAGAACACCTCCCCGCTGAGCCTGGTCCCCTCGTCGTCGTGGACGGCGCGCAGCAGCGGGCAATCCGCGGCCGGGTAAGGCGTCCCGTCCGGATGAGTGTGGTGCATGGCGTCGTGGGCGTTGCGGCCGAGAAGCTCGGCCTCGGTCCAGCCGGTCTGCTCCAGCGCGGCCCGGTTGATGTAGGTGATGCGGCCGGACAGGTCGACCCGGCAGATGCCCTGGTCGGTGGAGTCCATCACCGACTGGAGTTCGCTGGCGAGGACCTCGAGGCGGCGCAGGCTCAGGGCCTCCGCACAGGCCAGCGTGGCGCTCTGGATCAGGGACTCCAGCCGGTCGATCTGCGCCGGGGTGAACTCCTCGTCACGCGAGCGGCCCAGGCTGAGCACGCCGATGACCCGGTCCCGGTGCAGCATCGGCAGGTGGACCTCGTGCCGGACCTCCCGCTCGCCGACCAGCCCAGGGAGGCGCATCGAGCTTTCGGCCCAGCCGGCCGTGACGGGCCGCCGCTCCGCCGCGGCCCGCCCGGCGAGGCCCTCTCCCGGCGCTAGCTCGCCGGCGAAGTCCCCGCCCCGCATGCCCCGCGAGCCCCGGAAGGTGATCACCCCGGCCTGCTCGTTGAGCACGTACACTGCCCCGACCTGCGCCCGGGCGTAGTCCGCGATCTCCCGCAGGGAGACCGCGGCGACCTGCTCGATCTGGGTCTGGACGGCCAGCTGCTCGCCGAAGCGGTGCAGCGCCTCGGCCTCCTCTTTCTGCCGTTCCACCGACGCCAGCACGCGCTGCAGCTCGGCCTGCTGGCCCTGGAGCTCGGCGTTCTGCTGCTCGACCTCGTCGCCGGGCCGCCTCGAGTTCCTGGGCCATGGCGTTGAACCCCACGGCCAGCTCGCCGAGCTCGGCCGTGCCGCGCTCGGGCACCCGGGCCGACAGGTCTCCCGCGCGCAGCCGGCCCACCGCGTCGGCCAGCCGCTTCACCGGGCGCACCACCGTCCGGTGCAGGGCGACCGCCCAGCCGGCGAGCAGGAGCACCGCGGCGGCCAGGCCGGCCACGCCGAACCCGAGCGCCAGCGCCTCGGTTGTGCGCCGCCCCGGCGCGGCGCACGCTGCTCAGGGCCTGCTGCTGGCGGTCCAGCGCGACGAACTGATCCCGGATCGTCACCACCGGCCGCTTGGCCGCGCTCGACGCCGAGACCCGCCGGGCCGCGGCCAGGTCCGACCGGCTCAGCCTGATGATCGGGGCGGTCCAGCGCCGGACGTAGCCCGCGATGGCGTTGCTGATCGACGTCACCCGGGCGTGCAGGCTCGGATCGCCCGCGGTGAGCTGGTCGAGCCGCCGGACCTGCTGGGGGTAGCTGGACAAGGCGGCCTGGTAGGACCGCAACTGGTCCGGGCGCCCGGAGATCAGGTAGACCCGCAGCCCGGTGGACATGTCCAGCACGGATTCCTCGAGCGCGTTCGAGGTCGCGAGGACGTTCACCGCCTGGTTGTCCTGGCGTTCCTCGGCGTGCAGGCTCCGGAAGGCGAGGAACAGGACCACGAACTCGCCAGCACCACCGCGGCCACCACGATGCTGGCCAGCACCGTCCGCTGGGTCAGGCCGCGCCTCACGCGGCGACCCTCCGGTACAGGTGCGGTCCCGCCGCGGCCAGGCCCGAACTGGCCCGGGGCCAGCAACCGCTCGCACGTGCCCAGCATGAGGACTCCCCGGGCCGCAGCGCGGCGGCGAGCTTGACGTACACGGCCCGCTGGGCGGGCGGCTCGAAATAGATGGTCACGTTCCGGCACAGCACGAGATCGAAGGCCCCCGGCGGGGGCGGCTCGCGGAGCAGGTCACGGCGCTCCCAGCGGAGCACCGGGCAGGCTTCCCGGCGCACCGCCGCGGACACCATCGCGCCCCGCCGGGCCAGCTCGACCCGGCCGGCGGACAGGTCCGAGCCGAGCAGGCGGCTGCGGGCCAGGGCGCCGAGCCGCCGGAGCATGAGGACCACGCTGTACAGTTCCGAGCCGTCCGAGCAGCCAGCCGACCAGGCGCTCAGGCCGCTGCGGCGCGCCGAGCAGCCCGGGCAGCACCCGGTCCTCCAGCAGCTCGAACTGTTCCGGGTCGCGGAACAGCCCGGTCACCGGGACCAGGATGCTGCGCCGCGAGGGTGGCCCGGACGGCCGGGCGCGGAGGCGCCCGGCCTCAGCCGCCCCGTAGGCCCCAGGTCCGCCTGGCCGCTCATCCGCGGCTGCCCCCCGTGTCGTCATCTGACCTCGTCTCAGACCAGACGGAGTCCGGTTACTCAGAGCATTGTACCTTTACTCCTCGTAATCACCCCTTCGGTGACCCGGGCGCTTCGGGCCGGAGTGCCTACCCCGCCGCACGATCTTGATGCGGAACTGAAAGGCTGGAGCCCACGCACGCGCGAGGAGGACTCATGGCGGGTAAGACGACGGCCGCGGCGGCCGGCACCATCGACATCGGCGGCGATCTCACGGTTAACCGGATGGGCTACGGCGCGATGCGGATCACCGGCGCCGGCATCTGGGGCGATCCACCGGACCGGGAGCAGGCCAAGGCCGCGCTGCGCCGGGCCCGGGAACTCGAGGTCAACTTCTTCGACACCGCGGACTCCTACGGCCCGGAGGTCAGCGAGATCCTGATCGCCGAGACCTTCTACCCCTACCCCGACGACCTGGTCATCGCGACCAAGGGCGGCCTGACGCGTTCCGGCCCGGGCCGCTGGGGCCGGGACGGCCGCCCCGAGCACCTCCGCGAGGCCTGCGAGGGCAGCCTGCGGCGGCTGAGGCTCGAGCAGATCCCGCTCTACCAGTTCCATGCGCCGGACGAGAACGTGCCGCTGGCCGACTCCCTCGGCGCCCTGGCCGAACTGAAGGCCGAGGGCAAGATCCGGCACGTGGGGGTGTCTAACTTCTCCCCCGAGCAGATCGACGAGGCCCAGCGGATCGTCCCGGTGGTGTCGGTGCAGAACCGCTACAACGTGAACGACCGCTCCGTCGGAGCCGGTCCTGGACCTGTGCACGCAGGAGAATCTCGCCTTCCTGCCCTGGGCGCCGATCCAGGAGACCGAGAAGATCGCGGGGGTGCTCACCGCCGCGAAGCGCCTGGGTGTCAGCGAGCGGCAGGTCGCGCTGGCCTGGCTGCTGGCCCGGTCCCCGCAGGTCCTGCCGATCCCGGGATCCGGCTCGCCCGAGCACGTGGCGGACAACATCGCCGCCGCTGGTCTCGAGCTCACCGGGGACGAGTTCAACGCGATCACCGACTCCATCGAGGCCCGCAGCTAACCACGGATCATGATCATGGGGTTGCTGGGGCTCCACCCCCAGTAATCCCATGATCATGAATGCCGGTGCCGGGCACCGGCGCCCGGGGCCAGGCCGCTGGTGTCCGCTTGACCAGCGGGCACGGGTGTGGTGAGGTTTTCCCGTCCATCGACGGCAGGGCAGGGAAGCCGGTGCGAATCCGGCGCGGTCCCGCCACTGTCACCGGGGAGCGACCCGCAAGGATGCCACTACCGCGCTGCGGTGGGAAGGCTGAGGGAAGCGCCGATCCGGGAGCCAGGAAACTGCGGCCGCCGATCCTTCGTCCCGGGGCGTGGTTACCCCGAGGAAGGCTCCGCTTGATGATGCCCTCATCTGGCATCGTGCTGATCTCGGCCTCGGATACCGACCTGCTGGCGGCCCAGGCTGCCCAGACGAGCCAGGCGGCCAGGCCCAGGCGGCCCAGGCCGCCCAGGCCCGGTCAGCCGAGCCAGCCAGCACCTCCTGGCGCCTGGCCAACCCGGCCCGCACCGCACCCGCCGACGTGCCGGCCCTGCTGGACGGGGCGTTCTGCGTGGTGCTGCGCCTGCTCGGCGGCCGCCGCAGCTGGCCCGAGGGCCTGGACGCGGTGCTGGCCAGCGGCCTGCCCGCGGTGGTACTCAGCGGCGAGCCGTCCCCGGACGCCGAGCTGATGTCGCTGTCCACGGTGCCCGGCGGGGTGGCCGCCGAGGCCCTCGCCTACCTCCGGGAAGGCGGCCCGGCCAACCTCGCCCAGCTGGCCCGCTTCCTGTCCGACACGATCCTGCTCACCGGGGAAGGGTTCGACCCCCCCGAGGTGCTCCCCGCCTACGGCCCGCACCCCGGCCGCCGCGGTGAGCGGCCCCGCCTCCCCGGCCGCCCGACCGTCGGCATCGTGTTCTACCGCTCGCACGCGGTCGCCGGGAACACCGCGTTCGTGGACACGCTGGCCGACGCCGTCGAGGCGGCCGGCGGCAACGCGGTCCCGGTGTTCTGCGGCTCGCTGCGGGCCGCGCCGCCGGAGTTCTACGACCTGCTGCACGGCGTGGACGCGGTCATCGTCACGGTGCTCGCCGCGGGCGGGACGGTGGCCTCCGACGCGGCCGCGGGCGGGGACGACGAGGCCTGGGACGTGGCCGCGCTGGCCGCGCTGGACGTCCCGGTGCTGCAGGCGCTGTGCCTGACCACGCCCCGCAAGACCTGGGCGGCGTCCAGCGCGGCGCTCACCCCGATGGACGCGGCCATGCAGGTGGCGGTGCCCGAGTTCGACGGCCGGCTGATCACCGTCCCGTTCTCGTTCAAGGAGCCCGGCCCGGACGGGATCGGGGTCTACGCCGCCGACCCGGAGCGGGCCGCCCGGGTAGCCGGGATCGCGGTGGCGCACGCCCGGCTGCGGCACGTCCCGCCCGGCCGCAAACGCCTGGCCATCATGCTGTCCTCCTACCCGACCAGGCACGCCCGGATCGGCAACGCCGTGGGGCTGGACACGCCCGCCTCGGCCGTGATCTTGCTCCAGGCGCTCCGCGAGGCCGGCTACGACCTGGGCGACGGGCCCCCCGAAGACCAGTTCCCCGAGGATGGGGACACGCTGATCCACCAGCTGATCGAGGCCGGCGGCCAGGACACCGAGTGGCTCACCGAGGCCCAGCTCGCGGCCGCGGCGCTGCGGGTGCCGCGCCGCGAGTACGAGCAGTGGTTCGCGGCGCTGCCCGCCCCGCTGCAGGCGTCCGTCCGGGAGCACTGGGGCGAGCCGCCCGGTGAGCTGTACACCGACCACGGCGACATCGTGCTGGCCGGCCTGCAGTTCGGGAACGTGATCGTGATGATCCAGCCGCCGCGCGGGTTCGGCGAGAACCCGGTGGCCATCTACCACGACCCTGACCTGCCGCCCAGCCACCACTACCTGGCCGCCTACCGCTGGCTGGAAACCAGCTTCGGCGCGGACGCCGTCGTGCACCTGGGCAAGCACGGCACGCTGGAGTGGCTGCCCGGCAAGGGCCTCGGCCTGTCCGCCGGCTGCGCGCCCGACGCGGTGCTCGGCAACCTGCCGCTGATCTACCCGTTCATCGTCAACGACCCGGGCGAGGGCACCCAGGCCAAGCGGCGCGGGCACGCCACCATCATCGACCACCTGATCCCGCCGATGGCCCGCGCCGACACCTACGGCGACCTGGCCAAGCTGGAGCAGCTGCTGGACGAGTACGCGACGGTCAGCGCCCTCGACCCGGTCAAGCTGCCGGTGCTGCGGACCCAGATCTGGGAACTGATCCAGGCCGCCGAACTGCACCACGACCTGGAGCTGGCCGCCGCGCCGGGCGAGGACGAGTTCGACAGCTTCGTGCTGCACGTGGACGGCTACCTGTGCGAGGTCAAGGACGCGCTGATCCGCGACGGGCTGCACATCCTCGGCCGCGCCCCGGCCGGGGAGCAGCGGGCCGCGACCGTGCTGGCCGTGCTCCGCGCGACGCAGGTCTGGGGCGGGCGCACCGCCGCGCTGCCCGGGCTGCGCAGCGCGCTGGCCGGCTGGGCCGGCCTGGACGAGCAAATTCTCCGCAACGAAAACCCCGGCGGCCCCATCACCGTCCCCGCCGCGCTGACCCGCGTGGCCGACGGGCCGGCCCGGACCGCCGGCGACGTCGTCGACCTGCTGGAGTCGGCCGCGCAGCAGCTGGTGACCACGCTGGACGATCTCGGCTGGCCCCCGGACCAGGTCGCGCTGGTGTGCACCAAGGTGCTCGGCGAGGCACCGGGGGACGTGGTGGCGGTGCTGGAGTTCGCGGCCACGGAGGTGGTGCCGCGGCTGGCCCGGACCACCGACGAGGTGACCCACCTGCTGGCCGCGCTGGACGGCCGGTACGTCCCGGCCGGGCCGTCCGGGTCGCCCACCCGCGGGCTGGTCAACGTGCTGCCCACCGGCCGCAACTTCTACTCCGTGGACCCGAAGGCCATCCCGTCCCGCAACGCCTGGGCGACCGGGGCCGCGCTGGCCGACTCGCTGCTGGCCCGGCACCTGGCCGACACCGGGAGCTACCCGCGCGCGGTCGGGCTGACCGTCTGGGGCACGTCGGCCATGCGCACCCAGGGCGATGACATCGCCGAAGTGCTCGCGCTGATCGGCTGCGAGCCCACCTGGGACGATGCCTCCCGGCGGGTCACCGGCTTCACGGTGAGCGCGCTGGAGAAAATAGGGCGGCCGCGGATCGATGTCACGGTGCGGATCTCGGGGTTCTTCCGGGACGCGTTCCCGCACGTGATCGCGCTGCTGGACGACGCGATCAGCGCGGTGGCCGGGCTGGACGAGCCGCCGGAGGACAACTACCTGCGGGCGCACGCCGATGAGGAGCTGGCCGCGCACGGGGACCAGCGCCGGGCCACCACCCGGATCTTCGGGTCCAAGCCCGGCGGGTACGGGGCGGGCCTGCTGCCGCTGATGGACGCGCGGAACTGGCGCACCGACGCCGACCTGGCCGAGGTGTACGCGGTGTGGGGCGGCTACGCCTACGGGCGGGGGCTGGACGGCCGGGCGGCGCGGGCGGACATGGAGTCCAGCTTCCGGCGCATCGCGGTCGCGGCCAAGAACACCGACACCCGCGAGCACGACATCGCCGACTCCGACGACTACTTCCAGTTCCACGGCGGCATGGTGGCCATGGTGCGGCACCTGACCGGGAGCTCCCCGGCCGCCTACATCGGCGACTCGGCCGTGCCGGACCAGGTCCGCACCCGGTCGCTGGCCCAGGAGACCCGGCGGGTGTTCCGGTCCCGGGTGGTCAACCCGCGCTGGATCGCGGCCATGCAGCGGCACGGCTACAAGGGCGCGTTCGAGATGGCCGCCACCGTGGACTACCTGTTCGGCTACGACGCGACGGCCGGGGTGGTCGAGGACTGGATGTACGCCCAGCTGGCCCAGTCGTACGTGTTCGACGCGGAGGTCAGCGCGTTCATGCGGCAGTCCAACCCGTGGGCGTTGCGGGGCATCGCCGAGCGGCTGCTCGAGGCGGCCGACCGGGGCCTGTGGGCCGAGCCGCCGCCGGACACCCTGGACCAGCTCCGCGCGACCTACCTGGAGCTCGAGGGCCAGCTGGAAGGAGACGGCGAATGAGCAGCAGCCTTCCCGATAGCCCGGGTCTCTCGGCCAGCACGGCCCAGCGGGCCGCCGGGTTCCCGTTCAGCGCGGTGGTCGGCATGGACGAGCTGCGGCTGGCGCTGGTGCTCAACGCCGTGTCCCCGGCCATCGGCGGGGTGCTGGTCCGGGGCGAGAAGGGCACCGCGAAGTCGACCATGGTGCGCGCGCTGGCCGCGGTCCTGCCCGGACGTGGACGTGGTGGCCGGCTGCCGGTTCTCCTGCGACCCCGCGGACCCCGACCCGGACTGCCCGGACGGCCCGCACGAGGCCGGCCCCCTGGAGTCTCGCCGGGCGCGCGGACCCGGCCGGCCCGCCTGGTCGAGCTGCCCGTAGGGGCCAGCGAGGACCGGCTGCTCGGCGCGCTGGACATCGAGCGGGCGCTGACCGAGGGGGTCAAGGCGTACGAGCCGGGGCTGCTGGCCGCGGCGCACCGCGGCGTGCTGTACGTGGACGAGGTCAACCTGCTGCATGACCACCTGGTCGACCTGCTCCTCGACGCGGCGGCGCTGGGCATCAGCTACGTGGAGCGCGACGGCGTGTCGGTGCGGCACGCCGCCCGGTTCCTGCTGGTCGGCACCATGAACCCGGAGGAAGGGGAGCTGCGCCCGCAGCTCCTGGACCGGTTCGGGCTGACCGTCGAGGCGGCCGCGCCGCGCGACCCGGGGCCGCGCGCCGAGGTGGTCCGCCGCCGGCTGGACTACGACGCGGACCCGGAGGCGTTCCGGGCCCGCTGGCAGGCGGCCGAGACCGGGCTGGCCGGGCAGATCGCGGCGGCCCGGGCGGCGCTGCCCCGGGTGGTGCTGCCGGACGCCGCGCTGCGCCAGGTGGCGTCGGTGTGTGCCGCGTTCGGGGTGGACGGGCTGCGGGCCGACCTGGTCATCGCGCGGGCCGCGATGGCGCACGCGGCGTGGCAGGGCCGGCTGGAGGTGGACGCCGAGGACATCCGGGCCGCGGCCCGGCTCGCGCTGCCGCACCGCCGCCGCCGCCAGCCGTTCGACGCGCCGCAGCTCGACGAGCAGCAACTGGACGAGGCGCTCGCGGCCGGCGCGTCCGACGACGATGACCCAGACCCTGGCGACGGGGGTCCGGGCGGCGGGGATGGCCCCGGCGGCCCGGGCGGCTCCGCACCCCCCGACGACCGCCAAGGTCCCGCCCACCGACTCCGCCGACCCAGCCGACCGGCCCCAGCCTGGCCGACCGCAGCCCACCGACCCCGACCCCGCTGACCCCAACCCCACCGACCACTCCAGTCTCGAAGACCCCACCAGTCACGACAGACCCGCAGGCCAGGAGCACCCCACGGGCCCCGCGCCGGACGACGCGGGCCAGGACGGGGCGGACGGGCCCGCCCGGGCCGAGCCCGCCGCCGCGCCGGGGGCCACGTTCCGGGTCCGGCGGCTCGAAGTGCCCGGGGTCGGCGCGGGCGCGGAAGGCCGCGTTCCCGGGCCCGGGGATCCGCCGGGCGGGTCACCGGGGCGCGGCGGCCCCGACGGGCCGGTGCGCCAGGTCCACCTGACCGCCACCCTCACGGCGGCCGCGCCGTACCAGGTCCAGCGGGGCCGGACCGGGCCGGGCGGACTGCGGTTGCGGCGCGAGGACCTGCGCGAGGCCCGCCGGGAAGGCCGCGAGGGCAACCTCATCCTGTTCCTGGTGGACGCCAGCGGCTCGATGGCGGCCCGGGCCCGGATGGGGGCGGTCAAGGGCGCGGTGCTGTCCCTGCTGCTGGACGCCTACCAGCGCCGGGACAAGGTGGGCCTGATCACGTTCCGCGGCTCGGCCGCGCGGGTGCTGCTGCCCCCGACCTCCTCGGTGGAGGCCGCCGCGGCCCGGCTGGCCGAGCTGCCGACCGGCGGCCGCACCCCGCTCGCCGCCGGGCTGCTGCGCGCGCACGAGGTGCTGCGGACCGAGCGGCTCCGCGACCCGGACCGCCGGCCCCTGCTCGTCGTGGTCACCGACGGCCGCGCCACGTCCCGCTCCGGCGATCCGGACCCGGTGACGGCCGCGCACCAGGCCGCGGCCTGCTCGCCGCGGCCGGAGTGACCTCGGTCGTCGTGGACTGCGAGTCCGGGACGGTCCGGCTGGGCCTGGCGGCCGGGCTGGCCCGCGCGCTGGACGGCACCCTGCTCCGGCTGGACGAACTGGCGGCCGGCCCGCTGGCCGACTCGGTCCGGGACTCTCGGGCCTGCCGCGCCCGGCCCGGCCCGATTCAGCCCGGCTCGATGGGGAGGTGGCCTGATGCCGCAGGGCAAGCCGGCCGCGGTGCCCGACGACGGGCTGACCACCCGGCAGCGGCGGCAGCCGGGCCCTGGTCGTGGTGCACACCGGCGACATGAAGGGCAAGTCCACGGCGGCGTTCGGGCTGGCCCTGCGGGCCTGGAACCAGGGCTGGCCGATCGTGGTCTACCAGTTCGTCAAGAGCGCGAAGTGGAAGACCGGCGAGGAGTCGGCCCTGCGCGCGCTCGACGACGTGCACGCCGAGACCGGCCAGGGAGCGCCGGTGACCTGGCACAAGATGGGCGAGGGCTGGTCCTGGATCCGCAAGCCGGGCACCGAGGACGACCACGCCGCCGACGCCCGGGAAGGCTGGGCCCAGGTCAAGCGGGACCTGGCCGCCGAGGCCTACCGCTTCTACGTGCTCGACGAGTTCACCTACCCGATGAAGTGGGGCTGGGTCGACGTCGACGACGTGGTCGCAGACGCTCGCGAACCGCCCGGGCGATCAGCACGTCGTGATCACCGGCCGGTCCGCCGACCCGCGGCTGGTCGCGGCGGCCGACCTGGTCGTCGAGATGACCAAGGTCAAGCACCCGATGGACGCCGGCCAGAAGGGCCAGGGAGGCATCGAGTGGTGACCCTGCCCCGGCTGGTCGTCGCGGCGCCCGCCTCGGGCCAGGGCAAGACCACCGTGGCCACCGGGCTGATGGCCGCGCTGCGGGCCCGGGGGCTGGCTGTCTCCGGGCACAAGGCCGGCCCCGACTACATCGACCCCGGCTACCACGCGCTGGCCACCGGGCGGCCGGGCCGCAACCTCGACCCGGTGCTGTGCGGCGAGGACCTGATCGCGCCGCTGTTCGCGCACGGGGCCGCCGGGGCCGATATCGCGGTCGTCGAAGGCGTGATGGGCCTGTTCGACGGGCGCGGCACCACGTCGTTCGGGTCCACCGCGCACGTGGCCCGGCTGCTGGGTGCGCCGGTGCTGCTGGTCGTGGACGCGGCCGCGCAGGGCCGTTCGGTGGCCGCGCTGGTCGCCGGGTTCGCCGGCTATGACCCGCGGCTGCGGCTGGGCGGGGTGATCCTGAACCGGGTCGGCTCGGCGCGGCACGAGGAGATCCTGCGCGCCGCCCTGGGCGATCTGGGCGTGCCGGTGCTGGGCGCGTTGCGGCGCGACGACGGGGTGACGGTCCCCTCCCGGCACCTGGGGCTGGTCCCGGTGGCCGAACGGGAGGGGCCGGCCCGCCACGCCCTGGACCGGCTGGGCGCGGTGGTCGGCGCGGCCGTGGACCTGGACGCGGTGCTCAGGCTGGCCGCCTCGGCGGGCCCGCTGCCCGCGGCGGCCTGGTCGCCGGACGCGGCCCTCGCCAGCTGGGCACCTCAGACGACCCTCACGCAGACGGCGGCAGGCCGGTGGTGGCGGTGGCGGGCGGGGCCGCGTTCAGCTTCAGCTACGCCGGAACGGCCGAACTGCTGGCCGCGGCCGGGGCCGAGGTCGTCCGGGTGGACCCGCTGCGCGACGAGGCCCTGCCGCCCGGGACCGCGGCGCTGGTGCTCGGCGGCGGGTTCCCCGAGGTGCACGTGGCCGACCTGGCCGCCAACGAGCGGCTCCGCGCGGACGTGGCCCGGCTGGCCCGGGCCGGGCGCCCGGTCATCGCCGAGTGCGCCGGCCTGCTGTACCTGGCCCGCGAACTGGACGGCCAGCCGATGTGCGGGGTGCTGGACGCCACCGCCGGGATGACCGCCCGGCTCACCCTCGGCTACCGGGACGCGACCGCCGCGGCCGACTCGGTGGTGGCGCCGGCCGGGACGGCCGTGCGCGGCCACGAGTTTCACCGCACCGCCGTCGATCCCCCGCACTCCCCCGACCCCGCGTGGATGGTGGGGGACCGGCCGGAGGGATTCGTTAGAGGATCTGTGCACGCGTCTTATCTGCACCTGCACTGGGCGGGATATCCGCAGCTGGCGCGGCGGGTAGTCGAGGCGGCCGCGGCATGACGGGACCGGCGGGCGGCGGTCCCCGGCTGGTCGGCGTGGGCGTCGGTCCCGGTGACCCGGAGCTGGTCACGGTCAAGGCGGTGCGCGTCCTGAACGAGGCCGACCTGGTGCTGGTCCCGGTGCTGGCGGACGAGCCAGGGCCCGGGCGGGCGGAGGCCACGGTCCGGGCCCACCTGCGGCACGACCGGATCCGGCGGGTGGAGTTCGCCCTCAACGAGCGCGAAGACCGGGGCCGCCGCGTGGCCGCCTGGGACGCGGCCGCGGACACGGCCGCCGCGGCGTTCGGTGCGGGCGCGGCGCTGGTAGCGTTCGCGACTATCGGCGACCCCAACGTCTACTCGACCTTCACCTACCTGGCCAGCGGCGTGCGCGAGCGGGTGCCCGGGCTGACCACGGCCACCGTGCCCGGCATCACGGCCATGCAGGACCTGGCCGCGCGGAGCGGGACCGTGCTGTGCGAAGGCCGGGAGAGCCTGGCCCTGCTCCCGCTGACCGCGGGGGTCGAGACCTTCCGGGCCGCGCTGGCCAGCTTTGACACCGTCGTCGGCTACAAGAGCGGGCGGCACCTGCCCGAGGTCCTGGCCGCGGTCAAGGAGGCGGGCCGCCTCGACGACGCCGTGCACGGGGCCAGCCTCGGGCTGCCCGGCGAGGACATCCGGCCGGCCGCCGGGATGACCGGCCCGGCGCCCTACCTGTCCACGCTGCTGGTCCCGGCCCGGCGCACCATCCGCGGAGGGAAGCTGTGACCGCTACCGCACCGGCCGGGAGCCGGGCCAAGGTCTGGTTCGTCGGGGCCGGGCCCGGGGCGGCCGACCTGCTCACGCTGCGCGCCGCGCGGGTCATCGGGGAGGCGGACGTGGTGATCTGGGCGGCCAGCCTGGTCCACCCCGACGTGCTCGACCATGCCCGGCCGGGCGCCGAGGTGATCGACTCGGCCCAGCTGCCGCTGGAGGGGGTCCGCCCGCTCTACCAGCGGGCCCGCGACGACGGCCTGGTGGTGGCCCGGATCCATTCCGGGGATCCCGCGCTGTGGGGCGCGGTGGCCGAGCAGCGGGACCTGTGCGACGAGCTCGGACTGCCGCACGAGACCATCCCGGGAGTCAGCGCCTACGCGGCGGTCGCCGCGCTGGCCGACCGGGAACTCACCGTGCCCGAGGTCGCCCAGTCGGTGGTGCTCACCCGCCTCGGCGGCGGCAAGACCCCGATGCCGCCCGGGGAGGAGGTCCGGGAGCTGGCCCGGCACGGCACCACCATGGCGGTGTTCTTGTCCGCCGCCCGCTCCGGCCAGCTGCAGGCCGAGTTGCTGGCCGGCGGCTACCCGCCCGAGACGCCGGTGATCGTGGCCTACCGGGCGACCTGGCCGGACGAGCTCCTGGTGGAGTGCACGGTGGGCACGCTGGCCGAGACGGCCCGGGCGCGCAAGCTCTGGAAGCACACGCTGTTCCTGGTCGGGCCGGCGTTGGGAGCCCACGGCACCCGGTCGCGGCTGTATCACCCCGGCCACTTCCACGGTTTCCGCCGGGCCGACCCGCAGGCCCGCACCGCGCTGCGCGAGGCCGGCCCGTGAATGGGCCGGGCAGTGACCAGAGCCGGCCCGTGAATGGGCCGCCGGACCCCCACTCCCAGGCACCCCTTCCGCCTCAGGAATCCCAGGAACCTGAGCTGCGGGAGCCGGACCTGCCGCGGACGGCCAAGGTCCGGCCGCGGGCCCTGCGCACCGGGTGGACCACCGGGACCTGCGCCTCGGCGGCGGCCAAGGCCGCGGCCACCGCCCTGCGCGACCAGGCCCCGCAACACCGCGTGGAGATCGGCCTGCCCAGCGGCCGGCGGGTGGCCTTCCCGGTCGAGTCCTGCGCCTACTCCCCCCAGCAGGGCACGGCGGTCGTGGTCAAGGACGCCGGCGACGACCCGGACGTGACCCACGGCGCGCACCTGACCGCGACGGTCCGCTGGCGGGCGGAACCGGGGGTGGTGCTGGAGGGCGGCGAAGGCGTCGGCGTGGTCACCAAGCCCGGGCTCGGCATCGAGGTCGGCGAGCCGGCCATCACCGCGACCCCCCGGGCCATGATCACCAGCGCGGTGGCCGAGGTGACCGCGCGGGGGGCGTTGGTGACCATCTCGGTGCCCGGCGGGGAACGGATGGCCCGCAAGACCACGAACGCGCGGCTCGGCGTGCTGGGCGGGATCTCGATCCTGGGCACGACCGGGATCGTCCGCCCGTTCTCCACCGCGTCCTGGCGGGCCAGCGTGGAGCAGGCCGTGTCGGTGATGGCCGCGCAGGGCGAGCGCACCGTGGTGCTGTGCACCGGCGGCCGGACCGAGAAGGCGGCCATGGCCCTGCGGCCGGACCTGCCCGAGGTGTGTTTCGTGGAGGTAGGCGACTTCACCGGCGCCGCGCTGCGCCGGGCCACGGCGGCCGGGCTGGACAAGGTGATCTTCGTGGGCATGGCGGGCAAGCTGGCCAAGCTCGCGGCGGGCGTGCTGATGACGCACTACACCCGGTCCAAGGTCGACCTGGGCCTGCTCGGCGAGGTGACCACGGCCGCGGGCGGCGCGCCGCGGGTGGCGGGCGAGGTCGCCGCCGCGAACACCGGCCGTCACGCGTACGAGATCTGGGCCCGCGAAGGGCTGCTCCGCCCGGCCGGGGACGAGCTGTGCCGCGGGTCCGGTCGGTACTGATCCGGGCGGCCAGCGGCCGGCTGGACGCGGACGTGGCCCTGGTCGACTTTCAGCGGGCAGACCGTGGTCGCCGCCACCCGGCCGGAGTGGGTGGGCACGCCATGATCACCGTGATCGGGCTGGACGGGTCGCCGCTGAGCCGCCGCGCCGCCGAGGCGGTGGCCGGCGCCACCCTGCTGGTCGGCGGCCGCCGGCACCTGGCTGCCGCCGGCTGGTGCCTCGACGGCAGCCCGCATCCGCGGACCGGGCCGGACGCGGTGGCGATCGGGCCCGTGCGGCCGGCGCTGGACGCGCTCGCGGCGCACGACGGCGACGCCGTGGTGCTGGCCTCCGGCGACCCCGGCTTCTTCGGCATCGTCCGCGCGCTGCGCGAGCGCGGGCTGGACTGCGTGGTGCTGCCCGCGATCTCCAGCGTCGCGCTGGCCTTCGCCCGGGCCGGGCTGCCCTGGGACGACGCGCGTGGTGGTCAGCGCGCACGGCCGTGAACTGCGCGCGGCGGTCAACGTGTGCCGGGCTTACCCCAAGGTGGCCGTGCTGACCGGGCCCGGGCAGGGCCCCGCCGAGATCGGCGCGGCGCTGGCCGGGTGGCCACGGCGGCTGCTGGTGGCCGAGGACCTGGGCGGCGCCGGACGAGCGGATCACCGAGTGCACCCCCGCCGACGCGCCGCCCGCACCTGGACGGACCCGAACGTGGTCCTCGCCCTGGCCTGCCCGGACCCCCCACCCCCGCCCGCTTCCCCCCAGTCACGACCCCACCAGCCCACGTCAGCCCCACCAGCCCCAGCGCAGCGACGGCGAGTTCGTGATCAAACGATTGGTGCGTGCCAGCGACAGCCAATCGGTTGATCACGAACGGGGCGTCAGCATGGCGTCCCACGGGTCCCAGCCGGTCGACGATCGGCCGCGCAGGGGCCAGGCGGTGCGGCCGGAGGCCGGGTCGGCGGCTGGGGCCGGCTGGGCTGGCCGCTGGCCGGCGCGAGGACGGGGTGGGCGCTGGCCGAGGAGGCGTTCGAGCACCGGGACTCGATGGTGACCAAGCCCGAGGTGCGGGCGCTGGCGCTGGCCCGGCTGGCCCGCGGCCCGGCACGCTGGTCTGGGACGTCGGCGCGGGCATCGGGTTCGGTCGGCGGTGGAGTGCGCCCGGTTCGGCGCGGCGGTCATCGCGGTGGAGCGGGACCCGGCGCAGTGCGCCCGGGTCGCGGCCAACGCGAGGCGGCACCGTGCCGACGTCCGGGTCGTGGCCGGCGCCGCGCCGGAGGCCCTGGACGACCTGCCCGATCGCGGACGCGGTGTTCGTCGGCGGTGGCGGGCTGGCGGTCGTGGCCGCGGTGGCGGCCCGGCGGCCGGCCAGGATCGTGGTGGCCCTGGCGGCGGTCCAGCGGGCCGGGCCAGGCCGCCGAGGTGCTCGGCGACGGCGGGCTACGCTGGTGGACGGCACCTTGCTGCAGGCCAGCCGCCTGGCCCCGCTGCCCGGACGGCGCACACCGGCTGGCCGCCGCCAACCCGGTCTTCCTCCTCTGGGGCCAGCCCGGGCCGCATCATGATCCCGGTCACGGTGCAGAGCGGCATGACCGGGTCCGACGGTCCGGCGGACGGGACCGGGTCCGGCGGGCGGACCGGCGCGGAGCCGGGCACTAGCCCGGCGGACGGGCACCGGCGGCCGCGGCGCCCGGCGCGGGGGGCGGGCATGATCGGGCTGATCGCGGTGACGGCGGCGGGGCAGGCGGCCGCGGCCCGGCTGGCCCGGGCCTGGCCCGGGGAGACCCGGAGTTATCGACGGGCCCGCGGCGACGGCGCTGCCCCGGGCCTGGGCCGAGTGCGACGCGCTGGTCTGCTTCCTCGCCACCGGGGCGACCATCCGGCTGCTCGCCCCGCTGCTGGCCAGCAAGCACAGCGACCCGGCCGTGGTCTGCGTGGACGAGGCCGGCCGGCACGCGATCGCGCTGCTCGGCGGGCACGCCGGCGGGCGCCAACGCGCTGGCCGCCGGGTCGCCGAGGTGCTGGGCGCGGAACCCGTGCATCAGCACCGCCACCGACGCGGCCGGGCTGCCCGGCCTGGACACGCTGGGCTGGCCGGTGGAAGGCGCGGTCGCCGCGGTCAGCCGGGCCATGCTGGACGGCGAGCCGGTCGGCTGGACAGCGACGCCACCTGGCCGCTGCCCGCCTTCCCGCCCAACGTCCGGTCACCCCGGTCCCGGCGGTGACCCTGGCCACGAGGCTGACGAGACTCATGAGGTCCATGGGACTGATGAGGACGGGGTGGGTGGCGACCGGACCGAGAGGTGGCCCGGTGACGCCGAGTGGACCGGCCGCAGGAACCGGATCGTCGTCACCGACGAGGTGGCTCCGGTGGACGGGCGGACCGTGCTGCTCCGCCCGCCCTCGCTGGTCGTGGGGGTGGGCGCGAGCCGCGGGGTCAGCGCGGCCGAGGTGCTCAGCCTGATCGACGCGGTGCTGGACGAGGCGGGCGTGTCGCCGCTCTCGGTCGCCGCGCTGGCCACGGTGGACGCCAAGGCCGACGAGCCAGGGATCATCGAGGCGGCGGCCCGGCGCGGCTGGCCGCTGGTCAGCTACCCGGCCGCGGTCCTGGCCGCCGTGGCCGTGCCGAACCCCAGCGCCGCGGCCCTGGCCGCAGTGGGCACCCCGAGCGTGGCCGAGGCGGCCGCGCTGACCCGCGGCGACGTGCTCGTGGCGGGTAAGCACAAGTCGGCCATGGCCACCGCGGCGGTGGCCCGGATCCGGCCCCGCGGGCGGCTGGCCCTGGTCGGGCTGGGACCGGGCGCGCGGGACCTGCTCGCGCCGCGGGCCGTCGCCGAGTTGCGCCGGGCGTCCGTGGTGGCCGGCCTGGACCAGTACCTGGACCAGGTCCGCGACCTGCTGCGGCCCGGCACCCGGCTGCTGTCCTCGCGGCCTCGGCGCCGAGGAGGAGCGGGCCCGGGCCGGCCGTGGCCGAGGCCCAGCGGGGCCATGCCGTGGCCCTGGTCGGCTCGGGCGACGCCGGCGTGTACTCGATGGCCAGCCCCGCGCTCAGCCTGGCCGGCGAGGACATTGACGTGGTCACGGTGCCGGGCATCACCGCGAACCTGGCCGCGGCGGCCCTGCTCGGCGCGCCGCTCGGGCACGACCACGCGGTGATCTCCCTGTCCGACCTGAACACGCCCTGGGAGATGATCGAGCGCCGGGTGCGCGCGGCCGCCGACGGCGATTTCGTGGTCACCTTCTACAACCCGCGCAGCCGCGCCCGCGACTGGCAGCTCCGCGCCGCGCTGGATCTGCTCGGCGCGCACCGGCCGGCCAGCACGCCCGCCGCGATTATCCGCAACGCCAACCGGCCGGGCCAGCTCATCACCGTGACCACACTGGGCAAGCTCGACACGGCCGCCGTCGACATGCTCAGCCTGGTTCTCGTCGGCTGCTCGACGACCCAGATGGTGGCCGGACGCATGGTGACGCCGCGGGGGTACCCGTGGCAGCCGTGACCATCGGCGCCTGCCAAGGCTGCGGCGCGTGCCTGCTCACCTGCCCAGAGCACGCGATCCGGCCGGCCGGGGGGACACTGCACGTACTGCCGGGCCGCTGCACGGGCTGCCTGGAATGCGTCGAGATCTGCCCGGTGGGCGTGATCAGTTCAGCGAAAGCAGTGCGACGCGCATCAGCAGTGATCCAGACGAAAGCAAAGGAGTCCTCCGACCAATGAGCTCAGCCCAGTGAGCCGCGGCATCCACCCGATCGAGGAAGAGTCGTACGCGATCTTGCGGTCCCGGGCCGACACGGCGGCGCTGGCCCCGCTGACCCGGGCGGTCACCGAGCGGGTGGTGCACGCCAGCGCTGACTTCGACTACCTCACGGACCTGGTGTGCGTGGAGGAGGCGCTGGCCGCCGGGGCGGCCGCGCTGCGCCGGGGTGCCCCCGTGGTCGCCGACAGCGCGATGGTCGCGGCCGGCATCACCAGCCGCGAGGTCGTCTGCCGGGTCCGCGACCCGCGGGCCCGGTCGCTGGCCGCGCGGGCCGGGATCACCCGCTCGGCCGCGGGGATGCGCGTGGCCTGCCGGGACGCGGGCCCCGGCGCGGTGTGGGTGATCGGCACCGCCCCCACGGCCCTGTTCGAGCTGCTGACCCTGGACGCCTCGCCCGCGCTGGTCATCGGCCTGCCGGTCGGGTTCGTGGGGGCCGCGGAGGCCAAGGCCGCGCTGCGGGCCAGCGGCTGCCCGCCCTGACCAACCAGAGCGACAAGGGCGGGGCCGCGGTGGCCGCCGCCGCGCTCAACGCCCTGCTGTACCTCGAGGAGGCCCGGTGACGACGGCGGGACCAGCCACGGGCGGTCTTCCGTTGCTGATCATCGGGCACGGCACCCGCGACGCCGCCGGCGTGGCGCAATTCCGCCAGCTGATCGGGCGGGTCCGTGATCAGTCGGCGGGAAGGCTGCCCGCCGTGGACGGCGGCTTCATCGAGCTGTCCGCGCCCTCGGTCAGCGAGGTGGTGCCCCGGCTGGCCGGCGGCGGCTGGCTAACGGCGGGCCGGCGGAACTGGTGGCCGTGCCGCTGGTGCTCAGCGCGGCCGGGCACGGCAAGGGGGACATCCCCGCCGCGCTGGCCCGGGAGCAGGTGCGCCACCCCGGGCTGCGGTACCGCTACGGCCGGCCGCTCGGCCCGCACCCGGTGCTGCTGGACGTGCTCGAGGCCCGCATCGATGCGGCCCTGGCCGGCGGCCCGCGGGCGGGTACCCACGTCGTGCTGGTCGGGCGGGGCTCCACCGACCCGGACGGGAACGCCGAGGTAGCCAAGGTGGCCCGGCTGCTGTGGGAGGGGCGCGGTTACGCCGACGTGGCGCTGAGCTTCATCTCGCTGACCGAGCCGTCCGTGCCGGCCGCCCTGGAGCGGGCCCGGCGGCTGGGCGCGGAGCGGATCGTGGTGGCGCCGTACTTCCTGTTCGCCGGCGTGCTCCCGGACCGGGTCACGGCCCAGGCGGGCGCGTTCGCGGACCAGCACCGGGGGATCGACGTGCGGGTGGCCGGGCTGATCGGCGCCTGCGACGAACTGGCCGGGCTGGTGCTCGAGCGGTACGCGGAGGCGCTGCACGGCGACATCAGGATGAACTGCGACACGTGCGCGTACCGGATCGCGATGCCCGGGTTCACCGACAAGGTCGGGCAGGCGCAGACCCCGCACCATCACCCGGATGACGTGGCCGCCGGGCACGGGCACCCCTAGGACGGCACCTGGGCAGGCGCTCCCAGGGCGGGCACCGGGACGGAAGACCCGTCCCCCCGGTGGGGGGGTTACCGGGGGGACGGGGATCTTTGCGCGGCCCCGGGTCAGCCGGGGCCGGTCACGGCACCGACCATTGCTGGTTGCTGCCGCCGTTGCAGGTCCACAGGTCGAGCTGGGTGCCCTGCGTCGTGGTGAACCCCGGGTCGTCCAGGCACTTGCCGGAGACCGGGTTCACCAGTTCGCCGTTCACCGCGAGCCATTGCTGGTTGCCACCGCCGTTGCAGGTCCACTCCTCGATGAGGGCGCCGTTGGCCGTACTGGCGCCGGTGATGTCCAGGCACTTCCCGTTGATCCCGACGGTGCCGTTGGACTCCATGGTCCAGCTCTGCGCCGTCGCATCGCTGTCACAGCCCCACATCTGCACCTTCGTGCCGTCGGTGGCCGACCCGTTGTTCACGTCGGCGCACTCGGCGGTGTCGTCTCCCGCGATGATATGCCCGGTCGGGGTGGCCGAACCGGCCAGGGTGACCGACAAGTTGTCGAACTGGTCCGTCTGATACCCAGACGTGCCAAACCCGACCATTCCAGAGGCGTAGGTGGCGTCAGTGACGGTGGCGACGGTGGTGCCGTTGATGGCCGCCGAGATGCTGCTGCCGTTGAAGGTCAGGGCCAGGTGCTGCCAGGTGCCGGTGCCGGGGGCGGTCACCGTGCCGCTGGCCAGCGTGGTGAGGCTGTCGCTGGTGTTGTTGCGGATGATCGACCACGCGCCGGTGTTGCTCAGCTGGAGGTAGTACTCGTCGATGCCGGCCGGCCCGAACGCGTGCTGGGGACCCGCCCGGCCGATCAGCTGCACCGCCCCGGCCTGCGCCATCAGCGCGTCAGCTGACACGGTGTAGTTGGCCCAGCTGAGGTTGCCGCCGATCGTGTAGGGGTTGGAGTTCCCGTCCCACTCGATGGGCTGGACCGCGGCCTGCTGCTGGACGCACTGCCCGGAGCGGCCGCCTGCGCACGGCTCGACCTCGAACGCGCCCTGCATCTGGGACAGGTACCGGGGCTGCTGGCCGGCGGTGTCGCTGTCGAAGTTGTCGGAGTACGGCAGGGGCAGGGTGCCCTGCGCCGGGCTGGCCGCCGTGCCCTTGCCCTGGCCGCTGGTGGTGGTCAGGGTGTAGATGTAGCCCGGCTGCACGGTCAGCGAGTAGGCGCCGTTCACCGGGGTGATGCTGGACTGCTGGGCGAACTGCGGTCCCGACCCCGGCGTGTTGACGTCGGTCGCCCACACGTGCACGGCGCCGGTGGACAGGCCGCCGGACACGGTCACGTTGACGGTCTGGGCCGCGGTGGCCGTGGTGGTCTCGATGATCGTGGAGTAGTCGGTGCCGTTGGTGGACTTCAGCGAGACATAGCTGCCGTTCGACTCGCTGCCGCCGAGGTAGCCCGAGCCGGAGTTGAGGAACTGCCAGCCCGGCGCGGTGAACTGGGTGACCTGGGCGGTGGCCCACAGGCTCTCGCCCACGCTGTACGCCCCGGACCAGGGCTGGTTGGCCAGGATCAGCCCGTCGGTGTTGTAGGGCAGGTTCGGGTAGATCGCGGCGACCAGCGGCCAGTTGATGTAGGCGGTCAGGTCGGCGTCGATGTAACCGCGGGTGATCGAGCGGATCAGCGCCGGGGCGCCCGAGTTCAGGTCCTGGGAGCCGTTCTCGCTGGCCCACAGCGGCTTGCCGGTGCCGATGGCGGTGGAGTTGGCCGCGCAGGTATCCGCGCTGCCGCCGTCCCCGCCCGCGCAGGGATAGTGCACCCCGATGATGTTCACCGCGCTGGCGAAGGTGGAGTTGGACGCGATGTCGCTGGCGATGCTCCAGTCGCTGTCCGCGCCGACGATCTGCACGCCTGAGTAGCCGTCCGCGTTCAGCGTCGACCGCAGCTGCTCGTACCAGGAGATGTTGTAGCCGCGCTCGTTCCAGCCGCCGAGGTAGTTGATGGTCAGGCCGTGTGACTTGGCGCAGTTGAGCCAGCTGACCAGGTAGTTGATCATGTCGGTGGACCAGAAGTTGCCGCCGCCGATCCAGCCGGGCGCGCCCCAGGCCAGCCCGTACAGCTTGATGTTCGGGTTCAGCGCCTTGGCCTGCTCCATCAGCCACCAGTTGTATCCGGCGCTGCAGTTGATGGAGCCGGACGCGTGCTCGATGCTCGATTCGGAGCCGTCCGTGGAGTTGGTGTCCCCGCCGATCTCCACCTTGAGGATCTGCAGGTCCGCGCCGTAGCCCGGCTTGAACAGGTAGTCCAGGATCTGCGTCTGCTGGGCCGCGGGTAGTCGGTCAGCAGCCGCGAGTTGCCGCCCCCGCCGCTGATCGCGCCGATGCCGTCGAAGGTCCGCCCGGCGCTGGTGCCGCTGACGGTGATGGCGGTCGCCGCGGCGGCCTGGGTCAGGGGCACCGCCGCGAGGCAGAACGCCGAGCCGAGCAGGGCCGCGGTGGCCAGGACCACGGCGTGTCTTAAGCCTCGTGAGACGGATGGTACGCACGGCGGTACCCCTTCCTGACCCGCGTCCTCGCGGGTCGTCCCGGCGCTTCGACCAGCGGGCATGGTGATTGGAACTGATGGAAAGTGGTCGAAAGCGTTGAAAGCTGCCTTCATTCAGGCATCGCCCGCCGGCCGCGTCAAGATGCCGCCGCCACCCGGTTTCCGCGCCTTGAACCGGCAGGCTGCGGCAGCCGTTTCCGGGGGCGTAGCGGCGGGCTGCCCGGGCGCCCGGGCGGCCCGACTTGAGCAGGCCGCCAGCCTGTTTACGTTAAAGTAGCCACCCTGCTACTAAGAGTTATAAGAATGCCTGTACGATCTGATACCGCATGATCGAATACGGGTCGTCACTACTGATAGCATTTCCGTTGCCTTGCCGCGCCGAGCCTGCCCGGGGACCTGAATCACGGGGCCAGAATCAGGGGCCACATTCAGAGGGCTAGCTCAGCGGCGGGTACCGGGGTGCCCGAAGTCACGGGAGAGTGATTTGTCGGGGGCGTACGGAGTCATTCAGGGAGCAGGGGGGGTGACCGGCCGGGGGCGGGCGGCTGGTCATGATCTGCGGGTCACGGGGGTGGAGCCGGTTACCCGGTCCAGCATGCACCGCCTGCTCGATGCGCTGCCGTTCCTGATCATGGGGGCGGTGGCCGGGGCCGCTCTGGCCTTCGGCCCGCGCTCCGGGCTGCTCCAGCTGCTCGCGCTCGGCCCGGCCTTCGCCGCGGTCTCCGGCGGCCTGCGCAAGACCATCGCGGCCGGCGTGGTGGCCCTGGCCCTGAACGCCCTGCTGGCCGCCGACCAGGTCATCAGCACCTGGGGTGACTACGCCCGTGACTCGGCCGTCGTGGTCGGGGTGACCGTGGCCGCGGTGATCGCGTGCACGGTGCGCCAGCGGCGTGAGCACGAGCTGGCCGAGGTCCGGGCCATCGCCGAGGTGGCGCAGCAGGTCCTGCTGGGCCCGGTGCCGGACGCGGCCCGGAGCGTCCGGCTGGCGGTGCGCTACATGTCCGCGACCTCGCACGCCCGCATCGGCGGGGACCTGTACGAGGTCGTCACCGGGTCCACCGGGATGCGGCTGATCATCGGCGACGTCCAGGGCAAGGGCCTGGTCGCGGTCAAGACGGCCGCGACCGTGCTGGGCTCGTTCCGCGAGGTGGCGCCCGAGGCGCCCAGCCTGCCCATGATCGCGGACCGGATCGAGATCGCCCTGGCCCGCCAGCTCGACGACGAGCAGTTCGTCACCGCGGTGCTGGCCGAGGTCAGCGCGGACGGATCCCGGATCAAGCTGCTCAGCTGCGGCCATCCCCCGCCCCTGCTTATCGCCGGCCACGTCGGGCGGTTCGTGGAATCGGCCACGCCGAGCCTGCCCCTGGGCCTGGCCAGCCTGGGGGTCGTGCCGCGCGAAGTGATCACCGTCCCGTTCGCCCCGGACGACCAGATGCTGTTCTATACCGACGGGGTCAGCGAGGCGCGGAACCGGGCCGGTGAGTTCTACCCGCTGCCGGACCGCGCGGTCTACGCCGAGGCCACGGACCCGGACAGCGCCCTGAACCGGCTGCAGGAGGATGTGCTGATGCACGTCGGGCACGCCCTGGACGACGACGCGGCCATGCTGCTGCTGCGCCGCCAGGCCGCCTGAGCGCGGCCGTTCACCGCTGGGCCGGCCAGCTCGCCGGCCTGAGCGCGGCCGGGATCACCGCCGGTCCCGGTCCAGCCAGACCGACACGTGCGCGGGCTCCAGCGCGGCCATGACCGACGCCAGCAGGTCGGCGCGCACCGCGTCCAGGTCCACCGCGTCCTGGAGGCGGCCCGCGAACGCGGCCACGGCGGCGTCCGCGTCGTAGCGGGCCCGGTTGAACC
Organism: uncultured Actinomycetes bacterium; assembly: GCA_963742055.1. GTDB lineage: Bacteria > Actinomycetota > Actinomycetes > Streptosporangiales > Streptosporangiaceae > RYN-230. The sequence continues at coordinate 90,724 of CAVUKT010000050.1, read as the reverse complement.
GCCGGTCCACGATCCGCTGCACCTTCCGCCGCAGCGGGCTGAACAGGGCCGCGGCCACCAGCGTGGACGCGGCCACCGCCACCGGCGAAGACAGCGGCAGCACCCGGGTGGCCAGCAGCACCAGCCCGGCGTAGACCCCGACCAGCAACCCCGTCACCAGCGCGTAGGCCAGCGTCCGGCTGATGATCCGGTCGATGTCGTACAGCCGGTACCGCAGAATGGCCAGCGCCCATGCTCGGCCGGCAAGGCGATCACAGGCCGAGCGTGACTGGCCACGCTCATCAGATGGCCGAATTGCCGTGGCCAGCGGTCAGCATGCCCAGGCCGACCACGGCGACCACCGTCCCGCTGAGCAGCCACTTGAGCTGCTGGCGCGCGCTCCCCGAGCGAGCGCCGCCAGCTGGTCGCCACCCGGACGATCCAGGCCAGCCAGAAGGGGACCACCGCCAGGACCAGCCCGACCCGTGGCCGATGAACTTGACCAGCTCCGTCCAGGCGGGGGCGTGCGGCGGCACCTGGCCGGCCACATCGAAGCTGGTAGGTGCCGGCAGGCTGCACCAGATAGGCGGCTGGAATCGCCTGGCTGTAGCTCACCGGCGAGGATGCAGGCTCAGGACCTAGGTACGCAGCAGCACCCAGCGACCAGCCCGGCGAAGGCAGCCGCCCATCCGGGGAACACCAGCGGTCACCAGGTGAAACACGACGATCACGAATGTGAACAGCGCCGCAGAACGCGTTCTGGGCGTACAACAGGGCCAGCCCGAGACGGCAGCGATGCCCTCGGTCAAGCCGTACATCCAGCACCGCGTACGCGGACGGCCGCCACGGTCAATGTCGTGGATCCAGAGCGCCGCGCCGAGCAGCAGCCAGCCGATCGCATTACCGCGGCTGGTGCACGCGCCACGACCAGGCCCACCGCGGCGACCACCAGGATCGACGGCCAGCAGGCTGATCGCCGCGCCGTCGGTCGAGGTCGCCCAGATCGCGCGGTGAGTACCGTCAGCGACCACCGGCAGAATGACGATCAGACCACGCCAGGGCGAGCCCGGACCGATGGTCCGTGCGCGGCGAGCCGCAGGCCGGGCCCGGCCGGCCGGCCGCCACGGCAGTCACTGGCCACCTCCCCGCAGTCCACACCGTCGACATGAGCGGGTTCGCAGCGCGGCGGTCGACCGATGGCCAGCAGGTCGGCGCGTACCGTCTTCCAGGTCCACCGCGTCCTGCAGCCGGCCCGCGAACGCGGCCACGGCCGCGTCCGCGTCGTAGCGGGCCCGGTTGAACCGCCGGTCCACCGCCCGCTGCACCCGGCGGCGCAGCGGGCTGAACAGCGCCGCGGCGGCCAGCGTGGACGCAGCCACCGCCCACGTCGAGGCGAACCCGCAGCACCTGCGTGGCCAGCAGCACCAGCCCCGCGTAGACCCCGACCAGCAGCCCGGTGATGATCGCGTAGGCCAGCGGTCCGGGAGATGATCCGGTCGATGTCGTACAGCCGGTAGCTCAGGATGGCCACGCCCATGCTGGCCGGCAGGGCAGCACAGGCCGAGGATGGCCACCTCCCAGATGGCCGAGTTGGTGGCCAGCGCCCAGATGCCCAGCACCGCGCAGACCACCGTCCCGCTGAGCAGCCACTTGAGCTGCTGGCGCCGCTCCCCGAGGAACGCCGCCAGCTCGCCACCTGATGGCCGAGCGCGCCCAGCCAGGCCAGCCCGACCGTGGCGAAGAACACCAGCTCCGTCCAGGACGGCGGGGCGTCCGGGCGGCGACCTGGCCGCTGGCCAGATACACCAGGTGGTGGCCGGCGACCGCGGGGCCGTGGCCGCGACGTAGCTCACCGGCAGGATCAGGCAAGACCAGGTACGCCTACAGCACCCAGCGCCAGCCCGGCGAAGGCAGCCGCCCATCCGGGAAGACCAGGGTCACCAGGGGAAACACGACGATCACGAACGTGAACAGCCCGCTGAGGACGACGGCCACCAGGCCCAGTCCCGGCAGGCCGCGGTGCCCGTAGTCGTAGACGAGCGCCGCGTACCCGGACGCGACGATGGTGAGCGGGATCCAGACGCCGCGCCCAGCAGCAGCCAGCCGATCGCGTTACCCGGCTGGTGCCGCGCCACCACCAGGCCCACCGCAGCGACCACCAGGATCACCACGAGCAGGCTGATCACCGCGGTGACCGAGGTCGAGCTCTTGTGGTGCGACAGCGCCCCCATGACCGGCAGGATGGCGATCAGGACCACCACCAGGACGGCCAGGACCGACGCGGTGCGCGGCGAGGCGAGCCGGGACCGGCGGCCGGCGCACTGGGTACGTCATCGGCCCCCTCCCCCAGCCATACGGACACGTGCGCGGGCTGCAGCGAGGCGCTCACGGTGGCCAGCAGTCGGCGCGCACCGTGTCCAGGTCCACCGCGTCCTGCAGCCGGGCCGCGAACGCGGCCACCGTCCGGTCGGCGTCGTAGCGGGCCCGGTTGAACCGGCGGTCCACCGCCCGCTGCACCCGCCGCCGCAGCGGGGTGAACAGCGCCGCCGCGGCCAGCGTGGACGCCGCCACCGCCGACCGGCGAGGAGAACCGCAGCACCTGCGTGGCCAGCAGCACCAGCCCCGCGTACACCCCCACCAGCAGCCCGGTGATGATCGCGTAGGCCACGGTCCGGCTGAGAATCCGGTCGATGTCGTACAGCCGGTACTTCAGGATGGCCACGCCCATGCTGAGCGGGCAGGGCGAGCACGCGCGAGCAGGGCGAGGGACCCGCCGATGTGCAAGGCCGGGTCCGGGCTGTCCGAGAAGGGGACGGCGAGCAGCCCGCCGGCCGCGGCCATCGCCGATCCCCCGACAGCCACTTCAGCTGCTGCCGCCGCTCCCCCGAGGAGCGCCGGTAGCTCACCACCTGGCCGGCCACGGAGGCCAGCCAGCACACGCCAAGCACCGGGAAGAAGAGGCCCTGCACCGCGCCCCACCAGGCCGCCCAGCCGGCCGGGTGGTCGATGGCCAGCAGGTTCCCGCCGGAGTCCACCTGGATGTGATGGCCGGCGATGGCCCACGCGGAGATCATGACGGTCCCCGCGATCCACAGGGCGGCGACAGCCAGGTACGCCCACAGCGCCCAGCGCCAGCGCGGGCCGGGCAGCCGGCCATCCGGGAACAGCAGGACGCTGAGCCCGAACAGCGCGATGGCCGGAGCCCAGCCGGGCTGCAGCGAGCACGGCCACCCAGCCGAGCGGCAGGCTGCCGTGATGCAGCCGGTAGTCGAGCAACCGCGTAGCTCCTGCCGCCCCGCTCAGCACCAGGAAGCCCACGGCGCCGAGCAGCAGCCAGCCGAGCGGGTTGCCGGGCCTGCGCCAGGCCACCACGAAGCCCACCACGCCGAAAACCGGGGCCAGGATCAGGCTGCCACCGCCTGAGCTGACCGGAGTGGGCCAGGACGCCGAGCGGGAAGTCGGCCGCCAGCAGCACCAGCACCACACCGCCCAGGACCAGGGCCGTGGCCGGCGAGGCCAGCCGCCACCGGCCGGGGGCTGGCCGTCCCGGTCATGGCTGCACCGTCCCGGAGCCACACCGAGACGTGGGCGGGCTCGAGCGCCTGGTGGGTGACACTGACCAGGTCGGCCCGCACCGCGGCCAGGTCCACCGCGTCCTTCAGCCGGTCGCTGAACGCGGCCACGATCCGGTCCGCGTCGTAGCGGGCCCGGTTGAACCGCCGGTCCACCGCGCGCTGCACCTTGCTCCGGACCGGGGCGAACAGCGCCGCCGCCACCAGCGTGGACGCCGCGACCGCCACCGGCGAGGAGAACCGCAGCACCTGGGTGGCCAGCAGCACCAGCCCCGCGTACACCCCGACCAGCAGCCCGGTCACCAGCGCGTAGGCCAGGGTCCGGGAGATGATCCGGTCGATGTCATACAGCCGGTACTTCAGGATCGCCACGCCGATGGACACCGGCAGTGCGGCGAATCCGAACCAGGCCAGGCTGGTCACGACCTGCCAGGCGCCGGCCGGGAACGCCGAATGGGAGCTGGTCAGAAAAGCGCTCGCGACGACGACGACGGCCCCGCTGGCCAGCCATTTCAGCTGCTGGCGGCGCTCGCCCGAGGACCGCCGCCAGCTGAGGACCTGGCGCCCGATGAAGGCCACGATGAACAGCAGGATGATGAGCTGCAGCGGGTTCGCGACCGCCCCGTACCAGCCGGACGCGTCATCGGTGATCTTCAGCCCGCCGTTGACGTCCACCTGGAAGGGACGCCCGATGACCGCCTGCGCGGTCGCCACCGCCAGGATGACCATGCTGAACGCGTAGACCCCGACGTAGGCCCAGAGTGCGCCCCGCCACCACGCGGAGGACAGCCTCCCGTCCGGGAACAGCAAGACGACCAGGCCCAGCAGTTCCAGGCCTGCGCCCCAGAGCTGGTTCAGCGCGAGCGCGGCTACGCCGAGCGGAAGCTGGTGGTAGCCCAGGCGGTAGCGGAGCAGTGCGTATTCCGAGCCATCTGTGGAGACGGTCAGGCACAGCGCTATGGCCAGGAGCAGCCAGCCCAGCGGGTTGGCGGGCTGGCGGCGGGCCACGAGGATGCCGACCAGACCGCAGGGCAGCCCGATCACCAGGGCATTGAGGCTGTTGAAGCCAAGGTGAGAGAGGGCGGCGAGCGGGGCCATGGCCAGCGCGGACACGACCAGCACCCCGGCCAGCACCGCCAGCCAGGTTGCGGGCCGAGCCGCCCGGCGGGCGCCACCGCGCCACGGCCGCCGTCATCGCTCACCATCCGCGAGCCAGACGGCCAGGTGGGCTGGTTCCAGCGCCCGGCCGATCACCGTGACCAGATCGGCCTGGACCTCGGGCAGCGCCACCGCGCCCGCGAGCCGGGCGGCGAAGGCCTCCACGGCGGCGTCCGCGTCGTAGCGGGCCCGGTTGAACCGCCGGTCCACCGCGCGCTGCACCCGGCGGCGCACCGGGTTGAACAGCGCCGCGGCGGCCAGCGTGGACGCCGCCACCGCCACCGGCGAGGAGAACCGCAGCACCTGCGTGGCCAGCAGCACCAGCCCCGCGTACACCCCGACCAGCAGCCCGGTCACCAGCGCGTAGGCCAGCGTCCGGGAGATGATCCGGTCGATGTCGTACAGCCGGTACTTCAGGATCCCGATCCCGATCGACACCGGCAGCGCGATGATGCCGATGATCAGTACCTCCCAGAGGGAGGCGCTGCTGCCGAACGAGGCGATAGCGAACACGCCGCAGACGGCGGCCCCGCTCATCAGCCATTTCAGCTGCTGGCGCCGCTCGCCGGAGGACCGGCGCCAGCTGGCGATCTGCCAGGCCAGCGCGCCCAGCCAGCCGGCCAGCAGCCCGAAGAAGAACAGCAGGGTCAGCCCGCCGAGGACCGGCGACGGGGGATTCTCCACCTGGGCCAGCTGCCCGTCGGACAGGACATGGACGTGATGCCCGGCCTCGGCGGCGATGGTGAGTCCGAGCACCGTCAGGAGGCCCGGCATGGTGAGCGCCAGGGAGATCCAGAACGCCCATTTCCAGCGTCCTGGCGGGAGCCGGCCGTCCGGGAACAGCCAGATGATGAGCGGGAAGGCGATGAACGGGAAGAAGAACAGCTGGGCAAAGATAAGCGCCGCCGGGCCCAGCACCGGCAGGGCGTGCTGGCCCGCCCGGTAGGCCGCGTCGTATCCGTCGCTGGCGAAGGTCACCGCCAGGGATGTGGGCGCGGCCAGCAGCAGCCAGCCGATCGGGTTACCCGGCTGATGCCAGGCCACCACCAGGCCCACGGCGGCGATCACCCACAGGGTCAGCAACAGCCCGGCCCCGGTATTGAAAGACCCGAGGGTGATCCTGTGGGCCGCGGCCGATTGGGTGATGGTGATGGCGCTGAACAGCAGCAGCAGGGCCGCGAGCAGGACCGCCAGCACCCGCGGTGTCCGCCGGTGGCCAGCAGCCGGGACCGGTGCCGGGCCAGCCGTCATGACCCGCTCCGCGCCGCAGTGGCCGGCCTGCGGCGGGGCCAACCCCAGGTCGGGCGGGGTGCGGACGCCGAAGACGTCGCGCAGCGCGGTCAGGGCGGCCAGTTCGCCGCACCGGCCGTGCACGCCGGGCAGCGGCGGGGTGGACGAGGAGCACAGGTACAGGCCGGGGACCGGGATGCGGTACGGGTTCCAGCGGACCGCCGGGCGGAACACGGTCTGCCGGATGTCCTGCATCCCGGCGGCGATGTCGCCGCCGACGTAGTTGGGGTTCCGCGCCTCCTCGTCCGCGGCGGTCAGCGCGTGCCGGGCCAGGATCAGGTCGCGGAAACCTGGCGCGAAACGCTCGATCTGCGCCTCGATCCGCGGCCGGTCATGTCCACCGCCGATCCGGCCGGCACGTGGCAGTACGTCCAGAGCGTGTGCCAGCCCGCGGGCGCCCGGGTCGGGTCGGCCACGCCCGGCTGGGTGACCAGGACGTACGGCGCGTCCGGGTGCTGCCCGGCGGCGACCTGCTTCTCGACCGCCGCGATCTCCTCCCAGGTGCCGCCGAGGTGCAGCGTCCCGGCCCGGCGGCAGGCCTCGTTTGCCCACGGCACCGGGCCGGACAGGGCGAAGTCGACCTTGCACACCCCGGCGCCGTACCGGAACCGGCGGAGCGCGTCCCGGTACCGGGGCGGGCAGCCGGTCGCCGGCGATCGACAGCAGCGCCCGCGGCGCGACGTCGAGCAGAACCGCCCGGGCCGGGGGCAGCTCGGCGAGCGAGCGCGACCCACCGCCCGGTCTCGATGGCCCCGCCGGCCGCGACGACCGCGTCGGCCATGGCGTCGGTGATCCGGGCGCTGCCGCCCACGGCGACCGGCCAGCCCACCGCGTGGGCCAGGCCGGTGAGCATGAGGCCGACCGCGCCGGTCGGCGGCCCGGTCAGCGGCATCATGCCGTGCGCGGCGGCCCCGGCGAACAGGGCCCGCGCCTCGGGGGTGCGGAAGCGGCGCGCGACCCCGGCCGCGGACCGCAGGCCGTTCATCCCGAACACGGCCAGCCCGGCGTTCAGGTGCGCCGGCGGCCGCCGGATCGGGGACAGCAGCAGGTCGGTCAGGGCGGCGCAGTCGCGGGCCAGCGGGCCGAGCAGGCGGCGGTAGGCGGCCGCGTCACGGCCCAGCCGCGTCCGCCGTCGCGTCCACGGACCGGCTGACCACGGCCGCGCGGCCGCCGTCCAGCGGCTGGGCGAACACCACGTCGGAACCGGCGAACCGGACGCCACGCGCGGCGAGGTCGAAACGGCGGAAGAATGATGAGGCCACCGCCAGCGGATGCGCGGCCGAGCAGACGTCGTGCCGGAATCCCGGCCAGGGTGAGTTCCTCGGTCCGGCAGCCGCCGCCGATCGTGGGGCCGCCCTCGATGACGAGGACGCGCAGGCCGGCGGCGCTGAGCGTGACCGCGGCCGCCAGGCCGTTCGGCCCGCTGCCCACGACCACGGCGTCAGGATCACCGGGCATCGTCGCTACCAGACATGCTTGCCCCCGCCTGGGCCGGCGCGCTCAGCCGCGGCGGCGCAGCGCCGTGACCGGGGCGGCCAGGGTCTGCAGGACGCTGCGGACCATGGAGTTGTGCCAGACGTTGCCGGCGTTGCGCCACTGCCGGCTGCTATCCACACACACGTTGCGGGTGGTCACCGTGGTGTCCGCGGCGCCGAGCCGGTGGCCCAGCGCGGTCAGCGTCTGCACCCAGAACACGTCTTCCTTGTGGTGCCCGCCCAGCGTCATGGCCACTTCGTACAGCGGGTCGTTGGCCCGCATCAGAACCTGGGCCTGGACGACGGTCCCGGCGGGGGTGCCCTCGGCAGAGAACGTGATCCAGCCCGCGAACATGTGCCCCTGCGGGGTCATCAGCGTGAACGACTCCTCGTCCGCGTAGAGCACGAAGACGCCGGTGGACAGCTTGACGCCGCCGCCGATGGCCAGGTCGAGGAGGGCCACGTCGCCGGGGCTGATGCCGGTGAGCGCACCCGCGAAACGGTTCCCCTTGGGCCAGAACTCGGGGAAGTGAGCCTTCCAGGTGGCGATGGCCTGCTCCGGGGAAACGTCCCCGCCCGACGGTCAGCCGGTAGGTCTTCTGCCACATCTTGCCGAAGCCCTGCACGGGGCCGGTCAGCCGACGGCCGGCCACGTTGGTCCCGCGCACGCCGTCCCGCGCCACTACGTCGAGCCGGTCCACCTTGGCCGCCCAGCGGCCCGCGTCGTTCCGCGGCGCCACACCGGCGCCCGCCTCCCGGTGGCTCAGCTCAATCTGCTCGGCCGAGCGCACCCGCTCTGGCCCCGTTGCCTCAGTCACGTCGGCCTCCTCAGGTCGCGGCACCGACCAGCGCCGATGCTTCGTCGTCGTAGATGGTGATCGCCTCGTCAAGGCGGGTGAGCTCGAAGATCTCCCGGTAGTGGTCGCTCAGCCCGTACGCGGCCAGCTGCTGCCGCTGCCGGTTGGCCCGGACCAGCAGGGTGACGAGCATCCCGATGCCGCCGCTGTTCATGTACTCCAGGCCGGCGAAGTTGAGCACCAGCCGGCTGGTCCCGGGCCGCCGGCTTCCTCGTACGCCGACATCAGGACCGGCTCGCAGGCCGCGGTGACTTCGCCCTTGATATCCACCACCGCCACGTCGCCGCCGATATGGCGGACACCCATCGTGACTCCCGGTCCGTCCATGACGCCCCTCCCCTTGTGACCCTGCGCTTGGACCCTGCGTTCTGCTTGCGTCCGGCTGGCTGACCGGCACCTGGCTGGCCCGCGCCAGTCAGGCGGCCGGCCCGGCCAGCTGGCTCACCGCCGCGTCGAGGTCCCCGAAGACCTCGATGAAGTCCGACAGCCGGGTGATGTCGAAGATCTCCCGGTAGTGCTCGGACAGGCCGCTCGCGACTACCTTGCGGCGCTCCGACCGGGCCCGGGCCAGCACGCTCACGATCAGCGCTATCCCGGTCGAGTTGATGTAGCCCACGCGGGCGAAGTCGAGGACCACGGTGCTGGGCTCCCCGTCGGCGACGGCCTGTTCGTAGGCCGCGTTGAGGACGCCTGCCGCGCCCCCGTCCACCTCGCCGGTCAGCTCGATGACGGCCGCGCCGCCGACCGCGTGCACGGCTGCCTCACACGCTCTTCTTCATGGCCGCCTCCTTCGAGTCCCCCGCTGCGCGGTACGGGCGCGGCGCCGCCGGCCCGCATGGTGAGCTGGATGGTGTGCCGCGGGCCGTCGGTACGCACCTGCATGGCGTCCACCATGTTCCGGATGAGGAACAGGCCCCAGCCGCGCGCCCGCTGCTCTCCGTCCAGCTTCAGTCCGAGGTCCGGCTCCTCCACCGGCCCGGCCGGCGGTGCTCCCCGCCGAGGTCGGTGATGGCCACGATGATGTCGTCGCCTTCCTGGATGACCTCGACGTCCACCGGGATCTCGGGCCGCCCGCGGTTGCCGTGCTCGATCGCGTTCATCGTGGCCTCGGCCACCGCGGTCTTCAGTCGTTCCAGCCGGGCCGGCGGCCAGCCCGCTGGCCGCCACCGCCTCGGCGACCCGGGCCAGCGCCAGGCGCTCGTTGCCTGGCTCGCTGGCCACCGCGAACGCCGCGAGCCGCCGGGGCGCGGACCGGGCTACCGAGGTCATCAGGCGCCTCCCGCGTAACGGGCGGACATACTCCGCTCCAGGCACACCAGCGTGATGTCGTCCTCCTGCTCGGCCTCCGGCCCGGTGAACGCGGCGAGTTCAGTGAGGCACAGGTCGATCAGTTCTTCTCCGGACGGAACCCCGCCCGGCCAGCTCCGCGACCCGGGGGAAGCCGAACATCTCCCGGTCCGGCGCGTGCGCCTCGGCCAGCCCGTCGCTGTGCAGCAGCGCACAGTCCCCCGGCTGGAACTGGAAGGTCTTCTCCTCGTACTCCATGCCGGGCATCAGCCCGAGCGGCATGCCGCGGGCCCGCAGTTCGGCCACCCCGTCCGCGGTCCGCACGTAGGGCACGTCGTGGCCCGCGTTGGCGAACTCGACCTTGCCGCTCAGCGGGTCCAGCACCAGGGCCAGGCAGGTGACGAACATGTGCGCCGGGATGTCCGCGCAGAGCAGGTCGTTCACGTGCGCGAGGACCGCGCCCGGCGCGATCAGCCGCGGCGCGGCCCCGCGCAGCAGGGCGTGCGTGCTGGCCATCACCAGCGCGGCGGGGATGCCCTTGTCGGTGACGTCACCGACCACGAACATGACCCGGCCGTCCGGCAGCGGGATGAAGTCGTAGAAGTCGCCGCCCACGGTACGGGCGGGCCGGTAGAACGCGGCCACATGCCAGCTCGGCAGGTCGGGCACGCTCTTGGGCAGGAACTGCTGCTGGATGATCTGCGCGATCTTCAGTTCCTGCTCGATCCGCTCCCGCTGGCGGGCTTCAGCCTCCTGCTGGCGGACCAGCTGGCCGACCCGCATGGCCGGGGCGGCGTACCCGGCGAGCGCGTTGAGCAGCCGCCGGTCCTCGGAGGTGTAGTCCCGTTCGGACAGCCGCGGCCCCAGGCTGATCAGGCCGATCAGGCTGCCCGAGGAGATCAGCGGGACGGTGAGCACCACCCCGGCGGCCTTCATCGCGGCCAGGCCGGGGGAATCGAGTTCGAGGCCGCGGATGTCCACCGCGCCGGCCGCGCTGAGCAGGTAGCCGACCAGCGGGTCGTTGGACGCCAGGTCGATCTGCGGTCCCTGGATGACCTGGCCGTGGGCCGGAGCCGGCGCCGTGGCCACCGCGGCCGGCTGGCTCCGCCGCCAGCCCCGGCGCCAGGTACGCGGCCGGCCGCCGGCGGCGCGCCCGTACCCGGCGGCCGCGCCGGCCCGGTCGCGGCCGGCTGGCCCGTGGCTGGCTGGCCCGTGTCTGGCTGGCCCGGCGCGGCGCCGTTGGCGGCCGGTGAGAGGGCGGCGGGCCCGGCCGCGCCGGCCGGCACCTGGCCGGCGCCGGGCCCGGCCGGCTCGCCCGCCGGGTCCCGGGCCGGTACCTCGGCGACGGTGCCGGCGGCGCCCCCGTTGCCGCCGGCGCTGGTCCGCTCCAGCCCCTGTGCCATGGCACGCTCCGTGTCCGTCCCGCTTGTCCAAGCTCAGGGCCAGCTTAGGGAGATGGCGATACGAGATCGTTACGGCAAGTCCGCGGCCTGAGGAGAATTTCACGATGCTGCGTTACGGTGGCTTGCGGAGGTCATGGAAGCACCCCCGGGGGGAGGCGGCGTGGCGGAGCTGGACCTCGCCCTGCTCGGGCCGCCCGCGGTGACCAGGGACGGCGGGCCGGTCAGTTTCGACACCCGCAAGGCCACGGCGGTGCTGGCCCTGCTCGCGGTACACGATCATGAGCTGAGCCGGGAACGGCTGGCGGCGCTGCTCTGGCCGGAGGCCGACGCCGCCCGGGCGCGGGCCTCACTGCGCCGCACGTTGTCGGTCACGGCCGCCGCGGCGGGGCCAGGCCTGCGGGTCACGCGGGCGGCGGTAGCCCTGGACCCGGGCCGGGTGCGGGTAGACGTGACCGACTTCGAGGCGCTGGCGGCCGGGCCCGGCGCTGATGCACTGGAGCGGGCGGCCCGGCTCTACCGGGACGACTTCCTGGCTGGGTTCGCCCTGCGCGACTGTCCTGAGTTCGACGACTGGCAGGCGGCCACCGCCGACCGGCTCCGGCAGCGGTTCGCTGCGGTACTGGAACGGCTGGTCACCGCGTGCACCGCCGCTGGTGACCTGGATCGCGCGGTGGCGCATGCGCAGCGCTGGCAGGCTCTCGACCCGCTGCACGAGCCCTCGTACCAGGCGCTGATCCGGCTGCTGGGGTGGACCGGGCAGCGGTCCGCGGCCCTGCGCCAGTACCGGGCCCTGGTCCGGATCCTGGACACCGAGCTCGCGGTGCGGCCGCTTCCGGAGACTACCCAGCTCTATGACGATGTCCGGGCCGGGCGGCTGGCGCCCGCCCCGGGGCGGCCCCCTGAGGCAAACCGGGCACCGCCTTGGCTGGCGCCGGCGCCCAGCCGGGCTGACCGCGCGCCAGGCCCGGCCAGCTGGCCGCTGGTGGGCCGGCAGGACGAGCTGCAGGCGCTGCACGCCGCCTGGCGCGGAGTAGGCGCGGCGGGCCGGGTGGTTACGGTGCTGGGCGCGGCGGGCTGCGGCAAGACCCGGCTGCTGGAGGAGTTCCGCAGCGAGGCGCAGGCCGCCCGGGGCGTGGTGCTGGCCAGCCGGTGCCACGACGGCGAGAGCGAGCTTCCGTTCGTGGTGGCCACGGACCTGCTGCGCACGGCCCTGTCGGTCTGCCCGGATCTACCGGCCCGGCTGCCCGCGCACACGGCCGCCATGACCGGGCGCCTCTGCCCAGAGCTGGCCGTGGACTACCCGGACGACCCGGCCCCGCTGGACAGCCCGATGGCGCTGACCCGGCTGTACGGCGCGATCGGGGAGGCGCTGCGGGCCGCGGCAACGCCCGGCCGGTCCGGGCCGCCGGCCGGCGTGATCGTGGTCGAGGACGCGCACTGGGCCGACGGCCCGTCCCTGGACCTGCTGGCCTACCTGGCGCGCAGGCTCCCGGGCTGGCCGCTGCTCCTCGTCATCAGCTGGTCCACCGAGCACACCGAACGGCTCCGCGGTCTGCGGGCCGCGCTCAGCGAGGCGGCCGACGCCGGCCGGGCCACGGCTGGTGGAACCCGCTCCGCTGCGCGAAGAGCAGGTCCGCGAGCTGCTGCTGCGTGCGGGGGTCCGGGACGCCGACGTGGGCCGGCTGCTCACCCAGACCCGGGGCCTGCCCATGCTGGTCCGCGAGTACGTAGAGGGGCTGCGCTCGGGAGCCGGCGACGGCGGCGAGCACTGGTGGCCGCCCGCCTCGGTCCGGGAACTGCTGCTCAGGCGGCTGCAGGCAGCCAGCGAGCCCACCCTGCAGATGCTGTCCACCGCGGCGGTCTGGGCAGCGGTTGTGACGCGGACCTGCTCCGCGCGGTCAGCGGCCGGGGTGAGAAGGAGACTGTCGAGGCGCTCGACGAAGCGGTCCACCGGTTCCTGCTGACCGAGACACCGCCATCCGGGGACCGCGGCCGTCCGACCTATGAGTTCCCGTACGAGGCCCTGCGGGAAGTCGTCTACGACTCCTCGACCCTGGCCAGGCGCAGGCTGCTGCATGGCCGGGCCGCAGGCGTGCTGATCCGCCGCTACGAGCGGGACCCGGTGACTACCCGCGCCGCGCCGATCGCGGAGCATCTGCAGCGCGCCGGCCGGGACGCCGAGGCGGCTGGCTGGTGGTGGCGGGCGGCCGGGCGGGCCCGGGACCTGTATGCCCACGCCGAGGAGTACGCCTACCTGCGCCGGGCCGAAGCGCTGGGCTACCCGCCGGTGGAGGTGGCCGTCGCGCTGGGCGACGTGCTCACCGTGCTGGGCCGTTACCGGGAAGCCCTGGCCGAGTTCGAGGCGGCCGCGTCGGCCGATCGACGGACAGCAGGCTGGCTCGGCGGGTATCGAGCACAAGCTCGCCGAGGTGCACCACCGGCTGGGTGACTGGGCGCTGGCCGAAGCGCATCTGGAGGTCGCCCTCGACCTGCTGGGCCCTGATGACCCGAGCCGCCGGGCCCGGATCGGGGCCGACCGCGCGGTGCTGGCCTACCGGCGCGGAGCGGCGCAGGACGCGGCCGGCCTGGCCGAGGGCGCGTTGGAGGCGGCCCGGCGGGCGGGTGACCCGGCCGCCGTGGCCCAGGCGCTGAACGTGCTGGGCATGCTGGACGCCCGGCGAGGCGCCGCTGGCCCGGCCGCGGCCCGGCTTCGGGAAAGCCTGGAGTACGCACGCGGCCTGCCCGACCCGGGGGCGGCGGTGGCCGCGCTGAACAACCTGAGCCGGCTGCTGGCCGACAGCGGCCAGCCGGACGAGGCCCTGCTGCTGGCCCAGGAGGCGCTGGCGCTGGGCCGCGAACTAGGCGACCAGCACCGGGTCGCCGCGCTGCACACCAACCTGGCCGACCTGCTGCACGCGGCGGGACAGCGCGAGGCCGCGCTGGCCCACCTGAAGGAGGCCGCGCGCGGTTTCGCCTCGGTGGACACCGGCGGAACGCCCCGCCCGGAGGTGTGGACCCTCGTCGAGTGGTAGCGAGGCGGACAGAGAGCACGGCCGAGTGGTAGCCGGCGAGCGGGGGCACAGCCGAGTAGTGGCGGGACGAATGGAGAACGCAGCCGGGACGGCCGACAGGCAGAAACGGCAGAACGGGCCGCCGCGGGATTATCCTGCGACGGCCCGCCCTGGTTACTGCGTCCGGCGTTGCTGGTGGCTGACCACCTCACCGGTGTGGGGTTGAGGATGACCGGGCCGAAGTGCGGCCGGGTCAAGAAGTCCAGCACCCCGCCGCGGCCGTCCAGGCTGCCGGCGATGTTGTCGAATGACCCGCGGCCGATCGACTGACCCCAGAGCCAGTTGTCCTCGATGAACTTGACCACCGAGGACTGGTCGGTCACGTTGTGGCTGATGTAGTTCTCCCGCGTGTACGGGGAGATGACCAGCAGCGGAAGCCGCGGGCCGTAGCCGCATCGGTCCGGGGTGTCGCCGATGCGCACCGGGGCGGTGGTGCACACCGCCGCGTCGTCGGTGGTGTTCGAGCCGTTGACCCGGGGCGAGTTCTGGTGGTCGTACCAGCCGTCAGAGTCGTCGTAGGTGATGACGATCGCGGTCGACTTCCAGTACTTGGACTTCTCGATCTGGTTGACCGTGTTGACGAGGAAGTGCTGCTCGTCGATCGGGTCGGAGTAGCCCGGGTGCGCGTCCTGGTACTCGGCGGCCTTGAGGTAGCTCACGGCCGGCATGTTGCCGTCCTTCAGCGTGGTGTAGAAGTCAGACAGGTCGTACTCGTGGTTGGCCTGGTCGGTCTGGCCGATCATGGCTTCCGAGGACGGCGGCAGGTGCTTGGGGTTGGCCGTGGACTTGTAGTACTCGAACGGGTTGTGGTGCGGGGAGTAGTCCGCCACCGTGGCCCCGCCGATGTTCTCGTGGGACGACGCCGCAGACGGCGTAGCCCGCGCTGTTGGTCGAGGTAGGCGCGAACCCGCCCTGGAACCAGCCCCAGGTGACGTGCCGCTCGTTGAGCAGGTCGCCGATGTTCTTGCCGGTCATCACGCCGACCGGGTTGGTCGAGGTATGGCTGGCGTCGGAGCAGTCGTCGAACGCGGGGTCGAGGTCACCGAAGATGGTGCCCAGGCCCTTGCTGTTCGGCGGGCTGACGCTGCTGGGGTCGGCGACCGGCTGGCCGGTGCTGGGGTTGACCGCGAACCCGTCACCGTCGCTGCCCGAGATCACGTTGAGCGCCCCGGGCGTGGAGGGCCCGAAGTTCGTGTCGTAGTTGTTGTCGCTCATCGCGTAGTTCTGCGCGTAGTTCCACAGCCCGGTGACCGTGTTGCCGTCGAAGTAGTCCATGACGATGCCGGGCGGACCGTACTCGCCGGTGCAGTTGTCGGTCTGGGTGTACTGGACGAACATGTCCATCTTCCCGCCGTTGAACGCTTGCTGCTCAGGCAGGTACCCATGGTTCTGGTCGCAGGTGAGCGCCTGCTCGTAGGTGAGCCGCTCGGGGTCGTAGCTGTTCGGGTTGTGCTTGAGCAGGCTCGTGGTGAGGCCGTTCACCTTGGGCGTGCCCGGCTTGGCGTAGAACTTCGACCCGTCGGTATTGGCCGCGAACGGGTACGTGCCGAAGTAGTGGTCGAACGACTCGTTCTCGTCGAAGAGCACGACCAGGTGCTTGATGGGCGTCCTGGTCCCCGGCACTATCCGGTAGTAGCTGGCCGGCGCCGTCGCGGGCGTGGCCGCCGAGTTGGCCGTGTCCGCTCCAGTCTGGGACGTGCTCGCACTGGCTACCGTCGCGCCGACAGCGGCGCCGCCGGCCAGTACCCCCGCCGCGAGGATGGCCGTGGAGCGGCGTACCCAGCGCCGCCTGCCCGGACCATTCCCGGTGCCATTCTGTGGGCCTTCGCCCATTTCACCCTCCTGAGTCTGGGGCTGGTCCTGGCGCAATCACAGCACACGCGCGAGTAGTACCATCGCGCACAACAGACCCAAAGCTTCCGGAAGGGCGTGACCAAACGGCGTCCGGATGTTTACCGGCAGGCAAACGCGCGAACAAGAATGGCCGGTCCGCGGACCGGTCAGGCAGCCCGGCCAGGCGGCTGGTCACGCGGCCGGTCAGGCCAGCATGGCGCGGCCGAGGTAGTCGCGGCTGTCCCGCACGCCGGGCAGGGCGAAGAAGTACCCGCCGCCGAACGGGCTGATGTAGTCGACCAGCGGCTCGCCGATCAGCCGGGTCTGCACCGTCACGAACTGCCGCGCGATGTCCTGCTGGTAGCAGACGAAGATCAGCCCCATGTCGAGGTCACCCACTGAGTCGATGCCCCGGTCGTAGTTGTGCGCCGCGGCGCAGGATGCGGTTGGGCTCCGTCTGCGGGGTGCGCGGGTTGGCCAGCCGGATGTGCGCGGTGAGCGGGATCACGTCGCCGGTGGGGTCGAGGGTGTAGTCGGGGCGGGCGAACTCCGTGTTGGCGTCCAGCGGCGCGCCGGTGTCTTTGCGCCGGCCGATCATGTTCTCCTGCTCGATGATGTCGACCCGGTCCCAGAACTCGACGAGCATCCTGATCAGCCGGACGACCTGGTAGCTGCCGTGCGCGGTCCAGGCCGGCTCGCCGTGGGCGCCCGGCTGGACCCAGACCAGGTTGTTCATGGCCTCGGCCCGGCTGGGGTCGGGGTTGGCGATGCCGTCCATGAAGCCCTGCAGGTTCCGGGGCGTGGTGCCGGCCGGGCGGGCCGGGCTGGAGAACCCGTCGATGCGCCACAGCACCTGCATGCCGCCCCGGGTGTGCTGGGCGATGTCCCGGAGCGCGTGCAGGACCGTGTCCTGGCTGCCCGCACTCAGCTGCAGGCTCAGGTCCCCGCCGCACTGCGCCGGGTCGAGGTCGTCGTTGGGGAAGGCGGTCATCGGGTTCAGCCCGGCGGGCTTGCGGGCGGCCAGCCCGTAGCGGTCGTCGAACAGGGTGGACCCGACGCCGACCGTGACGGTGAGGCCGTCAGGGACCACCGTCGGCCCGAGCACCCCGGAATCAGAGGGCGGACCGCCGATGCCGACCTGCGGCGGGATCCCGCCCGCGGTGAGGAAACGCGCCCGGGCCGTGATGGTGCGCAGCAGGTCGGTCAGCTCGCCCCGGCCGTCAGCGGTCACGTTGAACGAGAGCATGATCGTCTGGCGCTGCGGCTTGGGCAGGATGCCCGCCTGGTACCGCCCGTGGAACGGGACGGCCGGCAGCCGGCCCGCCAGCATCTCGGCGTCGAGGACCTGGCCCGGCGCGGCGGCCCGGGACGAGCGGTAGGCGTACCCGGCCCCGGCACCCGCCGCGGCGCCCGCGACCGACCCCCGTGACCCCGGCGCCGAGCGCGCCGCGCAGGAACGAGCGGCGGGGCGGCCGGACCGGGCACGAGCCCGCGTCCGCGTTGTGCGGGCCGTCGTCCCGCTCGAGCTCATGCACCGCCGGCTGGTTCCTCGCGGGCTCGCTGGACCGCAGGGTCGTCAGCCACACCCTCTCCTTGAGCTGGGTCGCCAGACGCGGGCATCATCACCTCCGCGGCTCGGTGATGGCCGCGATCGGGGCGAGTTCCTGCAGGACCTGCCCGGCGGCGGCGTCGATCTGCTCACGCCGGTCCGTGCCCAGCGCGCGCACGGGCGTCCAGTGGCCGCCGGGCCGTTCTTCCGCCACGAGCAGGCGGTCCAGCTTGTCCAGCCCCGCGTACACCGCGGGCAGGCCCGGGTAACGGGCGCACGAGGAGCGGGCGCAGGATGGCGAGCAGTTCCCGGGTGCCGGTGATGTTGGCCGCGGTGGTGGCCAGCGTCGTCCCGCTGCCGTAGTCGTCGTGCCCCGTCAGCTGGAATTCCAGCGCGTTCTCCAGGATCTCGTGGGTGCGCAGGCCCAGATCGAGCAGGTCGACCTCCATGCCCGGCCAGAACCGGCGCAGGGCCAGGACGTCGCGGTCCAGCGTGGCGGCCGGGCCGGCCAGCTGCCGGGCGCCCTGCCCGTGCCACAGCCCGTACTCGATCCGGTAGAACCCGGTGAAGGCCGGGTCGGACACCCCGCGGGGCAGCCCGTCCGGGCGGCCGTCGATCTCGGTGTCGTAGTTGCCGAACGTGCCGTACGCCGCGCCCAGCCGCTCATAGGTCAGGTGCGCGGGGAGCCACGCGGCCCGGGCCGCGTTCAGGCGGCCCGCGCGGATCAGCCTGGCGAGCAGGCCGACCTGCCGGGCCAGCGTGTCAAGCCCGGCGCTGACGTAGGCGTGATAGACGCGGGCCGGGCCGAGCAGATCATCGGTGGTGACGGGCAGGATCCCCCGGCGCTCCCTGATGGTGGCCGCCGACCCGCACCGTCGGGCCGGTGAGCGTGTCGGTGTCCTGGATGAAGCACTGGAACGCGTAGCTGCCTGACCCCAGGTCCAGGCGCATCGGGCGGGTGGTACCCGGCCCGAGGCCGGACACCTCGGCGAAGACCGCCCCGCTGGCCGGGTTGATCAGGTACGCCTCCGCGCCGGCGGTGCCGGAGTTACGGACCTGGAAGGTCTGCATCCCGGCGCGGACCTGATGCCAGCCGGTGCCGCACGCGCCGGTGGAGACCGTGATGACGTTTCCGGCCGCCGGCTGGCTGCCGCAGCCAGACAGCCCGGCCGCCAGGAGCGTGACCGCCAGCAGCAAGGCCGGCCAGCACCGGGCCGCGACCGCGGCACCGGGCGCGCCGCCAGCCGCCGGCCAGCATCCGGTGAGCTAATGGCTGGGGACGCGCGGGCCGCACGTCAACGGGCACCTGACCCCCTCAGCACGAGTCAGAGACTGGGACGCGAGAACATCTGCAGAATAGCCAGACGACACGGGACATCCTGGCCCGGGCGGGCCCCGGCGGCAACATTTACCGGCCATTCCGCTGATCGTTACGTCCCGTTCCCGGTGGCCGGCAACACCTTCCGGCACCGACCGGGCCGTGCGATCTGGTGCTACGGCGGCGCGGCCAGCCTGGAAGAGGCAGGCTACATCCTGAAGCCAGACTGACCGCCAGGTGAGCTGGCTGGGCGTGGGCCGGATGGGCGAGGCGATGGCTGAGCGCCTGCTCGCCGCCGGAGCGGCGTGCAGGCCTGGAACGCGGCCCCGGACAAGGTGGCGGGCCCGATCGAGCCAGAGCACGACTGACGGCCGGATCGCAGAACGGGGCCGCAGTACCCCGCGGCGGTATCCGGGGCGGCCGGGCCGGGAATATGCTCGGCAGCTAGCTGCTACGGCGGCACCACACGGCAGCACCAGGCCGTCACCAGGCAGGAGGCGTTCGGGTGAGTTCGAGCACCCCGGAGCAGGTGCAGGCGGCCCGGCCCGGCGGCGACCCGCCGCCGCCCCGGCGTGGCGGCCTGTACCGGGTCCTCCTGCTGGCCACCGCGCTCACCGTGCTGGTGATCGCGGCCGTGGCCATCCCGGCGTACCTGGTTCTCCGGCGGGACCACGCCTCGGCCCTCGCCCAGACCCGGGTGTCCGGCATCCCGGCCAGCGTGTCCACCAGCCTGGCGAACCTCATGGTGCTCAGCCCGGTGCCCGCGGACCGGGCTCCCGGCTTCACCCTGACCGACCAGAACGGCCACACGATGAGCCTGGCCAGCCTGCACGGCAAGGTCGTGGTGCTGCAGTTCATGGACCCGCACTGCACCGACATCTGCCCGATCGTGTCGGCGGAGTTCGTGAAGGCCTACCACGACCTGGGCCCGCTGGCCAGCAAGGTGGTGTTCGCCGCGGTCAACGTCAACGCCTACCACGCGCGGGTGCAGGACATGGCCCAGTACACCCGGGCCCAGGCGCTGAACACCATTCCCGAGCTGGCATTTCTTCACCGGGCCGGTGCCCGCGCTGAAGGCCGTGTGGCGTGGCTACAACATCCAGGTCTACGCGCCCAACCCGAACGCCGACGTCCAGCACACCTCGGCCGTGTACTTCATCGACCCGCAGGGCCGGGAACGGTACCTGGCCTCACCGGAGGTTGACCACACCAAGTCGGGCACCGCCTACCTGCCCGCCAGCCAGCAGATCGCCTGGGGCCACGGCATCGCCCTGATCGCCCGCCAGCTCGCCGGCTAGGGGGCACCGCTCCCCCAGGACCGCCGCGTAGTGCCCGATCAGCTGGTCCCCGAGCGCGGTCCAGCTGCGGGCCAGCACCCGCTGCCGGGCCGCCCGGCCCATGGCCGCGCGGGCCCGCGGGTCGGCGGCCAGCCGCTGGGTGGCGGCGGTCAGCGCGTCCGCGTCGCCCGGCGGCACCAGGTAGCCGGTGACCCCGTCCTCGACCAGGTCGAGCGGGCCGCCCACGGCCGGGGCCACCACCGGCAGGCCGCTGGCCGCCGCTTCCTGGATGGTCTGCCCGAACGTCTCGTGGCAGCCGCTGTGCACGAACACGTCCAGGCTGGCGAAGATGCGGGCCAGCTGGTCGCCGCGGTGCTGGCCGAGGAACACCGCGGACGGCAGCAGCCGGCGCAGCCGGGCCTCGGCGGGCCCGCTGCCCACGATGACCAGCCGCACCCCCGGCAGCCCGGCCACCCCGGCCAGCAGCTCGACCTGCTTCTCCGGGGCCAGCCGGCCGACGTACCCGGCCAGCACCTCGCCGCCCGGCGCCAGGGCCCGGCGCAGCGGGTCGCTGCGGGCCGCCGGGCTGAACCGCTGGGTGTCCACCCCGCGGCCCCACAGCCAGATGCGCTGCACGCCGTGCGCGGCGAGCCGCTCGATGCTGCCCGTGGACGGGGCCAGGGTCCGGTCGGCGGCGTTGTGGATGTCGCGCAGCCAGCGCCACGCGGCGGCCTCGGCCAGGCGGCCCCAGTGGTAGGCCCGGGCGTACCCGGGCACGTCGGTCTGGTACACGGCCACCACCGGCAGCCGCAGCCGCCGGGCCGACCGGCTGCCCAGCGCGCCGAGGAAGAACGGGCTGGCCAGGTGGACCAGCTCGGCCCGGTGCGCGAGCAGCGCGCGCTGGATAGCGGGGGAGGCCAGGCCGAGCCGCACGCTCCGGTACCCCGGGAACGGCACCGAGCGGCACCCGGACCACCGGGAACCCGTGCTGGGTGTCCGCCGCGACTGCCGGCTGCCGGGACTGGCCCGCGCGTCTGGCTGGGGCGCGATGACGAGAGGCTGATGTCCCCGCGACACGAGATGCTCGGCGACCCGGAGCACGCTGTGCGCCACGCCGTTCACCTCGGGCGGGAAAGATTCGGTGACGATCCCAATCCGCACGCTGCCACCATGCAACGCGGTCGTGGCGGCCGCCCTGGCTGCGCCGTGGCCAGGGCAAGAACTGTCGGTGACATCTACCCGCCGCCCGCGGCCTGGTATCCACCTAGGCGCCGCATAGCGTCCACTTTCCTACATTCCTGCAGGTAGAGCGCATGTCGAATAAGCTGCGGTGACCGGCCCGCCCGCCCCATCTCCCCAGATTGCGCCACGCCCGTGACCTCATCCCGCGCCGTCCCCGGCCCGAGCCCGCGGTGGCTGGTCGAGGCGGGCCTGGCGGGCCGGCCCAGCTTCGCCATCGCCCCGCTGCTGGCCTGCGGCGGGGCCGCCGTGATCGCGGCTCTCCGGATCACCGGCCACCCGGCCGGGCCGTTCGCGGCCTCGCTGGTCGAGGGGGTGCTGCCGCTCGGCACCGCCATCGCGGTGGCCCGGCTGATCGGCACCGACCCGGCGCTGGAACTGCAGCTGAGCTACCCGGCGGCCTACCGCCGCACGCTGCTCCGCCGGGCCGCCCTGGTCGCGGGCTGGTCCGGCGCGTTCGCGGCGGTCACGGCCGCGGCGGTCCAGCTGACCGGGCTGTGGGCGCCCGGCCTGGCCCGCGCCGAACTGGCCTGGCTCGTCCCCACCGCGGCGCTGACCGCGATCGCGGTGGCGGCCGGGGCGGTCGCGGCGGACGGCCGGGCCGGGGCCGCGGTGGCCGCCCTGGTCTGGGTCATCCAGGAGGGCCTGGCCCGGAGTTTCGCGGGTCATCCCGCGCTGCGCCCGTTCTACCTGTTCGCCACCAGCCGCCCCGGGCCTGACCCGGCGGCCTACTGGCCGAACCGGCTCTCGTTGCTGCTGGTCGCCGCCGTCGCCGCGGTGGCCGGATGGCTGCTGCTGGGCCGTCCGGCGCGGCTGCTGCACGGGCGTGCTCAGCGACGGTGCACCCGGCCGTGGCGCCGTCCAGGGCGGCCGCTGAGATGCCCGCGCTGCTCGGCTCGGCCGCCTGCGAATACCGGATGCTGATCCGGGCCTGGTGGCTGTGGGCGGCCATCGCGGTCGCGGGGATCGCGGGCACCCGGCTGGCCGGGATCCCGCTGAGCACCCAGCTGATCTGGCCGGCCCGGGCTGAGGTCGGCGTCTACGCGGTGAACTTCAACCTGGTCGTCCCCCTGATCGCGGGGCTGGCCCTGGCCGGCCGGGCCGGCCGGGACCGCCGGCTCGGGCTGGCCGAGCTGCTGGAGTCGAACCGGGTCCCGGCGGGGCGCGCGGCTGTGGGGCAGGTTCCTCGGCGCGGCCGCCGCCGTGAGCACCCAGGCCCTGGCCAGCTGGCTGGTGGTGCTCCTGGTGATCGCGGTGCAGCGGCGCTCCGGGCTGCCGCTGGCCTGGGGGCTGGCCGCGTTCGCCGCCGTGCTGGCGCCCGGGCTGATCTTCGTGACGGCGGTGTCCCTGGCCGGCGCGGCGGTGCTGACCCCCGCGGTGTACCGGGTGCTGCTGGCGGGCTACTGGTTCTGGGGCAACCTGATGCCGCCCCGGCTGATGCCCACGCTGGCGGCCACGCCGTTGCTGCCGCTGGGCTCGTACGCGGCGGACGGACTGTTCGCCCGCGATCTGCCGGGCGGCCTGGCCGGGCTGTCCTACCTGCTGCGGGACGCACGCTCGGCGGCGCAGGCCGGGGCCAGCATCGGGCTGCTGCTGGCCGTCGCCGCTGGCCGCCGTGGCCGCGCTGCAACTCGCCGAGGCCCGCCGGGCCCGGGCCGGCTGACGGGCCGGGGGCAGGATGGACGTGACGCTGCGGGGGATCCGGAAGACGTACCGGGGCGGGATCATCGCCCTGGACCGTCTCGACCTGGACATCCCGCCGGGCCTGTTCGGGTTGCTGGGGCCCAACGGCGCGGGCAAGACCACGCTGATGCGCATCCTGGCGGGCGTCTCGCGGCCGGACCGCGGGTCGGTCCGGGCCGGCGACTGGGACCTGGGCCGCCCCCGGGAGCGGCGGCAGTTCCAGGGGCGGCTCGGCTACCTGCCCCGGGACCTGGGCCTGTACCCGGAGCTGTCCGGCCGCCGGTTCCTCGACTACGCCGGGACCCTCAAGGGCATGTCCAGCCCGCGGCGGCGGCACCGCCGGGTGGACGAGGTGCTGCACCTGACCGGCCTGGACGCGGTGGCCGACCGGCCCGCCGGCGGGTACTCGGGCGGGATGCGGCGGCGGCTCGGCGTGGCCCAGGCCCTGCTCAACGACCCGGCGGTGCTCCTGCTGGACGAGCCGACCGCGGGCCTGGACCCGCAGGAGCAGACCCGGATCCGGATGCTGCTGGCCTCGCTGGCCGGGCAGCGCACCGTGGTGCTGGCCACCCGCTACGGTCACGGACGTGTCGAGCACCTGCGGACGCTGCGCGGTGCTGGCCGGCGGCCGGGTGATCTTCCAGGGCGACACGGCCGGGCTGGCCCGCGCCGCGGACGGCCTGGTCTGGTCGGTGCAGACGGACCGGCCGCTGAGCGCGGCGCAGGCGGCCGCCGTGGTGTCCGCGGTCCGGCTGCCGGACCGCACCGTGTACCGGGTGATCGCGCCGGCGCCGCCGCTGCCGTCCGCGCAGCCGCTGCGGCCGCGGCTGGAAGACGGCTACCTGGCCCTGATCCGCCGCCGCGGGGCCGGTCCGCAGTGAAAGACTAGCGATCATGCAGACTCTGGTCGTCGATCACCCGCTCATCGCGCACAAGCTGACCACGCTGCGCGACGAGCGCACCGACTCCCCCACGTTCCGCCGGCTCACCGACGAGCTGGTCACCCTGCTCGCCTACGAGGCCACCCGTGAGGTCCGGGTTCAGCCCGAGGTCGTGCAGACCCCGGTCGGCGAGGCCCGCGGGGTGAAGCTGGCCCGGCCGGTACCGCTGGTCGTCCCGGTGCTGCGGGCCGGGATCGGGATGCTGGACGGCATGATCCGGCTGCTGCCCACGGCCGACGTGGGCTTCGTGGGGCTGGCCCGCGACGAGGAATCCCTGGTCGCCGCCACCTACGCCAACCGGCTCCCGGCCAACCTGGCCGGCCGTGACGTGTTCGTGCTGGACCCCATGCTGGCCACCGGCGGGACCCTGGAGACCGTGATCACCATGCTGAGCCAGCGCGACGCGGCCACGGTCACCGCGGTGTGCCTGCTCGCCGCGCCGGAGGGGATCGACCGGATCAAAGCCACCTTCCCCGGCGACGAGCCGCTGCCGGTCCGGGTGGTCACGGCGGCCATGGACGAGCGGCTGAACGAGCGCGGCTACATCGTCCCCGGCCTCGGCGATGCGGGGGATCGCCTGTTCGGGGAGATCTGACCCTAAGGCGCGGGCGCGCGATGATTTGCCCCGGTACGGTGGTCTTTCCCAGGACGGCCAGAGCGCTGGAGGCGTCGTGCGCGATCAGCAGGCCGGCTCCGGGTTCCTGGCTGAGGTCGGATCGGGCTTAGGGACAGACTCGCGGATCGCCGGGTACTGGCTGGAGGAGCAGATCGGCCAGGGCGGGATGGCCGTCGTGTTCCGGGCCCGTGATGAGCGGCTGCACCGGCTGGTGGCGCTGAAAGTCCTGGCTCCCGCGCTGGCCGGGGACGGGGAGTCCCGGCAGCGGTTCATCCGCGAGTCCCGGGCCGCGGCGGCGGTCGACGACCCGCACATCATCCCGGTGTTCGAGGCCGGCGAGACCCCCGCCGGGGCGCTGTTCATCGCGATGCGTTTCGTGCCCGGCGGGGACGTGTACAGCCTGATCCGCCGGACGGGGCCGCTCTCGGCATCCCGGGCGGCGGCGATCGTCTCCCCGGTGGCCTCGGCGCTGGACGCCGCGCACGCGGCCGGGCTGGTGCACCGCGACGTCAAGCCCGCGAACATGCTGCTGGATACCCGGCCCGGGCGGCCTGATCACGTGTACCTGTCGGACTTCGGGCTGAGCAAGGGGACCGTGTCCACCTCGACCCGGCTGACTGGCGCCGGGCATTTCATGGGCACCCTGGACTACATCTCCCCGGAGCGGATCGAGGGCCACCAGGCCGACGGCCGGACGGACCAGTACGCGCTGGCCTGCTCGGCGTTCGAGATGCTGACCGGCGCGCCGCCGTTCCGGTCCCCCGAAGCCGCGGCGCTGATGTACGCGCAGCTCTCGCACCCCCCGCCGCCGCTCACCTCGCGGCGGCCCGATCTGCCGGCCGCCGCGGACCAGGTCTTCGCCCGGGCGCTGGCCAAGATCCCGGGGGATCGCTACGCCAGTTGCCGGGACTTCGCCGACGCCCTGCGCGCGGCGTTCGGCCTCGCGCCCTACGATTCCGGGCCCGAACCCATCCTGGCCGTGGAGCACCCGCCCGGCCGCGGGACTCCCGCCGGCCGCGCGCCCGCCGCCGGCGCGACGACGTGCCCGGCCCGCCGCCGCCGGCCCACGGCGCTGCCCGGACCCGCCCCGTCTCCGCCGCGCCCGCCTCGTCCCGCCCGAGCCCGGCTCCGGCCCGCGTCGTCGCGCTCGTCTGGCCCCGCCCGCTCGTCACGCCGCGGCCCCTTCCCCCGCCCCGTCCGCTCCCGCGGCGCTCCCCGCCGCTCTCAGCTGGCGCTCCCCCGTCCCGTCGGTTCGCCCCGCCGCGTTCGGACGTCCCGCCCCGGCCCGCCGGAGGCGATCCCGCCGCGCCATCCTGGCCGTGCTCGCGGCCGTCCTCGTCCTGGCCGCGGCGGCTCTCGGGGCCTACATCCTGCACGCAGGTGTCCGGCCGCCCGCTGGCTACGGTCGCGATCGCCGCGGCGTCCAGGGTCGCGCCAGTGACCGGTTCGTTGCGCTAGCTAGGTGCCGACCGGGTGCCAGACGGTCTTGGTCTCCAGGAAGGCCAGCAAACGCCGCAGGCCCGGGTCCGCCGCCCAGTCCTCGGGGACCCAGCGGGGGCCGGCCGCGAACACCCGCTTGACGTTCCCGGCCGCGAGCCGTTCCAGCTCCGCCCGGTCCGCCGGGGCCGCGCCGGTCAGGTCGATCGCGTTGACGTCCTGGTGCGCGGCCAGCACCGGGGCCAGCTCCCCCAGCCGCCCGGTCAGCACGTTGACCACGCCGCCCGGCACGTCCGAGGTGGCCAGCACCTCGGCCAGGCTGACCGCGGCCAGCACCGCGGGCCCGCTGACGGCCAGCACGGCCGTGTTGCCGGTGGCGATGACCGGCGCGAGCACGCTGACCAGCCCGAGCAGCCCGGCCTCCGGCGGCGCGAGCACCGCCACGACCCCGGTCGGCTCGGGCACGCTGAGGTTGAAGTACGGGCCGGCCACCGCGTTGGCGCCCCCGGTGACCTGCGCGACCTTGTCCGGCCAGCCCGCGTACCAGACCCACCGGTCGATAGCCGCCGCCACGTTCCGGGCCGCGTCAGCCCGGTCACTCTTTTTCTCCCCAACGACAACCTCGCCGGTGAACTGCTCCGCCCGGCCTTCGAGCATTTCGGCGACCCGGTACAGGACCTGGCCGCGGTTGTAGGCCGTCGCCCCGGACCAGCCCGGGAAGGCCTTGCGGGCCGCGACCACGGCGTCCCGGGCGTCTTTGCGTGACGCCAGCGCGGCGTGCGCGAGCAGGGTGCCGTCCGGCGCCGTGACCGGGTACGACCGGCCCGACTCCGACCGGGGGAACGCGCCCCCGATGAACAGCTTGTAGGTTTTGCGGACCGCCAGCCGGGTGCCGCCGCCCGGGGCCGCCGGGGCCGGGTCGCGCCCGCCGCCGGGCCGCTGGTCAGCCGGGGCCCGCGGGCGGCCTGCGGGCCCGCTGCCCCCGGTCTCGGCAGCTCGCCGGGCGCTGGGCGGGCCGTCCTCCGGCGCAGGGCTGGTTTTCGTTGCGGAAGATTTTGCGGTTTTTCCCGGGGGGCGCGGCGGTCAGGCATCGAGGTACCCGGCCAGCCCGTGACGGCCACCCTCCCGGCCGAACCCCGACTCCTGGTAGCCGCCGAACGGGCTGGCCGGGTCGAACCGGTTGTAGGTGTTGGCCCAGATCACCCCGGCGCGCAGGCGCTGCGCCATCCAGAAGATCCGGCTGCCCTTCTCGGTCCAGATCCCGGCGGACAGCCCGTACGGGGTGTTGTTCGCCTTGGCCACGGCCTCCTCCGGGGTGCGGAACGTGAGCACGGACAGCACCGGCCCGAAGATCTCCTCCTGGGCGATCCGGTGCGCCTGGCTGACCCCGCTGAACACGGTGGGCGGGAACCAGTAACCCCGCTCGGGCAGCGGGCAGGCCGGTGACCAGCGCTGCGCGCCTTCCTGCTCGCCCGGCCGCGGACAGCTCGGTGATCTTGTCGAGCTGCTGCCGGGAGTTGATCGCGCCGATGTCGGTGTTCTTGTCCAGCGGGTCACCCAGGCGCAGCGTGCCGAGCCGCCGTTTGAGCCGGTCGGTGACGGTGTCCGCGACCGACTCCTGGACCAGCAGCCGGGAGCCCGCGCAGCACACGTGGCCCTGGTTGAAGAAGATGCCGTTGACGATGCCCTCGACCGCCTGGTCCAGCGGGGCGTCGTCGAAGACCACGTTGGCGGCCTTGCCGCCGAGTTCCAGGGTGAGCTTCGTGCCGGTGCCGGCGACCGCGCGCTGGATCTCCTTGCCCACCTCGGTGGACCCGGTGAACGCGATCTTGTCCACGCCGGGGTGCGCGACCAGGGCCTGCCCGGTGGCGCCGTCGCCGGTCAGGATGTTCACCGTGCCGGGGGGCAGGTCCGCCTGCTGGATGACCTCGGCCAGCAGCAGCGCGGTCAGCGGCGTGGTCTCGGCCGGCTTGAGCACGCAGGTGTTGCCGGCCGCCAGCGCGGGGGCCAGCTTCCAGGCCGCCATCAGCAGCGGGAAGTTCCACGGGATGATCTGGCCGGCCACCCCCAGCGGCCGCGGGTCCGGGCCGAACCCGGCGTGCTCCAGCTTGTCCGCCCAGCCCGCGTAGTAGAAGAAGTGCGCGGCGGCCAGCGGGATGTCCACGTCCCGCGACTCCCGGATCGGCTTGCCGTTGTCCAGGCTTTCCAGCACCGCGAACTCGCGGGCCCGCTCCTGGATGACCCGGGCGATCCGGTACAGGTACTTGGCCCGGTCCCGGCCCGGGGTGGCGCCCCAGGGGCCCTCGTAGGCCGCGCGGGCCGCGGCGACCGCCCGGTCCACGTCCTGCGTCCCCGGCCTGGGCCACCTCGGCGAGGGGCTCCTCGGTGGCCGGGTTCAGGGTGGCGAAGTACTGGTCGGCGGCCGGGGGGACGAACTCGCCGCCGATGAACAGGCCGTAGCGGGGCGCGATCGACACGATGTCCGTGGACTCGGGCGCCGGTGCGTAGTCCCAGTCCGGCGCGGCCAGGGGTGAGGTGGCGACCATGGCGTTAACCTACCTCGCCCGGGCCCGGCCGCGGCGGCGCCGGCAGAGGCGGCGCGGCGCCTGGCGGGGAGCGCGCCGGCAAGGGCGCACCGGCGGGGCCGGTCAGGTGATGACGTCGTCCACGGTGACGTTCACGGTGACGTCCCGGAGGCCGACCTTGCTGCGGAGCTCGGCCACGGCCCGCCGCTGGACCTCGCGGGCGACCGCGTCCACCTGGTCCCCGTACTGGACCGCGATCGCGAGATCGACCACCGCGGTGCGGCCGAGGACGCCGACGGCCGCGTTGGGGTGCCGGTGCCGCAGGGTGGCCCGCTCGACCAGGCCGGCCATCCGGCTGTGGGTGCTGCGGCCGAAGGCGACCCGGACGCCAGCGACGTCGCGGGCGGCCTCGCGGGCGATCCTGGCCACCACGCGGGCGGCGACGCGGATGGCTCCGCCGTCGCTGAGCTGGAGGGTGTACCAGATATCCGCGACGAGCTTGCGGATCTGGCTGGCGACGGCGCTCTTCAGCGCGGCGGGCACGGCGACCTGCTCCGCGGCGAGGCTGCGCACCGGTGCCCAGACCCGGCCGAACTCGATCAGCGCGGCCTGGCAGTACGAGGCAGTCCTGCTGGTGGCTGGTGAACTGGCCCGCGTACCCGTCGGCGGCCTGCTCGAGCAGCTCATCGATGTCGGCGCCGCAGGCCAGGTGGGTGTTCGCGCCGCTCAGCAGCAGGCTGACGTCGTGGATTGGCTGGCCAGGACCGGACATCTCGTTCACCTCCACTCCGCTAGCGTCTTACTCAGTGTGCGCCTGCCCCGGAACAGGTGGCTACGGACGGCCGGGATGCTGCTGCCGGTGATGTCCGCGATCTCGGCCAGCGGCAGGCCCTCGAAATGATGCAGGACGATGGCGACCCGCTGCGGCGGCGGCAGCGCGGTCACGGCGTCCGTGACCGCGTCGACGGTCAGATTCCGCTCCGCCTGCTGGCCCGGCCCGTCGCCCGCGTCGCCCACGTCGCCCAGCAGGTCGAGGGATTCGGTGACCCGCCTGCGGGTGATCCGGTTCAGCGCCCGGCGGGTGACGATCCGGTACAGCCAGGTGGAAAGCTGGAATCCGCCTTGAATCCGGGCAGCTGCTGCCACGCGGTGACGAGCGCTTCCTGGGCGACGTCCTCCGCGTCCTGATGGTTCCCGAGCAGCCGCAACGCGACCCGGTAGGCCAGCAGCCCGTGACGGTCGACGAGATCGGCGTACGCGTCAACGTAGCCTTCCTGGGCCCGCCGGACCAGGTAGGCGTCGTCGACCTCTGATCCCACCGCCCCTCCCCATGCCTGAGCTGCTATCCGCCCGTCCCTGGCCGCCAGGCGTCGCAGGCCCATCTGCCCCGGCCTGGGCAAAAAATGTGCGACGTTTCTGGCCGGCCCGTGTCTAACAGTGCAGAGCGGACCGAAGAACCGGTACCGACTCGACGCGGCCGGCAGAGCGCCGCTTCCACGCTCGGTCGTTCCACGTGCAGAGCCGCTCCAACGCTTGACCTTCCACGCTTCGACCTTCCACGCTTCGACAGAGAGAGTGCACCCTGATGACCGCAGACCAGCAGCTCGGCACCGTCGGCCAAGCCGGCCGCCAGGACCAGCGAGACTCAGCCCGGGTACCGCCGAGCGCCTGTCCACGGACGACGGCAAGATCAGCGTCGCGCAAAGCGTGGTGCAGAAGATCGCCGGGATCGCCTGCCGGGAGATCAGCGGCGTGCACGCCATGGGCGTGTCCACCAGCCGCGCCTACGGCGCGGTCCGGGAGCGGATCCCGGGCAGCAGCGGCCCCAACGTCGCCCAGGGCGTGGGCGTGGAGGTCGGCGAGACTCAGGCCGCGATCGACCTGGACATCGTCGTGGAATACGGCGTCAGCATCGCTGACCTGGGCCGGAGCATCCAGCGCAACGTCAAGCAGGCCGTCGAGCGGATGACCGGGCTGGATGTCGTGGAGGTCAACATCAACGTCGATGACCTCTGGATGCCGGGCACCGACGACCAGGATGACACGCCTTCGCGGGTGTCATGACCCAGCGAGGCCCAGGCTGGTCATCGACGGCGTTGACCTTGACGCCGTGGCCGCGGCGGTCCGCAGCTGCCCGGCCATCGACGACCTTTCCGCGGGTCCCTGGGGCGGCGTGGTGTCCTACCTGCCCGGACGCCAGCTGGCGGGGGTGCGGGTAGCCTCCGATCACGTGCTGATCTCCGTCCGCGGCCGGTGGGGGGTCCCGGTCGCGGAGATGGCCCGCCAGGTCAGGACCGCTGTCGCCGGGCTGGTCGGGCCGCGCCGGGTAGACCTGGAGGTAGCCGACCTGGCCGACGCTCCTGGTGAAGCCCCGGCTGGCGGGCCACGCGAAGAGGTGAGTTCATGGCCGACGAGCAGTCCTGGCGGCGGGCCCGGCGCGAGTTCATCCGCACCCATCACCCCGACCGCGGCGGCGACCCCGCCGCCTTCGCCGCCGGCCTCGCCGCCTATGACCGGCGCCCCCGCCGGGGAGCCTGCTCCCCGGGTAGTGATCGTCGCGGACACGCCGTGGCTGGTCAGCCTGCTGAGGCCGGTACTGCGCCGGATGGGCTGGCGGCGACCGCCACCTCGGGTCAAGTAACGACCTCGTGAGATTGTGAATGTGAGATGACATGACACGTACCACTGCTATGGGCATCGTGATCGGGCTCGCCCTCGGCCTGGCCGTGGCGTTCGGCAACTTCGGGGACATGCTCATCGTCGCCTTGTTCGCCGCGATCGGCTTCGTCGTCGCCAAGGTGCTCGAGGGTGACCTGGACCTGGGTGCCTACCTGTCACGCCGGCGCGACAGCCGATGACGGCCAGCTACGGCCATCCAGCCCGCGGCGCCCGCCTCCGGGCCTGGCCGTAACGAGCTGGGCATGATCAGCATCAACGACCGGGTGGTGGAGAAGATGGCCGCCCGCGCCGCGATCGAGATCCCCGATGCGGGTGCGGCCGCGTCCCGGTTCCTGGGCCGTTCCATGGCCGGCGCCTCGGCCCTCGGAGCCCGGCAGACGAGCCTCACCGCGCTGCCGAAAGCCTCGGCCGACGTCGACGGCTCGCTGGTGAATCTGGACCTGTCGATCAGCGTGCGCTGGCCCGCGTCAGTCCCCGAGGTCACCAGCGCGGTCCGGGAGAACGTGCGCCGCCGGGTCAGTGAACTGACCGGCCTCACCGTGAGTGAAGTATCCATCTCGGTCACTGCCCTGGTCACCCAGCTGCCAGCGCCGCCCCGGGTGCACTGACAGGAGCAAGGACAGACAGATGAGACTTGTGAATCGCGTCCTGGCCGCCCTGCTGAGCCTGGCGCTGCTGGCCGCGGCGGTGCTGCTCATCGCCACCGTCGTGGCCGACCGGACCAGCCACCACCAGGGGATCGTGCACTGGCGCGCCGCCTATCACTGGGCTCAGCACCACGCCTGGGCCGCAGGCAGCATCCGGGTGATCTGCGGGATACTGATCCTGGTCGGGCTGGTGCTGCTGATCGCGGAGCTGAAGCCGGCCCGGGTATCCCGGCTGGCCGCCGATCCCGCCGAGGCGGGCGCTGACGCGATTGACACCGCCTACACCCGCCGGGGCCTCGCCGCCGCCATCCGGTCCGCGGTCACCGCGGTTGACGGGGTGCGGAGCACCTCGGTGAAGGTCAAGCGCCGCAAGGTGAAGAGTCACGGCCACCGCGTCCGCCCAGGACCGGACCGCCGCCCGCAGCCTGCGGGACCCGATAACGGACGCTGTCCGGCAGCGGCTCTCCGCGCTGAAGCTGCGCCGGACGCTGTCGGTGTCGGTCCGGGTCGCACCCAGGAGCCACTGATGCACGCCGACCGCACCAACCGCACCCTGCTGATCGTCCTCGCTTTGCTGCTGATCGCCGTCGGCCTCGACGCGGGAGCCGCATCCATCGGCGTGTACGGCACCGGCACCAAGAACAGCACGCTCATGGACAATCCGACCGGGCGCTACTTCGGCGCGCACGGTGTCTGGCTGTGGCCCGTCATCGCGGTGGCCGCGCTGATCATCGGGCTGCTGGCGCTGCGCTGGCTGATCGCGCTGCTTTTCTCCACCGACCGCTCGGGTGACCTGCTGATCAAGTCGAGCACCGGCGCAGGCCGCACCACCCTGGACAACCGGGCGCTGACCGATGCCGTCGTCGGGGAAATCGAGGGCTACCGGGGCGTGGACTCGGCGCAGGCCCGGCTGATCGGCGACCCGGACGATCCGGAGCTCGTGGTCAGGGCGGTGCTCGAGGAAACCGCGGACCTCACCGCGCTGCGGCAGCGGATAGAAACCGAAGCGCTGACCCACGCCCGCCAGGCGCTGGGCAACATGTCGCTGCCCACCCAGCTGGACCTGACCATCACCAGCAGACGGTCCGCCCGGGTCAGCTAATCCTGCCCGGCCGCCCGGCCCGCCGCCGCCAGCGTGTGCTGCATCAGCATCGCGGTGGTGACCGGGCCGACGCCGCCCGGCACCGGGGTGAGCACCGAGGCGATCCCGGTCACCGCCGCCGCGTCCACGTCCCCGGCCAGCCCTCCGCCATCCGCGCTTCCCGTGGGGCCCGCGGTTTCCGTGGGGTGGTGCCCACGTCGATCACCACGGCCCCCGGGCGGACGTGATCCGCCCCGATCAGCTTCGGGCGGCCGGCCGCGACGACGAGGACGTCCGCCTCCCGGCAGACGGCCGGGAGATCCGCGGTCCGGGAGTGGGCGACGGTGACCGTGGCGTGCTCGGCCAGCAGGAGCAGCGCGGCGGGCTTGCCCACCACCGTGGACCGGCCGACCACGACCGCGCGGCGGCCGCTGAGCGGGATGCGCTCATGCCGCAGGATCTGCAGCACGGCCGCGGCGGTGGCCGGGGCGAACACGCCCGGGAGCCCGGCCGCCAGCCCGCCCAGCGAGGCCGGGTTCGCCCCGTCGACATCCTTGGTGACCGGGATGGCCGCGCCCACCCGGGCCAGCGCGGCGCCGGCCGGCAACGGAGTCTGGCAGATGACGCCGTGCACCGCCGGGTCCCGGGACAGTTCCGCGAGGCGGTCACTGATCTGCGCGGCGCTGGGCGGGCGCCTCCGGGCCGCCCATCCGGTGGACCTGGCAGGCGATCCCGGTCCGGGCGGCGGCCCGCTGGATGGACCGCACGTACCAGGCCGCGCCCGCGTCGTCCGTGGGGACCAGCACCGCCAGGGTGGGGATGATCCCGCCGCTGCGCAGCACGGCGGCGGCCGCGGCGGTCGCCGTGGCCATCGTCACGGCGATCGTCCTGCCGTCCACGAGGTGGGTCACCCTGCGTCTCCCGATCGGATGAACAGAAGTGAACCACGAGCGGGGCCGGGGGCTCGATGGCGGATCGCCAGGCCCGGCTGGTCAGCTTGCCGGGCGGCAGCGGTCCAGGATCGCGGCCCGCAACGCCGGGGCGGACCGGCCGACCTCATCCAGGATGGGAGGCACCAGCCCCCGGTTCGTGACGAGCAGGGCGAGCGCGAGGTGCTCGACACCCGATGCCGGTCTGGTGCTGCGGCCACCGCCTCCCGCAGCGTGTTCTCCAGGCATTTCTTGGCGCCGGGAGTGAACGGGATGTGCCCGGCAGGCTGGTCGGCGGCCTGGTAGCGGCCCTGGGGTGCGGGCAGCCACGGCCCGCACCGGCGGGACGCGCCGGACCCGGGCCCGGTGCCGCCAGCGATGGATGAGCCTGCCGCGCGCTGGCCCGGGGCGGCGGGTCGTCCGGTGCACGGCCCGGTCGGCCCGGGTCAGCGCGTCCTGGCCGAAGGACGCGTCGATCCTGGCCCGTACGGCGTCGAGATCGATCCCGATCGAGGCCAGCGCGGCCCGGTCTAGGTCGGCGAACAGGCCCGCCCCGGCCCCGGTCCCGGCCCGGCGGACGATTTCCTCCTCGACCCGGCCAGGCGTGAGGCCCCGCTCACGCAGCACGCGCAGGCCGGCTGATCGATGCCGACCAGGGCCAGGCAGCAGATGCTCACAGCCGATGTAGCGGTGGCCCAGCAGGCGGGCGTGCCTCTTGGGCGTAGACCAGCACGGTGCGGGCGTCATCGGTGAAGCGCTCGAGCATCATCGCCGCCCGGTCCGCCGGCCGTGCTTGCGGTGCACGGTCTGCTTGGTGACCCCGAGACGCTCGGCGATCTGCTGCCAGGACCACCCCAGCGCCCGGGCGTTATCGACCTGGAGGATCTCCAGCCGTTCGGTGAGCTGCCGGAGGGCCGCCACGGCGCGGAGCCCGGCATCCGGGTCGGTGCTGGCCGCACCCTCGGCGATCTCGAGTACTGGTTCCATGACCGTCAGCATATGCTGACGACACCGGAACGTCAACATATGCTGACGGACCGGTCGCTCCGGGGGCCGCCCTTCCGCCTCCGGCCGGCCTTCCGCCTGCCGCCGGCCTCTCGTTCTGCCACCGGCCTTTCCGCCTGCCGCCGGGCCTTTCGTCCCTGCCGCCGGCCTCTCTCCTGCATGCCAGCCGCGAGAACATTGACTGTCAGCTGAACGGATCTTCGGGGCAACTCCCCCGGAGACGGGCCGCATCGTAGGCTGCGAGCGTGGATGGGGAGCCGCCCGGCGGGGGCCCGGCCGAACCGCCTGCGGCGCGGCTCCGCCAGTTGCGGGCCGAGCGCGGCCTGAGCCAGGAACAGCTCGCTCACCTGCTCGGCGTGTCCTTCGCCACCGTGAACCGCTGGGAGACCGGGCGGACCCAGATGTCCGCGCGGGCCCGCCAGGCCCTCGCCGACTTCGAGGCCCGGGACGGTTCCGCGGGGACCGGCCGCGCGCGGTCGCGCCGTCCCCGCCAGCGGCGTCCCGCCCGCCCCGCCGGCCGCGCCACCGGCCCCAGCCCGGCCCGCGCCGGCCGCGCCGCCGGTCTCAGCCCCGCCGGCCCCGGCCGGCCCCGCTCTGCCCGTCGCCCAGTCCAGCTTCATCGGCCGCGACCGTGAGCTGGGAGAACTTGTCGGCCTGCTGGAGACTTCCCGGCTGCTGACCCTGATCGGGCCGGGCGGGGCGGGCAAGACCCGGCTCGCGGTGGAAGCCATCAGCCGGGCGGCACCCGCGGTCCCGGTCACGTTCATCCCGCTGGAGACCGTGCGCCAGCCCGAGTCGCTGATCACCGTGCTGGCCGCGGGCCTGCGGGTGCCGGACCAGGCCGGGGTGCCGCTGGCCGAGTCCGTCGCCGCGGCCCTGGCCGAGGCCCCGCGGCTGATCGTGCTCGACGGGGCGGAACACCTGCGCGACGCGGTCGCCGCGCTGGCCGGCCAGCTGCTCGGCGCGGCACCCGGGGTGCGGATCGTGGTCACCAGCCGGGTGGTGCTCGGCGCGCCCGGCGAGGTGTGCTGGACGGTGCCGCCGCTGGACTGCCCGTCCGCCGCCGCCGGGGCGGCCGACGTCGCCGGGTCCGACGCCGTGCAGCTGTTCGTCGCCCGGGCCCGGGAACGGCTGCCCAGCTTCAGCGTCGGCGACGTGCCACCGCACGCCATCGGCGAGCTCTGCCGCAGGCTGGACGGCCTGCCGCTGGCCATCGAGCTGATCGCCGGCTGGGTCGGCGCGCTGTCCGTCCGGGAGATCCTGCAGCAGCGCGCGGTCCTGCTCGACCAGGACGCGCCCGGGGCCGCGCCGGCGCGGGGCCGGCGGCTGGTGGACGTGGTCCGGGCCAGCTACGACCTGCTGCAGCCGGAGGAGCAGCGGCTGCTCGCCGTGCTCAGCGTGTTCGCCGGGTCGTTCACGGTCGCCGACGCGCAGGCGGTCAGCGCGCGCCGGGCCCGCGCGTGGCGCACCTGATCCGCGGGCTGGTCGATTCCTCCTGGCTGGTCGTCACCCGGGGCAGCGAGCACAACCGGTTCAGCATGCTCGACACGATGCGCACGTTCGCGGCGGCCCGGCTGGCCGAGTCCGGCACCGGGCCCGCGGCCCGGCAGCGGCACGCGCGAGCATTTCGCCGCGCTGGCCCAGGGCAGCGAGACCGGCCTGGCCGGGCCGGGACGCGGCGGAGTGGACGGCCCGGCTGGCGGCCGCCACCGCCGATCTGGACCAGGCGCTGCACTGGCTGGACGATCACGGCGACCTCGGCCTCGGCCTGGACATGGGCGCGGCGTTGTGGCGCTGGTGGCTGCTCCGCGGCCGGCTGAGCTACGGCCGGGCCTGGCTGGGCAGGCTGCTGGCCCGGGCGGGCCAGCGGCGGGACGAGCCGGCCGGGCGCGCGCTCTGCTCGGCGGCCGTGCTGGCCGCGGAGAACGGCGACTACGGCGAGGCCGTCCGCCAGGCCCGGCTGGCGCTGCGGATCCTGGAGCCGCTGGGCGTGCCGGAGCGCACCGCGACCGCGGCGACCGTGCTCGGCTCGGCGCTACCGCTACCTGGGCGACCTGGCCGCGGCCCGGCGCAGCTTCGCCACGGCCATGGAGCTGCGGGCCGGGCTGGGCGACCGCCGCGCCCTGTCCGCCGCGCTCAACAACATGGCCCTGCTCGAAGTGGACGACGGCGACCTGGCCCGGGCCCGCGAGCTGTTCGAGCAGGCCCTGGTCGATCAAGCGGCAGCTCGGCGAGCGCCGGTCGCTCGCGATCGGCCTGGCCAACCTGGGCGACCTGCTGACCCGGATCAGCCAGTGGGAGGCCGCGGCCCGGGCCCTGGCCGAGGCCGCGGCGCTCGCCGCGGACCTCGGCAACCCGCAGCTGATCGGCACCGTCCAGTGCAACCAGGGCAACGTCGCGGCGCATCAGCGGGACTGGGCCGAGGCGGCCGGGCACTACGCGGCGGCGGTGGCGGCC
Organism: uncultured Actinomycetes bacterium; assembly: GCA_963742055.1. Taxonomy (GTDB): domain Bacteria; phylum Actinomycetota; class Actinomycetes; order Streptosporangiales; family Streptosporangiaceae; genus RYN-230. The sequence continues at coordinate 53,416 of CAVUKT010000050.1, read as the reverse complement.
TACCAGGAGGCCGGCCACGGTCACGACGCGGTCGAGGCGCTGACCGGGCTGGGCCGGGCCTGCTACCGGCTCGGCCGGCCCGACGAGGGAGCCGGGCACCTGCGCGCCGCCGAGGCGCTGGCCGGCGAGCTGGGCAACCCGCAGCGGCTGGCCGAGGTGCGCGCCGCGCTGGCCGAGACCGCCGCGGACCGCCGGCGGGCCCGCTGCCCGGCGGGCTGACCGCCCGGCAGGCTGAGGTGCTGCGGCTGCTGGCCGCCGGGATGAGCAACAAGCAGATCGCCGCCGAGCTGTACCTGAGCCCGGCCACCGTCGAGCGGCACCTGGCCACCATCTACCGCAAGCTCGGCCTGGCCGGGCGGGTGGAAGCGGCCCGCTACGCGCTGGCTCACGGGCTGGCCGCCACGATGTCATAACCCGCCGGGCTGTTATAACGCCGCCGCCCGCAGGCACCCGGGTAGCGCCTGCCGGGCTACATGGTTACCGGGATTCGGCGGGCCCGCGCCGCCGCGTACACCTAAGAGGGCGCGGCCGGCGGGTGGCCGGCACGCCTCCCAGCGGAAGGAATCCGCCATGCAGGACCAGCTGATCGGCACCACGATGCCGGTGCTGTCGATCTCCCTCGACCCGGGCGAGAGCGTCGTCGCGGAGGCGGGCGAGTTCTCCTGGATGACCGATTCCATCCAGATGTCCACCGGGATGGGCGGGGGCGTGGGCGGGCAGGGCCTGATGGGCGCCCTGAAGAGGAAGATCGGCGGCTCGTCGCTGCTGATGAGCACCTACTCCGCGAAGGGCGCGCCGGGGACCATCGCGTTCGCCGCGAAGCTGCCGGGCAGCATCCGCCCGGTCGACGTCGACTCCCGGCCGGGAGTTCATGGTGCACCGGCACGGGTTCCTGGCCGGGACCCCGGGCATCCAGATCAGCGCCGGCTTCCAGCAGTCCTTCACCGCGGGGGTCTTCGCGGGCGAGGGCTTCCTGCTGCAGCGCGTCGGCGGCCAGGGCCGGGCCTGGATCGAGCTGTCCGGCGAGCTGATCCGCTACGAGCTGGCCCCGGGCCAGTCGCTGCGGGTGCACCCCGGGCATGTCGGGATGTTCGACGCGTCCATGGCCTTCCAGGTGATGCGTGTCCAAGGGGCAGCCAACCGCTACTTCGGGGGCGACACGCATCACTTCGCGGTCCTGTCCGGGCCCGGCACGGTGTGGCTGCAGTCCATGCCGCTGCCGGTGTTCGCCGCGTCGCTCGCGCCCTACCTGAGCACCCAGGACGACCGCAGTGCGGCCGTCGAGGGCGGAGTCATCGGCGGAGTCATCAACGACCTGCTCCGCTAGCCATCCGGCCAGCCGCGGCCCTCCGTGCACGAGCACCCAGACCGAGGCAGGACATGAACAGATCAGGCTTCACCACACGCACGCCCGCGGCGGCCGTGCTGGCGGCCGCGGCCGCCTCCGGGCTGGTCCTGGCCGGCTGCGGGAACAGCTCCAGCGCCACCACGGCGTCCACGTCCAGTTCCGCCTCCGGCCAGCCCGCCGCGGCGGGCTCCGCCTCGGCCGGCGCTCGACCAGTCGCGAGCTCGAACGGTTCCGAGCTCGAACGGCCGTGGCACCGGGGAGCGGCACCGCGCCTTGTTCCCGCTGGCCGTGGGGAACACCTGGGTGTACGAGGAAAAGCTGAGCGGCGAGCAGGCACGGTCACCAACAAGGTGATCTCGGTGACCCCGGCCGCGGGCGGGAACAAGGTCGCCATGAAGGACCAGGACGACCTGCTCGGCGTGCACACGGCACGACCACCTCGGTCTTCATCGTCCACACCGACGGCTCGATCTCCGTGCCGCTGACCCAGGCGGGCAGCACGTCGGTCACGGTCAAGTCGGGCAGCATCATCTGGCCCAGCTCGGCGCAGCTCGCATCCGGCCAGCCGCACCACGACACGCTGGTGATCACGCATCAAGGAGGCCGGCCACACCAGCACCGTCACGGCGCATGTGGTGGTCAAGGGCGAGGGCACCCAGACGGTCCGCGTGCCCGCCGGCACCTACCAGGCCACCCTCATCAACGAGACGATGACCGAGAAGTTCTCCGGGATCGCGTGGAGCTGGACATCCGCACCTGGGTGGCCAACGGGGTCGGCCCGGTGAAGTCCGAGGTGACCAGCAACGCGGCGGGCACGAGTCCACGATCGCCAGCGTCCAGGAGCTGAAGTCCTTCACCAAGGGCTGATCGCTCCGCCTCCCGGTCCGGGGGACTGGGCGACCGGGCCGGGAGGCGGGTCAGTCCACCACTGAATCGCAGGTGATGGTGAGCACGGTCGCGGTTCGTCCGCGGACGCCTGAATCTGCGGGCCTGGGCACCCGTGTGTGCCGACGTCTCGGCGCTGGTGATCAACGCGGTGTTGGATAGCAACACCGGCGTTGGATCACGTTCGCGGGGCACTCGGTCCGGGAGCACACGGGTAACAGCAGGCACGCGGGCCACGGCAGAACCACGCCACCGAATGACGGCGTGACCGGAGCGGAGCAAAGGTGCGCGCAAACCGCTGCCGGGCCGGCCGGATGGCACACTCAGGGGGTGACTTCGGAGGCGATGCCGGCAGCGGCCGCGGGGACCTGGAAGCTCGGCGACATGATCGTCAACCGCCTCGGCCTCGGCGCCATGCGGCTGACCGGCAGCGCCGCCTTCGACCTCGGCACGCCGAGCGACCGGGACCAGTCCATCCGGGTGCTGCGCCGCGCGGTCGAGCTCGGCGTCAACCACATCGACACCGCCGCCTTCTACTTCTCGCCGCTGCGCTCCGCCAACGAGCTGATCAACACCGCGCTCGCGCCGTACCCGGACGACCTGGTCATCGCGACCAAGGTCGGGCCGGGCCGTGATCCGTCGGGTGAGTGGCTGGGCTGGGCCCGGCCGGACCAGCTGCGCGGCCAGGTCGAGGAGAACCTGCGCCAGCTGGGCCGTGATCACCTGGACCTGGTGAACCTGCGCGCCTACCCGGTCGACTCGATCGCCGAGCACTTCGGCGTGCTGGCCGAACTGCGGGACGCGGGGCTCATCCGCCACCTGGGCGTGTCCAGCGTCCGGCCCGCGCATCTGGCCCAGGCCCAGGCCATCGCGCCCGTGGTGTGCGTGCAGAACCGCTACGGGGTCGGCGCGCCGCCGGAGGCCCGCGAGTTCCTCCGGGCCTGCGGGCAGCAGGGGGTCGCGTTCGTGCCGTTCTTCGCGATCGCGGGCCAGGGCCGCGAGAGGGGCACGCCGGAGCACCGAGCACGACGCGGTGCACGCGATCGCCGCGGCCCACGGCGTCACGCCCGCGCAGGTCCGGCTGGCCTGGACGCTGCAGCAGGGTCCGCACGTGCTGGCCATCCCCGGCACGGGCAACCCGGATCACCTGGCCGCCAACGTGGCCGCCGCCGCGCTGCGCCTGTCACCCGGCGAGATGGCCCGCCTGGAGGCCATCTCCTGACCCGGGACGCCGGGCAAGGACCTGGACCGCAAGCCTGCCGCAGCGAAGGCCGGCACCTCCGCCGTGCGCGGCCGCAAGATCGTGCTGGTCACCCGCGACCGCGCCATCGCCCGCCGGTCCCCCGGGTGGCGGTGATGGGCCAGGCCGGCTGGGACCTGGCGTAGCGGTGGTCACGGGCGGCTTCGTCACCCTTAACTCACGGTCAGGTGGTTTGGGCTAGCATCCTCCGGAAGACCGTTGAGCAAGGGGCGCAGAATGAAGTTCTACGGCGAGATGAGGGTCCAGGGTGGCGGCCCCCTCGACGGCTCCCGCTTCGACGCGCTCGCCTACGCGCTGGCCGAGATCGAGGCCACCGACCCGGCGATCGAGGACGTGGACCTGACCTCCTCACTCGCCCAGGGCTGGGTCACCGCCTCGATGACCATCAGCCACGAGAACCTGGAACTCGCGGTGGCCAAGCTCATCTCCACGGTACGGACCGCCATTTACCCGAATGGCGACCACGCGGGCGGGTGGCAGTTCCTGACCGAAACGGCCGGGCTTTCCGTGCACCCGGCGACGGACCGCGCCGGGGTGAACGCGCCCGGCCAGCTACCGTCGCCGGGCCCGGCGGCCCCGCCCGGCCCTGCCGCCCCGCCCGGCCCCTGGCCCCGCCCGGCCCGGCAGCCGGCCGCGCTGCTCGCGCCCGGCGCCCTGGCACCGCCGGTTCGGCCGGCCCGCCTGGACGCGCGGTCACGACCGGGTGCGCCGGTGAGCATCTGGACGGACCGGGCGTTCCCGGAGGCCGAGCCGGCTTCCCGGGGGCTCCCCGGCGCCTGACCGGGTTCCCGCCTGACCGGGCCGGCTTCCGGGTCGCCTGACCGGGCCGGCCGACCGGTTCCTGGCCGCCCGTAATAGGCAGACCGGCGCCGTTACCGGCCGCGCCGATGCACAACTGTGACCAATAGTTTTCAGCCAATCTTCAGGTCCGGCGTCTTAGCAGATGACGAGGGGGGTCCAGCCCCTGCTGGAAGGAGCACCTGATGAGGCTTACTCGCATGCGGATCACCATGGCTGCCGGGCTGCTGGCGGTGTCCGGCACAGTCGCGGCGACGGCGGTGGCGGTGGCCCCGGCGTCCGCCGTGTCCACCGCGGTCGTGATGGTCAACTGCGCCGGCCAGGGCCAGGTCCGGCCGGGCGGCTACGACATCGGCTGCACGGCCAACGAGATGCTGGCCACGCTGCACTGGCAGACCTGGCGCGGCACCGCGTACGGCAACGGCGTGCTCAAGGTCGACAACTGCACGCCGACCTGCGCCCAGGGCAAGTACATCAAGTACCCGGTGCTGACCGTGCTGTGGCGGCCGATGGCGTGGCCCGGGCACGCCGGGCACCGCTACTTCACCAGGGTGACCTGGATCTTCACCGGCAAGCGCCCCGGGCACGCCCGGGCCGCCCAGACCCTCACCCTGCCCGCCCGCTAACCACTCGCCGCCAGGTCAACGGGGCGGTAGTGAGTGGTGAGGCGGCCGTCGTCGCCGAGGATGTGGTACGCCACGGCCGGGGGCGCCGCATAGTCGGCGGTGGCACTCACGTCCCAGGGGGTCACGCCGGTGGACAGTACGCCCGGGGCGATCAGCAGGGGCCGGCCGGCGAAGGTGGTGGCCGCCGCGGTGTGGGCGTGCCCGCACAAGACGGCCACCACCTGGGGATGCCGGCTGATCACCGCGGCCAGACGGTCCTCCCCGGCCAGCCGGATCGTGTCGGCGAGCCTCGGTGTGCAGCGGCACGGGGTAGTGGTGCAGGCAGACGAGCGCGGGCGCGCCGGGATCGTCGCCGAGCACCGCGTCGAGCCAGTCGAGGGTCTCGTCGGCCAGGTACCCGCCGTCCTGGCCGGGGATCACGGAGTCGCACAGCGCCAGGACGGCCCCGGCCACGCGGTGCACCTGGTTGAGCGGCGCCTCCGGGCCGCCGGGTCCGCCAGGCGCGCCCGCGACCCGGCCGCTGAGCAGCCCGCGGCGGAAGGCGTCCCGCTCGTCGTGGTTTCCCGGCAAGAACAGCACCGGGCACGGCGCGGACAAGATCGTGCGCGCTTCCTGCGTACTCGCTAGGGCGGCCGTGGTCAGCGATGTCCCCGGTGACCAGGACCGCGTCGAGCGGCGCGCGCCCGCCGCGCAGGCGGTCCATCACCGCGCGGGCCCGGCGGGCTCGCTCCGGGCTGCCGTCCAGGTGCATGTCGCTGACCTGCGCGATAGCGATCATGAGAACGCTTCCCCTTTCAGGCGGCTGGAGCTTTCAGGTGACGGCGGCGCGGCGCCAGGCGGCCAGCGCCGTCTCGATGTCCCGCGCGGTCACATCGGCGTGGGTGAGCATCCGCACCCGCCCCGGCACCACCGTGACCCGCAGCCCGGCCGCGCCCAGCCGCCGCATCCATTCCAGCGCGCGGCCAGCCCGTCCCGGCCACGTCCACGAACACCATGTTGGTCTGGACGCTGGCCGGATCCACGCCTCCCGGCACGATCTCGGCCACGCCCTCGGCCAGCCGCCGGGCGTTCGCGTGATCCTCGGCCAGCCGGCCCGGGCCGTCCCGCAGCGCGATCAGGCCGGCCGCGGCCATGATCCCGGCCTGCCGCCAGGCCCCGCCGAACAGGATCTTCAGCCGGCGTGCTTCCCGCGATGAACTCACGGTTCCCGGCCAGCAACGACCCGATCGGTGCGCCCAGCCCCTTGGACAGGCAGAACATCAGCGCGTCCACGTGCCGGGTGTACTCGGCCACGGTCGTTCCGGCCACCACGGCCGCGTTGAAGATGCGGGCGCCGTCCAGGTAGAGGGGGGTGTCCCGGCTGGCGCAGATCTTGGCGATGGCGGCCAGGTCCGCGACCGGCAGGACCGACCCGCCACCCCGCTGGTGGGTGTTCTCGACCGCGACCAGGCCGACGTGCGTCAACGTCGTAGGGATCGGGCTCCAGAGCCGCCGCGACCTGCTCCGCGGACAGCAGCCCGCGCGGCGCCGGGATCAGGCGGAAGGCGATCCCGGACAGCGCCGCGGCCGACGCCGCCTCGGTCCCGCCCACGTGGGCGGTGGCCTCGCAGGCCACGAACCCGCCGGACCGGACGTAGGCGTGCAGCGCGATCTGGTTGCAGAGGGTGCCGGTGGGCAGGTACAGCGCGGCCTCGTGGCCGGTCAGCCCGGCCGCGGCCTCCTGCAGCCGGTTGACGGTCGGGTCGTCGCCGTACCAGTCGTCGCCGACCTCGGCGTCGGCCATGGCCCGGCGCATCTCCGGCGTGGGCCTGGTCACGGTGTCCGAGCGAAGGTCGATGTAGCCATCCGTTGCCGCGCTCATGCTTGTCCTTCCTACCCGCGCCCGCGCGGGTGTGGCAATCATGTCGCTGCAGCAAGCGTGAACGCGGCATCCGCGCGGTTACCGCGCGCGAGCGCGGCTACCGTGGGCGCGATGAGCGAGAGTGAGATTGCCGCGCTGGTCGGGGCGGCCAGCCTGGAGGTCAGTCCGGCGGTGGCCGAGACGATGCGGAGCGCGGGAAGCCACGATGACCGGCTCGACGCCGGGCACGTCACCCACGCGGCGCGGCTGGCCGTCGCCGCCTGGGTGCTGGCCGTGGACGGTGACGACACGGCCCTGACGGCCATGGCCGAGCCGGAGGCCGCGCACTGGCTGATGCATCCGGTCCGGAAGAACTGGCAGGTGGCCCCGGGCCCGTCCGTGACCCAGATCGGGATCTGGGCTCTGGAGGCCGACGCGGATCCGCCGCGGCTGAGCCTCAGCTTCCAGTTCACCGGGCACCGCCAGTTCGCCGACCCGCCTGACCCGGCCCAGGCCAGCCGACCGCACCGCCGCCGAGGAGACGGTGTTCGCCGGGCTGCTGAGCCTGGTGCTGCAGGGAACAGGCCCGTGGCCCTGGCGGCTGGCTTCCGGCCACGTCCAGACGCTGGATGAGTTCCTCGGCTACACGTTCACCAGCCGCCAGGAGACCCCCGGCGAGTACGCGGAGCGCACGGGCTCGCTCGAGCCGCCGCAGGCCGCCGGGCCGGCCCGGCGGTTCCGGCTGACGGCCGGCTTCTTCGAGCATGACGTCCGGTTCGGTTCCTCGGTCACGATCGAGGTCCAGCGGGAGGCCGCGCCAGCCCGCGATGAGGCTGTGCAGCTGGTGCTGGCCGGCTATCGAGCAGGAGACGGCGCGGGCCCTCGGCGAGGGAGACTGGCGGCCCTCACTGAGCTCGCTGAACGTCGTCGAACTGCTCGGCGAGGCGGATGACCCGGGGCGGCCGCTACGCCCGGCCGCGGCCGATCTGGGCATCGAAGCGCCAGCCGCGGGCCAGGCAGGCCTGCCGCACCGCGTTACGGGAGAAGAAGCCCAGGACGATGCCGGTGCCCGAGCCCGCGATGGTGAGCTCGAGGGTCCAGATCCGGGGTCCCCGCCGCCGCTTCACGAAGCGAAGCTCATCTCCCTGCTGGCGCGACAGGGTCGACACCGGGCCATTGCGCGGCACGTACCTGATGACGTCCCCGGCGATCTCCAGGCGTGCGGGACGGCGGATCATCATGATCCAGGCCCGCACGCAGACCAGCACGAGGATGCCGAAGATCACCGCGACGGCGGCCCGCCCCGGCGTGCTCTGCGCACCGGTCACGCCCCGGGCCAGGGCCACGGCGAAAGCCAGGGACAGGAACCCGAACAGGATGCCGATCTGCGACCGGCTTTCGGAGACGACAATGGCTCCCGGGTCCGGCGCCTTTGCCGGATCAGCGCTGCCCACCCGCGCATCGTAGCGCCGGCCTGGCTCCTAGAGCCCGTCGCCGGGCCATCCGTGGCCCGGGTCCTGGGCTCGGCTAGTGGGCTCCTCTACAGTGGCCCACGTGGCCGAGCCGTTCTCCAGCCGGATGATCCCGCCCAGGTCAGGGCAGGACACGCTGCCCGCCCAGCTGGAAGCGCGCTACGGGATACAGGTAGCCCAGCTGACCGAGCTCGATCTCGGCGTGTACCGCGTCGGCCGCCGGGACGGCCCGGACTGGGTCGCCCGGGTCTTCGCGGCGGACCGGCCCCTGGCGGCCGCTGAGGGTGACGCGGCCCTGCTCCGGCGCCTCGAGCAGCAGGAGTTCCCCGCCGAGCGGTGCGCGGCGCAGGAGCCGGTCTTCGCGCATGAGGGACAGGGCGTCCTGGTCACCCGGTACGTGGCGGGCACCCGGGCGGACGGCAGCCGGGCGGACCTTCGGCCAGCTGGGTGGCCTGCTCGGCCGGCTGCACCTGCTGCCCGCGCGACCACGCCCGCGGACGGGCGGCGGCTGGCATCACCTGGTCCATCAGGGCTCCCCGGCCGCGGAGATCGCGGCGGCCCGGTCCCGGCTGGAGGCGTCGGCACCCGGCCTGCCCGCGGACCAGCGGCCGCTGCTGGCGGCGTTGCTGGCCGAACTGGACCGGGCGGACGGCTGCGCGGACCTGCCGCAGGCGCTGATCCACCCCGACTTCGTGCCGGCCAATGCGATCCTCACCCCGGACGACGGCCTGGTCCTGGTGGACTGGACCGGAGCCGGCCGCGGCCCGCGGCTGTACCCGCTGGCCTTCCTGCTCTGGGCGGCCGGCTGCGCGCGGGCCGTCCCGGCTGGACGCGGTGGTGGCCGGCTACCGCGAGCACCTCACGCCCGGGGACGACGAGATCGGGCGGCTGGCTGGCGCGATCTGGGCCCGCCCGCTGATCCTGGCGTGCTGGATGGTCCTGGCCGGCCGGAAGGGGCTGGCCGAGACGGTCGCGGAACTGGCCAGCCGACCGCGAGCTCGCGGAACGTTTCGCGGCCCAGGCGGCCCGGGCTTTCCGGGCGGCCCCGGCCGCGGGCGGGACCCCGGCGCCCCCGCCCCGCGCAACGGTCTCGCTGGAGGGCGTCGGCGGCACCGGGCTGACCGTCGCGGCCGTGCGGGCCTTGGAGACCGCCCGGCCCGACCGCCTGTTCGCCGACCCGCTGGCCGCGACGTTCGCGGAAGCGGGCGGGCTGGACCCGGACTCGCCGCCCGGGGGCCGCCGGGGGGTGGCCCTCCGGGTCTGGGTGGTGGCCCGCACCCTGTTCCTGGACGACCTGCTGGCCGAGGCCGGCCAGCAGGGCTGCCGCCAGGTCGTGCTGCTCGGCGCGGGCTTCGACGCCCGGGCGTTCCGGCTGCCCTGGCCGCCGGGCACCCGCTGCTTCGAGGTGGACACCCCGGACGTGCTCGGCCCCAAGGACCAGGTACTCGCCGCCGAGCACGCCGTGCCCGGCTGCGAGCGCTTCGTGGTGCCCTGCGACCTGCGCGACGACTGGCCAGCGGCACTGCGGGCCGCGGGCCTGGACCCGGCCCAGCCGACCGCGTGGATCGCCGAGGGCCTGCTCGTCTACCTCGCCCCGGCCGACGTGGACCGGCTGCTGGCCACGGTCACCGGCCTCTCGGCCCCGGGCAGCTGGCTGGGCCTGACCATGACCACCCGGGAGGCCGACGCGTTCGCGGACACGCGGCTGGCGACGTTGCGGCAGTCCCGGGCCCCGGACGACCCGGTCGGCTGGCTGGCCGGGCTGGGCTGGGCCGCGGACGTCACCGACCTGCGCGAGGTGCTCCGCGCGCACGGCCGCCCCCTGCCTGACACGGCCCGGGCAGGCAGGACGGCGCCCGGCCCGCGGGCGCTGCTGATCCGGGCCACCCTGGATCGCGCGAAGCCGCGGCGCACCCCGGCCGCCAGACCCGGCGCCACCTAGGCCGGGCCGACCCGGGCCGGGCCCAGGCGGCACCGGCCCCGCCAGCCGCGGAAACCGAGGCGGCGGGACCAGGGGGCGACGGTCCTCGTTGCGGAGCTTGGGTGTCCCGGCGCTGCTGTCCCAGGCTCTCGTCGCGTTCACGATCGAGTTCGACAACGAATCGGAGCGCCAGCTCCCGCACCGGACGACCTGGGGCCCGGCGGCCCAGTCCGGCCGCGGCCCGTGGCTGGTGTCGCTGGCCATGTGGGCCAACTTCCTGCGGTTCCTGCCCGCGGGCGGGGTGCCGCTGCGCGACGTGGCGGACCTGGTCCCGCTGACCAACCTGCCCGGGCCTGGAGCGCTGGGGGTACGTGACGGGTCGGGCCCGATCCCGGCGCGACGGCCGGCCGGCCCCGCCCCGCCGGGACGCGATCGTCCGGCCCACCCGGTGGGGCCGCCTGGCCCAGGACATCTGCGAGCCGCTGGCCGGCGTGATCGAGGAGCGCTGGCGGGACCGGTTCGGCGCGCGCGGTGATCGGCCAGCTCAGCGAGGCGCTGCGCGACCGTGGCCGGGCCGTCCGGTGACGCGTGGCCGGCGTTCCTGCCGGTCTCCGGGGCCCATGCTACGGGAGGGCCCGAACCCGCCTGCCGTCGCGCCGCCGGGCCAGGAACTGCCTTCGGTCTCGCCGGAGCACCGGGTGGCCGACCCGGACTGCCCACCCTGCTGTCCCGGGCGCTGATGAGCTTCCGCGCCGAGTTCGAGCGCGGACTCGGCGCTGTCCCTCCCGGTCAGCGCCAACGCGCTGCGGGTCCTCAGCGCCGGCGGCGTCGCGCTGGCGGACGTGCCGCGCCGGGCCGGGGTGTCCCGGGAGGCGGTCAGCGTGTCCGTGGGCCGGCTGGAACGGGGGGTTACGCGGTGAGCGGGCCGGACCCGGCGGGCGGCCGGGGCAAGCACGTGAGCCTCACGCCGCGCGGCGAGCAGGCCCAGGCCGCGTACCACCAGCCGGCGGGCGGCGTCGTGGACGGCTGGCGGGCGCGGTCCGGGGACGGCGTCATCGACGGGCTGGCCGGGGCGCTGCGGGCGCTGTACGCCGAGCGGATCGGGCGGGCTCCGCGACGACCCCACGCCGGACGCCGGGCGGACCCCAGGCCGCTCATCGCGGCCGGGCTGGTGCCCTACCCGGACGGCTGGCGGGCGCACCCGCCCTACCGGCGGCTGACCCAGGCCATGATCGCCGACCCGGCCGGGGCGCTCCCCCACTACCCGATGGTGACTCGCACCGCGGCGGCTACCCCGACGGCAGCTGACCGCGCCGCAAAGCATCAACTGTTCGGATCTGCTCCCGAATCCGGGGGCCAATCCGAACAGATAACGCCTCACCTCGGGCCCGGCGCCCGAGGCGGGGGCGGGCCGGGCGCGTCAGTCGAGGGAGAAGTAGTCGGGGCTGGGGTAGACGCCGGTGAGCTGCTTGCGGCGCTGCATGAGCAGGTCGTTGAGCAGGCTGGAGGCCCCGATCCGGAACAGCGCCGGGGTGAGCCATTCCGGCCCGGCCGTCTCCTTGACCAGGACCAGGTAGCGGACCGCGTCCTTGGCGGTGCGCACCCCGCCGGCCACCTTCACCCCGACCCGGCGGCCGGTGGCCGCCGCGAAGTCGGCCACGGCGCCCAGCATGACCAGGGTGACCGGCGGGGTCGCGGCCGGCGACACCTTGCCGGTCGAGGTCTTGATGAAGTCCGCCCCGGACAGCATGGCCAGCCAGGAGGCCCGGGCCACGTTGTCCAGGGTGGCCAGCTCCCCGGTCTCCAGGATGACCTTGAGGTGGGCCGGGCCGCAGGCCTCGCGGACCGCCCGGATCTCCTCGGCGACCTGCCCGTACCGGCCGGCCAGGAACGCCCCCCGGTCGATGACCATGTCAACCTCGTCGGCGCCCGCCGCGACCGCGTCGGCCACGTCGGCCAGCTTGACCGCCAGCGAGGCGCGGCCGGACGGGAACGCGGTGGCCACCGAGGCGACCTTCACGCCGCTGCCGGCCAGCTTCCGGCGCGGGCCACGGCGACCAGGTCGGGATACACGCATACGGCGGCGACGGGCGGCACCGCGTGGTCGGCCGGGTCGGGCTGGCGGGCCTTGGCGCACAGCCCGCGGACCTTGCCCGGGGTGTCCGCGCCCTCCAGCGTGGTCAGGTCGACCATCGCGACCGCGGTGTCCAGCGCCCACAGCTTGGCGTCCCGCTTGATGGACCGGGTGGCCAGGGTGGCGGCGCGCTGCGCCGCGCCCACCTGGTCCACGCCGGGCAGCCCGTGCAGCAGCTGGCGGAGCGCGGCGTCCGAGGTCGCCACGTCAGCCGGGTTGAGGCCGAGCAGGTCCGTGCCGCCCGGCGCCGCGGCCCGCCACCCCGGCCTGGCCGGCCACCGCCGTGTCCCGCTGCATCCCCACGCTCCTGCTGGTCGGCCGGCTCACGGGCGTCCCGGTATCCGGACCACAGCATTACTCGCGGCGCGGGCGGTGGCAAATCCCGGCTTGATCACCGTGTCGATGATCCGCAACCGCTCGTCGAAATGCCCGAACGCGCTCTTCATCGCGTTGATCGTGAGCCACTCGATGTCCGACCAGCCGTAGCCGAACGCCTCGACCAGCCGCTCGAACTCCGAGGACACGCTGACCCCGCTCATCAGCCGGTTGTCGGTGTTCACCGTGACCCGGAAGGACAGCTGGCGCAGCAGCCCGATCGGGTGCGCCTCGATGGACGGGGCCGCGCCGGTCTGCACGTTCGAGGACGGGGCACATCTCCAGCGGGATCCGGCGGTCCCGGACGTAGCTGGCCAGCCGGCCCAGCGTGGCGTGACCGTCCGCGCCGATCCGGATGTCGTCCACGATCCGCACCCCGTGGCCGAGCCGCTCGGCCCCGCACCACTGCAGCGCCTCCCAGATGGACGGCAGCCCGAAGCCCTCCCCGGCGTGGATCGTGATGTGGAAGTTCTCCCGGGCCACGTACTGGAACGCGTCCAGGTGCCGGGTCGGCGGGCTGCCCGCCTCGGCGCCGGCGATGTCGAAGCCGACCACGCCCTCGTCCCGGTGCCGCACCGCGAGCTCGGCGATCTCCAGCGAGCGCGCCGCGGTGCGCATCGCGGTGAGCAGCGCGTACACGGTGATGCCCCGCCCGGCGCTGCCGCGGCGGAAGCCTTCCAGGACCGCGCTGACCACCTGCTCCAGGGTGAGTCCCCCGGCCACGTGGAGCTCGGGGGCGAACCGCACCTCCGCGTAGACCACCCCGTCGGCGGCGAGATCCTCCGCGCACTCGGCCGCGACCCGGATCAGGGCCTCGCGGGTCTGCATCACCGCGACCGTGTGCTGGAACGCATCCAGGTAGTACTTCAGGTGGCCGCGGTGCGCGCCGCGGCGCAGCCACTGCTCGACCTCGCCACGTCCTGCGACGGCAGCCGGTCATAACCGATCTCACGGGCCAGGTCCACCACCGTGGCCGCCCGCAGACCGCCGTCCAGGTGGTCGTGCAGCAGCACCTTGGGAACGGCCCTGATCTCCTCGAATGTGGGAGCCATCTCCCCATTCTCACAGATGATCGATGATCAGCGGCAGGACGTCCGGTGGCCGTTCGCCGACCGTGACCGCGCCGGCCAGCGCGGCGGCGGCCGGGTCGAACCGGGACTCCTCGTCGGTCAGCAGTTCCAGCAGCGGCTGGCCCCGCTCGACCCGCTCGCCCGGCTTGGCCAGGCAGCGCACGCCGGCCGCCGGGCTGACCGGATCCTCCTTGACCGCGCGCCCGGCGCCGAGCCGCCAGGCGGCCACCCCGACCGCCCGGGCGTCGAGCCGCTGCAGCCAGCCATCGCGGGGCGCGGGCAGCACCGGCCTGGTGTGCCGGGCCGCGGGCAGCGGCGCGTCCGGGTCGCCGCCCTGGGCGCGGACCATCGCCCGCCAGGCGGCCAGCGCGCGGCCGTCGGCCAGCGCCGCCGCCGGGTCCGCGTCGATCCCGGCCAGCCGGAGCATCTCCCGGGCCAGCGCCAGGGTCACCTCGACCAGGTCCGGCGGGCCCCTCGCCGCGCAGCGTGGCCACCGCCTCCTCGACCTCCACGGCGTTGCCCACGGCCCGCCCCAGCGGCGTGTCCATCCTGGTCAGCAACGCCGAGGTGGCCACCCCGTGCTCCGCGCCCAGGGTGACCATGGTCTGGGCCAGCAGCCGGGCCTGCGGCCTCCTCGCGCATGAACGCGCCGCTGCCCACCTTCACGTCGAGCACCAGCGCCCCGGTGCCCTCGGCGATCTTCTTGGACATGATCGAGCTGGCGATCAGCGGGATCGACTCCACGGTCCCGGTCACGTCGCGCAGCGCGTAGAGGCGGCGGTCGGCCGGGGCCAGCCCGGGCCCGGCCGCGCAGATCACGCAGCCGGCCGTCTGCAGCACCGCGCGCATCTCGTCGTTCCGCAACGAGGACCGCCACCCGCGGATGGCCTCCAGCTTGTCGAGGGTGCCCCCGGTGTGGCCGAGACCGCGCCCGGACAGCTGCGGGACCGCGGCCCCGCAGCTGGCCACCAGCGGCGCGAGGATCAGCGACACCTTGTCGCCGACGCCGCCGGTGGAGTGCTTGTCCACGGTGGGGCGGCCCACCCCGGACAGGTCCAGCCGCTCCCCCGAATCGATCATGGCCGCGGTCCAGGTGCGCAGCTCGGCGGTATCCAGGCCCTGGAAGTAGATGGCCATGAGCAGGGCGGACATCTGCTCGTCGGGGACGGCGCCGGCGCCGCTGGCCAGGTAGCGGTCGAAGAGCCAGCGGATCTGGGCGTCGGTCAGCCGCTGCCCGTCCCGCTTGGCCCGGATCAGGTCAACCGCGTGGTGGTCGGACGCGGCGGCCTCGCGTGCGGCGGTCTCGACCCGCGGCGGTCCGGCCTGCAGCGGCCTCGCGTGCGGCGGCTCAGTCACGGCGGGCGCTCAGGTCGGTGCCGGTGAACGCGCCCGGCAGCAGCTCACCCAGCTCCCGGGGGCCGCTCTCGGTGTCCAGCAGCAGGCCCGGGCCGCCCGCCTCCAGCAGCAGCTGGCGGCACCGGCCGCACGGCACCAGCGGCTCGCCGTCCCCGGCGACCACGCTGACCGCGGCCAGCCTGCCGCCGCCCGTCGCGTGCAGCGCGCTGACCAGCCCGCACTCGGCGCACAGGGTCAGCCCGAACGAGGCGTTCTCGACGTTGCAGCCGGTGACGATCCGCCCGTCGTCGGCCTGGCCCGCCGCGCCGACCCGCAACCGCGAATACGGCGCGTAGGCCCGCCCGGCCACCTCCGTGGCCGCGGCCCGCAACCCCGCCCAATCGATCGGGCCCAGTCGATCATGCACCAGCCTCCGTGCCGGGATCGTGCCCGCCCATGAAGATCGTGTCTGCCCATGAAGCTAGCAGGCGGCTAGATTCGTCCACGGCAGCGGAACGTGGGCGCCAGGCTCCTTCGTGCTTGGTGGGCGGACGGTGGATAGCCAATGGCAGATGACCAGGCCGTCGGGGAACTGGAGCGCTTCCTCACCGAGCGCGCCGACCAGCTGATGCGCACGGCGGTGCTGCTCACCGGGAGCCGTGAGGCGGGGCAAGACCTGCTGCAGACCGCGCTGGAGCCGTTGCTGCGGCACTGGCGCACGCTCGACGGTGACCCCGAGGCGTACCTGCGCCGCACGCTCTACAACCTGGCCGCGGACGGCTTCCGGCGCCAGGGCCGGCTGCAGCGCAAGCTGCAGCTGCTGCGGGCGGCGTCGGAGCCGCCCGCCGACGCCACGGCCGGGGTGGACCTGCGCGACGCGCTGGTGCGCATGCTGCTCCAGCTTCCGCCGCGGCAGCGCGCTGTCCTGGTGCTCCGGTACTGGGAGCAGCGGACCGAGGCGGAGACGGCGGCGGCGCTCGGCTGGCCGGAAGGCACCGTCAAATCGGCAACGTCCCGTGGGCTGCGGCGGCTCCGGGAGACTCGCCGACAGCTGGCCGGGACCGGGCCCAGCCACACCGGACTTACCCAGACAGGTCTGAGGGGACCAGGCAGATGAACGTCGAGGTGGAAGAACTGCTCCGGGACGGCATGGAGCGCTTTACCGCGGAGGTACGGGCTCCGCAGGGACTAGCCAGCCGGCGCGGGCCGGGCTGCCGGCGGCGCACGGACGGCGCGGCGCGCCCTGGTGGCTCGGCGGGGCCGTCGACGGCCACCGCGCGCGGCCCTGATCATCGCCACTGCCGCGGCGGGTGGCACCCCCACGCGGACGGGCAGCGGCCTGGCCCAGGCCCGCGAAGACCGCGTACATCGTCACCCGGGTCAAGAACGCGCTGGCCAGCCAGCACGGAGGTCTTCCGCGGGGTCACCGATGAGCACTGGCGGTCAGCCCAGCGTGACCTGGGGCTACGGCCGGCGGAGCCGGTTCGAGGAGTTCACCGGGAGGCCTGCGGTCACGCCGCCTACCCCAGCGGGAACTGCACGCACGCGGGAGATCCGAGCGTTACCTGGCCCAGGGTACGGCCCTCATCAAGGGGAGGCTCACCGAGGCCTACGTGACCTACTTCGATCAGCCGTACAGCCTCTCCAGGACTGTACAGCCCACCGTCCAGCGCCTGCGGCGTCAAGGCCGGCGATGAAGACAGACTGCCCGGCGCCGGCTCAGTACGACTGGCCGGCCTTCGTCAAGGCGACCCTGGCTTGCGGGTGGCGCCAGGGTGACGGGCACGCGTGGATCAGTACGGCGTGCAGACTTCGAAGATCACCGGGAAGCCCGTAACGGTCCGGCTGATCCGGCGGCGTACGGGCAAGTCGTGCACGAACGGTACGCAGCGGCGCCCGGTGGACTCCTGTACAGCTGACATCCCCAGGAGTCGTACCCGCCGCTGCGCATTATCGGCGTGACCGACGCCCTTCGGCGGCTGCGGTAGGCCACACCCGCTTCGCGTCCGTGACCAACGTGCGCTGGCTGCCTCGACCGCCGCCAATACGGCCAAGGCCCTGGTCACGATCCCGCGCGGCTATCGCGGGTAAGTTCGCTAGACCGCCTGTAACCGCCAGCCTAGCGGGGAGCATGGCGGCGAGGGTCCGGCCCGGGGCGTTCGGCCCGGGCCCGGACGGCTCATGACTCGGAGTCGTACCGGAAGCCGCCTAGGAAGCGGCGGAACAGCCCGCCCTCCGGCATCAGGGGCTTCTCCGGCGGGCGGGGCCTCGGGGCGTTCCCGGCCCTACCGGCTGGTCGTAGTCGGCCCGCGCGATGGCGTCCACGACCTGGGCCTCGTCGAAAGCCTCCGAGCCGGGGATCTCCGGCACGAAGCCGACCAGGTCCCCGTCCAGGAGAACCTCAGCCTCCAGGGATGCGGTGCCTTCGTTGCCCCAGATCGCCTCACGGCGGTCGGGCAGCACGACCCGCACCCCGTAGATATCGATCCCGGCGTTCTCCAGGTGGGCGTTGATGCCCCGCTCGCGCAGCGCGTCGGCCACCCGTCGGGCCCGGTTCTCATCCATCCCGCCAATTTACCCGGCCCGGCTGCTCGCCCATCGGCGGCGCTGGTGCCGGTGCGAGGCCGCTCAGTCGCCAGTCGCGACTCGGGAGACGGGCGGATTTCGATTTGGCAACGGGACGGCGGCGGCCGCCGTCAGCGCTTCCCTGGCAGCCCTACCAGGTCTAACCTGCGGACATCCCAGAGCGGGGCGTTTGGATCTTCGAGGTCCCGGTTCACCGGGCGGGTGGGGGGCCACCGGCAGCCCGCGGGTGGCCGAGCCACCCCGGAGAGGCGGCTTAGCCGCCGGAAGACGCAGGCGGTGTCAACCGCCCCGGATCAGGAGGTTTTCGTGAGACGTACGATCCCGGCCATCAGCGGCCCTCAGCGCGCTGGCGCTGCTCGCCGCCGCGTGCGGCAGCAGCACGTCCGGCGGCTCGTCTAGCTCGCTCGCCGAGCAGCTCGTCCAGCGGCAGTGCGTCCACGGCATCTTTCAAGGGGTGCATGGTCACCGACACCGGCGGCATCGACGACCGCTCCTTCAACGCGTCGTCCTGGCAGGGCATGCAGGAGGCGCAGGCGGCCGACCCGAGCAAGATCAGCGTCAAGTACCTGCAGTCCACCTCGTCGGCAGCGACTACGCGCCGAACATCAACGCGTTCATCGGCGCAGAAGTGCGGGATCATCGTCACCGTCGGGTTCCTGATGGCGGGCGCCACGCAGACGCGCGGCCAAGGCCAACCCGAGCCAGAAGTTCGCGATCGTCGACTACACCTACACGCCCGGCCGATCAAGAACGTCGACGCGCCTGGTCTTCAACACCGTGCAGGACGGCTTCCTCGGCGGCTACCTGGCCGCGGGCATGACCAAGACCGGGCAAGGTGGCGACGTTCGGCGGCGAGAAGCTGCCCACGGTCACCATCTACATGGACGGCTTCTGGGACGGCGTGCAGTACTACAACGCCCAGCACCACACCACGTGAAGGTGCTCGGCTGGAACGAGAAGACCCAGAACGGGCAGTTCACCGGCAACTTCACCAACCAGACCAAGGGCCAGACCGTCACCCAGACGTTCATCAGCGAAGGCGCCGACATCATCTTCCCGGTCGCGGGCAACGTCGGCCTGGGCGCGGCCAAGGCGGTCCAGGACGCGGACAACGCAGCGGGCAGCACAAGGTCAACATGATGTGGGTGGACACCGACGGCTGCGTCAGCGCCGCGCAGTACTGCAAGTACTTCATCACCAGCGTGACGAAGGGCATCCAGACCGGCGGTGAAGACCGCGGTGCTCGAGCGCGGCCAACGGCACGTTCAAGGGCGGCAACTACATCGGCACCTGGCCAACGGCGGCGTGACGCTGGCCCCGTACCACGACTTCGCCAGCAAGGTCCCGGCCGCGCTGCAGTCCGAGCTGGCCAAGATCAAGCCGGAGATCATCAGCGGCAAGATCAAGCCGGCCACCAAGAGCCCGGTGTAACCGGCCAGTCTGGGCTGGCCGCGCGCCGCGGCGGGTCCAGCCCGGGTCACGCTGGCGTGCGGTCACGCGCGCTGACCTGGGTCGCGCACAGTGAGCACCGGTCGTCGCGGGCCGCTGGGAGCGCTAGCCGGTAGAAGGACGCGGCGTGTGAAGCTTGAGCTGCGGGGCATCACGAAGCGCTACGGCAGCCTCGTGGCCAACGACCACATCGACCTGACCGTGGAGCCGGGCCAGATCCACGCGCCTGCTCGGCGAGAACGGCGCCGGCAAGACCACGCTGATGAACGTCCTGTACGGGCTGACCCAGCCCGACGAGGGCGAGATCCTGGTCGACGGCCAGCCGGTGCGATCTCGGCTCGCCCAAGGACGCGATCAGCGCCGGCATCGGCATGGTGCACCAGCACTTCATGCTGGTCCCGGTGTTCACCGTGGCCGAGAACGTCATGCTGGGCGTGGAGCGCACCCGGCGCGTTCGGCCTGCTGGACCGGCGGCGGACCCGCCGCGAGGTGCGCGAGCTGTCCGAGCGGTACGGGCTGCAGGTCGACCCGGACGCGCTAGTCGAGGACCTCCCGGTCGGCGTGCAGCAGCGAGTGGAGATCATCAAGGCGCTGGTGCGCGAGGCCAGCGTGCTCATCCTGGACGAGCCCACCGTCGGTGCTGACCCCGGGCGAGACCGAGGAACTGTTCCGGATCATGCGGGAGCTGCGGGCGGGCGGCCGGTCCATCGTCTTCATCTCGCACAAGCTCAAGGAGGTCCAGGCGATCGCCGACACCATCACGGTCATCCGCCGGGGCCAGGTGGTCGGCGAGCGGCCGCCGACCGCCAGCGACGCGGAGCTGGCCGCGCTCATGGTCGGCCGGTCGGTGCGAGCTCCAGGTCACCAAGGCGCCCGCCCAGCCCGGCGACGTCGTGCTCGAGGTGCAGCGGCCTCACGCCTGGCCGGGCGAGCACGGGCAGGCCCGCCGTGGACGGCGTGTCCTTCGAGGTCCGGGCGGGCGAGATCCTCGGCATCGCCGGCGTGCAGGGCAACGGGCAGACCGAGCTGTGCGAGGCGCTGCTCGGCCTGCGGCCCGCCATCGCCGGGACGGTGCGGCTGGACGGGCCGCGACATCACCGCGCCACGCCCCGGCGACCGGCTGCGCGCGGGCGTCGGCTACATCCCCGAGGACCGGCAGGAGGACGGGCTGGTCGCCGGGTTCTCGGTGGCCGACAACCTCGTCCTGGACGTCTACGACCGGCCGCCGTACGCCGTCGGGGATCGCGCTGAACCTGGACGCGATCGCAAGCACCGCGACCGAGCCGGGTCGACGAGTTCGACGTCCGGACCACCTCGATCGACGACCGCCGGTCGGCACGCTGTCCGGCGGCAACCAGCAGAAGGTCATCCTGGCCCGCGAGATCGGCCGGCGACCTCCGGCTGCTGGTGGCCAGCCAGCCCACCCGCGGCCTGGACGTGGGCTCCATCGAGTTCGTGCACCGGCGCATCGTCGAGGAGCGCGACCAGGGTGTCGCGGTGCTCATCATCTCGTCCGAGCTGGACGAGATCTACGCGCTGGCCGACCGGATCGCGGTCATGTACGAGGGCAGGATCACCGGCTTCCGGCCGCCCGACGGTGCCGGTCGAGGAACTCGGCCTGCTGATGGCCGGCGCGACCGGACGCCGACGCAGGACCGCGCCGCGCCACGGCGAACCGGCCTGGGCGTGGCCGGCGCCGAGACCGGCCTGATCGACCTCCGGCCTGCTGCGGCATCGGCGACGCCGGATAGCCACGGGCCGACAGCCGTCCAGTGCCCGCCGGCAGCCCCCCTGTCCGGCGCCCGACGATGCAGCGCCCGCCGGGCCGAGCAGGACGGCGGCCCGGCGGACGCCGGAGGTCGAGCCCGACTGGCGAGCCAGGACCGGCCGCCCGGCCCGGCGGCCGCGGAGCCGGCCGCCGACCAGGCCGAGCCCCGGCCCCGCCTGGCCGGCGGCCAGGTTCGGCCATGCCGTGCTCGACGCCGATCCTCGAGGGCAACTCCGCGGTCGTCACGCGCTGGCCATCGCCGCGGCCCTGGTCTCGGCGGGCTGCTGATCGCGTTCACCGACCCGGCGGTGCTGCACGCGTGGGGCAGCTTTCTTCGCCGCCCCGGGCAACGCGATCGCCGCAGGCGTGGGACTCCGCCTCCGGCGCCTACTCGGCCATGTTCGAGGGCTCGATCTTCAACCCGCACACGTCGCGGCCGTCTTCCACAGGCGTCCCTGCTCGCGCTTCACGACGGCGCCGTCAGCGCCGTCTTCAACCCGCTGTCGGAGACCGCGGTCAACGCCACCCCGCTGATCCTCGCCGGGCTCTCGGTCGCGCTCGCCTTCCGGGCCGGCCTGTTCAACATCGGCGCGGCAGAGCCAGTGGATCGGCGGCGCCATCGTCGCCACCTACCTCGGCTTCGGCGGTCAGCCTGCCGCCGGTCATCCACGTGATCGTCTGCGTGCTCGGCGCGCTTCGCCGGCGGCGCGGTCATCGGCTGGATCGTCGGGGTGCTCAAGGCCCGCACCGGGGCGCACGAGGTCATCGTCACGATCATGCTCAACTACGTGATGGCCTACTTCCTGGCCTGGATCCTGGGCACCATCGGCGCTGCAGCGGCCGCGCCAGCACCGACCTGATCAGCCCGCTCATCGCCAGCGACGCCCACCTGCCGCAGCTGCCGGGCCGCACCTGCGGGTCAACGCCGGCTTCCTGCTCGCCCTGGCCGCCGCCGCCGGCGTGTGCGTGGCTGCTGAACCGCAGCACCACCGGGTTCGAGTTCCGGACGCGTCGGGCGCCAACCCGAGCGCGGCCCGCACCGCCGGGATGAGCGTGGCGCGGACCTGGATCCTGGCCATGCTGGTCGCCGGCGGCCTGGCCGGGCTGGCCGCGTCGGCGGTCATCCAGGGCACCGACTTCACCCTGACCTTCCAGAGCTACGGCACCTACGGCATCGACGCGATCACCGTCGCCCTGCTCGGCCGGGCCCGGCCGCTCGGCGTGGTGCTGGCCGCGCTGCTGTTCGGCGCCCTGCACGCGGGCGGCATCCTGATGCAGGCGGCCACCTCAGACCCCGGTCGACATCACCACGGTCATCCAGTCGGTCGTCGTGCTGTTCGTCGCGGCGCCGCCGCTGATCCGGGCCATGTTCCGGCTGCGCCAGGCCCGGGCGGCCGGCCTGAGCAGTCTCTCGCGAAGGGGTGGAACGGATGACCGCGCTCACCACCGACCGGTCCGCTCCACGGTGACGGTCGACCGCCGGATGGTCGCCTCCGCCACGTTCGTCGTGTTCGGCCTCGTCGACATCCTCGGTTTCGGGCTGTACGCCAGCACGGCGACGCGACCTTCGCGTTCTCGCAGGAGTTCGCGAAGGTAGGCGTGCCCGACCTCGACGCTGCCCGCGCCCGCGGTTGCTACGTCTCGGCGCGGTCTCGATCGCCGTCGGGCTGCCGCGCGCCGCGCTGCCGATGCACCGGGCCGGGCGGCGGGTCAGCATCGGCCGGTGCCTGTTCTGTCTTCGTGGTCGCCCTGCTGTGCTGGGCGGACGTGGGCCAGCCGCATCGCCGCTGAACGTCGTCAACCTGCTGCAGGGCACGATGGCGGCCTCGATCCCGCTGATCCTCGGCGCGCTGGCCGGCTGCATGTGCGAGCGGTCCGGCGTGATCAACATCGCGATCGAGGGCCAGCTGCTGTTCGGCGCGTTCGCCGCGGCCGTCGTGGCCAGCGCCTTCGGCAACCTCTGGCTCGGCCTGGTCGGCGGCTCGCTGGCCGGGGCCTGCTCGGCGCGATGCTGGCGGTGTTCGCGATCCGCTACCTGGTCGACCAGGTCGTCCTCGGCGTGGTGCTGAACGTGTTCGCGTCCGGGCTCACCGGGTTCCTCTACGACCGGGTGCTGGCGCCCTACCAGAACCCGCTGAACTCGCCGGCCACGTTCAGCGCGGTGAAGATCCCGCTGCTCGGCGACATCCCGATCATCGGGCCGGTGTTCTTCGACTCGACGGTCTTCCTGTACATCACCTACGCCGCGATCATCGTGGTCCAGGTCGGGCCTGTTCAGCACCCGGTGGGGGCTGCGGGTGCGCGCGGTCGGCGAGCACCCGGCGGCGGCCGACACCGTCGGCATCCGGGTGCTGGCCACCAGGTACCGCAACGTGATCCTGGGCGGGGTGCTGGCCGGCATCGGCGGCGCGTTCCTGACCATCGGCTCGGTGGGCTCGTTCAGCCCGAACATGTCGTCCGGCATGGGCTACATCGCGCTGGCCGCCATGATCTTCGGCCGGTGGACGCCGCTGGGGGCGCCGCGCGCCGCGCTGCTGTTCGGGTTCACCGCGGAGCTGCAGAGCGTGCTGGCCACCATCAACGTGCCGATCCCCTCGAACATCCTGCTGATGGCGCCCTACGTCGTGACGATCATCGCGGTGGCCGGCCTGGTCGGCAAGGTCCGCGCGCCCCGGCGGACGGCCAGCCGTACGTGAAGGCATGACCGGCGCAGGAGCTCCCGAGGCGAGCCGAGGCAGCGATGCCAGACCCGTTCGCGGCCGCGGCGGCCAGCGCGGCGCGGCTGGCCGAACTCACCGGTCAGGCCCGGCATGACGTGGCCGTGGTCCTGGGTTCCGGCTGGGCCCAGGCCGCCGATGCGCTGGCCAGCGGCCTGGATGCCGCCGTCCCGAGGTCCCGGTCGCCGACCTCGGCGGTTTCCCGCCGCCGACCGTGCCCGGTCACGCCCGGCCGTGGCCCTGTCCATGGTGACGCCGGGCTGCGGGTGCTGGTGTTCCTGGGCCGGATCCACCTGTACGAGGGTCACCCGGCCGCGACCGTGGTGCACGGCGTGCGCACCGCGGTGGCGGCGGGCTGCCGGGTCGTCGTGCTCACCAACGCGTCGGGCGGGATCGCGGCCGGACTTCCAGGTCGGGCCAGCCGGTGCTGATCCGGGACCACCTCAACCTGACCGGCCGGTCGCCGCTGGCCGGGCCGGCGCGCCGCCGGAGGGATACCCGTCCCGGTTCACCGACCTCACCGACCTGTACTCGGCGCGGCTGCGGGCGCTGGCCCGCGACGCCGACCCCAGCCTGGCCGAGGGCGTCTACGCGGCGCTGCCCGGCCCGCACTACGAGACCCCGGCCGAGATCCGGATGCTCGGCACCCTCGGCGCCGACCTGGTCGGCATGTCCACGGCCCTGGAAGCGATCGCCGCCCGCCACCTCGGCGCCGAGGTGCTGGCGATCTCGCTGGTCACCAACCTGGCGGCCGGCCTGGCCGCCGGCGGGACTGGACCACGCCGACGTGGTCGCCGCCGGGCAGGCCGCCGCGGCCCGGATGGGCGCGCTGCTGGCCCAGCTCCTGCCCGGACGATCCTGTCCCGGCGATGAGTCCTGGCCAGCCGATCCCGGCGACGAACTGCGGCGGAGCTGGCCCGGGCCTGGATGGCCGACGACCCGGACGCCGCGGACCGGGCCGAACTGCAGGATCTGCTGACGCGGCCGCCCGGGACGACGCGGCCGGCGTGCGGCCGCGGCCGATCTGGCGGACCGGTTCGCCGGGCGGCTGGAGTTCGGCACCGCGGGCCTGCGCGGCACGATGGGGGCCGGGCCCGAACCGGATGAACCGCGCCGTGGTCCGGGCCGCGACCGCCGGGCTGGCCGGCTGGCTGCGCGAGCACCGGCCGCCGCGGCCGAGGCCGGGGTGGTGATCGGCTGGGACGCCCGGCATCGTTCGGCGGAGTTCGCCGGCGAGGCGGCGGCCGTGCTGACCGGGGCCGGGCATCCCGGTGCACCTGCTGCCCGGCCGCAGCCCACGCCGCTGCTGGCGTTCGCGGTCCGGCACCTGTCCGCCGCGGCCGGCGTGATGATCACGGCCAGCCACAACCCGCCTGCGTACAACGGCTACAAGCTCTACCTCGGCGACGGCGTGCAGATCGTCCCGCCCGCGGACGCCGAGATCGAGGCCGCGATCCGCGGCCTGGGCCCGCTGTCCGGGATCCCGCTGGGCCCAGCTGGACGGCCCGCTGATCACCCGGCACGGCGACGAGATCGCGCGAGGCCTACCTGGACGCGATCCTGGCCGCCTCCCCGGCGTGCCGCCTCCGGGCGGCCGGCGTCAGGGACGTGCGCGTGGTCTACACGCCGCTGCACGGGGTGGCGGGCCCGCTGATGCTGCGGGCCATCGAGCCGGGCCGGGTACCCGGCCCCGTACGTGGTGCCCGCGCAGGCCGAGCCCGACCCGGACTTCCCGACGGTGTCCTTCCCCAACCCGGAGGAACCCGGGGCGCTCGACCTCGCGCTGGCCGACGCCCGCCGTCTGGAGGCCGACCTGGTGCTGGCCAGTGACCCGGACGGCGACCGGCTGGCGGTGGCGGTGCCCGACCCGGCGGCCAGCGGCGGCTGGCGGAAGCTCACCGGCGACCAGGTCGGCGGCGCTGCTCGGCGCGTTCGTGCTCGAGCGACACGACCGCCGGACGGCCAGGCCGGCCCGGGATCCGGACAGCGGCTCCGGATCGCGGCTGGCCGCGACCACCGTGGTGTCGTCGTCGCTGCTGTCCAGGATCGCCGCGGCGGCCGGAGTCCAGTACGCCGAGACGCTTACTGGCTTCAAGTGGATCGTCCGGGCCGCGGATCACGGCCGGGGACGCGGTTCGTATTCGGATACGAGGAAGCGCTCGGGTACGCGGTCGGTGACGTGGTGCGGGATAAGGACGGGATCAGCGCCGCGATCGCCCTGCTCGGGCTGGCGGCGCAGGCCTGGGCGGCCGGGCAGTCGCTGCTGGACCGCTGGGACGCGCTGGAGCAGGCGCACGGGGTGCACCTGACCGCGCAGCTCACGCTGCCGACCCGGGTGCCCGGGGAGATCATGGCCGGGCTGCGGGCCGCGGCGCCGGCACCCTGGGCGAGCTGCCGGTCCGCGGCATCAACGATCTGGCCCGGGGCAGCGCTGAGCTGCCGCCCACGGACGCGCTCATCCTCCGGCTGGACGGCGCCCGGGTCGTGATGCGGCCCAGCGGCACCGAACCCAAGCTCAAGGCCTACCTGGAGGTCACCGAGCCGGTCGCGCCCGGCGGCCTGGCCGAGGCCCGCCGCCGGGCCGGGTCCCGGATGACCCCGCTCCGCGCCGCCGTCGCAGGCCCTGCTGGCCCCCGCCCCGTCGTAAGTCAGTCCGGGCACGAGGCGGGCGATGAGCTGCGCGGCACTGCCACCCCTTCGTGATCCCGGTCAGTTTCTGACCCATAGGAGTACGCAGGGAATCCGAAAATCTGGCACCCCCAAGCCAAGGCCACCGGCTAACCGTGGAATGGACCACGCAGCTATCAGACACCCGCCAGCGCTCGCCCGCCACCCAACCTAGTCCTCGTCAGGCAACGTTTGCCTCGTTGGTGGCGTGACTCCGAGCCGGGCGTTCGGGGCGAGTCACTCGGCGTCCGATCAACCGTCGTCGGCCTCCACATGGTCGGCGTCCAAACCGTCGAGGAATTCCCTGACCGCCTGCCTGGATCTGAGCACGTAAAGGGCGACATGCTGAGTGTGCTGCGAAATGATTTCGTGTTCGCGCTCGGGTTCTGACTGGCGTTTTCGCCAGATGCGGACGGCGAATAGCCACTCATCGCGCAACCGCAGCCAGGCCGGATAGTCGCACCCTTCGGGCAACTCGCCCGGCATTTGGAAGCCGCGCAGGAACGCGCGTCCTGTGCAAACCCACCAGGGCAGGTCGAGAAACACAACGGTGTCCGCTCGTTCGAGCCGGAGATCGAGTGTCTCGTGGTAGTTGCCGTCGGCGATCCACGCGTCGCCGGCAAGCACACGATTTTGCTTCTCGCGCCACTCGGACTCCGACGGTGCGACCCAGCCGGGCTTCCAGAAGTGGAGGTCAAGAACAATGACCGGCAAGCCGGTCTTGGCAGCGAGCACGAGCGAGAACGTGCTCTTCCCGGACCCGGCCAGCCCAGTGACGATGACGCGGCGTCCTAGCGCCGACGGGGCTTTCCTCATCCCATTCAGTGTCCCTCAAGTGCCGTTGCAGGGGAGGGCAAAGGTTGCCTGACACGGCACTAGCAACCGGCGGCCACCAGGCCGCGCGGCAACCACTCAGCCGCGTGGCCCGGCACCACCTGCGCTACTGACACCCCCACCCATACGGGCAGCCACACCACCACCCCAAGGCGGCCCACCCACCCCGCCCGCCCCCTCCGGGCCCTGGTACCGCCCGGCGCCCACCTGACCCACGGAAGGACCGGCGACCCACATAGGCGTGCATCGCCCTTCCCGCGGGTCGTCCTGACGGGCACGCGCCCCGCTAGCCCGCCCCACGCCCGCCGCACCAACTGTGCCCTTCACCGCGACCAGATACGCCACCGCCCGCCGCAACTGACCAGCACCGGACTCCACCAGCGGCCTCAGATGAGCGGTGAACTCCGCCGCCTCTGCCGGATCCAGAACCTGGGCCAGCACCTCCCCGAACGGCGGCTCCAGAGGATTACCTGACTGGCGCAGAAACAGGTCCCACGGGCACGGCTTCAGCGCGGCCTCCACATCCACCCGCAGATCCAGATGAACCTCCGCGAACCCCGCGTCCTCCGCGTGCCGCACCAGGATTCACGATCATCGAAATCCAGCATCGGATCACTACCTGGGGGCTGGATCCCGTCGTAGAACGCCTGGACCTTTGCCGCCAGAACTGCGACCGGCTCGATGTCGTAGCCGTCGAAACGGCCAGGCACCACATGCAGCCGGTTCACCGGCTCAAACAAGCTCATCCGGCCGCCGGGCCGCAGCACCCGGTAAAACTCGCGCAGCGCTGCTGCCTTGTCCTTTACGTAGATCAGCACCGACCTCGTCGTGACCACATCCACTGACGCATCCGCTATCCCCTCCAGCGAATCCGCGCCAGCCCGGACGAACGAGCACCGGTCGAGCACTCCTTCTGCCTCCGCCGCCGCCCGGCAGTGATCCAGCAGATCCTGCGAGATCTCCGAGAAGATCACATGACCGCCCGCGCCGACCCGATCCAGCGCCCCGAAACCGATCAGCCCATCCCCGGTTCCCACATCAAGGACCGTCGCGCCTGGCTGCACCCCCGCCCGGCCGAGAACCTCATCACGCCACGGATACAAGAACTCTGACAGCAACCGCTCCCGGTGAGCAGCATCACCCCCATGCCGCACATCCAGCAACCACCGATGCCACCGATCACCGTCAGCCATAACCAACCTCCCTCACGACAGCCCGACCCTTGCGACCACCCCACCCCAGACCCGCCCCCCAGGCAAGCCAGCTGCCTGACCGCCCAGACCTGCGCACAGTCCGCTCGGGCAGCCCAGGGCTTGGATTGCACCCGCCAAGCCAACATGCGATAGTACGCGTTATGGGCAGCTAGCCCAGGGAGCGCGCATGGCCAAAGCAGCACCACCACTAGGCGGACGCATCAGGTCCCATCGCGGCGGGCTGAATACCCACCTCCGCAACGCCTGGACCAGGACAGCATCCGCCGCACCACGATGGCCCCACACCAGGACACGGCCCCACAGCGCCTCCCCGGACCTGGACGCCGCATACCAGCGGCAACTCGACGCGCTAACGCAGGTCCGAAGGACCGTCGCGCGGGTGGCCACCTCACGCAAAAGACTGGAACGGCAGATCGGCCACCTAGAACAGGAAGCCCGCCGCCCAGACAACCCTGCGATGGAAACAGGCCAGGACCCCAGCGCAGACCCGAGCCAGGAGGACCAGGACGCCCAGCAGCAGCTCGCCGGCCTGCGCCGCCAGTCCGCAGCCCTGGAGAACCGAAGAACGGCGCATCACCTTGGCCAGCAGACGCCTGCAAGCCAAGGTAGAAGCCCTCCGCGCCGCCAAGGAAACCACCGAGAACGCCTACACAGCGGCCGAAGAAACAGCCAAGGACATATGGGCCAAGATCACCAGCAACGCCCACCCGGACGCCCAAGGCCCAGCCTCTCCCGCCAGCCAGCACAACTGAGCAGCCACCGCCCGTGGACCATCGGCTAAGTGAGGACGGAAGTCACCAGCGAGCTGCCCCGACCATTTCTTGGCCCCCCGCCGGCCAACCCGCTTAGGCCGAGGCTCCCCACGTCGGCCGGGTTACCGCCCGCCACGCGAACACAGGACGGTATGCCAGGATCCTTGCCGTGGACCGCAGCCGAGACAACGACCAGCCAATCGAGCTGGACGGGCGCAAAGTCCGGCTGCGGGACTGGCACGAAAAAGATCTTGCAGCGCTCAGAAGCCAGCTCGACCCCGCCCGCCCCTGGCACGACACCAACGGCCCTTACTTCGGACGGATGACCTCCGAGGAAGCCGACGCGATGGCCGCGCGAATGGCGGAACTGGCCGCCAGGGACCCCACCAGCCTGCCGCACCCCAGAGACAGCCTTGCCATCGCCGAGCTGGACACCGACCGCCTGCTCGGCCAGGCCAGCTGGTACTGGGAGTGCGAACAAACCGACTGGCGGCGCCTCGGCCTGGTCATCTACGACGAGGCCTCCTGGGGCCAGGGCTACGGCACCGACGCCCTAGCGCCTTTGGACCAGCTACCTCTTCGCCGCCACCGACGCCCTGCGCCTGGACTTCGCCACCTACTCCGGGAACCCCGCCATGATCGCAGTCGGACGACGCCTCGGGTTCGTCGAAGAGGCCCGCTTCCGCCAGGCACGGCGATGGCCCGGCGGCGTCCACGACTCCGTCGTCCTCGGCGTGCTCCGCGACGAATGGCACCACCAGCACCCCACCCAGCCAGCAACCGCCACGTCCGCCGACTGATGTCCGAGTCCACAGTTCAGCTCTGAGCCACTTTATGACGGAACCGGTCCTAACTGGCGATCTTGGCGGGACCAGCAGTTAGGACCGTTGGCTATGGGGGAACGCAGATCACCCACCACCGGGACCGAAGACCACATCGGCGCTGACGACTCACTCTGCCGTCCAACCCTCTGGTCCGTACAGTGATGTTCACATCGCCCATGGCTGCTGCGGATGATGACCGCGCCCCGAGTCAATGAGCCCAGCGGAGGTCAGCGTTGCTGCTTGACCTGGGTGGCATCCGCCTATGGTTCGACGCGTCGGGGCCGTCACTGCTTCCCGAGGCGAAAGTGTCGTCGAGGCCCGACCCTGGTCGCGGTCCACGGGGGGCCGGGGCTGGATCACTCAACATGAAGCAGGCCCTGGCGCCGCTCGCCGACGATGTGCAGATCATCTTCTACGACCAGCGCGGGCACGGCCGCAGCGACCACAGCAGCGCCGAGTTCTGGAACCTGCCGACCTGGGCCGATGACCTGCGCCGGCTCTGCGACGCGCTCGGGCGGCCAAGCCAGTCGTGCTCGGCAGCAGCTTCGGCGGATTCGTCGCCCTGACCTACGCCGGGATGTTCCCTGCCCACCCCGGCGGGATCATCCTGACCAACACCACGGGCGGCCGGATCGACTATCCGGCTAGCGTGGAGATCTTCCGCCGGCTCGGCGGCGACGAAGTGGCCGCTGTGGCCGCGCGTGACTTCGCCGAGATGACCGAGCGGTCGGCAGATGAGTTCAACCGGATCTGCCATCCGCTGGTCAGCGCCAAGCCGGGCTTCGCGGAGAATCCCGGCATGGGCTGGCCCGCTCGATCCACACGACCGACGTCAACCTGCACTACTTCCGCAACGAGGCACCCCGATTCGACCCTTGGAGCGTGCTGGCCGACGTCAGTTGCCCTGTCCTGGTCCTGGCCGGCGAAGACGACCCGATCTGCCCCATCTCTGTCGTCGAGGACCTCGCCCACCACCTGCCCGCCGCGACAACACGGCTCGTCCGGTTGCCGCAGGAGCCACCGCGTCTTCCGCGACCGGCCCGACCTCGCGTTCCCGCGGTGAAGGAATTCCTGCAAGATATCGACCAGCACCCGGCAACGTGAGCACCCCGCATGGGTCGGGCTGACGCTAACTATCAAGATCGCTACCGGACCCTCCAGCCTGCCGGGCTGACCATCACTGTTGGTGGGAGTGTCAACTTAACGGTGTAACTGATCTTGGTTGTTAGTTCCTGCCTGCGCTGAGGCGTCCGTCGAAGGTGATGTCGAAGGCGTTGAGGGGGGCTTTCCACCGGTTGGTCCACCGCTGGCGGCCCTTGCCGGTGGGGTCGAGGCTCATGATCGCCAGGTAGAGGCACTTCATCGCGGCCTGCTCGGTGGGGAAGTGGCCGCGGGCGTTCACCGCACGCCGCAGCCGGGCGTTGATCGACTCGATCGCGTTGGTCGTGCAGATCACCGTCCTGATTTCCCGGTCGAACTGCAGGAACGGCACGAATTCTGCCCACGCGTTCTCCCACAGCCGGATGATCGCCGGATAGCGTTCTTCCCACTTTTCGGAGAACTCAGCGAACTGGTCCAGCGCCGCCGCCTCGGATGCCGCGATGTAAACGGGCTTGAGGTCTTTCGCGATCTGCGCCCAGTCCCGTCTTCGAGGCGTACTTGAACGAATTGCGCAGCAAATGCACGATGCAGGTTTGCACGATCGTCTTCTCCCAGACGGCACTCACCGCATCGGGCAGGCCTTTGAGGCCGTCGCAGACCACCATCAGCACATCCCGCGTCCGGCGGTTCTTGATCTCAGACAGAACCCGCAGCCAGAACTTGGCTCCCTCCCCATCGCCGTGCTCCCCGGCCCACAAGCCCAGCACGTCCCGCTCGCCGTCCACGGTGACACCCAGGGCCAGGTAGACAGGCCGGTTCGCGACCTGGCCCTCCCGGATCTTCACGTTAATAGCATCAATGAACACGACAGCGTAAACGGGATCCAGCGGCCAGCTCCTGCCATTCCGCCATGCAGTTGTCCATAACCCGGTCGGTGATCGTGGTGATCGTCTCTTTCGATACCTCCGCGCCGTAAACCTCGGCCAGGTGCGCGACTGATCTCCCCGTGTGTCAGCCCTTTCGCCGACAGGGAAATCACCATGTCCCTCACCCCGGTCAGCCGCCGCTGCCTTTTAGCGACGATTCTCGGCTCGAAGCTGGCATCGCGGTCACGCGGCACCGTGATTTCCACCGGCCCGGCCTCGGTGAGCACGGTCTTGGCCCGGTGGCCGTTGCGGGAATTGCTGCCATTACGCCCGGCCGGGTCGTGCTTGCCATAGCCGAGATGATCATCAGCATGTCGCCTTCCAGTGCGCCCTCGACCACCATCTTGGTCGCCGAGCAGCCCGCCTTCACCGGTCAGCTTCAGCCCGCCGGTGCGGGCCCGCTCGGTAAGCTCCCGCAGCAGCTGCTCATCAGCCGCCGACAGCCCCGCCGGCTCCTGGCCCTGGCCACTCGTCACGTCTGTCACTGGTGTCTCCCTACTTGTCAGGAGTTACACCGTTGAAGTTCATACCTGTTGGTGGCCTGCTGGTCAGGGGCCGCACCATGGCACCGCTTATTGACCGGGATCATC
The DNA here is from genome assembly GCA_963742055.1 of uncultured Actinomycetes bacterium. Taxonomy (GTDB): domain Bacteria; phylum Actinomycetota; class Actinomycetes; order Streptosporangiales; family Streptosporangiaceae; genus RYN-230. Next base: position 20,923 of record CAVUKT010000050.1, on the reverse strand, counting down.
AAGGCGGGCGGGTTTGACTGGCGGGCAGTGGGTAGCTCGTGGCGAGTGGGAGCGCTGATTGATACGGGCCATGTCGTCGCGGGCCGTTATCGCTTGATCTCGGCGCTTGGCAACGGCGGCATGGGCACGGTGTGGCTCGCCGAGGATGACGTCCTGGCCCGCCGGGTGGCGGTGAAGGAAGTGTCCCCGCCCGCCGACATGACCCCGCAAGAGCGGGAGATGCTCCGCGAGCGCACGCTGCGTGAGGCGCGGACCGCGGCCCGGCTGAGCCACCCGAACGTGGTGGCCATCTACGACGTCGTCGAAGACGACGGGCGGCCCTGGATCGTCATGGAGCTGGTGCCGTCCCGGTCGTTGCGTGACGTGGTGCAGGAGAACGGCCCGCTGCCGGCACAGCAGGCCGCCGCGGTCGGGCTGCAGGTGCTGACGGCCTTAAACGCGGCGCACGCGCTCGGCATCATGCACCGGGACGTCAAGCCGGGAAATGTGCTGATCGACGCCACGGGACGCGCGGTCCTCGCCGACTTCGGCATCGCCCGGACGCAGGACAGCAGCACGCTCACGACGTCCGGCATGATCGTGGGCTCACCTTCGTACATCGCCCCGGAGCGGGCTCGCGGCGAGCGGGGAGGACCCGAGTCGGATCTGTGGTCCCTTGGCGCCACGCTCTACGCCCTGGTCGAGGGACGGCCTGCTTATGACCGTGCTGGTGCGCTGCCCACCCTGATGGCGGTGGTCAATGAGGATCCGGATCCGCCGACCCGGGCCGGGGCGCTGTGGCCGGTCATCCGGGGGTTGCTGGATCACGTCCCGTCCCGCCCGGCTCGGCCCGGCCGAGGCGGAGCGGCTGCTGCGCCAGGTGGCCGGGACGGGCGGGGAGCACGTCAGCGCACCGCTGCCGGGGTTCCCGCCGCCGGTCCCTGGCGCGGGCGCGGACCGGATGCGCCCGGGCAGCCGCCTCGAAAGCGCCGAGCACACCCAGACGCTCCGCCCGTGGGACGCCGGCCCGCCCGCCGAACCAGAGCCTGGCCCCCCGCCCCGCGAACCAGAGGCCGAGCCCCTCCCGGCCGAACCAGACCTGGCCCCCCGCCCCGCGAACCAGAGGCCGAGCCCCTCCCCGCTGAACCAGAGCCCGGGCCTCCCCCCGCCGAACCAGCGCCGGTCACCCTGCCGGGCCAGTCCGACCCCGGCACCTTGCCCGGTAAACCGGATGCGGCCGTGCCGCCGGAGGCGCGCGACGCGGCGGCCCGGGCGCCCGTCACGATCGGGGACCGGCCGCCGGAGGCTTCGGAACCAGGCGGGTCGCCGCGCCGCACACAGCTCACCTGGGTGCTCGCCGCAGCTGCCGCGCTCGTCCTGGTCACCGGGGTCGTCGTCGCCATGATCGCGGCCAGCCATCACACGACCTTGGCTACCGGGAACCGGAGCCACTCCACGGCCCGCCCGGCGTCCTCGCACTCCGCCACGCCCGGGGCCACGTCCAGCGCCTCGACGAGCCCGCCGCGGGCCTCGCCGGCCCCGGCCCAGGGCACGCCCGGCCCCGCCGTCATCCCGGCCGGCTTCCACCACTTCCGTAACTCGACCGGCTTCTCGATCGCCGTGCCCGACGGGTGGCGGGTGTCGCACCAGGGCCACTACGTTTACCTGCTGCCGCCCTCGGAGCAGACTTCCTGCTCATCGACCAGAGCGATCATCCCCAGCCCAACCCGCTCGCGGACTGGCAGCAGCAGGAGGCCAACCGGGAGAGCACGTATCCCGGCTACCACCGGATCCGGCTCGAGTCCGTCCGCTATGCGCAGGCGGAAAAGGCGGCCGACTGGGAATTCAGCTACTACCGCCAGGGTGTTCTGACCCACGTTCTCAATCGCAACATCCTGGCCAACGCGCACCACGCCTACGCGTTGTACTGGTCCACGCCGGAGAGTCAGTGGGGCCAGAGCTGGCGCATCTTCAAGGTCCTGGCGGCGACATTCCGGCCCGCCGCCCCGTAAGCGCGGACAGCGCCCGGGGATCCTTTGCGCGGAGTAGTCTCCAGGGCATAACGCATCCTGGAATTGGCTCGGCCAGTCAACTGGGACCACAAAAGTTAAAGCGCGCCAATGTAAAAGCAAAAGCCACGGTAAACCGCGTATTCACCCGCTGACCGGAGCCACGCCGGGACTTTTGATCACGGGCAGGAAACCGGAAGGTCGATCTAGTGCCTGGCGATGAACGGGCTGATCAGGAGAGGGCAGGCGGCGGGTCACCGGGCCGCCTGCGGGGCAGCACCGGCCGCTGGCTGGCGATCTTCGGTGTGTCGCTGGGGCGCTCCTGATCCGTTTCCTGGTGCCCACGCCGGTGGGCCAGGCCGACAACCGGGACGGCCCCCGGCTGATGTGCGGCCTCGGCCTGGGGCCCCTCACCGGACACCACCCCAGGTTCTTCCGGTTCGCCTATTTCGAGTACGTGACCAAGCAGAGGTGCGAGGGGCGGGTCCCCTATCCGTCATCGGAACTCGTCCCGCTGGAGATAGGCCGGGTGCTGACCCCGGTCTTCGGCCTGTCCGGCACGCTGAACCTGATCGCGGTGGGCGCGGTGTGGTGCGCGCTCGCCTCGGTGGCCATCGCGAGCCTGGCCGTCGGGCTCCGGATCAGGCTGTGGGCCCAACTGCTGGTGGCGGCGGCCTGCTGGCTGATTATCGCCGACGCGGCCTTCTTCGACGTGTTCGCCGGGCCGTTCAGTGAGCCCGCCGCCCTGGTCGGCCTGATGCTGGTCGCGGCCGGGGTGGTGTATCTGGGCCGGGGCTGGCGGCCGACCGTGTTCGGCCTGATCCTGGCTGGTTCCGGCGGCTTCCTGGCCATCTTGTCCAAGGAGCAGTACCTGGTCCTGGCCGCACCGATCTGCGTCACCCTGGTCCTGGCCGCCGCCGGCGGTGGCCCCTGGCGGGGGCTGCGCCGGTTCCGGACCCAGCAGGCCACCGCGGCGGTCCTGGTCGCCGCGGCCCTGGCCGCTGATGACCAGCGCCTACGCGATCTGGGACTACACCAGCTCGTATGGCCAGCGGCTGCACCACATCCAGGCCGTGGACATGCTCTTCACCGACATCGTGACCAAGCGGGCCACCGCACCTGCCCAGCTCCGGGCGCTGGGGCTCCCGGTCAGCTGGGCCAGGTACGCGGGCCACTACTACTGGGACACGACGTCGGTCCGGCAGAGCCCGCTCTACCCGCGGTACACGGACAAGCTGACCGACAGCAACATCACCCACTACCTGCTGGCCCATCCGGCCAGCATCCTGAGCGTCGGCCAGTCGGCCGCGATCGCGGCCCAGCGGTTCCGGATTACGACCCTGGGCGACTACCCGGTGTCCGCCGGCCATCGGAAAGGCGCGTACGAGTCCCGGGTGGTCGTGCTGACCTGGCTGGTGCACCAGCTCCCGCCCGGCCTGGGCCTCTGGTTGCTGATCCCGTTGTGGCTGGTCATGGCGGCCGTAGCGGTCGTGGCGCTGGCCTGGGGGCGGGCCCGGGCCTGGCGCCGGGACGGCGCGGTGATGGTGCTGTGCATGATCGGGTGCGCGATGGTGGCGTTCATCCCGCCCGCCTACTACGCCGGTATCTCCACCACCCGGCACATGGTGGGGATGAACCTGGCCACGTCGCTCGCGTTCGTGGTCGCGGCGGGGCTAGCGGCATCCATGATCCGGCAGTTGCTCACCCGGCCCGCACGGCGCGCCGTGGTGGCCGCCGGGCCCGGGGCCGAGCAGGTGGCCGCGGTCAGTCCGGGACCGCGACGATGACGTCGGAGGCCTTGACCACCGCGATCACCTCTTTGCCCTCGGCCAGCCCGAGTTCCTTGACCGCCTCTACGGTGATGGAGGCCACCAGCCGGACGCCATTCGCGTCCAGCGCAACATTGGCGGTCGCCTCTCCGAAGTTGATGCTGGTGACCCTGGCCGGAATCTGATTGCGCGCGCTGAGCTGCATGCCCGTAGTCCTCTCGTGATCATGGTCATTGGCCCGCATGGGTATCTGCCCCGGCCCGGCGTCGCCAAAGCCTGGCCCAGCGTGGCAAGCTCGGCAGTATGGGAAACGAGCAGGACGGCCTCGACGAGAGCGCGGCCTGTGAGGTCGCCCACGGCCACGGCACGGCCGCCGCCGGCGAGAAGACCCTGATCGCGGCGTTCGCGTCCCCGGTCGCCGAATTCCTGCTGCACTTCGCGGGCGACGCCGGGTACCGCGTGGTGCTGCTGGAACCCGACCCGGACCGCGCGGCCACCGCCCGGACCACCGGCTACGAGGTGACCGGCGACGCCGCGAAGTACCTGGACGCCGCCGCCGATCTCGTGGTGACCGACCACCACCGGCCCGAGCTCGGGGTGGTGCTGCGCGACGCGCTGGCCAGCCCGGCCCGCTGGGTGGGGATCATGGGCAACCCCCGGCATCCCGGGCCGCACATCGAGGCCCTGGCCGGGCTGGGCGTGGCCGAGGCCGACATCGCCCGGGTGCACCGGCCGATCGGGCTGAACATCGGCTCCCGCACCCCGCCGGAGATCGCCATCTCCACCCTGGCCGGGCTGATCGCGGACCGCAACGGCCGCCCCGGCGGCTTCTCGTTCTGACCGGGCGCCGGCCAGCGGCCGGTCAGCCCGCCGTCGCGCCCGGTCAGCCCGCGCCCGGTCAGCCCTTCAGCGCGCCGGAGACCAGGCCGCGGACGTAGAACCGCTGCAGCGAGACGTAGACCACGATGCACGGGATCATCGCGATGACCGCGCCGGCCAGCAGCAGGCCGTAGTTGACCGCGCCGTAGGTCCCGGTCTCCACGTTGCTCAGCGCGACCGGCAGGGTGAACAGGCTGTCGTTGGTCAGGAAGCTCAGCGCGCCGAGGAACTCCGTCCAGGAGAACAGGAACGCGTACAGCGCGCTGGTGGCGATCCCCGGCATCACCAGCGGCCGGAGCACCGAGAACAGGGTCCGGATCACCGACGCGCCGTCCACCCGGGCCGCGTCCACGATCTCGCCGGGCACCTGGAGGAAGCTGTTCCGCATCACGAACACGCCGACCGGCAGGTTGAACGTGGTGTAGAACAGCGCCAGGCCGATCAGGCTGTTCAGCAGGTGCAGGAAGTGCAGTTCCAGGAACAGCGGCGTCAGCACCGCCTGGAACGGGATCATGAACGCGAGCAGCACCACGCCGAAGACCAGGCCCGAGCCGCGGAACCGGAACAGCGCGAAGCCGTAGCCGGCCAGCAGCGACACCACGGCGGTGAGCAGCGCGGTCAGCACGGCCACGATCAGGCTGTTCATGACGTTGCGGATGATGTCGTCCTGGCCGGACAGCAGCGTCCGGTAGTTCGCGAACGTCAGGTGGGTGAAGCTCGCCGCCGACGGCGGGTTGCTGACCGCCGACTCCGGCTGCAGCGAGCGGAACATCTCCCAGAGCAGCGGCACCACGAACACCGCGCTGATCGCCACGCCCGCGCGATGTACCAGGCTACCAGCCCAGCCCGCGCTGCGGCTGGCCCGGCGTCCGGGGCCTGGGCGGTGCCGGGTCGTAGCACCGTCGCGGCATGCCATCAGTCGCCATCCCCTTGCAGGTAGTGGAACTGGACGAAGGTGATCAGGCCGACCACGATGACGAGCACGACCGACATCGCGCTGGCCAGGCCCACGTTGGTGTCCGCGAAGGCGGTCTGGTAGATCGACATCACCACGGACTCGGTGCTGGTCCCCGGCCCGCCGTCGGTGATGATGAAGAACTGGTTGAAGGCGAGGAACGAGCCGACCACCGAGATGATCAGGCTCAGCGCGATCGACCGGCGCAGCAGCGGCACCGTGATCCGCCGCTCGGCGCTCCACCAGGACGCCCCGTCCACCCGGGCCGACTCGTAGAGCTCGTTCGGGATGCCCTGCATCCCGGCCATCAGCAGCATCATCGTCAGCCCGGAGGCGAACCAGATGACCAGGATGCAGATCGCGGTCATCGCCAGGCCGGTGTGCACGGTCCACGCGGTGGTGGCGCTCGACGATGCCGAGCTTGGACAGCACGAAGTTCACGGTCCCGGAGTCCGGCTGCAGCTCGACCACGGCCATGTAGCTCTCCGCGACCAGGCCGACGATGTACGGCAGGAAGATCATCGTGCGGAACACCGTCGCTGCCCGCGCCGGTTCGCCCGGACGAACACGGCCAGGGCGTACCCGACGACGAAGATCGGGATCGTGACGATCGCGGTGTACTTCAGCGTGAACACGGATCGACTGGAGGAACACCGAGTTGTGCATCAGGCTGCTGTAGTTGGCCAGGCCGATGAAGTGGTACGGCCCGACCAGCGGCCAGTTCGTCAGCGAGATGTAGACGCCGAAGCCGAGCGGGAACAGCGCGAAGGCCCCGACGAGCAGCAGCGCCGGGGAGAACAGCAGCAGGCCCATCCGCGCTGGTCCGGCGGGCGGCGGCGCTGGCGCCGCCGGCGGCGCGGCGCCAACCCGCGGCAGGCTGCCCCGCGGCGGAGCCGCCGCGGGCAGCCAGCCTGCGGGTCAGGCCGCCCCGCCGGCGGGCCGCCGGTCCGCGGGCGGGGCACTGACCTGTCCTGACACGATCCGGCTCAGCCCTTCACGCTCGCCAGCGTGCTCTGGATGCCGGATTGCCCTTCCTGCAATGCCGGCGGTCAGGTTGCCGTTGTAAACCGCATCCTCGAACATCTTGAACCAGGGCGAGCCCGGCTCGTTGAACACCGCGTCGTACGCCAGGGTGTATTCCACCGAGCCCTTGGCCAGGGCCTTGAGCGCGACCGCGTCGTACGGGTTGGTGGCCGCGAACGCCGGGGTCAGCACGTCGGAGCGGACCGGGGTCATGCCCTCGGACGGGTACTTGCTCCTGCTGCTGCGGCTCCAGCGCCCACTTGATGAACTCCCACGCGCCCGGACGGGTTGGGCGCGCCGGCCGGGATCACGAAGTCGTCGCCGCCGTCGAACGTGCTGTAGTTGCCGCCGTTCACGCGCGGGCAGCGGCGCGTCGGCGAACTCCGCGGCTGCTTCGTCTAACTTGGTGGCGAACCCGTAGTCGCCGGGCAGGATGCCGACCTTGCCCGCCTCGAAGTCGGCGCCCCAGGTCAGCCCGTTCTGGGTCTGGTCGGCGACCGGCACCATTGCTTGGCCCACAGCGTCCGGTAGTCCGCCAGCATCGTCTTGAGCGGGGCGTCGTTGGCGACGTTGACCGTCTGGTTGCCGAGCGGGCCGCTGATCATGTGCAGGCCGTCCGCCCACAGCGACGGCAGCATGGTGAAGCCCAGGCAGCCCTGGCAGTCGCCGGCGAACGAGAAGCCCGTAGATGCCGTGGCCCGAGCGCGCTGATCTTCTTCGCGTCCGACGACGATCTGGGCGTAGTTGGTCGGCGGGTCGTTCGGGTTCAGCCCGGCCTCCTTGAACAGCTTCTTGTTGTACCAGAGCACGGACAGGTCGGCCAGGTAGGGCAGCCCGTAGTACTGGCCGCTGATGGTCGCCAGCGCCAGGTGGCCGGGGCTGAGCGAGGTCTTGTACGGCAGCGCGTTGATGTACTTGGTGAGGTTCATCAGCGCGTTCTCATGGCTGAACGTCGGCACGTCGATGTCGTTCAGGCCGACCACGTCGGGCAGCGAGCCGGCCCGGATCGCGGTGGCGAGCTGGCTGGTGTCGTCGTTGGGCGGCGTCAGGTGCAGCACCACCTTGAGGTTCTTGTGGGTCGCGTTGAACTCCGCGACCAGGGCCTTGGCCGGGCCGTCGGTGGCCTGGCGGGCCCAGAAGTGCACCGTCCCGGTGGCGTTCACGCCGAACGTCTTCGGCGACTGCGAGCTCGTGGAGCCGGACGAGCCGCCGCACGCCGCAGCCAGCAGCGCCACGGCTCCCACCGCGGCGCAGACCAGCGTCTTCTGCTTATGACGCCCTTGCATGTCACTGCCTCCTCGTCGAGGAAAGTCGCGTTGTCAGGGGGTGATGCGTGGTCGGGAGGTTGGGATCGGGAACGTCGTGCGGTCGGGGGTCGCGTCGTCGGGAGCGGGTTGGTCGTCGGGGTTGGCGGTGGCGGACTCCCGTCGGGTGGCGGGCTCAGTGACCGGGGGCTGCGGAGGCGGGCGCCAGGGGGCTGGCCACCGGGATCCAGACCCGCATGGCCCGGCCGTCCCGGTTGTCCCACTGGAAGTAGGGGATGGCGGTGGCGGTGACCGGGTCCGGGCTGGCCGCGCGAGCGGCGTCCGCCAGGCGGGCCGCGTCCGCCTCGATGAGGACCGTCTCCCCGACGCCCGGGACGCAGGCCGCGGTGTCGCGGGCTGGCCATCGAGGACGGCGAGATCGTCCAGTTCCACCCCGGCCGCCTGGTCGGCCTGCTCGAAGCAGTAGACGAGCGGGCCCCGCTCGATCGCGGCACAGCCGCGCACCGCGTCGACCCGCGGTCGGGGAAGGTCAGCCGCGGCGAGGTATCCAGCTCGTAGCGGAGCACGTCGCCGGCCTGCCATCGCCGGCGGACCACCAGGTACCCCGGTTCGGCGCTGGCCCCGGCCGGGTGGTCGCTCGAGGAGCAAAGCGGGCGGAGCGCTCCAGGCCGGGACGCGCAGGGCCAGCCCGCATTCCTGCGGCGGGGCGCTGGTGACCCGCAGCTCGACGGCGCCGGACCAGGGATAGTCCGTGACCATCTCCACGGTCAGGACACCGCCGGCCAGCGGCGCGCTGAGGGTCGCCCCGGTGAACTGGTGCACGTACAGGGTCCCGCTGGCCCCCGTGCTGCCCGTGGTGGCCAGGTAGTGCTGGAGGGACGCCATCGTGCGCATGATGTTCGGCGGGCAGCAGGCGCAGGAGAACCACTCCCGGCGGCGCCCCGGATCGTCCTTCTCGAAGTGATCCGGCGCGGCGCTGCAGCGGGTTGACGTAGAAGAACCGGGTCCCGTCGGTGGCCGTGGACGCGCGCGAAGCCGTTGTAGAGGACGCGCTCCATCAGGTCGGCGTACCGGCTGTCGCCGGTGGCCAGCAGCAGCCGCCAGGCCCACTGGAAGCTGGCGATGGCCGCGCAGGTCTCGTTGTAGGCCCGGTCCGGCGGCAGCTCGAAGCGGTCGCCGAAGCTCTCGCCCTCGTGCCGCGACCCGTTCCCGCCGGTCAGGTAGGTCTTGGCCGCGACCATGTCGGCCCAGCGGGTCAGCGAGGACGGCCAGCAGCTCCGCGTCGCCGGTCTCGGCGGCGACGTCCGCGACGCCCGGCCTCCAGGTACAGCGCGCGGACCACGTGCCCGACCTCGGTCGACGATCTCCCGGACCGGCTCGTGGTCCTGCAGGTAGCGGCGGCCGAAGCCGGAGTCCCCGATCAGCCCGTGGCCGCGCTGCTCGATGAACTGGCTGGCCAGCCGCAGGTACGGTTCGTGGCCGGTCTCCCGGTACAGCTCGACGAGCGCGGTCTCCACGATCGGGTGGCCGTCGATGCCCTCCTCCCGGCCCAGGAAGTGGTCGACCAGGTGGTCCGCGAACCGCCGGGCCACCCCGAGCAGCGCCGGATCGCCCGGCGCCGCGCTGGCAGGCGATGGCCGGCCTGGATCAGGTGGCCGGCGCAGTACATCTCGTGGCTGGAGGCCAGGAAGCTGTACCGGGGCCGGCCGGTGACCTGGATGTAGGAGTTCAGGTAGCCGTCCGGCTGCTGGGCCTTCTCCAGCAGCGCGGTCGTCTCGGCCAGCGAAGCTCGGCCAGCTCCTGCGTCCGGCGACCGGCCCAGCTCCCAGCCGATCGCCTCCAGGACCTTGTAGATGTCGGAGTCCATGAACACCGGGCCCCGGTAGCCCTCGCTGGCCCCGGCGATGGCCAGGCGGAGGTTGGCCAGGTTCCCGGCCGCCTCCAGCTGGCGCAGCGCCAGCGGCAGGCTGGCCGCGGCGTTGCGCTGCTGCCAGTCGTGCAGCAGGCCCGGCCGAGCCGGACGCCTGGCCGCCGAGCGGCCGGCGCGCGACCGCGGCGGCTGGCGCTGGGACCGGCGCGCGGCCGCGAGCACGGCGGACATCCATCGCTACTGCGCACCTGGACGTGCTCCAGCCTCCCGGGACGGGCGTGATCAGGGCCGCCGGCGTCAGCCGCCGGCTGAACCTTGCCAGCGCTGGCTCAGCGCCGTGTGCGCGCTGACACTGGTAAGGAATAGGTTTTCCTCAGTAAGCTAGGAGCTCGTGGCGGGACAGCGTCAAGACTGGTCAAACCCGCCTCGATTACGATCACGACGAGTCGCTGCCCGAGGCAGGACGACATGGAGCAACCCTTTGCCTGCGCTCGCGAACCTCAACGCCAGGCGCGGCGACCATCCGGGACGTGGCGGCGCTGGCTGGCGTCTCGATCGGGACCGCCTCCAAGGCCCTCAACGGCCAGGGCAAACTGCGCGCCGAGACCCGGGACCGGGTCGCGGCCGCCGCCCGCGAGCTCGGCTTCGCCCCCAACGTGCTGGCCCGCGGCCTGCTCGCCGGGCGGACCTACACCGTGGGCGTGATCACCACGGACAGCTTCGGCCGGTTCAGCATCCCGGTCATGCTCGGCGCCGAGGACGCCCTCGGGGCCGGCCAGATCTCGGTGTTCATGTGCGACACCAGGGACGACCCGGACCGGGAGCGGCAGTACCTGGACATGCTGCTGTCCCGCCGGGTGGACGGCCTGATCGTGGCCGGGCGGCGGATCGAGCCGCGGCCCAGCATCGGCGCTGGACCTGGGCGTCCCGGTGGTGTACGCGATGACCCAGTCGATGGACAGCGACGAGCCCGCGATCCTGCCCGACGACGCCGGCGGCGGGCGGCTGGCCGCCGAGCACCTGCTGGCCCTGGGCCGCCGCCGGTTCGGCCACATCACCGGCCCGCAGCGTTTCCTCGCCGCCCGGAAGCGGGCGCGGGGCTTCTGCGACGCGCATGGCGGACGCCGGGCATGGCCTTCACCGCCAACGACGTGCTGTACGGGGAGTGGAGCGAGGCCTGGGGGCGGGAGGCGGCCCGGGTCGTGCTGCAGCACCACACCCGGGGTGCGAGGCGATCTTCTGCGGCAGCGACCAGATCGCCCGCGGCGTCTCCGACACCCTGCGGCTGATCGGCTGCCGGGTACCCGAGGACATCGCGCTGGTCGGCTTCGACAACTGGAGCCCGATGGTGACCGGCGCCGATCCCCCCCTGACCAGCGTCGACATGTGCCTGGAGGACATCGGCCGGGTGGCCGCGGAACACCTCCTGCTGGCCATCAACGGCGAGCCCACGCACGGCGCGCACACCGTGCCCTGCCGCCTGGTCACCCGCGACTCGACCGGGCCCGGGGCGTCATGAGCGGCCCGTTCCCGGCCGCGGCGCGGGGCCGCCCGGGCGGCCCGTCCCCGCGGCCGGCTTGACCTGCGGGATGTGAGCGGTCACAATCCCCCCGGGCACCGAACCGGAATCCGCATACTTGTACCTAGCAAGTGGGTACACAAGGTGTTATCTGTGGCTGTTGAGTCTGGCCATGGCTGAATACGGTAAGCCGGGGGCAAAACGTCAGCCCAGGACGGGCGGGCGGCAGCGCCCGGCGCCGGGCACGCGGCGGTCCCCACAAGTGAACAGCAGGCAGAACGGCCGGCGGAATCCGGGCGGGTCGAGGCAGCGGAGCCCCGGGCGGCGGGACGAGACGGCGGAAGGAGGCGGTACGTGGCACTTCCGGATCGCGGGCGCAGCCGCCCGCCGGTCATGACCGACGTGGCCCAGCTGGCCGGCGTCTCCCATCAGACCGTGTCCCGGGTCCTCAACGATCATCCCAACGTCCGCCCGCAGACCAGGGAACTGGTCCTCGCCGCGATCACCGAGCTCGGCTACCGGCCGAACGCCGCGGCCCGGACCCTGGTCACCCGGCGCACCCACACCCTCGGCGTGATCAGCTTCGACACCACCCTGTACGGGCCGGCCTCCATGCTCTACGGGATCGAGCGGGCGGCCCAGGACAACTACTTCGTCTCCATCGCCAGCACCCCGACCCTGGACCGCCGGTCCGTGCTGGACTCGGTGGAGCGTTTCGTGGGGCAGGGCGTGGAGGGAATCATCGTGATCACCGCCGCAGGTCTCGGCGGTGGAAGCGCTGACCAACTGCCCGGACGACATCCCGCTCGTCGCGGTGGGCTGCGGGATGACCCCGCCGGTGCACTCGGTCGCGGTGGACAACGCCGAGGGGGCGGCGCTGGCCACCAGGTACCTGCTCGGCCTCGGCCACCGGACGGTCCACCACCTGAGCGGGCCGCCCTCCTGGCTCGACGCCGAGGCCCGGGTGGACGGCTGGCGGCAGGCGCTGCGCGACGCGGGGGCCCCCGAGCCGGACCTGATCCCCGGCGACTGGTCCGCGGCGTCCGGGTACGAGAGGGGGCGGCAGATCGCGCGGGACGACAGCGTGACCGCCATCCTCTGCGCCAACGACCAGGTGGCGCTGGGCCTGATCCGCGCGCTGTCCGAGGAGGGCCGGCGGGTGCCCGAGGACGTCAGCGTGGTCGGATTCGACGACATCCCGGAGGCGGCCTACTTCCTGCCCCCGCTGACCACGGTGCGGCAGGATTTCGGTGAGCTGGGCCGGCGGGCGCTGGACACGCTGGTCGGGCTGATCTTCGATCGTGACGCGACCGCGCCCGCCGAGCCGGTCGTCCCGCAGTTCGTGGTGCGCTCCAGCGCCGCACCCCCGGCTAGCGTGACCCGGGCGACCTGAGCCAGGCGACCCGCCCAGGCAGCGGCGGGCCACCAGGCGAGGACTCCGACGGGATGTCAATCACCCAGATCAGAGCAGGCAGAACAGGACAATGATGACTGTTAGCGCTCACGGTAGCGGCGGCAGGCCCGGGCGGCTCCGGCGGACCCGGACGGCACCGGCGGCCAGCGAGGACCGTTACGTCGTCGGAGTGGACTTCGGCACGCTCTCCGGCCGGGCCGTGGTGGTCCGGGTCAGCGACGGCGCCGAACTCGGCACCGCGGTCTGCACCTACCAGCACGCGGTCATGGACGCCAAGCTGGCCGCGACCGGGGAGCCGCTGCCGCCGGACTGGGCCCTGCAGGACCCGGAAGACTACCGCGACGTGCTGCGTGAGGCGGTGCCCCAGGCCGTCCAGGCGGCCGGGATCGATCCCGCCCAGGTGATCGGCATCGGCACCGACTTCACCGCCTGCACGGTGCTGCCCGCCCGGCGCGACGGCACCCCGCTGTGCCAGGTGCCCGGGCTGGAGGGCCGCCCGCACGCCTACCCCAAGCTGTGGAAGCACCACGCGGCCCAGCCCCAGGCGGACCGGATCAACGCGCTGGCCCACGAGCGCGGCGAGCCGTGGATCGGCCGGTACGGCGGCAAGATCTCCTCGGAGTGGCAGTTCGCCAAGGCGCTCCAGCTGCTGGAGGAGGACCCGGAGGTCTACCAGCAGGCGGACCGCTGGATCGAGGCGGCCGACTGGATCATCTGGCAGCTGTGCGGCACCGAGACCCGCAACGCCTGCACCGCCGGGTACAAGGGCATCTACCAGGACGGCCACTACCCTTCGGCGGACTTCCTCGGCCGCGCTGAACCCCGGCTTCGCCAGCTTCGCCGAGGACAAGCTGGCCCATCCGGTCTCGCCGCTGGGGACCCGGGCGGGCGGGCTGACCGCCGAGGCGGCCGGCTGGACCGGGCTGCCGGAAGGCATCGCCGTCGCCGTCGGCAACGTGGACGCGCACGTCACCCCGCCCGCGGCTAACGCCATCGCCCCTGGTCAGATGGTGGCCATCATGGGCACCTCGACCTGCCACGTGATGAACTCCGGCGACGCTCGCCGAGGTGCCCGGCATGTGCGGGGTGGTGGACGGCGGCATCGTCGCCGGGGAGTACGGCTACGAGGCCGGGCAGAGCGGGGTCGGCGACATCTTCGCCTGGTTCCTCGATCACGCCGTCCCGGCCGACTACCGGGACGAGGCCGAGCGGCGCGGCGTGTCCCTGTTCGAGCTGCTGTCGGCGGAGGCCGCCGCGCAGCCGGCCGGCGCGCACGGGCTGATCGCCCTGGACTGGCTGAACGGCAACCGCTCGGTGCTGGTCGACGTCCAGCTGTCCGGCGTCATCGTGGGCCTGACCCTGGCCACCCGGCCGCCGGACATCTACCGCGCGCTGGTGGAAGCGACCGCGTTCGGCACCCGGGTCATCATCGACGCGTTCTCCGCCTCCGGCTGCGCGGTCAGCGAGTTCGTGGTGGCCGGCGGCCTGCTCAAGGACCCGTTCGTGATGCAGGTCTACGCGGACGTGCTGCGGCGCCCGCTCAGCGTCATCGCCTCCGACCAGGGCCCCGCGCTCGGCTCGGCCATCCACGCCGCGGTCGCCGCGGGCGCCTACCCCGACGTGCCGGCCGCGGCCGGCGGCCATGGGCGGCAAGCGCGACGCGGTGTACACCCCCGACCCGGCCAGCGCCGACGTCTACGACGATCTGTACGCCGAGTACGTGACGCTGCACGACTACTTCGGCCGGGGCGCCAACGAGGTCATGCACCGGCTGCGGGCGCTGCGCGACCGGGTGCTCGCCGCCGGGCCCGCCGCGGACCCGCCACCGCCGGACCCGGCGATGCAGGAGACCCCGAGCCCGGAAGGCAGCCAGCGATGACCACCGACCATGCGAGCTACTCGGCGATCACCCGCGCCCGCCAGGAGGTCTGCGCCCTGCACGGCTGCGCTCGTCGACAACGGCCTGGTCGCCTGGACCTCAGGCAACATCTCCGCCCGGGTGGCCGGCGCGGGCCCGGACGGCGCCGACCTGATGGTGATCAAGCCGAGCGGCGTCGCGTACGAGGACCTGACCCCGGAGTCCATGGTCTTGTGCGACCTGGACGGCAACGCCGTGGAGAAGGGGTTCAGCCCGTCCAGCGACACCGCGACGCACGCGTACGTCTACCGGCACATGCCCGAGGTGGGCGGGGTGGTGCACACCCACTCCACCTACGCCACCGCGTGGGCCGCCCGGGGCGAGGCCGTCCCGTGCGTGATCACGGCCATGGCGGACGAGTTCGGCGGTGAGATCCCGCTCGGCCCGTTCGCGCTGATCGGCAGCGACGAGATCGGCCGCGGCATCGTGAGCACCCTGACCGGGCACCGCTCCCCGGCCGTGCTGATGCGCAGCCACGGGGTGTTCACCATCGGCGGGACCGCACGCGACGCGGTCAAGGCCGCCGTGATGTGCGAGGACGCGGCCCGCACCGTGCACCTGGCCCGGGCCTACGGCGAGCTCGACGCCGCTGGACCAGGACCAGGTGGACGCGCTGCACCGGCGGTACACGCAGGAATATGGCCAGCGGCCGAAAGGAATGTGATGAGCGAACGCAAGCCGCGTATCGGGATCCTGGGGATCATGCAGGATCTCTACGACGACATGATCCCCGGCATCGCGCAGCGCCAGGAGGGCTACGCGGCGGAACTCGCGGCCCATCTCGCTGACGCCGGCGAGTTCATCCCGAGCAAGCCGATCAAGTACCGCGAGGACGCCGAGCGCGCCATGCGCGAGTTCGAGGACTCCGACCTCGACGGGATCATGGTCGTGATGCTCACCTACGGGCCCGCGATGCGGGTGGCCCGGCTGCTGTCGGAGACCCGGCTGCCGGTGCTGCTGGCCAACATCCAGCCCGAGCCGAACGTCACCCCGGCCTGGGACATGGACGACATGACCTACAACCAGGGGGTGCACGGCGCCCAGGACACCGCGAACGCGATGGTCCGCGGGGGCAAGCGGTTCGCGGTGCTCACCGACGACTGGAAGAGCGATTCGTTCCTGCAGGACGTGACCCGGTGGGCCCGCGCGGCGGCCGCGGTGACCCGGTGGAAGTCGCTGAAGACGGCGATCTTCGGCTACGCCATGAACGACATGGGCGACATCCGGGTGGACGAGTCCGCGCTGGTCAGGTCGCTCGGCCCGGAGATTCTCGCGGTCGCGCAGGGCGACATGTACCGCGGCATGCTGGCCGTCACGGACGCCCAGGCGCACGAGGTCATCGCGTTCGAGGACGAGAACTTCGAGATCGACCCGCGGCTGTCCGCCGAGGAGCGGTCTGACCACGCCCGGATGCAGGTGGCCATCGAGCAGATCCTGATCGACCGCGGGTTCGGCGCGTACACCGCCCACTTCGACGCGATCGGCGACGACGGCCGGTTCAGCCGGCTGCCGCTGGCGGCCGCCTCGTCGCTGATGGCCAAGGGATTCGGCTACGCGGCCGAGGGCGACGTGCTGACCGCCTGCATGGTCTACGCGGGGCATCAGCTCATCGGCGACGCGCACTTCACCGAGATGTACGCGATGGACTTCCCGTCGGACTCGATCCTGCAGAGCCACATGGGCGAGGGCAACTGGAAGGTGGCCCGGAAGGACAAGCCGGTCAGGCTGATCAAGCGGCCGCTGGGGATCGGGCGGCTGGCCGACCCGCCCACGTTCCTGTTCCAGCTCCAGCCCGGCCCGGCCACGCTGGCCACCCTGGTGTCGCTGGAGGGAACGCGGTTCCGGCTGGTCTGCGCCGAGGGCGAGAACCTGGACAGCCAGGAGCTGCCCGCGCTGGAGATGCCGTACGGCCAGTTCCGGCCCGCCTCCGGGCGTGCGGGCCTGCCTGAACGGCTGGCTGGCCGCGGGCGGGCCGCACCATGAGGTGATGAACCTGGGCCACCACGCGGCGGACTGGAAGGTGTTCTGCCAGCTGGCCGGCATCGAGTTCGTCCAGGTCTGACCTAGTCATCTCGGATCAAGCGGGACTGGATGCTGGCCCGCCGGGACGGCCCGGTATCGCGATCCGTCCCGGTGAGCCAGCACGAACGGTCCGGTCAGCCGCTGGTGTTCAGCTGGCCGTTGACGCCGTGCGGGTAGAAGCCGCCGGACGTGGCCTTCTTCGGGGTCAGGTAGACGATGTTGAGCACCTGCCCGGGAGTGCGCCCGAAGGCCAGGCCGTTGCTGTCGGTGGGGACGATGTTGGCCTTCCCGTCCTGGGTGACGCCCTGGTCGTCGTCGGACGGCCCGTCGAGGCTGTCGCGCGCGTTCGAGATCGCATCGGTGGCCGCGCCCAGGCCCCGGTTGAACAGGACCGTGCGGATGTTGGCCGCGTGGTAGGCCTCGACGGCCAGGATGCCCGCGGCCGCACCCAGATAGGTCTTGTTGCTGATCAGCGGGGCGGCACCCTTGTACGCGGTGACGCCGACGTCCTCGAAGATGAACGCGCCGAGCAGGAAGTTGTCCTCGTTGGCGTACACGTCGAAGGTCTGCCCGGCCTTGATCAGCCCCGCCGCGGTCGCCGCGGCGGTGAAGCTCTGCCGGATGTTGATGGCCGGCCGGGCGACGGCCGCCGATCCCGAGCGCGCTGCGCAGGAAGGCCACGTGGTCGTACTCGTCACGGGCG
The DNA here is from genome assembly GCA_963742055.1 of uncultured Actinomycetes bacterium. Classification (GTDB taxonomy): domain Bacteria; phylum Actinomycetota; class Actinomycetes; order Streptosporangiales; family Streptosporangiaceae; genus RYN-230. The sequence goes on along the minus strand of CAVUKT010000050.1, from coordinate 3,598 downwards.
ATCTCCGTGGCGAACTGGCGCACGTTGCGGCTCCTGAAGTGGACCTCGCGGCCGCCCTCGACGCTGCCGCGCCGTCCCTTGCCGTGGGTCAGGCTGTCGGGCAGCCCGTGCCCGTGCACCGCGTTGGCGTAGAACTCGGCCTCCAGGTACTCCAGGTTCAGGGCGAAGTTGAGGATCGCGCCGTCAGAGATCGCGGTCGAGCGGTCCTCAGCCGAGGCGGCCAGGGCCGGCCCGGCTACCGCCGCGGCCACGCTCGCGCCCACGACGCCCGAGGCCCGCCGCGCTCGCACTCTTGAGGAAGTTCCGCCGGTCGGCCGGGCTCTCGGCGCTCCGGTCAATCAGGTCCCGCACGTAGTTCTTGCCGAACATCCTGGTCCCCTCCTGGGATGTGATCACTTTGACCTTCCTTACTTCGGAGTGGGCAGGCCAATGGATCGGATCTGAGCCGGTTTTTCTGGCTGAACCGGCCTGACCCATCCGGGGGCGGGACCGGTGCCGAACAACCGCCCGTGACTACGCGAGAGGGTGAGGCGTCCCCGCCGGATGCCGGGCATTCGCGGACGGAGGACATGAACGGACTGCTCGCGGCGGCCGGGCGCGGCGACGGCGAAGCGTTCGATCTCGTCCTCACGCAGCTGTCCGGCTCGATCCAGCGCCTGGTCCAGACCATGGTCCGCGACCGGGCTCAGGCCGAGGAGGTCACCCAGGAGGTGCTCTTCGAGATGTGGCGGACCGCCGTCCGCTACGACTCCAGCAAAGGCAGCGCGACGGCCTGGGCACTGACCATCGCCCGGCGGCGGGCCATCGACCGCGTCCGCTCGATGACGGCCCGCTCCGTCCGCGAACGGCGGAACATGATGGCCGCGGTTCCGGAGGAGGCAGTGTCCTGGGATCAGGTCAGCGAGGCGGTCGAGGTCGCCCTCGACCGCGAGCAACTGCGGCATTGCCTGGATAAGCTGAGCGATGCGCAACTGCAGTCGGTCGTGCTGGCGTTCTATGGCGGGTATTCCCACACCGAGATCGCGGTGCTGCTGGGGCTCCCGCTGGGTACGGTCAAGGCGCGGATCCGGGGCGCGCTGGCCAGCCTCCGCGCTTGCATGCAGGCCAGCGGCTGACGGCATCCGGAAACCGCCCGGACCCTCGCGCGAACGTTCGCGCGGAAAATAAGCCTATTTGCCCGATACATTCGGATCAGCCGGCAGCCAGCTCCCTCGCCAGCCGGGGCTGACGCCCGCGTTCAGCCCTGCGCACGCCATCCACGTGCGGAGACTCCGCGGCAAATGTGATCGAACCGTGTCTTGACCGGCGGCACCCTGAAAATCTACCTTCTAGGCGAACGTTCGTTCATCAAGGCCACGAACCGGAGTAACGGCAGGACGTAATGGCGCGTCGGTATGTCTCGATCAAGGAAGTCGCGGCCCGGGCCGGGGTCAGCTTCCAGACGGCGAGCAAGGTGCTCAACGGCGGGAACGTGCGGGTCTCCGCCGAGACCGCCGCGCGCATCCTCGCCGTCGCCGAAGAGCCTCGGCTACCGGCCGAACACCGTCGCCCGGAGCCTGGTGCAGCGTCCACCGCGACCATCGGCCTGGTCGCCAGCGACGCCACCGACAGCGCGCTGTCGCCCAGTTCGTCGGTGGCCGCGGAGCGGACCGCCCGCGAGCCACGGGCACGCCGTCCTGGTCGGGCAACCTGGCCGACGGCGGCGCGGACGGCGCCGGACGTCGTGCGGATGCTGATCGAGCGCCGGGTGGACGGGATCATCGCCGCCGCACCCGCAGCTCGAGGAGGACCCCGAGGTCGCCGAGCTGCTCCGCAGGTACGTGCCCGCGGTCAGCCTGCACCACGTGCCCGGCGGCGGCGTGCCGCTGGTCGGGTCGAACCACCGCGCGAGGCCGGCCGGCTCGCCACCGAGCACCTGATCCGCCTCGGCCACACCTCGATCGGCACCGTCACCGGGCCGTTCCGCCGCCACGGGTACGCAGCAGGCTGCACGGCTACGAGGACGCGCTGCGCGCGCGCGGGACTCGAGCCGGGCGAGGACCTGGCCGTCGAAGGCGACTGGACGCCCGGGGCGCCGCGGCCGCCGCCACCCGGCTGCTGCTCGAACGCGATCGCCGCGGCATCACCGCGATCTTCGTGCACAGCGACATGATGGCCATCGGCGTGCTCAGCGCGCTGGCCGCGGCCGGCCGCCGGGTACCCGCCGACGTGGCCGTGGTCAGCTGCGACGACATGCCCGTTCGCCGAGTTCCTGACGCCGCCGCTGACCTCGCGTGCGGGTGCCGCTGGCCGAGACCGGGCGGCAGGCCGTGGAGCTGCTGCTGCGCAGCATCGCCGGGCGAGCCCGTGCCGGAGAAGCCGCCGCTGCTGCCGGTCGAGCTGATCGTCCGCGACTCCTGCGGCGGCAGGCCCGCCCCGGTCCCGAGTCACGCCAGGCCCAGCCCGACGGACCGAGAGCAGAGGAGGACGTCAGTGACCCGGATCGCCGTTGACCCCGCCCGGCCCGTCGGCCAGCTCGACCGCAACGTGTTCGGCGGATTCGTCGAGCACCTCGGCCGCTGCATCTACGGCGGCCTGTACGACGAGGGCTCCCCGCTCGCGACGAGCACGGCTTCCGCAAGGACGTGCTCGAGCCTGCTGCGCGAGCTGCGGATGGGCGTGCTGCGCTGGCCGGGCGGGAACTTCGTCAGCAACTACCACTGGGCCGACGGCATCGGGCCCGAAGGACGGCCGGCCACGCCGGCCCGAGCTGGCCTGGGGCGGCGAGGAGTCCAACCGGTTCGGCACCGACGAGTTCCTGGCCTACTGCGCGGAGCTCGGCACCGAGCCCGTACATCTGCCTGAACATGGGCACCGGCACGCTGGAAGAGGCGCTGGCCTGGGTCGAGTACTGCAACTGGCGCGGCGACACGGCCTGGGCGAAGCAGCGGCGCGGACAACGGGCACGAGCAGCCCTACCGGGTCCGCTACTGGGGCCTGGGCAACGAGATGTACGGCGACTGGCAGGTCGGCGCGCTGTCGGCCGAGGAGTACGTGCGCGAGGCGACCCGGTGGGCCCGGGCGATCAGGATGCTCGACCCGCAGGCCAAGCTGGTCAGCTGCGGCATGAACGGCTGGAACGACTGGGACCGGGTGGTCATCGACGGGATGGCCCCGCTGGTCGACTACCACTCGCTGCACATCTACACCGGCGTCCGACGACTACTGGACCAACGTGCTGCAGCCGCACCAGGCCGAGCGCGCGATCCGGTGTACCCGGGCGCTCATCGAGCGGGCGGCCTACCGGCAGAAGATCGCCGAGCCGCCGCGGATCGCCTACGACGAGTGGAACGTCTGGTACCGCAAGATGACCGGCGCGCTGGAGGAGCGCTACACCTTCGCCGACGCGCTGGCCGTCGGCCACCTACCTGAACATCTTCGTCCGGAACTGCGACTGGGTGCGGATGGCGAACCTGGCCCAGATGGTGAACGTGATCGCGCCGATCGTCACCACGCCGGACGCGGTGGCCGTCCAGCCGATCTACTACCCGGTGCTGCTGCACGCCCAGGCCGCGCTGGACGTCGCGGTCGACGTTCATGTTAACGCTCCCATGATCAA